>JAKSPD010000001.1 GCA_024405115.1 Lachnospiraceae bacterium
TAGTTTTTGACTGAATATTTAACCTTTTATTCACACTTTGGTATATTTGATTATACTGTGTCATAACAAGGAGGTAGTATTCATGGACAACCGCAGAAAAAAACAAGAACAATGTACGTTGTTTTAGGTGGGATTATTTTATTATGTGCCATTGCAAGGGCCGTTCTGTTTCCCCTTACCGGAACAAACACCGTATTATCATTAGTAAGGGCATTTCCGGGCCTTTTGTCCACAGCTGCATTCATATGCCTTTTAATCACCGTTTTTTCAAGCATAAAGCTTTCAAAATCAGTTTCATATAATAAAGAAAACGGCACATCAGAATACATGTCTGACATGGACACCTCAAAACCCGCCTTTACAGCTGAATCACTCAGATATTTCGGATTCAGTTTCTATGACAACGGCGAAGGTTTCTTCATCGACAGGCCCGGCATCACGCTTAAGTATGATGATATCAGTGAAATCAAAGTCATCCGCAAGATGGCGCACAGAAATGTATTCTCTCTGGCTTACGGAATGTCAAAACCACTTTTGACAGTCAATGAAGGCAAGGTCGAAATCGGGGACCGCAGCATGCTCTTGTTCAGGACAAAATCAAATGCAAAATTTGTTTCAAATCCGATGGTTCCGGAGGATGCACAGAACGTGATCAACTTCATCTTGACAAAGAATGCTGATATAGCCCTTACAGCTAACGATTATACACTTTTTCTCCGTGGAACATCACGCAGGATTTCATTTTCATCGTGCCTTGCAGCGGTAAGCCTGCCGCTGTTTCCATAATAAATACCGTCGTAGGAAAAAGCAGCTTCTTTTCTGATGAGAATTTCGGATTCGTAAGAAAACCGAAAGAACACATATCGTCCTTAATGCTTTATAATGTTTTCATCTTAGAGTATTAGGGGGAACTATGTTTCACAGGGTTTCAAAAAAGGTAATCATCTGCTTCACCATGGCATTTATCATGTCCGCCGCCACCGCCATAAATTCACTGGCAGCCGATATAGGCCCCGGTTACACCGGATGGAATGAGTTTGCACCCGGCAGCTGGGAGTATTACGATCATGGTTCAAAGCTTAAGGATACATTCCGTGAGATAGACGGTGTCAATTACCAGTTTGACGGGGAAGGTGTAATGATTGCGGAAGGGGCAAAGGCAGCCGCACGTGACTCATCAAACCTTACGGTAGATCCTGCAAACCTTATAGAAGGCTACTGCCTCAGGGAAAACACCACGGGTTACCCCGATGTTGTCGAGGTCGTAATAACGGAACAGCATGTTTACTGCTACCGTAACAACGTACTTTACTGGGATTCATACTGTGTTACCGGCTGCACTGCGGACGGCCACAATACGCCTGAAGGAGTATTCTCCATTCAGTCAAAGGAGACCGGGAGGTATCTGATGGGACCGAGAAACAAAGAAGGTGTTCCTGCATGGAAAAACTGGGTTGACTACTGGATGCCCTTCTATAACGGATGTGGTCTTCATGATGCAAACTGGAGAGGAAAGTTTGCCGGAACCATCTATCAGTATGCGGGCTCACACGGATGTGTGAATCTTCCACCTGCAAGGGTTCCTGCACTATATGACCTTGTCTACGTGGGAATGCCGGTATACGTTCATCAGTAAAACCCGAAGACCTTCGCGATATCCCCTTCGTCCGCCTCGCGGACATCTTTAAGGGGAAAATCGATTCCAAGGGATTCGTACTTACTAAGACAGAGCTTTCTGAAGGGGAGAGGCTCTGTCTTTTTTATGCAGGAAAACCTTTTTTCAAGTTCAAGCAGCTGCCGTGAGGAAGCCTCATCGTCATTTATGCCGGGAATGATCACACGACGTATCCATGTGGGAATATCCCTCTTCTGAAGCTCTGAAAGAAAATCTTCCGTCCTTTTCAGGGAACCCTTCGTATATTTAACGTAGTCCTCTTCCGTCGCGAATTTATGGTCCAGGAGAACCAGGTCAGTAACCGAAAGAAGTCTTTCAACGTCCTCGTTCCACAGGCACCCTGAAGTGTCAAGTGCCGTATTTATTCCTGCTTTTTTTAAGATACTAAAAAGCTCGGCAACAAAAGAAGCCTGAAGGAGCGGCTCACCGCCTGATACGGTGACTCCGCCCTCCGGGCCGAAATAATTTCTGTATCTTAAAATTCTCTCTGAAAGCTCTATGGAATCAGTTTCTTTTCCGCCGTTGACGTCCCAGGTCTCAGGATTATGACAGCAGGCACACCTTAATGGACATCCCTGCATGAATACAACATTCCTCACGCCGGGACCGTCCACCGTTCCAAGGCTCTCAAATGAACTGATCCTTCCCTTCATCACACTGCCTGATGGAAGGTCCTCATCAGCACCTCCCTCTGCTGCTCCCTTGAAAGCCTTACAAAGTTGACTGCATATCCTGAAACACGGATCGTAAGGTTCGGATAATCCTCCGGATGCTCATATGCCTTTAAAAGTGTCTCACGGTTCATTACATTAACGTTGATGTGATGTGCGTCATTAAGGAAATAGCCGTCAAGGATGTTTACAAGGTTCTGCATCCTCTCATCATCATTCTTTCCAAGTGCATCAGGAATGATTGAGAAGGTATTTGAAATTCCGTCTGACGTAGATGAATACGGAAGCTTTGAAACAGAGTTGAGCGAAGCCAGGGCACCGTTTTCCTCACGGTTATGCATCGGATTCGCACCGGGTGCAAAGGGCTCACCCTTCTTTCTTCCGTCAGGTGTAGCGCCTGTCTTTTTTCCGTAAACAACGTTTGAAGTGATGGTTAGTGCACTTAAGGTGTGAACGGCACCACGGTAGGCAGGTGTCTTCCTTAAGGCATCATGTACCATTACAAGCATGTTTTCAGCCATCTCGTCAACTTCATTCACGTCATTTCCATACTTCGGGAATTCCCCCTCTGTAATGAAATCAACTATGAGTCCGCTCTCATCTCTTACGGGCTTAACCTTTGCAAAACGTATTGCGGAAAGTGAGTCGGTAATAACAGAAAGTCCGGCCACGCCAAAGGCCATGAGACGCTGCACGTTGGTGTCATGAAGGGCCATCTGGGTCTTCTCATAGGCATACTTGTCATGCATGTAGTGGATGCAGTTCATGGTATTCACGTAGAGGTTGCAGAGCCAGTCAAGATATATCCTGAACCTCTCCATTACTGCGTCATACGTAAGGACCTCATCCTCCATCGGCCCCATCTGCGGGCCTATCTTTGTCCCGAAAACGTTATCCGTTCCGCCGTTTATGGCAAGAAGAAGAAGCTTTGCAAGGTTCGTCCTTGCGCCGAAGAACTGCATCTGCTTTCCCACCTTCATGGCTGATACGCAGCAGGCGATGGCATAATCATCCCCGAACTGCGGCCTCATGAGGTCATCGTTTTCATACTGGATGGAATCCGTGTCGATTGAAAGCTTTGCACAGAACTTCTTGAATCCGTCAGGAAGCGCATGGCTCCAGAGAATTGTAAGATTCGGCTCCGGTGCAGGACCTAAGTTATAAAGCGTGTTGAGTATCCTGAAGGATGTCTTTGTGACGAGGGTCCTGTGGTTAAGGTTCATTCCTCCCACAGACTCAGTGATCCACATCGGGTCCCCGCCGAAAAGTTCGTTATACTCAGGTGTCCTTAAGTGTCTTGCGCAGCGGAGCTTAAGCACCAGGTCATCTATAAGCTCCTGTGCCTTTTCCTCAGTGAGGGTTCCCCTCTTAAGGTCACGCTCAATGTAGATGTCAAAGAAGGTGGACGTACGGCCAAAGCTCATGGCAGCACCGTTCTGCTCCTTGTTGGCTGCAAGGTAACCAAAGTAAGTCCACTGGATGGCCTCACGTGCATCCTTTGCAGGACGGCTGATGTCATAACCGTACATGCCGGCCATTTCCTTAAGCTTTCCAAGGAAATTTATCTGCTGGTAGAGTTCTTCCATGAGACGGATGTTTTCAACATCCATGTAGTTCTTACCAAGCGCCACCTTGTCTTTTTTCTTTTCCTCGATAAGCCTGTCTGTTCCGTAAAGAGCGATACGGCGGTAGTCGCCGATGATTCTTCCGCGTCCGTATGCATCGGGGAGACCCGTAAGTAATGCACAGTGGCGGGCGGCCTTCATCTCATCGGTATAGATTCTGAAAACACCGTCATTATGCGTCGTACGGTATGTAAAATACTCTTCTATCTTGTCCGAAAGCTTATAGCCGTAGGATTCGCAGGCTTCCCTTGCCATCCTGATACCGCCAAACGGATTCACTCCGCGCTTTAGCGGTGCATCCGTCTGCAGGCCCACTATGATGTCCTCATCAGTGAGATATCCGGGTGCATAATTGCATAGCGATGATACCGTAGAGGTGTCTATGTCAAGGACACCCCCTTTTTCCTGCTCAAGTTTTTTAAGACGCTCTAATTCCGCAAGGGACCGTCTTGTTCTTTCCGTAGGTCCCGAAAGAAAAGATGCATCACCATAGTATGAGGTATAGTTATTGTTGATGAAGCTTCTGACATCGATTACTTCCGTCCAGTTACCGCTTCTGAAACCGTCCCACTCTGAGAAATTCATAAATCAGGCCTTTCTGAAATAACTAACAGCTGACTCAAATATCTTCATGTCATACTCACCGGGGATGTTTTCGTAAAGATAAGCGTTCTTTCTTTCGCTGTGTCCCATCTTGCCGAGTATCCTGCCGTCAGGTGAGGTGATGCCCTCAATGGCCATGAATGAGCCGTTGGGGTTAAATGTTGTATCCATTGAAGGATTTCCGGAAAGGTCAACATACTGTGTGGCAACCTGTCCGTTTGCAATAAGTTCTGAAATAAGTGCCTTTGGTGCGACAAACCTTCCCTCGCCGTGCGAAATGGGAACACTGTAGACTGAACCGGCTTCCGCCTTGCTGAACCATGGAGACTTCGCTGAAACAAGCTTTGTCCTTACGATGCATGACTGGTGGCGTCCGATTGTGTTGTATGTAAGTGTTGCGCATTCCGGATCCATGTCGCGGATCTCACCGTATGGAACAAGCCCGAGCTTTACGAGTGCCTGGAATCCGTTGCAGATACCAAGCATCAGTCCGTCACGTTCACGAAGAAGTTTCATTACCTGCTCCTTTATCTCAGGATTCCTGAAGAATGCGGTAATGAATTTAGCTGAACCGTCCGGCTCGTCTCCGCCTGAGAAACCTCCGGGGATGGCTATGATCTGTGACTTTGAAACCTTCTTTGCGAAGTCCTCCGCACTCTTTGCAACCCCGTCCTTTGTAAGGTTGTTGATGACAAAGATTTCCGGATCAGCACCTGCATCCATGAAGGCCCTTGCCATGTCGTACTCGCAGTTGGTTCCCGGGAATACCGGAATGATGACCTTGGGCGAAACAACCTTTACTGCGGGTGCAATGTTTTCCTTTTTGTCATATACAGGTATTACGGGGTCCCCGGTATCTGCCGCCTTAAAGGGATACACATCCTTAAGGACGGACTCGTTGATTTCATAGAGTTCCTCGATGCTTACTGATTCACCCTGAGCCTCAATCATGCCGCTTCCGGTGGTATATCCAAGAAGTACTGCCTCAGGCATGTCAGCTTCTTCCGCAAGTTCAGCGATGATGTCTCCTGCCTTTGCCTCCTTAAACTCACCCTTAAATCCGATTGAGTTACCGAAAGACATCTTCATTACGGCCTCAGCGCTTCCATATTCGGAGGCTCTCGCCGATAACACCTTTCCTTCCCTTGAAAGACTGAGGAATTTCTCATAAAGATCATTCCTGTCATCTGAACTGAAGAGGTATACAGGATGTCCTGCAGCCTTAAATGCACTGCTGATGACGTCCTTTGCATCAATTGGGGAAATGGCAAATGAAATGAATGTGGGAGGAACATCCATTTCCATGAACGATCCTGACATGGAGTCCTTTCCTCCTATGGAGGCAACACCCAGTTCAAGCTGTGCGTCAAGTGCTCCTAAAAGTGCCGCAAACGGCTTGCCCCAGCGCTTTGGCTCATTTCTTAACTTCTCAAAGAACTCCTGGCATGTGAGATAAGCTTCACGGTAATCGGCGCCAGCCGCCACAAGCTTTGCAACTGACGTATAAACTGCTTCCTTTGCACCGTTATAAGGATCCTCACTCATGCGTTCCAGATCAAAGCCCCAGCTCATAACACTTGCGGTGTCAGTGTGTGATCCTGGAAGTGTGGGGATAAGTGCGGCCATTACGGCCTCGGGTGTCCTCTGCTTAACTCCGCCAAACGGCATAAGGACTGTTCCGGCCCCGATCGTGGAGTCAAATCTTTCGATAAGGCCGCGTCTTGAGGCTACACGGAGATCCGCTGCCATTTCCTTAAGGTTACCGAATGCCTTTGGGGCATCGCCTGTATGTTCAGCTACGCATACGTCAGCATGCTTTGCGGCTCCGTTCGTACTTAAAAACTCCCTTGAGAGATCTGCTACGACCTTTCCCCTCCAGGTCATGGTCATACGGGGTTCTTCCGTAACGACTGCAACCTCATAAGCCTCAAGGTTTTCTGCATCTGCGGCAGCAATGAACTTGTCAACGTCAGAAACGGCAACGACAACCGCCATTCTTTCCTGTGACTCTGAAATAGCAAGCTCTGTCCCGTCAAGTCCCTCATATTTCTTTCTTACCGCGTCAAGATTGATCTTGAGACCGTCAGCAAGCTCACCGATGGCAACGCACACGCCGCCTGCCCCAAAGTCGTTGCAGCGCTTTATGAGTGTCGTGACCTCAGGATTCCTCATGAGGCGCTGTATCTTACGCTCTTCAGGGGCATTACCCTTCTGCACCTCGCTGGCCATGGTCACAAGTGATTTTTTGTTATGTGATTTTGATGAACCTGTGGCTCCGCCGATTCCGTCACGTCCGGTACGACCGCCCAGAAGGATTACGCGGTCACCAGGTTCAGGGCTAAGACGTACGACATTTTCAACGGGAGCTGCGGCAACCACAACGCCGCACTCAAGATGCTTTGCAATGTAACCATCATGATAGACTTCTGCCACGTGTCCCGTTGCAAGTCCGATCTGGTTACCATATGACGAATAACCTGCAGCAGCGGTCTGTGCAAGCTGTCTCTGGGGAAGCTTTCCCTCGATTGTCTCCGCAAGTGTCTTTCTGGGGTCGCCGCAGCCTGTAAGTCTCATGGCCTGATGAACATACGCCCTTCCTGAAAGCGGATCCCTTATGCATCCTCCGATACATGTGGCAGCACCACCGAACGGCTCAATCTCAGTGGGATGGTTATGCGTCTCATTCTTGAACATGAGGAGGTATTCCTTCTCCTCGCCGTCAATGTTTGCAGGAATCTTTATCGAGCAGGCATTTATCTCCTCGCTCTGGTCGATGTTCTTTAAGCCCCCGCGCTTTTTTAATGCCTTTGCACCGATTGTTGCAAGGTCCATGAGGGTCTCGGGTTTTTTCCCTATTCTTTCGCCGTATACCTCTTCCCTTACCTTTTTATAATTCTCATATGATGCCTTTACGTCAGCCCTCTCAAAGCTTATGTTTTCAAGGTTTGTAAGGAACGTGGTATGACGGCAGTGGTCTGACCAGTAGGTATCGATTATCCTTATCTCGGTGATGCTCGGGTCGCGGTGTTCAGTGTCACGGAAGTAATTCCTTAGGAAAACAATGTCATCCCCGTCCATTGCAAGACCCAGCTCCGCACCATATGCCTTTAAGGCCTCATCATCCATCGTGATGAAACCGGTAAGGACTGCAACATCCTTTGGCTCAGGCATCTTTGTCTTTAATGATTCCGGCTTTGAAAGCTCCGCCTCCCTTGCCTCAACAGGGTTAATGACATACTTCTTGATCTTTTCGATCTCAGCCTCACTTAAAGCCCCGTAAAGCTTATAAACCTTTGCGGCCTTTACTAATGGACGGTTTCCCTTCATCATGAGCTGGATGCACTGTGCAGCTGAGTCTGAACGCTGGTCAAACTGACCCGGAAGCGGCTCAACGGCAAAAACGTAATCAGCGTCGCTTATGGGAAGCTCGTCATACGTGTCATCAGTCTGGGGCTCTGAAAATACGGTATTTCTTGCATAGTCAAAGGTTTCCTTCTCAATGTCCTCAACGTCATAGCGGATTATGACCTTTACGTCCTTAAGTCCGGGGATTCCCAGGAAATCCCTGCAGTCCTTTAAAAGCTTTGCGGATTCAGGCGCGAAGCCTTCCTTTTTCTCAACAAATACTCTGTATACCATTTAAGCCTCCAGTGCCGAAAGGGATCTCTTACCAATGTCTTTTCTGTAGTATGCGTTTTCAAAGTTCACCTCGGGAACCCTCTCATATGCCTTCTTCACGGCATCCTTAAGGTTATCGGCCGTGGCGATTACTCCGAGGACACGGCCCCCGTTTGTGTAAAGCTTTCCGTTCTCTTCCCTTACGCCAGCACAGTAGGTGAATTCCTTTGCTGCATCGGTCATTGTGATTTCAAATCCCTTCTTATATGAAGCGGGATATCCGTCTGAAGCCATGACAACGCAGCATGCCGCACCGTCACTGAATTTAACTTCAGTTTCAGCAAGTGTCCCGTCAGTTGTGGCCTTCAATACCGTAAGAAGGTCAGACTCTAAAAGTGGAAGCACTACCTGTGTCTCGGGATCGCCGAAACGGCAGTTATACTCGATTACCTTGGGTCCGTTTTTGGTGAGCATGAGCCCGAAGTAAAGACATCCCTTAAACGGTCTTCCCTCAGCCACCATTGCATTGATGGTCGGAAGGAAAATGGTCTCCATGCAGATGTCAGCGATTTCCTCTGTATAGAAGGGGTTTGGTGCTACGGTTCCCATTCCGCCAGTGTTAAGGCCCTCGTCATTATCGTGTGCCCTCTTATGGTCCATTGAGGAAACCATGGGCTTTACGACCTTTCCGTCAGTGAAGGAAAGAACTGAAACCTCCGGTCCCTCAAGATATTCCTCTATTACTATTTTCTCGCCTGAAGCCCCGAAAACTTTGTCTTCCATGGCGTATTTAACTGCATTCATGGCCTCCTCACGCGTCATTGCCACGGTAACACCCTTTCCAAGTGCAAGTCCGTCAGCCTTTACGACGATGGGGATTTCAGCCGTTTCAAGGTACTTAAGTGCATCAGCTGAATTATCAAATACCTCGTATCTGGCCGTGGGGATATTGTATTTCTTCATAAGGTCCTTTGAGAAGACCTTGCTGCTTTCAATCTCGGCTGCCCTGGCGCAAGGTCCGAAAGCGGGAATTCCCACCTCCGTGAGTGCGTCCACTGCTCCAAGTGCAAGCGGGTCATCCTGAGCGATGACCGCATAATCAATCTTATTTTCAACTGCAAACTTTACCTGTGCCTCAATGTCCTTTGCACCGATATTTACACAGATGGCATCTCCTGTCATTCCGCCGTTTCCCGGAAGTGCATAGATCTCAGTGATCTCCTTATTCTTCCTGAGGCTCTTGATTATTGCATGCTCACGGCCGCCGCCGCCCACAACCATTATCTTCATGCTTGCTCCTTTTCTTCCAGAATTGACTTAGAAACTACTTCAGCCGCCTTCGGCAGAATTATCCATTCCGCCTGCCTCATGACTCTCTTCTGGAGGATCTCGGGTGTGTCCCCTTCACGTACCTTGACGGGCTGCTGGATGATTATATCGCCTCCGTCAGGGATTTCATTTACGAAGTGAACAGTTGCACCCGTCACCTTGACTCCTCTTGCAAGGGCCGCCTCATGAACCTTGAGGCCGTACATTCCCTTTCCGCAGAATGAGGGGATAAGTGACGGGTGCACATTGATTATCTTATGGTCATAACATGATGTAAAATCAGAAGAAAGAATGCTCATGAATCCGGCAAGGATGATAAGGTCAATCTGAGCATCAGAAAGCGCCTTCTTAATGGATTCCTCAAAGGCCTCCTGGCTTCCGGTCATTTTCTTAGTTATCACATATGTTGCGATTCCGGCATTCCGGGCGCGTGTGAGGGCGTACGCATTGGGATTGTTGGCTATTACAAGCACGATCTCGCCGCTTTTTATTATTCCCTGCTTCTCGGCATCAATGAGTGCCTGGAGATTCGTTCCGCCGCCCGAAACAAGTACTGCTATTCTTGCCTTTTCCTGCATCTTTCTTCTCCTTTTACTTATACAAAACTTATCTTTTCTTCTGAAGCCACCACGGTACCGATAGCGTATGCGTCGATTCCGTCCGCCTTAAATGAGGCGATTGCGGCATCAGCGGTGTCTTCCGAACAGATGACCGTCATCCCGACACCCATGTTGAATGTGTTGAACATGTCCCTTTCAGGAATGTTTCCGACTGACTGCATTATCTTAAAGATGGCCGGTGTCTTAACATCACTCTTTACAACCTTTGCACCCAGTCCGTCCGGGATGGAACGCGGGATGTTCTCGTAGAAGCCGCCACCCGTTATATGGCTGATACCGTGAATGACGGATTTTTCCAGGGCGTTAAGGACGGGCTTCACATAAATTTTTGTGGGGATAAGAAGGCTCTCGCCGATTGACATCGAAAGCTCATCATAATACTTTGAAAGATCAGCATTCTCAACATCAAACACCTTTCTTACAAGAGAGAAACCGTTTGAATGAATGCCTGTGGAAGGAAGTGCGATGATAACGTCCCCTGCCTTCATTTCATCATTGTTGATTATCTTACATTTATCAACGATTCCCACTGAAAAACCTGCAAGGTCAAAATCGTCAGCCGTCATTGTACCGGGGTGTTCTGCCGTCTCACCGCCGATGAGTGCGCAGCCGGACTGCCTGCAGCCCTCCGCCACACCTGAAACAAGGGTTGCGACCTTCTCAGGTATGTTCTTTCCGATTGCAATGTAATCAAGGAAGAATAAAGGCTTTGCCCCGCAACAGATGATGTCATTCACGCACATGGCGACACAGTCGATGCCGACTGTGTCAAACTTTTCCATAAGCTGTGCTATCCTCTGCTTTGTCCCCACTCCGTCGGTTCCTGAAACAAGGACAGGTTCCTTAATTCCTGAAAGATCAGGCGCAAAAAGTCCGCCGAAGCCTCCGATTCCAGTAAGCACTTCGGGAGTAAATGTTGAGGCAACATCCTTTTTCATGAGCTGAACGCCCTCGTAACCGGCGTTGATGTTGACGCCTGCTGCCGCATAGCTTTCCGAATATGAGTTTTCCATGTTTATTCCTTTCCTGTCCAGCAGTAAGTGCAGATCTGTTCCCTTGGAAGACCGATGGCTTCCAGAAGCCCGTCAAGTGACTGGAATCCGAGTGAATCAAATCCCAGACGTTTACTTATTGTCCTGCAGAGGCACTGCCCGCGCTCAGTGGAGCCGTCAGCATATTCCGTAAGATGACTGCTGCCCTCGTCGCCTTCAATCTCCTGGATGGTCTTTCTGGCCATGAGACCCATGACTGAATTATTCCTTGAGAAGTTAAGGTACTTGCAGGCAAACATTACAGGCGGGCATGCACTTCTTACGTGCACTTCCTTTGCACCTGACTCATAGAGGAAATCGACAGTCTCCCTGAGCTGTGTGCCACGAACTATTGAGTCGTCGATGAACAGAAGGTTCTTTCCCCTTATGAGCTCATCAACGGGTATCTGTTTCATCCTTGCCACCTGGTTACGGACGTTCTGGTTTTCAGGCATGAAGCTTCTGGGCCAGGTGGGTGTGTACTTAATTAAAGGTCTTGCATACGGGATACCGCTTTCAGCGGCATAACCTATGGCATGTGCGATTCCGGAATCCGGAACTCCCGCAACGTAATCAACCTCAGGCATTGTACGGTTATGTTCCTCGTTCCGGGCCATGAGTTCACCGTTACGGTATCTCATTACCTCTACGTTCACGCCTTCGTAACATGAGTTTGAATATCCGTAATAGCTCCATAGGAATGCGCAGATGCGCATTTCCTTTCCGGGGGGCTCAAGCTCTATTATCTCGTCAGGTGTAAGCTTTACTATCTCACCGGGTCCAAGTTCCCTTGCATCGGAGTATCCCAGCTTTTTATAGGCGAAGGACTCAAAGGCCACGCAGTATCCGTCTTCCTTTCGCCCTATATGTACGGGAATCCTGCCGTACTTGTCACGGGCCGCAATGATTTCACCCCTGTCGGTGAGGATCATCAGGGTAAGGGAACCGTCAATCACGTCCCTTAAGTGCTTTATGCCGTTTACTATCGAGTCCTGCTCATTGATGATGGCCGCCGCAAGCTCAGTCTGGTTTATCTTACCGCTGCTTAATGCCATGAACTGTCCCTCGTGGCTCTTTAAGTAGTTTGTCGCGAGCGCCTCGGCGTTATTGATGATACCTGTCACCATGATGGCATAGAGCCCTAAATGTGAACGGACCAGAAGTGGCTGGGGATCAGTATCGTTGATGCAGCCGATTCCTGAAGTTCCGACTATGTCAATGATTTCTTTTTCAAATTTTGTGCGGAACGGGGTATTTGTGATGGAGTGGATCTCCCTGTTAAAACCCTTTTCCCTGTCCCACAGGGTAAGTCCGCCGGATTTTGTACCCAGGTGGCTGTGGTAATCGGTTCCGAAGAACACGTCCATTACCACATCCGATTTAGCGACCGCTCCGAAGTATCCGCCCATTATGCAAAGAAGAGTTCAGAGAGAGTCATGGGATCGATGTACTGTCCATCCTTATATACTCTCATGTTTCCTGATGCGATCTCGTCGATGAGCATTACCTTGCCGTCTGCATCGTAGCCGTACTCGAACTTGATGTCATAGAGAACAAGTCCTTTTTCAGCAAGATCGTCAGCAACGATCTTTGTGATCTTCTGGGTCATGTCCTTGATGTCGTCATACTGCTCAGCCGTCATTACGTTAAGTGTGATAAGGCCGTCCTTTGTTACGAGCGGATCACCCTTCTCATCATTCTTAAAGGTCATCTCAACATATGCCGGAAGGTCAGCTCCCTCTTCAATATAATCTGAGTAACGGCGGAAGAAGCTTCCTACAGCCTTGTAACGGCAGATAACCTCAAGACCCTTTCCGAAAACCTTTGCGGGAAGGACTTCCATTGTTGTATTTGCAAGGTCAGCACTTACGAAGTGTGTACGGATTCCTGCAGCGTTGATCTTTTCAAAGAAGTAGATTGACATTCTAAGGTTGACATCGCCGACACCTTCAATCTGAAGACCTACAGAATTTTCACCGGGATCGAACACGCCGTCTTTACCCGTGCAGTCATCCTTAAACTTAAGAAGATAGTTTCCGTTTTCAAGTGCGAATACATCCTTTGTTTTTCCGGTATAAACCTTGTTCATTTTTTTGTTCTCCTTTTCTGCTTTTTTTAAAATGATCATTTGCTGCTATATTTTGTATTAAACTCCGCGTCTGTCCTTAAAACATCCTCGGTTGCTTTCCTACGGTACTCCATGAGCTTTTCGGCAAGTTCCTTATCGGTTGCCGCCATAATCTCAACTGCCAGGAGGCCTGCGTTCTTTCCTGCATCCACTCCCACTGTCGCTACCGGAATTCCCGGCGGCATCATTACAGTAGAAAGCAGTGCATCCATCCCGTCAAAGAAGCTTCCCTTGCAGGGAACCCCGATAACGGGAAGTGTCGTATTGGCTGCCAGCGCCCCGGCAAGGTGGGCTGCCATTCCGGCAAAAGCAATCAAAACTAAAAAACCGCCCTCCCGTGCCGATGATGCAAATCTCCTTGCTTCATCAGGGCTCCGGTGGGCGGACAGAATGTGCACTTCGACAGGAATGTTGAATTCCTGAAGTACAGAAAGCGCCTTCTCGGCTGTTGGAAAATCCGACTTGCTCCCAAGTATAAGACCTACTCTTCCCATATCGTCTCCTTTACTCATAAAAGAGGGCAGTTTGACCCATTTAGATCAAGCTGCCCAGACGGTCGACATATTACATACGACTTCATGTGGTGCTCCACTTAATCCGTCAGTTATCGTACGCCATTAAAAATACATTTAAAAGATATCAAACAAAGTTATAACCGGTCAATTGACAAAGCGTATAATTATCATCAATTTCCAGAATAATTTTTGGATAATTTTATCGGATTGACAATAAAGTGCTTTTAAAGTTAAAATCGTCAAAAAGCAGAAGGAGGCATTCCCATGGTACAAGGTTACAGCATCAGCATACCCGCGATTCCAGGTTCACCCTCATTTTCCCCCCTGGTGAGTGAGGAAATGCTCTCTTCCCTTTCAAAAGATTCTGAATATACTTTTTTCCCCGGTTTCTGCGATGTACATGTACATTTCAGGGAACCGGGTTTTTCTTATAAGGAAACGATTAGGACAGGTTCGCAGGCAGCGGCCGCAGGAGGCTATACTGCAGTCTGCACGATGCCAAATCTTAATCCTGTACCCGATTCAGCTGATCACTTAAATGTAGAGCTTTCCATAATTAAAAGTGATGCCGCCATAAATATCTATCCTTACGGGTCAATTACCGTTAACGAGGAAGGAAAACTTCTTTCGGACATGGAAGGGATGGCAGAATCGGCGATAGCCTTCTCTGATGACGGAAAGGGCGTCCAGGATGTGGACATGATGCGTGAGGCAATGCTTAAGGCAAAGTCCCTTTCTAAGATGATAGTTGCACACTGTGAGGATAACTCATTCCTTCCCGATAAAAAAAGTGAATGGAAGGAAATCGAGCGGGACCTTAAGCTTGCGGACGAAACTAAAGTCTCATTCCACGTGTGCCACATCTCCTGTAAGGAAAGCGTGGAGCTTATAAGGGATGCAAAGGCATCCGGCGTGGATGTGACCTGTGAGACTGCACCGCACTATCTTCTTCTTAATGATTCAGCTGTTTCCGATGACGGACGCTTCAAAATGAATCCGCCGATTGGAAATAAGAAAGACCAGGACGCACTTTTGGAAGGGCTCACGGACGGCACCATTGACATGGTTGCAACTGACCATGCACCCCACAGTGCGGAGGAAAAACCAAAAAGCTTTAAGTTAAGCGCGTCAGGAATAGTCGGAATCGAGACCGCTTTCCCCCTTCTTTATACTTATCTTGTAAATAAGAACATCATAACTCTTTCAAGACTCATCACGCTTTTAACGGTAAATCCAAAAAAGCGTTTCAACATCCCCTTTACAAACGACTTTTCAGTCTGGAATTTAAACGAATCATACGAAATAACACCTTCTTCCTTCCTTTCAAAAGGAAGGTCAACACCCTTTACGGGCTGGAAGGTTTATGGCAGATGCATAGAGACACAATGTAACGGTAAAAAAGTTTATAGTTTCATTTAATGCCGGAGGTACATATATGGCAAAGAGAACTGACATCAAAAAGGTACTTATCATAGGTTCAGGCCCGATAGTCATCGGACAGGCTGCAGAATTCGACTATGCCGGAACACAGGCATGCCTTTCACTAAAAGAGGAAGGTTATGAGGTGATTCTGTGCAACTCAAACCCCGCTACCATCATGACTGACACACAGATTGCGGATAAGGTTTACATGGAGCCCCTGACCCTTGAATACATAGCAAAGATCATCCGTTACGAGCGTCCCGATGCCATCGTGCCCGGAATCGGAGGGCAGACAGGCCTTAACCTGGCTATGCAGCTCGAAAAGAAGGGCGTCCTTCGTGAATGCCAGGTTGAGCTTTTAGGAACAAAGAGCGAAAGCATCGAGCGTGCCGAGGACCGTGAGCTCTTTAAGGAGATGTGCGAGTCCATCGGTGAGCCCATAATCCCTTCAGAGATCACTTACAGCATTCCCGAAGCAATTACTGCCGCATCACATATCGGATACCCTGTAGTTCTCCGCCCCGCTTTCACACTTGGAGGAACAGGCGGTGGCTTCGCCAATAACGAGGAAGAACTAATAGAAATAGGAACAAATGCCTTTAAGCTCTCTCCCGTTCACCAGGTACTTGTGGAAAAGAGCGTGAAGGGCTTTAAGGAGATAGAGTTTGAGGTAATGCGTGACGCTTATGACAACGCAATAACCATCTGCGGTATGGAAAACATAGACCCTGTTGGAGTTCACACAGGTGACTCCGCGGTAGTTGCCCCCATCCTGTCATTAAGCGACGCTGACTTCAACATGCTAAAAGACAGCGCCATAAAGATCATCAGGGAGCTTAAGATTGAAGGCGGCTGTAACGTACAGTTCGCACTTGACCCAAATAGCAGCCGCTACTTCCTTATCGAAGTTAACCCCAGAGTATCAAGGTCATCGGCTCTGGCCTCAAAGGCAAGCGGATACCCGATAGCAAGAGTCACCGCAAAGGTCGCAATGGGCATGAGCCTTGCGGAGATTCCCGTAGCCGGAGGCTTTGCTTCACAGGAACCCTCGCTTGATTACATCGTTGCAAAGTTCCCGCGTTTCCCGTTTGATAAATTCTCTGATGCCAGGAACATCCTCGGTACACAGATGAAGGCGACCGGTGAGGTAATGGGAATCGGTTCCAATCTTGAGGAATGCGTCCTTAAGTCAGTAAGGTCACTTGAGACGGGAACCATCCATCTCTACCTTCCAAAATTCGATTCACAGACTGATGACGAGATTCTCACATACCTTTCCGAGTTCCATTCTGACAACCTTTATGCCTGCATGGAGCTTCTTCGCCGGAATGTGAGCATTGAAAAGCTTCATGAAGTGACCATGATCACTGAACTGTTCCTCGAATCCTTCAAAAAGATCGTGGACATGGAAAAACTCATAAAAGCTAATCCGCGTGACCTTAAGGTGCTTAAGGATGCGAAGGTTATGGGATTCTCTGACAGCTTCATCGCAAAGGCATGGGACATGAAGGAGGTTGATGTTTACGCACTCAGGAAGGAAAACGGCATCACTCCCGTATTCCGTATGGTTGACACACTCCACACAGGAAAGTACATTGCATACCTTTACTCATCATACACAGGCGAGAACATGTCACGCCTTACTGACAAAAAGAAGATAATCGTGCTTGGCGCAGGTCCCATAAGAATCGGCCAGGGTGTTGAGTTTGACTACTCAACAGTTCACGCCGTCCAAACGATAAAGCGCGCGGGTTACGAAGCGATCATTATAAACAACAATCCCGAAACGGTTTCCACAGACTACACAACTGCGGACAAGCTTTACTTTGAGCCTCTCACTCCCGAGGATGTTATGGCCATCATTGACTTTGAAAAGCCTGACGGAGTGATCGCATCTCTGGGCGGACAGACAGCGATCAACCTTGCACAGCCTCTTGTTGACCGCGGGGTAAAGATCATCGGAACAGACTGCGAAGCCATCGAACGTGCGGAAAACCGTGACAGCTTTGAAAAAGTCCTTCTTGACCTTAATATTCCGCAGCCTAAGGGACAGGCCGTAACAAAAATCGAGGACGGTGTCCGGGCAGCCGCAGAGATCGGTTATCCGGTACTTGTCCGCCCCTCATTCGTTCTGGGCGGCCGTGCAATGCAGATAGTTGCAAACGAGGAACAGCTCCGCCACTATTTAAGGACTGCAGTTGAGATTGACGCTGACAAGCCCGTACTTGTTGACAAATACATTCAGGGTAAGGAAGTCGAGGTCGATGCAATCTGTGACGGAATCGACGTGTTCGTACCAGGTATCATGGAGCTTGTGGAGCGTACAGGCGTCCATTCCGGAGACTCAATAAGCGTATATCCGTCATTCTCCATCTCCGACAAGGTAAAGGGCATAATCCTCCGGTATGCAAAGAAGCTGGGACTCGCAATCGGAATCGTGGGCCTTTATAACATACAGTTCATAGTTGATAAAAATGATGACGTATACATCATCGAGGTAAATCCACGTTCCTCAAGAACCGTTCCCTTCCTTTCAAAGTCAACAGGCTACTCTCTCGCTGACATCGCCACGGAGGTCATCCTTGGGAAGTCGTTAAAGGAGCTCGGGATCTTCGGTATCTATCCTGATGAGAAAAAGCGTTTCTACGTAAAGGTTCCGGTATTCTCATTCAATAAGCTTAAGGGAATGGACGCATACCTCTCACCCGAAATGAAGTCCACGGGTGAGGCCATAGGATATGACAACAGCCTCAACCGTGCACTTTATAAGGCTCTTCAGGCTTCGGGCATGAAGCTTAAAAACTACGGTACTATTCTTGTAACAATTGCAAAGAAGGACCGTGAGGAGATACTTCCGCTTGTAAGAAGATTCTACAATCTGGGATTCAACATCCAGGGTACCGAGGGAACGGCAGAATTCCTTAAGGAGAACGGCATCAGGACACACGTACTTAAAAAGATAAGTGACGGCAGCGATGACATCCCGGATGCAATCAGGCAGGGCTACATTGCATACGTTATCAACACACGTGACCCCGGTTCAACAAAGGGAGTAAGCGACGGTAACATGATAAGGCGTCTTGCAACGGAAAACAACGTGACTCTCTTCACATCGCCTGATACTGTAAGGGTTCTCCTGGACGTACTTGAGGAGACCACGCAGACAATCTCAACCATCGATTCGTAATATGACCGGTGTGTTTGAAATTATTAAAACACTTATTTCTATAAAAAAGCATACTGAAGCAGCACGCTTTAGGACGTTTTTTACCCCAAATGCTTCAAAAATGGCTTGAGTGGTATAAAAATCTGCTTTTCCTAACGCCATTTTTTCCGTTTATGCCTCACGGTTATCGTTTAGGGTAAAAAACATCGGCGTAAGACAGTAATTTTATACCCCGTATGCATGAAAAAACCAACAAGCGGCATAAAACTCTTATATTAGTGTTAAAATTGCCTGCCTTAACTTTTCTTCACCAACACAAAAGTACTATATGAAAGAATGCGTATTTATAATAACTGAAAACTTACATGTGACTGAAAATGTACACCGCATGACTCTTTCAGGTGATATTACAGAAATTAAAAGACCCGGACAGTTCGTGAACATTAAGATTGACGGGTTCTTCCTACGCCGTCCCATCTCTGTATGTGATGTTTCAAAAAACAGCCTTACCCTTATCTATAAGGTCGTGGGAAAAGGAACTGAGGCCCTTTCCAAAATGTCAGAAGGAGCTGAACTCAGCCTTCTTACTGGGCTTGGAAACGGATATAACACATCCCTAAGCGGTGACTCTCCTCTCATCATCGGCGGAGGTGTGGGCGTGCCCCCACTCTTCCTTCTTGCAAAAAAGCTGACTGGGGAAGGAAAAAATGTTTCCGTGATCCTCGGATTCAATAAGAAGGACGAAGTTTTTTACGAGGATGAGTTTAAGAGGCTGGGCTGCAAAGTGTCTGTCACGACGGTTGACGGAAGCTATGGAATAAAGGGATTTGTGACGGATGCCCTTCCAAAAGATTATTCATACGTATACACATGCGGACCCGAGCCCATGCTGAAGGCAGTTTACAAAAACACTGTTACATCAGGTCAGTTTTCATTTGAGGAACGGATGGGCTGCGGGTTTGGTGCCTGCATGGGATGCTCCTGCAGGACCATCACCGGATACAAAAGAATCTGTAAAGACGGACCAGTAATGAAGAAGGAGGAAATACTGTGGGAAGCTTAAATGTCGAACTTTGCGGTATTAAACTCGATAACCCGGTTATACCTGCTTCAGGATGTTTTGGATATGGCTACGAATTTGCGGAATACTATGACATAAACTGCCTTGGGACTTTCTCATTTAAGGGAACCACACTCGAACCCCGCTTTGGAAATCCTACCCCGAGGATTGCAGAATGCACGTCTGGTCTCATTAATTCCGTCGGGTTACAGAACCCGGGAGTGGACAAGGTCATTTCCGAAGAACTTCCCAAGCTTATAAAATGCTTTAATAAACCCGTAATGGCTAATGTGAGCGGTTTCTCGGCTGACGAATACAGGGAGACCGTAAGAAGGCTGGATGCTGAACCGCAGATCGGATGGTTCGAGGTCAACATAAGCTGCCCTAACGTCCACGGAGGCGGCATGAGTTTTGGAACCAATCCGGCATCGGCGGCAGCCGTGACAAAGGCGGTGAGGGAAGTCACGAAAAAACCCGTCATAATAAAACTCACACCAAATGTCACTGACATCACGGTGGTGGCAAAGGCTTGCGCCGATGCCGGTGCGGACGGGGTAAGCCTCATTAATACCCTTCTGGGAATGAGAATAGACCTAAAGACAAAAAAGCCCGTCATTAAAAACATCATGGGAGGCTTTTCAGGTCCCGCGGTGTTCCCGGTGGCATTAAGAATGGTATGGCAGGTGGCACACGCTGTAAATATCCCGGTGGTCGGACTGGGTGGGATAATGAGTGCAGAGGACGTAATAGAGATGATGCTGGCCGGAGCTTCCGCAGTAGAGATTGGTACGGCAAACCTCATCGACCCGCTTGCATGTAAAAACATAATTGAAGACCTTCCACGGGCAATGGAAAAATACGGAATTAAAGAGCTTAAAGACATCATAGGAGGTGCGTTCTGATGGCAAAAGATGTGATAATCGCCTGCGACTTCAAAAACGCGGCAGACACTTACGCTTTCCTCGATAATTTCACTGAGGAAAAGCCGTTCGTAAAGATAGGCATGGAGCTTTTTTATGCGGAAGGGCCGCAGATCGTAAAAGAAATTAAGCGCCGAGGCCATAAGATTTTCCTTGACCTTAAGCTCTGCGACATCCCTAACACCGTTGAAAAGGCCATGCGTGTCCTCTCCTCACTGGATGCAGACATAGTGAACCTTCATGCTTTCGGCTCTAAGGCCATGATGGAGGCCGCAATAAGGGGACTTACCCGTCCAGACGGAACAAGACCCCTTCTCATAGCGGTAACGATACTTACCTCAACAGACCAGGACACTCTCAGAAACGAGATGCTCATTGAAAAGCCGCTTCCGGAAACTGTCATGAGTTATGCGCTTAATGCAAAAAATGCGGGACTTGACGGTGTCGTGTGCTCACCGCTTGAGGCGGCAAAGGTCCATGAGACCTGTGGCGAGGGTTTCCTTACGGTAACTCCGGGCATCAGGTTCCCTGAGGGTGAAAAGGGTGACCAGAAGCGTGTCATGAGTCCAAAAGATGCAAAGGAAGCCGGTTCAGACTATATCGTTGTGGGACGTCCCATTACGGCAGCTTCTGACCCGAAGGCAGCGTATGAAAGATGTGTAAGAGAGTTCTTACAGTAAAGGAGGAATTAATGGAAAGAAACAAGTTGATAGCTAAAGACCTTCTTAAAATCAAGGCGGTTTTCTTCCGTCCTGATGAACCATTTACCTGGGCAAGTGGCATAAAAAGCCCTGTATACTGTGACAACCGTCTTACACTCACAAACGTGGAGGTAAGGACTGATGTTGAGGAAGGGCTTGCCGAAATCGTAAAGGAATACTACCCTGATGCGGAAGTACTCATGGGCACGTCAACAGCAGGAATCGCACATGCAGCCATCACCGGACATCTTTTAAAGATGCCGATGGGCTACGTAAGAAGCGGTGCAAAGGACCATGGCCGTCAGAACCAGATTGAGGGAGAGCTTAAGCCTGGCCAGAAGGCAGTGGTAATTGAGGACCTCATCTCCACCGGAGGAAGCGTTATAGAAGTAGTAAACGTACTTCGTGAAGCAGGCGCAGAAGTACTTGGAATTGCATCAATCTTTACGTACGGTATGAAAAAAGGACTTGAAAGACTTGCTGCCGCAGATGTCAAGAACGTTTCACTTACAGATTTTGATACCATAGCAGAAACTGCGTCAGAAGAAGGCTACATTGCACCTGGCGATGTAGAAAGGCTCATTGCCTTCAGAAATAATCCTTCTGACGAAAGCTGGATCGGAGGAAAAAAATGAGAAGAAGTATTATTGACATAAGGGATCTTTCTCCCAGCGAGATAATGGAACTCATCGGCACCTCCGAGGACATAATCGCAAATCCTGCTAAATACGCACACAAGTGTGAGGGCAAAAAGCTTGGAACACTCTTCTTTGAACCCTCTACAAGAACCAGGATGAGTTTTGAGGCCGCAATGTATGAGCTGGGCGGACATGTGATAACCATGGCTGGCGCAGGCTCCTCTTCCGCCGCTAAAGGCGAAAGCGTGGCCGATACCGCAAAGACCGTAAGCTGCTATACTGACATCATCGCAATGCGTCATCCAAAGGAAGGTGCGGCTTTTGTGGCAGCAAAGAATGCTTCAGTCCCGGTCATCAATGCAGGTGACGGCGGACACTCCCATCCCACCCAGACCCTGGCTGACCTCCTTACCATCTACCGTGAGAAAGGCCACTTCGACAACCTCACAGTCGGGCTCTGCGGAGACCTCAAGTTCGGACGTACCGTGCATTCACTCATCGAGGCAATGTCACGTTATACCGGAGTTAAATTCGTGCTCATCTCCCCTGAGGAATTAAAGGTACCAGGCTATGTAAAGAAGGAAGTACTTCAGGAAAAGGGTATCCCCTATGAGCAGACAACGGACCTTGAGACAGTACTTCCCACCCTGGACATCCTTTACATGACAAGAATCCAGAAGGAACGTTTCTTCAACGAGGAAGATTACTTAAGGCTAAAGGACAGCTACGTACTCACCCCTGAAAAGCTTGTTAACGCAAAGGAAGACCTCGTAATCATGCATCCTCTTCCAAGGGTCAACGAGATAAGCGTTAAGGTAGATGAAGATAAGAGGGCATGCTACTTTAAGCAGGTACTTAACGGAAAATACATGCGTATGGCACTTATTCTTAAGCTTTTAAAGGAGGCCGGCACTATATGAATATAGATTCAATCCAGAACGGTATCGTTATAGACCACATCACCGCAGGCAATGCAATGAGGATTTACGAGCTTTTGGAACTCGATAAGCTTGAGGCCGCCGTGGCCATCATCAAAAACGCCACCAGTAACAAGATGGGCAAAAAAGACATCATTAAGATTGATGCCGCAATCGACGTGAACCTTGACGTGATTGGGTTTGTCGATCCTGATGCAACAATAAATGTCATCCGGGATGGTAAGCTTTTTGAAAAGAAGAAGATTGATATGCCCGAGACAATAATAAATGTCGTCAAATGCAAAAACCCGCGATGCATAACAAGCTGTGAGCAGGAACTGGACCATGTGTTTAAGCTGACGGACAGGAAAAAGAAAATCTACCGTTGCATCTACTGCGAAACAAAAGCAAACATCTAAAAGAATCCGCCCTGACAAAAGCCAGGGCGGAATTAATCATTCCTTATATTCAAAATATGCTGAAACTATTTCCTTACAAGTATATGGTAATGGATTCCCATGTTATTATGTCCCCGGTCTTCCACATATGACATTCCGATTATTTCAAAATCATGGAACAGTTCCAGCTTTTAGAACCAACCATCCTTTATTTCCCTCTCCTTCATGATATGTTCTTAATTCTCAATATATTGACAGGCTTATTTAACCGGGAAATACAGTTCTGTTATTCCGGTGACGTTATCCATACGTTCCATTATCGCACCTGAAAGTAAATAACCCATCTCAGGAATTGTGTTGTTTACATAGTTTAAAAGTACCTCATCATACTTGGAAGGCGCCATGTCCGTTACATCGGCGGTCACGTAGTGACGGCCCGGGATAACACGCTTTTTCCATATGTCAGCACAACTTGGCATTGGGGAATCTTCAGTAACTTCCATTGCGGCAACGTAATAACCTGTTCGGAAATAATGATTCCAGTAAGAACTGAATGTTATGTCATCACGAAAAACGTTGTCATCAGTCATGATTCCCCAGTAACATGGTATTTTTCCATCCATGTCACGCACGACCAGACTCTCAACCATGGGGAGTTCATTTTTAAATTTCTCCCATTCTTTTTTAGTGAGATCCTTATCTTCGCTAAGCTGGTCTTCCTTAATATGTTCCATGCAGTCTCCACGGCAGAACTCAGAAATGCAGTAAACTGTCATGTCAGGAAGGTCTGTTTCCTTTACTTCAGGGTGAGGCTTTCTCTTTGTAAATCCAAGGAAGGTCTTAAGGATTCCGTCATTGATAACGGCTTCTTTTCCAAGACCGAAAAATCTCGGATCTGCAATCTTGTCAAAATAGTCATCAAGGAATTCTTCGTAAGTGTGCCCTTCGATCAACCTCCTTGGGATATAAAAAGTCCTGCCTGAACCGGCACTGCGGTCACCTGCGGTAACTGATGAGAAGAAAATGTCACCTTCATACTTTTTGAAACAGTATTCTTCCAGCATCCATCCACCACCCAGTTCCTGTGGCAAAAACGGTACATTGTATACATCGATTTGTTTAAGATATGAGCTTGGTGACCACTCAATATGATTTTCGATATCATGACATATTTCGCCCACTACCTCCTCCGGGGTATTGAGTGGTTTCCTGTTCCGGGTTTCATTAGGATCCTGGTTTTTACGCGATTCTACAAGCTCATTAATTTTCTTGATCGTTACCTTATCCTTTTTCTGAAGCATGTCCAGCGTATACCATTCATAATCCGGCTTCATTGCATCAAGGATGGCCTTAAGATAATCTTCTATTGTCCAGTCAAAAACCTTCATCTGTCTTTTTCTCCATCCGACATAATATAGGCTCGTTACGCCTTATTTTTTGAGAAACATCCTGACATGTTTACTATCAAAAAAACAGGCCGGACCAGAAGGCCCGGCTCAGATTAAAGCCCTCAGGTTTTCAGGTCATAACCTGATGACTCCCATATTCCCATCATGTCCTTAAATATCGGATAACCGCCGGTATGAATAAACAGGCAGTTTCCGCTTATCTTCTTTTTTTCAATTTCACAAAGCATTCCGTAAAATGCTTTTCCGGTATAACACGGGTCAAGCGGAATCCCATGCTCTTGATATGTCCGGCGGATAAGCCCTGAAAGTTCATCTGTATACTTTCCGTATCCTCCCAGAAGGTAATCATCCGTTACGACCGCATGTTCGTTCAGGTAACTGAAAGCATCTGCATTACGTGCCACTGATATCCCGTTAATGAAATGTTCCCCGTCACACGCATCTGAAAGCCCTTTGATGGTGGAACCTGTGCCCACTGCCGTATAGATATATGGGAACTTAAGTCCCATCTCACCTTCCTGATTTCTTATTTCCGAAAATACCTTTCTGTAAGCCTTGGAAAGCGTTTCCTCATTTCCTTTTCCGGTTTCGTCGCCATAAATGTAGTATGGTCTATTCTCCATGGAAAGGACTTCCAAAACAGTTTTCCTAACATCTTCCGGGGACGTGTATACTAACTTTGCTCCTGAAGAACGTACAGTTTCCTCATTTGTCGAAAGTTTCCATTCTTTTTCATCATCCTCTTTTTTGATAATGATGACACATTTCATTGAAAACTCCGCCGCCATCTGAGAAACGACACGGTTAAGGTTTGAGGATGCGCTTCCATACGAAATAAAGGTCCCGCATCCTTTTTCTTTTGCATCATTAAAAGCTTCCCATGCAATGCGGACCTTATTTCCCCCATAAGAAAATGGAATAAGGTCATCCCGCTTTATATAGACTTTTGCATTTCCAAAGTCAGATATGTATTCAATTCTCGTTTTTGGAATATCTATCATCTTTTCTTCAGAAGGTTAAGGACTGTTTCCTTCAGGTATCTCATGCTCTCAAGCCTGAATGCCAGGGATACAATTATGTAAACCGATATTCCGATTATTATCTGAACAGCCATTATAAGGAGTGCACTTCCGAAATTTTCTCCGGAAACTCCTGCAAGAAGCATTAACGGCCTTACAAGGTAAGCGATGATACCCATTGCTCCCGCCGATAAGAACTCCGGCATAATGTCCCGCCACTGCCTTAGCGGAGAGTATCCGATTATCTTTCTGTTCGGCCAGCCATTAATGAAGGTACATACATAGTCAAAAAGCGCCTTCATGAGAATCATCAGCGTGACACCGCCTTTAGCACTTAATATAAGTACAAGAACGCCTATGATCTTTTTTAATATCTCAAGCTTAAGATAGATGTCGCTTCTTCCGTTTGCATTTATTGCCTGAAGATTCGCCACATGAATGTGCCAGACAGAATAAGACAGGCAGCATAACCTTAAAAGCGTGACCGCACCCATCCAGGCATCTCCCAAAAGCACCCTTACAAGAGATTCAGAAACAGCCATTATTCCGAACATGGCAGGGAACATCACATAGCTGCCAGTCTTAAGTGTCCTTCTCATTATGGCACGGCTGTTAGCCTGTTCAGTGTTGCCGCTTCCCTGTGTCTTTGAAAATGCCGGAAGCAGAACCGCCTGCATGGTGGCCGCGGCTGAATTTGCAATCACCTGCGGGAACTGGTTGGCACGGTTGTAAAATCCCACCATTTCAGGGTCATAGAGTTTCTTAATGACAGGTGTATAAAGGTTATTGTAAATGGTATCGATAAGACCTGAAACAAGCACTTTCCAGCCGTATGAAAAGAGACTCTTTATCCTTTCCATCCTGAATGTAAACGAAGGCCTCCAGGAAAGAAGGACTATAAGAAGCAGCATCAGAATCATGTTCTTTAAAAGCTGCTGGATAATGAGGGCCCATGTCCCCGCGCCCTTAACTGCCGCGATGATTCCCGCAACCCCACTTAGTATGTCTGCAATTACCGTGGCGATACACTGCAGCCTGAAATTCAGTTCCCTTGCCACCTTTGCAAAAAGCACACTCGTGACTGAACCAAAGAAAAGGACTATGCTCAGGGCCCTGAGCATGGGAGTGATTTCAGGGTCATCAAAATACGATGCCGCTACAGGCGAAATAATGAAAATGATTCCGTAAAGAATAAGGGATATTAAAAGTCCCAGCCAGAATACTGATGAGAAGTCATCTTCACTGACCTCTTTCTTCTGGATGAGCGCGGTCTGAAAGCCCGTCTGAATAATTACATTTGCGATGGTGACAAAGATGAGCATTACAGACATGGTGCCGTACTTTTCCGGTCCCAGAAGTCTTGCCAGGACAATGGAAATAACGAAGGTGATCAGCTGGTCACCTCCGTTTTCAACCGCTTTCCATAAAAAGCCCTTAATTACGCTCTGTTTTAAGCTCTTATCCTGCATTACCCCTGTGTCTTTATCTTACGAAGCCAGGCCTTTAAGTTCTTCTCATAGCCCTGGTCTGAAAGCTCATAAATTTTTTCATCCTTAACCGCATCCGGCAGATACTGCTGGTCCACCCAGTGATATGGGTAGTTATGTGCATACTTATAGCCGGTTCCGTTGCCCTGGAATTTACCGCTTCCGTCATCTGAAGCATCAGCCTCATAATGGACATCCCTTAAATATACCGGTACGGGAAGCGTTCCTGTCTTTTCGACTAACGCCGATGCGGCATTTCTTGCACTTTCCGCTGAATTTGACTTCGGCGCGCACGCTACATACGTACATGCCTGGGTAAGTATAATTCCCGCTTCCGGCATTCCTATGCGTTCAACGGCCAGCGAGGCATTGGTAGCCACTACAAGGGCCATCGGGTCAGCATTTCCCACATCCTCCGAGGCACAGATCATTATGCGCCTTGCAATGAACTTAATATCTTCTCCCGATGCAAGCATCCTTGCAAGGTAATACGCCGCCGCATCCGGGTCAGAACCACGCATGCTCTTAATGAAGGCTGATATTACGTCATAATGGTTGTCACCGTTTTTGTCATACCCAAGTGCCTTTTTCTGTATGCATTCCTGCATAACTTCCAAAGTAAGATGTATATGACCTGTTTCATCCGGATCAGTTGTAAGAACGCCCAGTTCAATGGCATTAAGCGCCGCCCTCGCGTCACCACCCGCAACGTCCGAAATGAACTGTGCCGCATCATCATCGATAACGGCATGGTACATTCCCATGCCTTTTTCCTCATCGTTTACTGCGCGGTATACAAGTGTCTTTATATCGTCTGATGAAAGTGGCTTGAGTTCAAAGATACGTGACCTTGACAAAAGTGCCCTGTTCACCTCAAAATAAGGATTTTCAGTAGTTGCCCCTATAAGGGTTACCGTACCGTCCTCAACGAAAGGAAGAAGGTAGTCCTGCTGTGCCTTATTGAAACGGTGTATCTCATCCACAAAGAGAATGGTCTTTTTCCCGAATGCGGCGTTTTCCTTAGCTGTCACTACCACTTCCTCCATATCCTTCTTGCCGGAAGTCGTGGCATTTAATTCCTTAAAATCAGCTTTAGTGGTTTTTGCAATCACCTGCGCGATGGTGGTTTTTCCCGTACCGGGAGGTCCGAAGAAAATGATGCTTCCCAGCTGGTCCGCCTTTATGGCGCGGTAAAGAAGCTTATCCTTACCAAGGATATGCTCCTGTCCCACCACCTCATCCACAGTTTCAGGACGAAGTCTTGAAGCTAAAGGTGCAGTGTCCTTTTTATTCTGTTCGCGCATGTAATCGAAAAGGTCCATTATTTTACAAATGCTGCCAGAGGTGCTGTATCAAGACCTTCAACATCCTTTAAGATGTCATAAATCTTAACTGCCATTATTTCACATCCGCCTTCTGCGTCTGACTCAACGTTAAGGGGCATGAGCGGATCATGAAGTGACTTACGGAGAAGGAACCATCCATCACCATGTGTCTTGTCACAGTTGACACGGATTCCCTCAAAATTATCAGGTGCAAGTGAAAGGCCTTCTGAAGCTGCTACTGCGTCATTAAGTGCCTCAAGTGCCTTATCCTGAACTGCTGCAACGTTTTCTGAAAGAACGTTCATACGGAATTCCTTTGACTCTGCAGGCTCCTTAAGTTCAGCAACCATCGCCTTTAAGTCATGTCCCTTACCGATTTCGATAAGAAGCTTTACCATGAGGTATGCACCGTCATCAAGGAAGTAGTTCTCCTTAAGTGCTCCGTGTCCTGAGGTCTCCATCGCAAGTTCTGCATCAACGCCTTCCTTATTGAGACGGATTGCCTCATTGATTACGTTCTTATATCCACGCTTGAACCTTCTGTGAACACCGCCCTTTGAAGCAATGAAATCAGCAAGTCCTGTTGATGTCACTGAGTCGGTAACAAGTGTGCATCCGGGATGTTCCTTCATGAGAATGGCACCCATCATTGCAATAAGGGCGTTTCTTGTAAGTTCCGTTCCGTCAGAAAGTACGGCACCTGCACGGTCAACGTCAGTATCAAAGATTATTCCCAGATCAGCCTTTGCTGAAAGGGTAGCGGCAACGATTGCCTCTGCGGCCTTCTTGTCCTCAGGGTTCGGGATATGATTCGGGAAGCTTCCGTCAGGATCAAGGAACTGCGAACCTTCAGTATCTGCTCCGAGTGGCTTAAGGACCTTTGCCTCGAAGAATCCGCCGGCACCGTTTCCGGCATCCACGATTACCCTGAATCCCTTAAGGGGGTGCTCATAGTCAACGGCATTAACGTTCTTTTTAATGATGTCGCAGAGATGTGCGGCATAAACAGAAATGAAGTCCTCTTCACTGTTGCACTTCTCGCAGCATTTCTTTTCAGCGGGAGCAATGTCCTCAGCTATCTCTATAAGCTTTGCAATGTCAGCCTTCTCAAGTCCGCCGTCCCTGGTAAAGAACTTCATGCCGTTTCTCTGTGAGGGAAGATGGCTTGCGGTAATCATTATGCTTCCGTCAAAGGGTTCATCTCCCAGAACGGTACTCATGAACATGCAGGGTGTTGAAGCCATGGAGAAATCAGTGCAGGGAACTCCCTGTGCATTCAGGCCTGCCTTCGTCCAGGAAACGATCTGAGGGCCTGTAAGACGTGAGTCGCGTCCGATGGCCACCTTGATCTCATCCTTCTGAAGGCGCTCTTTAAGCCACTTTCCGAAAGCACCTGCTAAAGATGTAACTGCATCCTCTGTAAGATTAACTGCCTCACCGGCATTGTTTTCCATTGCAACGCCTCTTATGTCGCTGCCGTTCTGTAACTTTGAATACTTCATTTATGTAACTCCTTTTAAGTTGGTTTTAAACTCACAATAGTTTATTATACCCTATTACAAAGATAATATGAAGTGGATATACAAAGAAAAAACGCACTGTTCAGACACTGTCCGGACCGTTCAGACACCGTCCGGGACGTTCAGACACCATCCGGGACGTTCATCACCTCACGGTTTTTACTGTTATGGGTACAGTATAGATCCCGGAATACACAAACCAGGCATTCCCGGTTATTATAACTTATATTCTGACCTGATTCCCGGGAATTTCTTTCCGGTCACTCTCTTAAATATGACTTCCAGTTCTGAAAGAAGAGCTTCTTTCTGAGAATCGTCAAGCTTCTCATAAAGCTTTTCGATGGGATATACGGTGATCCTTCCGACGGGGGTGTCGCCGTCCATGGTTCTGCATCTCTCACGGTACATCTCGTCTGTTACCGTAAGACCGCCCTTTAATTCCTCCACAATTTTGCAGATAGAGAAGGTGACTTCTTTGATCTTTCCTTTTTCCACATAGAGGTGCGGAACCACGGAATACTCCGGAAGGGTGCTCCTTTCCGCATAAGTGGAGAAGGGACTCATGGATACGTTGCCGATGGAAAAGAAGCAGGGCATCTTCCTGAGATATTCTGCCTTCTGAAGTGTATGGGAATGTGCAGCAAGCACGCCATCAAAGCCCATCTTCATGAATTCCCAGGCCATGTACTCGGAGAATGCGCCGGGAGTCACGTTAAACTGTCCTCCCATATGCGGCAGGATAAAAACAAGATCGGCATTTTTTCTGGCTTCCTGATAATCTGCCTCGACCTGCTTCAGGCAGTCTTCGTATGCCTTTGGAACCAGGACATCATCGGCGTAAGCCTGTGGAATTCCAAAGACATTTCGCATTTTCACTTCATCTTCCCAGAGAGGCTTTTTTCCGGCAATTTCTTCGCAGAGCCTGAGGGCGTCTTTATATGCCTTTGTAGACTGTCTGTTGCCAACTGCCAGTTTTATCGTACAGGGGCGCAGATAATTGACGTGATCCCCCTTTTTCTCATCGGGCTCGCTCCCGTTGATACCGTAGTTTGTACCGTAGGTATAGGCGATGACTGCGATCTTTGTATCCCCGAGCTGCTTATAGAAGATTCGTTCCGGCATGTCCTTTCTGTAGTTTATAAAGGTTCCGGTGTGGTCAAGGCCGATGGCATCGAGGGCCTTAATCGTATTTTCAAGCCCTTCGCTGCCACGGTCCATGGCATGGTTATTGGCGGTAGACACAAAATCCACGCCGATTTCCTTCATGGTTTCCGCAATCTCATTTGGAGCGTTGAAGGAAACCAGCCGATAAGTATACCCCAGCTCCTCTCCTGCCAAAGGAGTCTCGAGGTTTGCCATAACATAGTCCGCGTCCTTTAAAAGCGGCTTTAAATGCTTATATGCCGGCATAAAATCAAAACTTCCGTCCTTTTTTCTCGCCTGGCTGAATACGGGCGGCTCACACATCACATCACCGAGTATGGTTATCTTTTTCATATAATCCGACCTATTTTGAATTTTTAAAAGCAGGGACCACAGAAGCCCCTGCCGTCATAAATAATTTTACGTTTATTTAACGTTTTTGTCCATAAAGGAAGAGAAAGCATTCTCTCAGATTCAAAAACTCTTACCAGTATTTCAGCATCGTGCCTTTTTTTTCGGCGAGTGCCTTGCGGTAGACACGTGTCGCTATGGCGATATCCTCGATTCCCATGCCCACACAGTTGAAATAGATCGTCTCTTCATCGGAGGTACGGCCGGGTATACTTCCTGCAATGACAGCACCAAGCTCACCGGAAAGCTCCGAATCCTCAAAAATCCCTTCGTTTGCCATCTTGGCAATGGCGCTGGTGTTCCTGTGCTTTACTGCCTGCCAGTTGTCCACGAACCTTTTATCCGACTTTGAGACCATATCGTAGGTACATTCAAAACCGCCGAAGTTGATGTACAGAGCTCCCTTTGCAAGGTCACAGAAATCAACGACCGGGCTTGCCGCGCCGGTGGCCGTTACCACAATATCGCACTCCTTTGCCATCTCCTTTTCCGAAGAAATTACCGAAATACCGAGTTTTTCTGTCATCCTTTCCGCAAAATCATCGGTTCTTTCTTTTACAAGGTCATAAACATAGACCGTTTCCAGTGACGGACAGCCTACCATGGCAGCCAGAAGCATATATTCCGCGATCAGCCCTGCCCCAAAAATAAATAAGGTCCCGGCATTCTTCTTTGCAAGATACTTTACAGCCACACCCCCTATGGCACCCGTACGCGTGTTGCTGATCACAGTCCCGTCCATGACAGCTAAAGGAAACTTTGTATCCGGGTCATTTAAAATGGTGATCGCCGATGCTCTCGGTAGTCCCTTTGCAAGATTGCCCGGGTTGCTGCCGATCCATTTCATGCCGGCCATATCATAATCTCCTCCGACATATCCGGGCATGGAATTGATACGGCCCTTCACCTTTTCCTCTGCTATCGTCTTTCCGAAATTCATGGAAACCTTGTCGGGCACACGGACATCGCCGTTTTCACGAAGAACGAGAAGATCCTCCATATCCTTAACTGCCAGTGTCATGTCACCGCCGCCAAGTTCAATAACCTCATCCCTGTTCAAATATAAAAGATCCAGTTTTACTTCTCCCATCTGTTTATACCTGCTCCTCCATTTTTATTTCACCGACACCAAACGCAAAGGCTCTGATCTCACAGTTCTGTGTTTTGCTGTCCTTATTGATGGCACCGTTCTCCGGAATCGGTTCAAAATAATACTTAACGCATCTTGACACGCCGCCATGGGTCACCAGAAGCACGTTCTTTTCTCTGTATTTTTCCTCAACCTCCTTCAGAAGTTCATGGACTCTGCCCATAAAATCCGAAAGAGGTTCCATCCCCTCAGGGAAGTCTTTCGTGTTCAGGTTATAGTACAGGTCATGATCATAGTATTCATATGGCTGACCCGTGATGATGCCTCCGCAGCGCTCCATCAGCCTTTTATCGTATATAACGGGAACGTGATTTCTGTTTATGATCTCACAGGTATGTCTTGTACGAATCAGCGGGGAACACAGAATAAGATCAAGAGGCAGCTTTTCAACTGCATCGGCGGCAGCCTCTGCCTGCTTTATGCCTTCTTCGTTAATATCCTCATCCGACTGGCAGTTCCAGCGGCGAGTCTTATTAAGATTTGTCTGTCCGTGTCTTATCAGATAAAGCATGATTACTCCTTTTCCGTGACAACACCATAGTAATGTACCACGTTCAGATCCAGCGGACTGTCTGTTCCGTGGTCACCAAGGTGCCTTTTGTTTTCCTCCGTGGGCTCGACCGCGTGACATCCGTGGTCTGACATAAAGCCGATGAGAGCATTATGATTCTTCCAGTTCCGCTTAATGGTTTCGACAAAGTATTCGAAAAGCTGTCCCTGCTGATAGAATGCCGCAACAGAATGCGGATCCTCCGGACCGTACTTATGATCATATGTGTCGTACTTTCCGGTCCATACCACGATCACATCATGTTTGTCTTCAATGATAAGATCACGTACCTTTTCCGCACGCTCTCCCTCATTTTCGATCACAAAATAATCCATGTCTCTCTCCAGCCAGATGTTTGACATGCTGCAGCTCTTCTGTCCAAGAAGTGCGATTTTCTTTCCGGCTCTAATCATGGAGTCAAAAAGAGAATCGATCGTAATGACCGGTTTCCGGTATTCGGTGATGCCGTGCACTGCGGGCATTGCGCCTGTATAAATCGTGCCGAAATTCACCGGTGTTACGGAAGGCATGACTGAATGGAGCGGAACAGCGATCTGTGTCAGCTTCTGAACGGGATACATGGCATCCGGATATTTGTTTATCATCCACTGAGCCATGCAGTCGGGATTCTGAATAAAAAGCCGGTCAAAAGGTTTTCTGCAAAGGTCCCTGACGGCATCTTCCACAAACAGTAAAGGCTCTTCCGAAAGAGCCGGTCTTTCAACATCAAAAAGATCTGCAATTGTAGCCGCGACATGTGTCAACGGCAGCTTATTCACTTCACTCATTATTCTTTTTCCTTTCTTTTGTTCGCAGAACCTTTTTATTATAACAGATTCTAAGAATAAAAAGTAAAAAATGACTGCCGCAATACCAAAATATCATTTCAGTATAGCGACAGCCGGATTCTGTCACCGTACAACCCCTTCAGTCTGTCAAATTCCCGATTATAGGCAATTTCTGATTCCCGCGTCATGCAGCAGCGCTCATCAATGCATAAGGCTGTCAATGACCGGTTCAATTTCCAGCAGGCTGTCAAGCACTGCAAAGGATAATGTTCTTGTCTCATTATTTGCGGGAACCACATCCGGAATCAGGATAGGGTACATTCCTGCGGCTTTCGCCGATTTGATTCCCGCTACGGAATCTTCCAGCACGACACAGTCTTCCGGCGCAACATGAAGCTCTTCTGCAGCCTTTAGGAAAATATCCGGCGCAGGTTTTCCATGGGATACCATGTCCCCTCCGATCACTGCCGAAAATGCATCCAGTATCCCGTTACTCTTCAGATGCTGCTCGGTTACTTTTACCGCTGTTGATGATGCTACAGCAAGAAGAATCCCTTTTTTCTTTGCAAGTTCGATCATTTCTTTCACTCCGGGCATAAGCACTGAACCTCCTTTTTCAAGGATTTCCTCAGAGATCAGAAAACGTTCCTGCCAGACATTCTCATAATCAAACGATTCCCCGAGAGCGTCTTTAAAAATTCTCACAGCCTCCCTTTTATTGATTGCTCGGGTTGCCAGAAGCACTTCCTCCGTCACATCATAACCGTGTTTTCTGCCGGCTTCCTTCCATGCCCTCATGTAAATGCGCTCTGTATCCAGAAGGGTTCCGTCTACATCACAAATAATTGCCTTGATCATTCTTTTTCCTCTTTTTATTGATTTTTATATTCACTTAGCGTCATTCCCTTAAATTTCCGGAAAAGCCTGCCGTAATATTTTGTATCCCGGTAACCGACGATATTGGCCACTTCACAGGTATGCATGTCTCACTACTGTTCCCGGAAGAACTTACCCTCTGAGACGATAAGCTCTTCTCCTCCCGGAAGTGTCACCAGCGCTTCCGTTCCTTTCGGAACCGTCAGTTCATAACGGACCTTCCCCTCTTTTGTAATTTCCCAGCCCGCACCGATGTGCCCGCCTGCCGTATCCAGCTCTACCGTAAGCTTGCCGAGACGCTTTTCCGGAAGCGGCTTCCAGGAAAACTTCCGATATCCCGGCTGCAGGGGCATTAACCCACCGGCCCTGCCCACGATCCAGTCAAGGACAGCGCCGAACATGTAGTGATTGAGAGATGCATTTCGGATGTCCTTCATTCCTTCATCCGTAAAGGTGTCCGGCCTCTCCCATAAAGTAGTTGCCCCGTATTTAAGCATACTCATCCAGGAAGGCATACTTTCCGAAAGCAGGAGGTCATATGCCTTTTCCGCATATCCGTTTTCCGAAAGGGCATGAAGCACAAGCGGAGCTCCCACGACACCGCACAAAAGCTTATCCTCATTTTTCGTGATCATTTCGGAAAGATGCTTTGCGGCCTCCGGGCGTTCTTCTTCGTTAAGAAGTCCAAAGCAGAGAAGGAGCGTGCAGGCAGCATAGGTATCCCGGTAATTGAAAAACCTTGCCCGGAACGCTTCTCTTATGTTGTCTCTCAGTGCCTTTTGCTTCTCTGTTTCTTCTTTTGGTTTACATAATATTTCGCCTGCCCTGATCAGAAGTTCCACGGAATGGAAGTAATATGCCGAAGCAATCATGTCCTTATCCGTCTTTGGATGCCTCGGATCCGGCCCATCCAGTGCGAGCCAGTCCCCGTAATGGTTTCCTTCTAACCAGAGATATTCCTCGGGTCCTGCTTTCCGCAGATATTCCACATAGCGAAACATGGCGGGATAACACTCTTCAAGAACCGCTTTGTCCCCATAGATCTCATACAATGTCATGGGAATGATGGTGATGGCATCGGCCCACGCCGCGGAAACGCGAAAGTCCTTCGCATGGCGGTTATACGGCGCTATGGCCGGAATTCCGCCGTCTGCATGCTGTTCGGAAACAATATCCCTTAGCCAGCAGCGGTAAAAACGATAAACATCATAATAAAAGCCGGCACTTCTGCAGAAGACCTGTGCGTCCCCAAGCCACCCCAGTCTCTCGTCACGCTGCGGGCAGTCTGTCGGGACTTCCAGGAAATTGCTGCGCATGTTCCAGAGAATACATTCACAGAGCTGATTGAGTTTTTCGTTTCCGCTTTCGACAAAGCCGGTGCGTTTCATGTCCGTATACACGGCTGCGGCGGTGAAGTTTGCCAAAACAAGTTCCCTCTTCGGTTCTGTTTCCACGGCAATATACCGGAACCCCTGGAAAGTAAAGATGGGTTTTAACAGATTCTCTCCGTCATGCCCTAAAGTATACTCCATCGTCTGGGCTGCGGTACGAAGATTCTTTACGTAAAAATTCCCGTTCTCATCGAGAGTTTCCGCATGGCGGATGGTCACTTTATCCCCCTTACGGCCGTTGATTTTCACCTCGGCAAAGCCCGCCATGTTCTGTCCGAAATCAATAACGGTATCTCCTTTGGGTGTGACAAAAAGCCTTTTTGCGGAAAGTCTTTCATGAGGCGTGACATATTCTTTTTCCTGCGGGATGAGGGCAGTATGGATGTCTTCCGTTACCGCTTTTCCGATCCGCTTCGCTTCTTTTGCGTAATCGATCACTTCTCCCTGGTAAGGATGGGTAAAAAGAAGACAGGAATGATATATGTCCCAGGTTTCATCGGTGACAACCGTTTCCTGTTCCCCGTCATCATAAGTAATTTCAAGTTCTGCGATCACACACGGTTTTTCCGTAAAGAAATGGTTTCCGGCTCCCAGCAGCCCGGCACAGGCCCAGCCGCAGCCCGCAAGGATCTCCAGCCTGTTTTCATTTTTCAGAAGGAAAGTCACGTCATATGTCTGATACTGGATCCGCTTCTCATAATCCGTCCATCCGGGATCAAAAAGCCCTCGGTTCAGACATTCACCGTTTACAGATATGCGGTAAAGACCGCAGGCAGTGGCATGAAGAACTGCATTTTTCACTTTTTTTGCCGACAGGAATTTCTTCTCAAATACCGGTGCCGGATCAAACCGCCCCTCGGGATTGATGACGGAAGCCACGACTTCGCCGGTGGAAAGCATTTTTGAGGAATCGGCGACAGCCGCCTCCTTTTCTGTTTTATTTTCTGTGATCCATTTTGCGTTTTCTAACATATGATACCTCACCAACCGGAACGTTCTCCCGCTCCGATATGATTTTACCGCTTTTGCCCTTTCTTTCCAACCAAAAGCCATGATTATTCATTTTTCACGTGGATAATATGATTGCAAAAAGAAAAGCGGGCATTAAAGCCCGCGATTAGTGCTTTCATCCCGATCATTGAATTACCCGGGATTCCCGCTTTCTTTCCTGATTATCAGCCTTCTATTCTCTCGCTCTTATAGATATCGAGGAAATACTTATATGTGTCAACTCTGAGTTCTCCGCATGCAAGCTCATCACATGCAATGTAAGCATTGTTATGCATGTTAAGTGCTGAAATGGTCCACATCTGGTTAAGGCCGCCCTCGACGCACTCCTTTAATGCCCTTGCCTTGTTATGTCCGCTGATGAGAAGGAGAACTTCCCTTGAATCCGTAACTGTTCCAACACCTACTGAAAGTGCCTTTGAAGGAACTAATTCAGGATCATTATTGAAGAATCTTGAATTGGCAATCTTTGTATCCTCTGTAAGGTCCCTTACTCCGGTTCTTGATGTAAGAGATGTGAAAGGCTCATTGAAAGCAATGTGTCCGTCAACGCCTGAACCGCCAAGGAAAAGATCAATTCCGCCGTAGTGAGCAATCTTTGCCTCGTAAGCAGCACACTCAGCCTCAAGGTCCTCTGCCATTCCGTTAAGGATGTTTACATTGCACTCGGGGATGTCAATATGATCAAAGAAATTGTCATGCATGAATGCCCAGTAGCTCTCATGATGTTCGTGAGGAAGGCCGACATATTCATCCATATTGAAGGTAACAACGTTCTTGAAGGATACCTTTCCTGCCTTGTTTGCTTCAATAAGTCTTCTGTAGACGCCTAATGGTGATGATCCTGTCGGAAGTCCGAGAACAAAGGGCTTCTCCGGGTTCTTGGCATTGTGGTCGTTAATGGCGTCCATGATGTGCTTTGCAGCCCACTCACACATGTTTTCATAGTCTTTCTGAATAATAACCTTCATTTTAAAATCTCCTTTTAATTTTTTACACCCTGAAGGTGAAAATGTCTCCCCGTATCCACTGTTCTGAATTATGGAGGGGTCTTCCCTTCTGGTCATATATTACTTCCCGAAGAAATATCAGCGGGGAGTTTTCCGGAACGTTAAGCCTTTTAGCCGTTAACGCATCCGGTAATTTCATTGATATTTCATGCTCTGCGGATTTAGGCTCCGCACCATAGCCTCTTAACAGGTTGTAAAGCGAACCCTCAAGATCGCATTCCATAAGGTACGAATACGCAGGTGAAAAATGATTTTTTTCAAGCATTACAGGAACATTGTCCGCAAGGCGCACCCTTAAGGTCTCAAGAACTTCTCCGGCTTTTCCTGTTCCCAGTTCCTCAAAGTCCATCCGGGAAGCCCTGACCATTTTTACATGAATGACCTTTGCGGAGGCCTTCATTCCCTTTTTTCTGCAAGACTCATAAAAACCTGATATTCCGCTCGTCTCGGTTATGACTCCGGGAGTGCCGACAAAGGTTCCCTTTCCCTGTCTTTTCTCCAGGACTCCCTCTGAGGTAAGAAGGGACACTGCCTTTCTTACTGTTATGCGGCTCACGCCAAACAGTTCACAAAGTTCCTCCTCATTCGGAATCCTATCTCCTGATGAAAGCCCTCTTTCATCTATAAGGTTTTTAATGCCGCGCACCACCTGCTCATAAAGAGGAGTACTTCCCTGCCTTAAGCCTTTTTTCATCTTACCTTCTGAAGATGCCCTGAAACACGCATTGCATCTATTATGCTGTCAACCATTTCGTTGCACTTTTCCTTTGTCCCGGACTCAGCCATGACACGGAGAACAGGCTCTGTTCCTGATTTACGGAGAAGCACCCTTCCGTTATCCCCTAAAAGTTCAGTGCACTTTTCGACTGCCTTTTTCACGTTTTCGTCTTCAAGGGTGTCATCCTTGTCATCGACTTCCACGTTTTTAAGAACCTGTGGATACATCCTGCATCCGGCTGCCAGTGCTGAAAGCGGAAGTGACGTGTCAATCATCACCTGCATGAGCATGAGCGCGGTAATCATACCGTCACCCGTGTGAGCATACTTTCTGAAAATGATGTGTCCTGACTGCTCACCGCCGATCATGTGATCGAATTCCTTCATGTTCTCATATACATAGCGGTCACCTACTGCCGTCTTTTCGTAACTGATTCCAATCTCATCGAGAGCCTTATAAAGTCCGAAGTTTGACATTACCGTGGTAACTACCGTATCAGAAGGAAGAAGTCCCTTCTTCTTCATCCACTTGGCGCAGATGTACATAATAACGTCACCGTTTACCTCTTCACCATTTTCGTCCACTGCAAGGCAGCGGTCCGCGTCACCGTCAAATGCAAATCCAACATCCACATGATTTTCCTTAACAAAAGCCTTCAGTGACTCAAGATGTGTGGATCCGCAGTGTGCATTGATGTTTGATCCGTCAGGGTCCGCATTGATGACGCAGGTCTTTGCGCCAAGCGCATCAAAAACCGCTCTTGCAATCATCCATGATGCACCGTTTGCACAGTCAAGTGCGATCTTATGCTTTTCAAAACTTCTTGAAGGTATTCCTGCAAGGTATCCGATGTAACGGTTTCTTCCTGAATAGAAGTCAACTGTTTTTCCTATCTCATTTCCGGATGCATCGGGAAGCTCTCCGATTTTCCCGTCAAGATAGCCCTCAAGTTCTGAAAGCATCTCATCATCCATCTTTTCGCCCTCATAATTCATGAGCTTGATTCCGTTATCATAGAACGGATTATGTGACGCTGAGATCATTACACCGCAGTCAAATTCCTCTGTTCTTGTAATATAGCTCACGCATGGGGTAGTTGTTACATGAAGAAGATATGCATCAGATCCGGTTGAAGTTATACCTGCCGCCAGCGCATTTTCATACATGTATGAAGAACGCCTGGTATCTTTTCCGATGACGATTTTTGCCGGTTTTCCGTTATGTCGGTTTTTATAATACCAGCCGAGGAAACGCCCGGTCTTAAAAGCATGTTCTGCTCTTAAAACGACTCCTGCCTCTCCCCTGAATCCATCTGTTCCAAAATATTTACCCATGGAAAGATTCCTTTCTTTGTCTTGTTACAGGAATTATACAGCATATATCAGTTATGTCAACATAACGTTATATATCGTTATATATAATAACAAATAAAACCGGTGCCAGGCACCGGTTTCACGTTAATTATCAGTTGTTATCTGTACTGTTCAAGGAACTTTCTGAAAAGATCATACATATCCTCAGTGCTCTCTTCCTGAGACTCGCTTTCCTTCGGTGCTTCAGTCTCTTCAGGCTTTGTTTCCTCTTCAGTCTTTCCTTCCTCTTTCTTTTCCTCTGCCTTCTTCGTTCCAAGCGTCACGGTAAAAGTCTTTTCCTCATACTCACCGTTATTTATTCTCTGAACGGTGACATCCACCTTTGTTCCCGCCTCATAATACTTTACAAGGTTTGCAAGGGCCTGTGCGTTAGTGACTGTCTGCCCGTCAAACTTTGTCAGGATGTCATTCTTCTGAAGTCCCGCTTTCCTTGCAGGCGAATCCTCTATTGCATCCTCACCGTATCCGTCCATGAGCTCATCAGAGAAACCGACTATCATGACACCTGCAGGAATGTTGAGGGCAGCTGACTGCTGAGCCGTGATCGTATTCATGTAAACTCCGAGACGTCCCTGCTTTTCCTCGGGAATTTCAATCTTTGTCTTAGCAAATGACAGATTCTCGATGACCTCAATTGCCTTATAAATGGGAATTGAAAATCCTACACCCTCGACTTCTGTCTGGGCAAACTTTGCAACATTAATTGCAATAAGTTCTCCGTTATTATTAAGAAGTGCTCCGCCTGAATTGCCGGGGTTAATGGCCGCATCAGTCTGGATAAGATCTGAATACTTACTGTACCCGTCAGTGATTTCACGGTTGAGTGCTGAAATGACGCCTACTGTTACTGACTGGCCATAACCAAGTGCATTGCCGATGGCAATGACTCCCTGACCGCATTTAAGGTCATCTTCCGTATGAAGCGTTGCAACCTTGATTTCCTTCTTTGTCTCATCCTTTATGTCAGTAAGCGGAATAGCGATGACTGCAATGTCAATTTCCGGGTCACTTCCCTTTAAAAGTGCATTTACAGTTTCACCGTCGATGAAAGTCACGGCCAGTTCAGACGCATTCTCCACAACATGGTTGTTTGTGACGATGAGAAGCTCATCATCGGTTTCTGAAATGATGACTCCGCTTGCTGAAGCTGTCTGCTTCTTTTCAGTTACGGTTCCGTTACCATAGAAATAATCGTAAATGCTTCCGTAACCCATCTGCTTGATTATGGTCGTGTTAGTTATTGCAACGACCTCCGGCATTGAGGCCTCAACGATTCCTGATACATCAATTGCTACATATGCGGTATCCGGGAGGGGTTCAGCCCTTTCAATGGTGTTGCCTGTGTTTTCCTCGGAAAATACCTTAGCTGATTTTGTTATCTTTGCCTCAGGAACTGCAGCCTGTGTGACTGAAGCTGCTTCGGTTGGTATTTCAGCTACTGATTCATTTCCTGAAAACTTATTTCCGACATACTGCACTCCCAGTATGGTTCCGCCTGCAAGCACTCCGAAAAGCAGGGCTGCAAGTACTATTCCAAATATCTTTTTCATATGTGATTCCTCCTTAAAGGTTGTTGTTTTTGCTTTTCACAAGTTTATTATAAATATAAATGTGATATATTTGTGAAAACGTCTGTGAACTTTTGGACACAATTAAGGACCCGTTTCCGGGTCCTTAAAAACATATTAACCTATTGGAGCACTGCCGGGGCTCATTCCGCCTTCAGGAGATCCGCCTCCGGGGCCTTCTGAAGCCCCGCCGTTATCCGGAACTCCGGGACCTGGTCCTACAGGTCCGGGATTAGTGGCAGGAGTATTTGCTGACTCACTTCCGGGTCCTCCAGTTCCTCCCGGCACGATTTCTCCGGGAGAGCTCCGGCTGCTTTCTGCCTCGGTTCCTCCGGGAACTAACGGAACATCTGTATTTTCTGTTGTCTCCTCTTCACCGGGTGCCAGCTGCTTTCTGGTTGTCTCAGCGGTAGGATCCACTCCGGGGCCGATAGGTCTTGTCCCCTCGGTTGGATTACCCGGGCCTCCCTCAGCAGAAACGGAAGTCCCTTCCACGTGACCCGGTCCGTCATTTTCTCCTTCTAAGTCATCGCCGTGGCTTGACTCTCCAGGGCCTTCCTCCTCATGCTCCGTAGTTTCGGGAATGATGGGATTTCCGTCCTCATCAGTCGGATAAACGGTGTTTCCGTCCTCATCAGTCGGGTAGATTACATTTCCATCCTCATCGGTAGGAAGAATCTTGTTTCCGTCTTCATCAGTGGGATATACAAGGTTTCCGTCCTCATCAATGCCAATGGTGGGCTTTTCAATCACATTGCCGTCCTCGTCAGTCTCGCTTTCTTCTTCAGTCTTTGCCTTTGCTGTAGTTTCAGCCGCCTGTGTAGAAGGCTTAGGTGAAGAAATGAGTCCTCCGTCCGTACGTACAGATTCAACTACCTGTCCCTCTTTATAAACGTGTGATTTTTCCTTTATGGTTTCTGAATAATTGAGTACCGCTGTCGAAGGCTCATAATCATCATCGTCAAAAAGGAACTTGTGAAGGAATTTAACGTTTGACTCCAGAGTTGCGGGCACAACCACATCACCTATTGAACTGATTCCTGAAGCACTTCTCTGCCACGGGAAACCGCCTGATTCCGTTATGTTGTACTTTGTTATGTTCTGTGCCATGTCAACTATCGTATTGAAACCGATGTTTGTGGCCACTTCGGGGAAGCAGACTACCATTATGTTGTTGAGCACTGAGAAGTTTGCTTTCTTTGCCTTCTCAAAGCAGGCCTTGATGACCTTTTTCTGGCGTTCGGTACGTGCAAAGTCGTCATCCATAAGGCGGAGTCTTCCGTATGCAACTGCCTGAACTCCGTCAAGATGCTGTTCTCCAGTGCTTGTAAGCTGGTGCGAACCTATCTTTGTTACCTTTACTGTCTCAGTAATGAAGGCGTTGATGTAGTAAAGCTCAGCCTTTGAAATGTCGATACCGTCAATGCCTCCCAGGATGTTAATTCCATCGGCAACGGCCTTCCAGTTGAATGTCACATAATTCTTTATGTTAAGGTCAAGGTTCTTATTCAGTGCTGCGAGTGCCTGTTCCGGTCCGCCTTCGGAATAAGCCTGATTAATCTTCCTGAAAGAGTTCTTCTCGTTAATGTTAAGGTAAGTGTCACGGAAGACGGAGCAGAGCCTGATTTCCCCGGTATCCTGATTAATGTTGGCAATGAGGATTACATCAGAGTTAAGTCCCTTTGAAACAAGGTCGCTGGCATTTCTTCCATCCACTCCGAATACTGCAAAAGTCCAGTATCCTTTTTCCATCTGCTCTTTCTTCGCAGCTGAAAGGTTCGGGTTTTCAATGTTACTCTCATTTACCTCGGGTCTTGTAATGAGGTTCCATGAACGAAGGAAATAACCATATGTAAGTATGGCCGCAAGTGTCACTATCTCAAGAAGGCTCCAGAGTATTATCTTCTTTACCCTGGACTTCTTCTTTGTTTCCTTTTCCTTTTTTACGGCCTTACGGTCGATGGTAGTTGAAGCCGTGTTCAGCTCGCGTACCCTGACAGTACCTCTTTCCCTCCTGTTTCCGGAATCAGTTGAAGGTGCGGATGTGGAAGCACCTAAATCAAGGTCATCAAAAAGGTCATCATCGTTATTATTTCTATATCTGTTATCACTCATATCAGTATGCGTTCTTAAAGCCCTTAAAGGCAGTTTCAAAAAGTATCTTTATGTCAAGACCCGCTGTCCAGTTTTCAATATAATAAAGATCGTATTCAATTCTCTTCTCTATGGAAGTGTCCCCACGATAGCCGTTTACCTGAGCCCACCCCGTCAGTCCCGGACGGACCTGGTGCTTGATCATGTAGCGTGGTATCTCTTCCTTGAATTTCTCAACAAACTGAGGCCGCTCAGGACGCGGTCCCACGAGGGACATATCGCCTTTCAGAATGTTATAGAACTGCGGCATTTCGTCAATATTGAGCTTTCTGATGAAACGCCCGACCTTTGTCACCCTTGGATCGTTCTTTACCGTCCATTTCGATGCCTCATCCTCAGGTGGCTGCACATACATGGAACGGAATTTATACATACGGAATATCCTGTTATGAAGTCCCACTCTTTCCTGAGAGTAGAATATCGGTCCCGGGCTAGTGACCTTTATCGCCACCATTGTAAACAGCATGAGCGGTGAAAAAAATACCAGAAGCAGGGAGGAGCCTATTATGTCCGCTATCCTCTTAATCAGGGCGTTAAGCGGTTCCGTAAGGGGTACATGCCTTATGTTTATTACCGGAAGCCCCTCAAGGTCTTCAGTGTACGGAATGGTCGGAAGTATCCTCTGATAATCCGGAACAAATTTTGTATGGACGCCTGACTTTTCACAGATTCCAACTACAGGCTTCAGAAGCTCATACTTGTCAAGGGGAAGCGTCACCGCAATCTCATCAAAATCATTGTTTGCAAGACAGTCTGCAAGCCCGTCAATCGAACCGATGACCTTCACATTTCTGTAAACATCACCGCAGTGTTTTGAATCAGAAAGAATTCCGAAAATCTTATAGCCCCAGTCAGGGTTCTGTATGCACCGGTCTATGAATCCTTCAGCAGCAAGTGAATAGCCCACTAACAGGATGTTCTTCTGGTTATAGCCCGAAGCCCTTGCCCTTTTAAGAATCAGCCGGATGGCATTCCTGAAACCCGTTTCAAGGAATATGTTTATCCCGAAGAACGCAACGATCATCCTTGTGGAGAAGTTTCTGAAGTAAGGTCCCACGTTCGTGAAGTTCCTACCTGCAAACAGGATGAACGTTATGATCATGAGGCCGATGATGTTGGCCTTTGTTATATTAGCAAGTTCCGTTCGCCTTGACTGTGTCCTTTTGGGTACATAAAGTCCCAGGAATGAGTACAGCAAAAGATAACCGGGAACAATAATATACAGCGCGCTGAAATAGACATCGGGTGGAAGTGTTCCGGTGCCTGCCGCATTCCCCAGTCTGATTACGAGATACCATGCCAGTAAATATGCGGCGGCGATAACAGCCGCATCCAGTATCACATGGAGTACGTTGAATTTTCGCTGGTTGTTTCTAATCATATCAAGCGTGATTATACAACACTAAGCGAAAGTAAACCATTTAATTATTCTTAAAATTAACAAAAAACCGGGATGTGCTTCTGCACACCCCGATAATTCTTGATGTCAATTCATCTCATGTCAAATGCTTTTATTATACAGTTCAGAAATTGCTTGTATACGTGCACGAGTCATTTCCTATACCGTATTCCGTAATGCCATACGCCGCGGTCAGTGCATCTATTGCAGCCTGATTTTTGATCGCGCCGAATGAACCGTTATGACTCTGTTCGAATTCGATGTATACATCCACACCGTTCACCTTGTAATATCCGTTCTTATAGCGGAGCATTCCGAAGTATCCGTTATGTTCCATCTCAAGGCTGTATAAGTTGCCGGTCCTGTCACGCACAAGTCCGGCCGCAAGCATCGTTCCGTCGGTATTCATGAGATACCATACGTTCTGGCCGTTGGCAGTGACAGCGTCATCACAGAGCCATGCTGATACGACATCAGCCCCTTCCTTATTCTTTATCTTCCAGACACCCGCCGATGTCTCATACCAGTTCTTTGAGAAAGTTCCTTCTGTAGAAGCTGCCGCCTTTTTTGTAGCGGATGAAGGGCCTGCGGATCCTCCGCCGCCTCCGCCGCCTCCGCCGCCTGACGAACCGCCGCCGGATGAAGAGCCTTCAACAACTGTCAGCCAGCAGTACGCCTTCAGTTTCGGCCTCTCCTTGCAGTAAGCAGTAATCATGCACCAGTCACCCGGCTCGACGTTTGACTTGACCTTAACTGTAGCAGTGAGCCCGTTACCCTTTTTCGTCACGGTCGCAACATCTGTATCATCTGACTCCCAGAAGAACGTGAGGCCTTCAGTAACTGCTGTTTTTGGATCCATTGTGAAGGAAAGGGATCTTGAACCGCCCTTCTTCATTTCAATGTCTTCCGACTTAAAGTAGATTTTATTGGGATACTGGGCTACCTTTACCGTGCACTTTCCGGAAACGGTTCCGCCCGGATATGTTATGGTACATGTAATCTCCGAGTTTCCTGCCTTGAGGGCCTTTAAGTTTCCTGCATTATCTACGGTTACTACTGATGTATCACTTGAACTGTAGGAAAATCCCGTCTGTGACGATGCATTTGCCGGTTTCAGGGAGTATGAAATCATTTTTGTCTCTCCCACCTCAAGCGCCACGTCACTGAGCATAACAGCTGTCGGATTAATCTTCCTCTCTTCCACTTCCCTTGTGAATGCCTTTATTCTGAAAGTCCAGGTACTGAATTTTGTTCTCTTTAAGTCAGCCCAGGAACTTTCGGAATTTGTCTTAAGGAAAGACTGGCCTTCCTCGTTTGCATTCTCCATCTTAAGATAGACGCTGCCGTTCTGAGTGTAATTGATAGTCTTGTCAGTATAAACCTGTATGGCAGTGCTTGAACCGGTGCAGGTCACAACAACTGAGAAATAAGTTCCCTTTGTGACATAAACCGGATTCGGAAGCTTGACAAGCTGTATTCCTGAACTTTTCACGGTACCCTTTACAGGAGTGGCAAGCATTTCCTCGCCGTCCGTCGGGTTTCTCATTTCAGCGGAATTCACATATATCTGTACTGAGTAAGTTGTTCCCACGGTCTGGATACCAAGGCTCACGGCCTGGATTTCCTCAAAGTCAGACTGAGACTGGAAGATGTTTCCTATGCTTCCGCCTGATGCAAGGGTTCCTACATATTTGTCATCGCTTCCCTTATAGATGTTTGTTGAGTATCCCGCAGTACCGTCATAATGATAGTTATGGTCATAGGTGCCTGCAGACACAAAGCTCATGGCTGTCGCCGATTTTCCAAGACTGACATCCTCATATGACATCCAGTAATATCCGCTGTTGCCAAATGAACTTCCCCAGGAGTTTCTGACAAGCCATGCTCCGTCATTATCAGGAATTGCGGTGTATGCATCTGAAGGCGATGCCTTCTTTACCCCAAAGCTCTCCCTTGGGAAATTGTCATCCCATCCTACGATGACCACTGAATGGTTGGCTTTTTCTTTATTGTGATACCATACGCAGTACCTGCCGCTCGAATCCTTTTTATAATCCGAAGTGTTTCCGCCATGACATTCCGCAGTCACTCCACCGTATTTTCTTATGGCACTCTTCACTTCATCAGGATTATCCTTGATGTCAAGAAAATATGCCTCGGTAAGCACAGCTTCATTGTTAAATGCCTTTTCTGCCGCTATTGTGGTGGAATCCGATGCGCCGGAAGTCGGAATGCCGGAATCAGACTGAACTCCCTCCCATCCGGAAAGCATCATTGCCGCAAATACAGGGTTTCCTCCCAGCGAAAGGTAATTATAACCCGAGAGCGCTATCGTGTTTGAGTCTCCCGTAACAAGCCCCAGCGGGTCTGCCGCTGAAGGTGAATTATACATGAAATATGCAACACCCAGTTCGCTGTAATTCACTGAAGAGGACTTTCCCTGTTTAATCATTGAAGCTTCAGCCAGTGCCACTGTCGAGAAAGCCCAGCACCAGTTATGACTGCCCTGATTTCTTGCTGTAGGGAATTTGCCTCTACCGTCATATGAAGGTTCCTCCGAAGAAGCCATAAGCAGCATCGGCGTACCGAAATCCTCATCCAGGAACGTTTCTTCCTCCTCCAGCGTTATGAATCCTGTTTCATCATCGACCTCGATGTATACCTCTTCCTCATCAATCTCTTCATCTTCACCTTCAACAACTTCCTCGATGATTCCTGCATCATAGAGCCAGCTGTCCTCATCATAGTAGTCATCATAAAGCCAGCTGTCTTCATCGTAGTCGTCATCATGCATAAAGCTGTCATCGACATATAAGTCTTCTTCATAGTCCGCATACGAGACAAAAGAAGCCACTCCGGGGAGTACCATGATGGCTGAAAGTAAAAGTGCTACGATTTTTCTGCCTGTTTTCCTCATACTGTCCTTTCTCATTCCGTGATTCCGCGACGCATTTTTTCGCGGTTAACTTCTTTTAGCTGTTTTTCAACATCAAGCTCCAGTTTATATGGTTCGCCGGGTTTTTCCTTGGTAAGGTCCCTTAAGGCGAAGTTTGCCTTTCTAAGTGTAAGGTTCGGGTTGTAATACGGGTCACCGTTTTCAAGTATGGGACCCCAGTAGTGCGCAAATGTAGCTATTTCAGTATTGAAGCGCCGTACCTTTTCAGGCGTATCCTCAAGTCCCCTTGATTTTGACTCATAATGATGCCATGCGGAGTATGGGTCGTATACCACAAGGTATCCCTTCTGTCTTATCTTCATGCACAGGTCAATGTCATTGAAGGCCACGGCCAGTTCTTCACGCAGGCCTCCCACCTCCTTAAATACATCCTTTCTGAGCATGAGGCATGCGGCGGTTACCGCCGACAGATCCTGCACGCACATCATGCGGTGCATGTATGAGTTCTCCTTTTCATGAAGACCCACAAATGCAGCTCCGGCGATTCCGCCAAGCCCTACTATCACGCCGCCGTGCTGTATCGTGTCATCGCCATAGTTAAGGCGCGCACCCACGGCACCCACATCAGGACGTACGGCATATGCGAGCATCTCAGTTATGGATTCGGGTTCCATGAGCTCCACATCGTTATTAAGGAGTAAGAATACATCTCCCGTGGCAAATGAGGCACCGAAATTATTAATGGCAGAATAATTAAATTCCCTTTCCCAGTAAACGACCCTTACACTGATCCTGCTCACATCGGCCATTTTGGAGAAATATTCCGGATTTCCTTCTATCTTCTTATAATATTCAAAGGTCTTCTCGTCGGTTGAGTTGTTCTCAACGATTACAAACTCAATGTTTCTGTGGGTGGAATGCTCGACAATGCTTCTTATGGCCTTATCAAGGTCATCCGTGTGATCCTTGTTCGGGATGATCACAGAAAGCCTTAATCCGTCAGTATGGGCAGTCCCGTCAGCATTTCTGAAGGTCGTGTGGTAGTATCCGTAGGTAACTCCCTTAAGTACGTCCGCATAAGGTAACCCCATCCTGTCATAATGGGCCTTTACCGCTTTTTTGCCTGCTTCAAACGCATAGAGCTTCGACTCAGGATTCTCCGCCGTGGAGCCTTTATGATAGCGCCAGTGGTAACATACAACCGGAATGTGAATCACGGTCTCGGAAGTGAAACGTCCTTCAGAAAGAAGCTTTTCGTCCTTCTCCTCATCCTTCGTTGCCTCCTCAAGGCATCTTAAGAAGAAGTCAAAATCCTGTGCCCCGTCAAACTCACTCCTGAATCCTCCCACCTTTTCCAAAAGCTCACGCCTTATGACCGAAAGGTGGCATATATAGTTGACGCTCGTGAGAAGGTCCATGTTGAAGTCGGACTTCATGTGCGGTTCAAACACCGCCTCACCGTCAAAGTCAATCTTATCCTCGTCAGTATAGATGAAAAGTGCCTTCTCATGTTCATTGACTGCCTTAACGACCTCAAACATGGCATTGGCAGGCAGCTCATCATCGTGGTCACACAGGGCTATGTATTCGCCCTTTGCCTCCTTGAGCCCCAGGTTGGTATTTTCAGCTATACCGTGGTTTCCCTGGAGGTCCACGTACCTGAAGATGACATCAGAGCCTTTCTGGGCATAGTCATTTGTAACCTTTTTTACAGAATCATACTTTTCGGAACCGTCGGCCACTATCACCTCAAGGTTTGTGTATGTCTGGCTGAGCAAAGAGTCAAAAAGCATCCGGAGGTACTGCTCGCCCGTATTATAGGCGGGAATGACCACGGAGATGAGCGGCTTTTTTGCAAAGCCCTTTGAAAGTTCCCTCTGCTCCGCAATCACCTCGTCAGAGAGCCTTGTCTTTGCCTCCCACTCAGGATAGTCATAGTCCTCATCAATCTTTTTTATCTTATGAACTGCCTTTTTCCAGAGGGCACGGAACCCGTTCTCACGATAGAAATCCCACGCTACCACCAGGGTCTCAAAATGCACAAGTGCAAGAAGCTTTTCCGTCCTTTTAGTACGTACGGAATTCTTCTTTTTCACGATGTCCTCGTTTACCCTTATCCTTCTTTTCACGTCACCGTCAGTGAGCTGAAGATACACGTCGTCCCCGCGCTCAAAAGGTATTGCCACCGTAAAGCCGCACATCCTGTCAGCCCCGTACTGCTGCATGACGTCGGCACGGTCACGTGAAACGGCCGTAAATTTTACTTCCTGTCCCTTCCTTCCGATTACGCTCTTATTAACCTGTCCCTTATCCTGTGCCATGGCCCATCCTTCGATGACGAGCACCCCGTCGCGGAGGCTCATGGCGTCAATTCTGTATTTCATTTCTCAATATCTTTAATTATGTAGATGGGTCTGTCCTTAATTTCCGCAAGCATGGCGGACAGATAGCGCCCTGTTATTCCTATCAGCATGAAAAGTACTGCAAAGAGGAAAAGCATCACCGTTATCACAGCCGCAGTTCCCTTAAGGCTGCCGCCGATGAGCGTCACGATAAGCACTATGAGCGCGGCCACACCCGTTATGACGCCTGCCACGAACCCGAACTTCAGCGGCATGTCAGAAAAGCACACTATGGTATCCATGGAAAGCTTAAAGAGCTTTTTAAAGCTGTAATGGCTTTCCCCGGCGACACGCCTGGCGGCCTCATAGCTCACCGTAGCCTTGTTAAATCCTATGTTCTGTACATATCCCCTTATGAACCTTATTTTTTCACGGAAACTGTTCCTTAGGACATCGGCCGGCTCTTTTGAAAGTGCAAAGAAATCAGATGCTGAAGGCTCCATGTGCATCGTGGACATCTTATTGATGAGCGAATAGAACATGCCTGAGGCTATGTTCTTCCACTTCCCCGCATCTTCATTTTCAGTTCTTACCATACTTATGACTTCCGCGCCCTCACGGAATTTTCTCATTATCTCAGGGACCAGCATCGGCGGATGCTGAAGGTCCGCATCCATGAAGATGAGGTAGTCACCGTCCGCATGGTCAAGCCCTGCACACATTGCAGCCTCATGACCGAAGTTTCTTGAAAATTCTATTATCTTCACGGTTTCCGGGTTTTCATTCCTAAGCTTTTTAAGAAGCTCACCTGTACTGTCCCTGGATCCGTCATTCACGAACCAGAAGTCATACGTGTAGCCTGAACCCTCTTCCGTTTTCACATAATCGGAAAGGATCCTGTCTGCTTCCTTATGAAAATCTTCAATTCCCTGCTCTTCGTTAAACGCAGAGACTACAAGGCTTATTTTTTCCATATGTTTTACCTGAGTATCGGTTCGGCGGGTTTTCCGTCCTTAAAAACCTCAATGTCGTCTGAATGTGAGGGGTATCTTTTTTCCTCGGGGGGGAGCTGCATGTAATCACCGTAAATTACCTTGAGCACCTCGTCATAATTCTCCGGAACCATGAGCATGTGGTCTTCAAAGGGGAGCTCCGTATGATTCTCGCTCCATGAACGCATCACGGTACAGTGGAGGTAATCAGGCTGGTAGTTTGAATAGTAAAGCCTTTTATGCTTTTTCCCGTTATATTTTATGGAAAGCTTTTCCTGAGCTTTAAAAAGCTTTTGCATCTTAAAAGACTTTCCCATGGCACAGAGCACCTTTACCCTGAACCTGTCACTTTTACTGTACTTTTCCGGATCAATACCAAATCTCTTCGGCATCGAAAGCCCGTAGATGACCTTCTGCCTGAATCTTGTAATTGAATCTGACATCTTACAGTCAGGGATGCCGTCAAGAATGAAAATATCAACCCAGAGATGGTTCAGTTTGCCTTCGTAATACTCCTGTTCGTCCGTGTAGGCCCTCCTGCGGGAATCGCGGTATATGATTCTCGGGGTAAAGTCATAAAACCTTGTCCCCTCCGCAAACTCGTCAGGCATCAAAAGTGAGAAACCGTCTCTTAACTCGTTTTTGTATTTTTTAAAAGCCTCAAAATTTTCCCTTGTCATGGCAATATCGGCATCGTCATCCCACGGAATGAAGCCCTTATGTCTTACGGCGCCCAGAAGCGTTCCGGAGTCAAGGAGATAGGTCAGTCCGTGTTTCCGGCATATCCTGTCAACCTCAAGAAGTATCTCCAGGGAGGCATCCTGTGCCTCCTTGAGTCTTACTGTATTATATAAAGGCAGCATCACTCACACTCCTTAATGGCTTTTGCAATGGTTTTAGCCATATATGAAAGGCGTGAGTCATCAAGCCCGGGATAAACGCCCACCCAGAAGGTACGTTCAGTAATAATGTCCGTATTTGTAAGCTCACCGACCACGCGGTAGCTCTCACCGTCGTTTCTTAAAAGGTCAAATGCCGGCTGTCTTATGAAGTTGCCCGCAAAAAGGAGTCTCGTCTGTACTCCGTCATCCTCTATCTTCCTGATGATCTTAGTGCGGTCGGAACCTTTTTTAAGTGTCATTGAAAATCCGAACCAGCTCGGATCAGAATTTTCAGTTGCAACGGGAAGCGTGAGCGCATTCTCGTCATAAATGCCGTCAGAACAGCTTATTCCAAGCTTTTTTAATTCATGCTTCAGCGCACCCTTTAAGTACTGCCAGTTATATTTTCTCTTTTCGGTAAACTCAGGCAGCTTCTTTAGCTGTGCACAGCCTACTGCTGCCTGCATGTCACTTATTCCCAGGTTGTATCCCATATGTGAATAAACGTACTTATGGTCATACCCGAACGGAAGCTCTCCAAACTGTCCCGAGAACCTCTTTCCGCAGCGGTTGTCCTGTCCGGAAAGGCATACGCAGTCACGTCCCCAGTCACGCATTGATAAAAGGATGCGGCTTAAAAGCGGGTCATTCGTGTAAACGGCACCGCCCTCTCCCATGGTCATGTGATGCGGCGGATAGAATGAAGACGTACCGATGTCACCCACGGTTCCCGTCATGTGCCACCCTCCGTCCATGAAATACCTTGAACCGAGCGAATCACAGTTATCCTCGATGAGCCATAAACCGTGCTCATCACAGAAGGATTTTACCGTGGAAAGGTCAAAAGTGTTTCCGAGTGTATGTGCTATCATGACAGCCTTCGTCTTTTCAGAAAGGGCCGATGAAAGCTTTTTTGCATCTATGTTCAGTGACGGAATCTCAACATCCACAAAGACCGGCACTGCCCCAAAATTCACAATGGGTGTGATGGTAGTCGGAAAACCTGCGGCAACCGTTATGACCTCATCACCTTTTTTAATTCTTCTATCCTTAAGAAGCGGTGATGTAAGCGCCATGAAGGCAAGAAGGTTGGCAGATGAACCTGAATTCACCACATGGGCAAACCTTACATTGAGATACTTTGCAAGTCCCTCCTCGAATTCCCTTGTGTAGCGTCCCATGGTAAGCCAGAATTCAAGTGATGAATCAACAAGGTTCACCATCTCTTCACTGTCATAGACCCTGCCGGCATAGTGAATCCTCTCACCCTGCTCATAAGGCTTCTTATCCTTACTGTGATAGAGGCTGCAGTAATCATTTACAAGTGAAAGGATCTTTTCCCTTGCTTCCTTTTCATTTAATCCGTCAAAAAAATCAGTCATTTTCAGTATATTCCTTAAGTTGTGAAAGGAGTTCCTCTCCCGCTGCCACATTGCCGTGCATGAGTGCCTCACAGAAAGCAACGGAAGCGTGTACGGCTTCGCCGATATGCCACTTGGGCTCCCAGTCGAAGGTCTCCTTTATAAGTCTGTTGTCAAGCCGCAGGAACGAAGCCTCATGCGGTGCATCGGTCTCCGCCCTGTTCACCCAGTCAAAACCTCGCGCGTGCTTTTTGAAAAGGTCACAGAGTTCCCCCGCATTCACGCAGTCGCACTCGTCGGGCCCCACGTTATAATATCCGGCCATTTCAGGATCAAGCGCCTGCTCCATTGCTATCGTAAGGTATACAAAAAGCGGTTCAAAAACGTGCTGGAATGGTCTGGTGCTGAGCGGATTCCTTACCTCAACCTTCTGATTGAGCATGTAAGCCCTCATGCAGTCAGGTATCAGGCGGTCCTTTGCAAAGTCACCCCCGCCTATCACGTTACCGGCCCTGGCAGTCGATATCCGGACGTTGTCACGGTCCTTAAAGAATGAATTACGGTAGCTGTGCGTCACAAGCTCCGAACATGATTTGGAGTTTGAATACGGATCGTATCCGTCAAGCTTGTCATCCTCCTTATAAGCGTAGTCTGCCATCTCACGGTTTTCATATACCTTGTCAGTGGTCACGTTCAGAAATGAGATCATGCGGCTGTCATTGTCATTCCTAAGGACTTCAAGAAGGTTCACGGTACCCATCACGTTAGTTTCAAACGTTTCCCTCGGTGTCCTGTAGGACTCCCTCACGATGGGCTGTGCGGCCATGTGAATGACCACGTCCGGCCTGACCTCGAGTAAGAACCCCTTCAGCTTTTCAAAATCACGGATATCCCCGATACAGCTTCCGGAAATCTTTATATCCTTCTGCGATGCCATCCGTAAGTCTTCAGCTGATTCTTTTGAACTACCTTCACCAAAAAGAATCTCAAATAAGGACGGCTCAGTCGGTGCGGGAAGAGCATAACCGTATACCTCCGCACCCATGTGCGAAAGGATGACGGAAAGGTACGTTCCCTTGAATCCGGTATGTCCGGTCAGCAGCACCCTTTTCCCTTTATAGAAATTTTCAAGCTTTTTATAGTTATTCATCATTTACCAGCGTTTCCACGGAGCATTTCCTGATGCCCACAGGTCTTCAAGGCGCTTCTTTTCCCTCTGAGTGTCCATGCATTGCCAGAAACCGTCATGATAGAAGCTCATCATCTCACCGTTTTCAACAAGCTGCCTGAACGGTCCCTGCTCAAGGATGGTGTCATCACCGTGAAGGTATTCAAAAATTTCCTTATTGAATACCATGAATCCTCCGTTGATGATGGCCCCGTCGCCTTCCTCCTTTTCCCGGAAGTTCTGTACGGTTCCGTCCGGAGCTATGTCAAGAATTCCCTTGGTCTGACTCAGGCTCACGGTAGTTATGGTCGCGGTCTTTCCATGCTCATTGTGGAACTTCAAAAGCCTGTCAAGATCAACATCCGAGACACCGTCGCCGTATGTGAGCATGAAAGGTTCATTACCCACATACGGACGGATACGTTCTATCCTTCCGCCCGTCATGGTGTTAAGCCCGGTATCAACGACCGTAACCTTCCACTTTTCAGAATTATTGTTATGCACGGTCATGGAATTTGACTGAAGGTCAAATGTAATATCCGAGTTGTGAAGGAAATAGTCAGCAAAGAATTCCTTTATCACGTACTGTTTGTAGCCTGCGCAGATGATGAACTCATCAAACCCGTATGATGAGTAGTACTTCATTATGTGCCAGAGAATCGGTTTCTCACCAATCTCGATCATCGGCTTTGGCTTAAGATGGCTTTCCTCGCTGATCCTTGTTCCGAATCCGCCTGCAAGAATTACTACCTTCATGCTGCATTTTCTCCTTTATTGTTGTTTCCCGTATTGTTCAACGGGCTGAAGACGTTAAGCTTATTTTCTTCAAGTATGTTTATTCCGTTAATGAGGATTGAAGGATCCTTGTGCCATTCCAGCAGGGAACAGAGTTCCTCTTCCGTGTACTCCTCATGGTTTCTTATTACAGTGGCCATTTCCTCATAGTTTGCCTTACGGTAAGGCGCTTTTTTTATTTCATCGTAAGTAGTATAGATGTTTCCGGCCAGGATAAGGATGACTGACAGGACTGCAAACACCTTCACCACAGCCTTATAATCATCATTACCCCTTCTGCGGTAGGAATTCTTCGGCTTTTTATATAATGCGAATACCAGGATGATCCCGAACGTCCCCACCATGAACTGTCCCGCATACCTTGAACTTAAAAGGTAGTTCTCATTGAGGAATATCCACCTTGCATATGCAACCAGCCCGTGGTTGATGAAACCCGAAACAAGTAAGAGAAGCGGGAACACCGTTCTTTCAGCCATTCCGTTTTTAAAATAAATGATCAGTGCCGCCGCATAAGCGATGATCACCACCGCTCCAAGTATGTAAACGACAAGGTCCGGCACGTGAAGAAAGAAAAGCGTTTCCTGTCCGATTGCATCGCCTGCAAAGCCCTTGAGCAGGAGCCTGGGAAGGAAGGACGGTGCAAATACCAGAAGTTCCTTTAATGTCATGTCAGCGGCACCGGCATGCTCCCATACGGCACTTCTTCTGCTCAGTGCATAAAGGCAGAGTGCCGCGAGAGTCGTTACGATGATTCCTGAAAACACCCTCTGTACCCTCTTGCTTCCATGATTGACGGCTCCTCCGGTCAGGGCCCCGTAACCTGCCACAAGTATTACCGTCACCGCATATGACGCGATGTACTCCCCCGCGACCAGAAGCCATATGAAAGGCATCAGCGTTACCAGAAGTTCTGAAACACCCGTTGATTCCCCCTGCCATATATCATCAAACAGGGTATAGTTTATAAAGAAGAGACCGATGGCCACCATGTGTGCCCAGCAGGTTCCGTTCATGAGTACTTCCCACTTTGAAAGCGAGAACAGTACGACCATCAGTGCCACATATGCCCACATCTTAAGGTTCTGCCTCGTGGCAAACCTTAAGAACGCAAGGGCCATGAGCACTATTCCCATGAAGGTGCACAGCCTGTCAAATATCACCGAATACCCGAAACTGCGTACATTTACCATACGCTGCAGGAAAGTGGCCGGTATCCTCGTTAGTACGTCAGGAACAAGAATTTTTCCTACGTTCTCAACATCAGGGAGGTATTCGTCAATTATTCTGAAATAATCGGAATATACCACATCAGCCCCGGCAGCATGAATATACCACAGCATGAACAATGCCCCGGCTACCGGAAAAAGAATATAACAAAACAACCGGTTTTTCTCTTTTGGCTTCATTGACCCGGCTTCCCCCGATGCTATTTTACCACAGATTTACATTCCAAACAACCTTGCAAGCGGTTCAACGACGTTATGGAGCGACTTAATGGACTCGTTAAGTGACTCAATGTCTATCTTGTTGAGAGAGTCAAGGTTATCATAAAGCTTGGGAAGGCCTTCCTCATTAAGCGATGCCGCCACGTCTGAAATATCCTTTGTTGCCTTATCAAGCGTGGTAATGACCTCGTCAATCTGATCCATCACACCGTCTATCTGTGAAATCGCCTCAGTGGCAGTCTTAGCCAGTGTTTCCGCATCACCTGCAAGGGTCTCAACATCCTTCGCTATTACCTGCGCGTCCTCAACCACACCCTCGACCTTTGTCATGAGAACATTAGTCTTTTCAACGACTTCCGTGATCTTCGGGGTGAAGTTCACTACTGCAAGCGTAAGGATGAACACACACAGCAGAAGGATCACATTGCATGCCACCACGACGCGTGTGGCGATGACCTGCTTTCTCATCTCCTTAGCAAGCTTTTCAAATCCGTTATCTTCCATCTTTTCCTCCTTCAGGAAACTTCCCTGTAATTCGCGTACTCGTATGTATCTTTTTCCGGATCCTCATAAAGGACGATTATGTCATCATCCTCAACCGGTATCTCATCAACTGTATCAACATGCGTTATGGAAAGCGGCTCTGGGAACAGGGCACCGGGGCGGTGGAAATTCTGCTCCTCAAACTCGGATACCTGATAAAAATTGCCTATGACATATATCCTCATGTTGATGACATCATCACCATACTTACCATATGTTTTTTCAAGGAAGGATTCCTTCCTGTTCTGTTCCTCATTTACGTAAAGGTCCTTTGACAGTGCCCTGCAGCTCATGTCAAAGGTCATCATGAGCACACATGCCAGTACTGTCAGGATTGTAACCATCAGCACGTTTTTCTTTCCGTCCGCCACGGGCTCCGCATCAGATAAAACGCCGTGCATGTATGAAAGAATCATACAGCAGACTGCAAATGACGCATATATCCAGCGCATCTCAACCCTTATGGTCACCGAGGATGCGGTAATCATCCCGATAATGAAGCCTGCAAAAAACAGAAGCGTTACCAGTGCGTCTTTTCTTTTAACCGGAGTGAACGTCTTCAGTTCCTTAAAGAACATCATGCATATGCGGACAAGTACCGCCATGAATAAAACCACAACCGCCTTAAGCACTACCGGCGTTTCAGACCATGGCAGACCGTTTAAATGTATGGGACCTGCATTTATGCCAAATAGATAGCATAATTCAGAAAGGCAGTTTTTAACAAAAAGCTTCTTACTGAAGGTTTCGGTTACTTCCGTTCCTCCCGTACCCGCAGGAATTATGCTGCCCGTGACCCTTATCCTCATGAACTGAATAAAAGCGAACGCAGCCAGCGCCAGCACCAGGTTAATAAACGCATCAATGCCGTGATTTTTTTCTCCCTTAAGGTAACCGGCAGCCGAAACCGCAAACACGAGCATCGGGAACAGCACCATATACCTTTCATGCGTAAATGCACATAGGATGTACATGAGGACTGAAAGAAGGAACCTCCATTCCTTCCGGTCATGAATGAAGTCATAAAGACACCTGCACATGCAGATGACAGTTAAAAGCGCCGCAGCCTCCATGATTCCTATTATCTGTGAGACGTCATAATAGGAAAAGCGGGATGTGACGAACATCAGCGTCACCATAAAAGCCGCAAAAACATTTTTCGAAAGCTTACACAGAAAATCGAAAAGGACCATTCCCGTAATGGAAAGTACCGCAAGGTTAATATATACGATCAACCCGATATTACTTCCGACTGCCTTAAGCTCCAACCATACCAGAATCCAGTATACCGGTCTGTAGTATGCCGTAAGCTTTGGGAAAACAAATTCCCTGAAGCTCATTTCAGAGTAATCTTTCCAGATATAAAGGTCGTCAATAAAAAGCCACGACATATGGACCTTCCTGTAAATGAAGAAGATCCATGCCGCAAGCAGTATGTACCATATCAGGTTTTTCCAGAGTGATTTTGTCACTTTCCTGTCCCCTGCCTACTCACAATAACTCATTATGCATTTTACTAAATTTACGGTAGAAAAACAATAAACTACAGCTTAATATTGTCTGTCAGACCGTAACAAAAAAGTCGGCTTTTCAGCCGGCTTTTGTAAAGTGTAAATGTCTTTCGCTGCACCAGTAACCAAGGAAAGATTCACCGGTAATGGTGTCTCAGTGACTCAGTGTCTCGTTGTCATATATCTGAGAGGAATGACCGTAGAATCTCATTAAAAGGCGCGCCACAGGCTTTATGTGGAACTTCCTGAACATATAAAGCTCCTCCCCGGCCCGCAGGTTTTCCCCCATTGTCTTTTTTGTCTCGCTTCCCTCATGCAGCCTTATGTCCACAAGCGGCTCAGCCACATATATGAAGCTCCCCTTTCTTTCCGAAAGTTCAAAAAGCGTCTCCCAGTCTATCACAAAGCGTTTATCACTTTTAAATAGCGGGGTACCGGTCAATTGAACGTTATATGTGCACGCAGGGCACGGGATGGAGTTTCCATATGCGATGAGGGCTTTCTTTCCACAGGTTTTCTTACGTTTTCTTTTTAAACCCCTGAGGATTCTTTTTACCTTTTCCGCCTTTCCATTTATCCTTACTCCCATGGCATCAATGTTTCCGGCCGCCGTAAATACCAGAAGTGTGTCATCATCTGCATTTTTGATGACAGCCTCCCCGTAACCCGGAAGATATACGTCATCCTGATGGGCTATTGTCACAAGCGTGGCGCCTTGTTTTTCTGCCGTCTCAAGGCAGAAATTCCAGTCCTCCTTAAGACCCGGTTCACCGTCCCGCACATAGCAGGGAATACCGTACTGAGCCGTTATTTTTTCCAAAAAGTCAGAAGGCGTTGAGGTACACAAAATCACCTCACTTTCGGAAGTCTGTCTTTTCAGTGATTTAAGACATTCCTCAAGATAAGGTGATTCCCTGTATGCGCTTATGGCGAATATGTGCTTCATTATTCCTCGAAATATGTATCCTCAAGCATGAGACAGAGGGCGTGGTAAATGGGAAGGTGAAGCTCCTGGATCTTATAGGTCTCGTCAGCAGGGGCAAGAATTGCCACATCCGCCTCATTTTTAAGCTTTCCGCCCTTTCTTCCGGTAAGGCCTATGACCTTTATGCCAAGTGCCTTTGCAACAGGAACGGCATGAAGGATGTTGCGGCTGTTGCCCGATGTTGAAATTGCAAGATAAACGTCACCCGGCCTTCCGTATCCTAAAACCTGCTGGGCATAGATGTAGTCACCGTCCACGTCGTTTGAAAAAGCTGTATTCAGTGTCTGCTGGTTCGACAGTGAAAGTGCCATGAGGCTCATTCCAAGCTTATCCGCAAGCGTGTCACCGTTTTCAGGATCAGCCTCTTTAAGTTTCGCACGGAACTCTTTGCTTACAGGGCGGCGCTTTATGAAAGTCTTCATGAGTTCACCCACTATGTGGTCCGCATCCGCACATGAACCTCCGTTTCCGGCAATCAGAAGCTTTCCGTCATGGTCGTAGCAGTCCTTCATGACTTCATAAGCATCCGCTATCTGGTCCCTTATGTCATTAAGGACCGGGTAACGCTCCGTCAGATTATCGAGTATTTTTGCGATTTTTGGTTCCATCAGGTAAAATCCCCTTCTATTACCGCCCATGCGGCATCAGTACTGTAATGCTTTTTAATAAATTCCGGTTCGCTGGCTGAAATACTTAAAAGCCTTTCACTGTCATTATAAAGTGAAACAACTTCCTTTGCAAATGCTGAGGGAGTATCCGCAATTGCCATGATGGTATCGGCCTCAGGAATTCCTTCGGCTCCAACCGATGTGGTAACGATTACCGAACCTTCTGAAAGTGCCTCGACCACCTTCCCCTTTACTCCGGCACCATAACGAAGAGGTACGACCGTAAGTTTTGTGGTCCCGTAAAGCTCGTTGAGTCTCTCATCTGAAACAAAGCCCAGTACTTCTATTCCGTCATTCCCGTTAAGGCTTTCTATCTCATTTGTCGGGTGTGAACCTGCTATAAAGAAACGTACTGTGGGAAGTTCCTTTCTTATAAGGGGCCAGACTTCATTTGCGAACCATTTTACGCCGTCAGCGTTGGGCGGATGCCTGAAGCCTCCCACAAAGAGAAGGTCTTCGCGCTCCTTGTAATCTGCATTCTTCGGTTCATCGTAAATATAAGCCGTGATGGCCTTTGCAGGTATTTCCGGACGGCGTGCATGGATGTCATCAATCTCATCCTGTGAAGGATAGTATACCATGTCGCTCTGTTCCATCACGTTAAACTCGATGCTCTTCCAGTAATCGGATTCCCTTCGTTTACGGATGTCACCGGAAAGCTCGTACTCTCTTCTTATCCGCATGTAGTGAAGGTCATGTCCGTAGAAGATGCACTTTATGTCCGTATTCTTTTTTAAGAAATCAATGTACTTTACTGCAATGTGCGGACGGTTCAGATACGCAATGTCAAGGTAATCCTTATTGTTTAGAATCCAGTCAAAAATGCCGCCGCGGATTTCATCCCCGTACAGTACCTCAATGCCCATCTGCTGAAGTTCGTGCGTATACGGCTCATCCTTAAGGAAGTTGTCCGGAAGGAACTTGACGTTAAATCCCTTTTCGGTAAACATCTTAAGGTACTGGAAAGTCGTCTTTGATCCGGCGTCACGGTCATGCTGCGGAACATAGTGGTCTATGACGAGAATTGTCTTTTTTCCGCTGCTTCTTTCCCTTGCCGTAAACGGATTGGGATTTCCGGTATTTTTCTGCTGGTTTTTAAGAACTTCCGCCCACTTTTCCTTAAACTTCTCCTGGTTCACTACCTGGTACCGCTTAAGTCCCGTTCCGGTTACGTCCGTTCCGTTTGAAACGCCCTCGAAATGGATGACAACGGAATCAGGCTGGTAAACCACTCTCTTACCGTGCCTTCTTACTTCAAAGGCAAGGTCTGAGTCCTCACAGTATGCAGGTGCAAAGCGGTCATCAAAACCGCCAATCTCATTCCAGAGCGAATGCCTTATGAGAATCGCTGCACCGGAAATGTAATCCACGTCCTTAACGTAGTTATACATGTATTTTTCAGGATCATCCAGGCGCCCGTAATTCCAGCCTGAAGCATCACTCCAGATTATTCCGCCTGCCTCCTGAAGCCTGCCGTCAGGATAAATGAGCTTAGACCCGCACATTCCCACGGTTTCATCACGCTCCATGAGGGAAACGAGGCTCTTTAACCATCCGGGAGTAACCTTTGTGTCATTATTGAGGAAGAAGATGTATTCTCCCGCTGCCTCCTTAGCCGCATTATTGCAGTTTCTGAGGAACCCGAGATTCCCCTCAGTCTTTGCAATCTTAAGGTTGATTATCCAGCTGGCTATGTCCTTTGTTGCGTCCTTTGAGGCATCATCTGCAAGAATGATCTCATAGGGTGTTTCATTAAAATCAGTATTAGCCAGTATCGAACGTATGCAGGCATATGTATACTGCACCTGGTTATATGCAGGAATGACTATTGAAACCAGCGGAGTTTCAGCTTCCGGTATCGTAAGGATGCCTCCTTCAGAAAACTCTCCCCTTATTGCAAAATCACCCTTTATGAAGTTATGGCCTTCCTTAGTGAAATAACGCTTAAAGTATGTGCCCGGATGTAAAAGTGTTCCCTTTGCATACTTAATGAGAAGCCTCTTTCTTGATCCGGCAGGTGCAAGCTTATCAATCCGGCGTATCATGCCGCGCTTAATACGGCTTAATACACCCTCATGTTTTCTTAAATATGTAAGCTCTGCATCCCTTGACGCTATTTCCGCATCACGGGCCTTATTGATGTTTTCAATGTTTCTTATGTGCTGCTGTGAAAGGCGTTCAACCTCACGCTCTTTTGAAAGCGTTTCCTTTAATTCCTCCACTTCATCCTTAAGGCGGTGAATCTTATCCTCTGAAGCCTCTAAAAGTCTTTCTGACTCCCTTATGTCGGAAATACTCTTTGAGCTCTTTAAATAACGGCCCTTAAATGAACCCTTTCCGCTTCCGTGTACTGAAAGCTGGAAGTCATCCTCCATCTCCTCAAACCCTGGAAGGTCCGCTTCTTTAATTCCAAATGACTTAAGAAAGCCCTGAAGATTTTCATAGGCATAAAGGCTTTCGTTGTGGTCCTCATAGAAATAGCGGAGGATACGGTATTTCACGAAATCCTTCTCATAACCTTTTTCACCAGTCCACTCATAGTCCAAAAGCCTGTACTCACTGTCAGTAAGCATGCAGTTGTCAAAAAGTATGTCGAGGTTATGACAGTTTTCTTCATCACCCACGAGCATGCTCAGATACGTTTCTGTTTCTTTGGGAGCCTTTCCGTCCGTTATCTTTTCGGAGAGGATCTTTCCCAGACTCTTTCCATTAACATAATCAAATGAAGCCTCTGACCTTCCCTCGTCATTTTTCCCTAAATCCGGCTTCAGGATGGAGATTCCCCTGGGAAGTGTATCAGAAAGCAGGCTGTATTTTTCTGCAAAGCTTTCTATATGTTTATCAGAAAGAGGGGAAAGCGCGGCCTTTACCGCCTTTTCTCCCTTATAAATCATTGTCCTTATGGCATACTCGGGTTTTCTTTCCGTATTGAACCTTATGTAGTCAGGAAGTCTCTTAGACGCTTTAGAAAAAATAAGAAGATATGAGGGATAATACTTTTCCGCGACGGATGAATCTTCTGACAGCCTGTCATAAATTGCCTGTTCGTCACAGAGGGCATATCTGTCCTCTGTAAAGTTTTCGCTTATCCCACGGAAATCGCCTTTTACGGGTGGCATTTCCCTGCTCTTTATGTCCCTTGCAAAAGATGCATTGGGAAGGGGGAAATAAAGCTTCAGAGAAGTAAATCCATACTTATCCCTTAAACCTGAAAGCTCAGAAAGTGATGCGTAGCACTTTCCGTCCTCTCTTTTGGCACCGGTAAGATACTTTAATGCATCCTTATTCTCACGGACCATTATGAGGCTTCCGCCGTCCTTTAGGAAGTCTGCCGCATTAACGGCACCGGAAAAATCGATGACCACATCGTATTTACCATCCGGGACCGTCCTGAAAAAATTAATCGTAAAGCCTGACTTTTCGGCACGTTTTTTTGCAGTGTCCAGTGAACCGTCATCAAGATCAAAAACGTCCCAGCTTAAAACGCGCATGGAAAGGGCATTAAACGCACCGTACTCTGCCCCCAGCTGAAGGACCCTGAAGTCCTTTTCAAACGGATACCATGAAATTATGTTTGTTCTCTCCGGACTTAAGGCATAAAAATACCTGCCGTCATTTTCCGACGCCAGTATTTCCTGTTCCTCCATTGATGAAAGCTTTTCAATTAAATCCGCACTTATATCAGTCATTACGTTTCTTTACCGCCTTAACAACTGAATTTGTATCATAAACCCCCACGGTGTTTTTATTTGAGATAACCGTAAGATTTAAAAGATCATAAAGCCTGTGGTAAACGGTATGTTCGCCCTGTTCAAATCCTGTACAGCTCATGCTGATGAGGTATTCCCCTCCCTGAAGATCCATCTTCTGGGTAAAAGTAACCTCATACTCATCACCGCAAGTGACACGGCCGGTCACGACACCTTCAAACATAGTGTTTGTACCGGTAAGGTCATTTCCCTTTTTATCACGTATGGTGAATGTGAATATCGGGTCGTCGACCGTATCCTTAAACCTTATCTTTTCCTTTATGGTGAAGCTCTCGCCCTTTAAGACAAGGTTTGTGAGCTTATCCTGTTCATCTATGATTCCAAAATCATAGATCTCGGCTTTTCCGTTTCCGTATTCGTTGACGGAAGGGTTAACGTTCATCTGTGAACGCATGAGTGATGAGTCTGAGGTATCGGATACATTTACATCAGCGTCCTTCTTCTCATCACGCTCATTAAGCATCTCCTTAAGGACGTCCATCTGCCCTGCAAGGATCTTTTTATATAGGTCGACCATTTCCCCGGGTCTTCCCTCAGCCACCATCTCTCCCTTATTAAGGATAATTGCACGGTCACAGTATTTAAGTACTGAACTCATGTCATGCGTTACCATGAGTATAGTGGTTCCCTTTTTACGAAGCTCATCCATTCGGTGGTAGCACTTTGACTGAAAAAAAACATCACCCACGGAAAGGGCCTCATCCACGATGAGGATCTCAGGATCAACATTTATCGCAAGTGCAAACGCAAGACGCACGAACATACCGGACGAATATGACTTAACCGGCTGGTATACAAAGTCCCCGATGTCCGCAAACTCAAGGATGGACGGAAGCTTTTCATCCATCTCCTTTTTTGAAAAACCCATCATCGTGCCGTTCATGTATACATTTTCAATGCCTGTATACTCCATGTTAAAGCCGGCACCCAGCTCTAAAAGTGCGGATATCTTTCCGTCAGAAGTCACGGTGCCGCCAGTGGGTGTAAGCACTCCCGTTATTATTTTAAGGATGGTTGATTTTCCTGAACCGTTAACACCGATTATGCCAAGCGACTCACCTTTTTTAACATCAAAAGAAACGCCTTTCAGGGCGTAGAAATCCTTATGAAGGCTTCTGCCGCCTGGAAGGAGTGACTCCTTCAGACGGTCGACCGGTTTATTGTAAAGGCGGTATACTTTTGTGATGTCTTTTACTTCTATGGCATTTATCATGATTTTCTCAGATATGCTAGGGTTTCCCCGTCGGTCCTCTTTATTGCCGGACCCTTTTCGGTATGTCCTATCGTTACGGCATCAGGATATTCCTTAAGAAACCTCCCCATGTCACTGACGAGCCAGACCCTGCATCCTTTTGACTCCAGCCTGTATGGGTCAATTGAAAACATCTCACATATTTCTATGGTCTGCTGCCTTACGGGTATCGCCCTCTGGCTGAATTCCGCACCCAGCCTGTTTCTTTTTAAGATCCTCCACATGGCGCCAAAAACGCCTCCGTCCGCGGAGTCCTCAAAATCCGGTGCCACATCCGGGGAAAGAGCGGGTGGCTCAGCTTCTGAAAGTTCTTCTTCCAATACGCCAAAAAAGCTTTTTGGATATCTATCCAGAAGCTTTTTTCTACTTTCCTTATCCGTATATATCAACCGGCTGCCGGAATCACCGACATACCCTGTAACGACCAGTTCCATGGTCCATAAATCACTTAATATATGAAAGGCAGAGCGGGATGACCATCGCGATTACTAATACGATGGCAAGCACTGTGGCGAAAATTTTACGTGTTTTGTTGCTCATTAAATATCTTCCTCACGAAATTTCTAGAGGGATTATAATGCTTAAATATGCCGTTTGGCAACTTAATTGTTTATGAATTTCACTTAAGAATTCCCATCAGTGCATGTCCGTCGGTATCCGGAAGGTCTAATCCGAGTATTGCGGCGTATGTGGGGGCGGTATCCGTTATGGGTGCCGCATCTATTACCGCACCCTTCCTGAACGAAGGCCCGAAGCCGATGAAAGTGGTCCACGGTCCCTTGTCGGGATGATGCCCGTGCTTTCCGCCCACATGACCTGTTTCATTCATGTATTCGCCTTCCCAGGCATTGTCAAAGTATGTGTGGCCGTCCGTTTCAAGAACAAAGTCAAAGTCTCCGAAAAGGTGCTCCTCTTCCTCAGTGTACTCCTTTGTATAGATGTCCTCGAATCCGCAGTCGCCCTCCTCTTTCTTATCCTTAAAGAGCTTAAATACCTTATCCTTTACCTGTGCCTTCTCATCGTCTGAAAGAGCACTGTTAATAACGACCTGTGCCGATGTTCCGGACTCAAATGACCAGGCCTTCCACGAAGTCACACCGCCATCCGGATCAGTTTCGATAAGTCCCGCATTCCTTAAAAGCACGTTAGGGCTTACCCGGCGGTCAGTGTCTATCTGGCCGTGGTCAGCCGTGATCACAAAATCAGTCTCATAGAGTGAACCCGTAGCAGTTACGGCGCTTACGATCTCTCTCATGAAATCCTCAAGCATGAGGACATTTTTTGTCACTGAATCATTGAAAACTCCGTACACATGACGCGCGCCGTCGATATTTCCCGTATGAAGCATGCTAAGGTCAGGTGAATATGCCCTTATGATGTCACATAACACATATGTATTGAACCAGCTTGACTCAGGCATCCTTCTCGGAACCCTCAGGTCTATGTGCTGAACCACACATGATTCCAAAAGCCAGTCAGGTGTTCCGGTGTCCATCATCGCATCCAGAAATGCCTGCTTGTCTTCCTGCTTTTCCTTTCCGTAAGGCCATACCTCATCAAGAAGATAGTCAATGTTTTTATGGTTTCCGGTTACAGGCCAGCCCACTGCCGCCGTACTGAGACCCGCCTCTTTGGCGGCATCAAATATGTCGCGGCATTTCACGATGTGGTTTTTAAAATTCCAGTCAGGATTTTTCACACCGGCCGTGTACTGAATGTTGTTCACAACGCCATGGCGGTCAACATAGTTACCGGTACGCATTGTTGTATGGTTGGGATAGGTAAGTGTGGGGTAAACGCTCCTTAAGCGCTTTACCATTGCTCCTTCCCTCATCATGTGCCCGATGACGGGCGTATCCTTAAGTGTTTCTAGGTCCTCATACACAAGAGCATCAGCGGAAACAACAACAAGCTTTTTCATTTAACTCTCCTTTTTTGCCGAAGGGCAGTATTCCCTAAGTATACAGCCGGAACATCTGGGCCTTCCCGATATGCAGGTGGATCTCCCAAGGTCAATAAGGTCAACATTCCATAAGATCCAGTGGTCCTTTGGAAGAATCTCCATGAGCCGGAACTCTGCCTTTACGGGATCATCCGTATCAGTTATGCCAAGCAGCCTGGATATCCTTTTAACGTGCGTATCCACCACTATGCTCGGTTCATGGAAGATATTGCCCCTGATGACATTGGCGGTCTTTCTTCCCACACCGGGAAGCGTGGTCAGTTCATCAATGTCACTCGGCATTTCACCGTTATATTCCTCAAGGAGTCTCTGCGCGGCCCCTATGATGTTTTTAGCCTTATTATGATAAAACCCTGTGGATTTTATGTCATTTTCAAGCTCTGAAAGATCAGCACCGGCAAATGACATAAGTGTCGGATACTTCACAAAGAGGTCCTTTGTGACAAGGTTCACCCTGGCATCCGTGCACTGGGCGCTCATTATCGTGGCAAACAGAAGCTGCCATGGGGTTTCATGCACAAGATGGCAGTATCCGTCCGTGCCGTACTCATTATCAAGCGCCTCGAGTATCTTCCTTACACGTTCATCTCTTTTTTTGACTGATTCCTTCATGTCTCAACAATCTGCCATCCGGCAGCCTTTTTAAGTCTGTTCATTATGGCAAGGAAAAGATCCTTTTCACCGAATCCCTCCGCAATAATTGAATCAACGCTGTCACTGTCAGTGTCACGAAGGACGGCAAAAAGATTCTTTGCTATCTCTCCGCTTTCGCCCTCACTTCCGAATGTTCTTACGAGAACACCTTCCGGCAGATGCAACGCGTCCGCACATTCCCTCGTACATATGACCTCGACCTTTTTCCCTTCCACAGTCCATTCGGAGACCATGTCATTTATGGCTTCGTAAACCTTTCTGACTTCATCCCCGCCATCCTTCTGCCTTACTACAGTAAGTGGGGCGCTTGGTGCATAGTGCCGGTACTTCATTCCCGGCGCTTTAGGTTTCTCGCCTTCATTTAAGGGCCTTACAACTGCCTTATCCCTCAGCGGTTCGTTTCCTAAAACCTCCGTGAGCATTTCCATGGTAACGGCTCCCGGGCGCAGAAGCGTCACCTCGCCTGACAGGTCAACGATTGTGGATTCCACCCCTATGTCACATGGTCCACCGTCAAGGATCAGGTCTATCCTTCCCATCAGGTCCTCGATGCAGTGTTCGGCAGTCGTGGTGCTGGGCCTTCCCGAACGGTTTGCACTTGGTGCCGCAACCGGGACGCCTGAAAGCTCTATAAGCTTTGTCGCAACCGGATGGACCGGCATCCTCACAGCCACCGTGTCAAGGCCGCCCGTCGTCTCATGGGGAATCACGTCTGACTTGTCCATGACCATCGTCATGGGGCCCGGCCAGAACACCCGCGAAAGCTTGAGCGCATCCACGGGAACACTTTTAACAAGGGGATAAAGCTCATCCATGGATGAGATATGCACTATCAGCGGATTATCTGAAGGCCTCCCCTTTGCCGCATATATCCTCTTTGAAACATCAGGCCTCCTTGCATCTCCGCCCAGACCGTAAACGGTTTCTGTCGGAAACGCAACAAGACCGCCCTCTTTCAGTACAGCGGCGGCTTCCTTTATTTTTACCAGGTCCTCTTCCGAAATGATCCCGGTGTTTATATAGTCGTTAAGTTTTAAGACTTCTGTTTCCATTACTTTTAAAAAGGTCAGGAGAATGATCCCCTGACCCGTAAAACGCTAACTTTTACCGCCGAGCCTTACTTGTCTGCAAGGATCTCGTTGATCTGTGAAACAAGAGTGTCACAGTCGATTCCATGAACCATGCAGGCTTCCTCAAGTGATTCAGCCTGTGAAGCGGGGCATCCGAGGCAGTGCATTCCGGCACGCATAAGGATGGGGGCAATGAGTTCATTCTCACGAAGAAGGTTACCGATTGTCATGTCTTTAGTAATTGTCATTCTATATTCCTCACTTTTGGATTATTTTACGTTTGAAAGTTTAAGTATAGCCGGTGAAGAGGTGATTACCTCATAATGTTCCTCACAGTAGGCACTTGTTCCCTGTGTCGTACGGATCGAATAACCATATTCCGTAAGTACATTGCATGCCTTTGCGAAATTCTCCTGATTTTCTTTCGTTCCCTTTATCATAAGGACATACTTTGTGGTTCCGGGCTTTTTGTAAAGCACGCTTTCACCGTCAAAGAACGAAGCCGCCTTCGCTGCCGGGAATACTATCCGGATGTCATCAAATCCAACGGCCCTCCAGGTCTCTTCAGGCATCGGGATCTCCTTCATTCCGGATTTCCTGTCCTTAGTATCTCCTTCCTCCTTCTTGTCACCCTGCTGGATGCTCTGCACGTGCTGTAAGAATCCTGTAGCACCTTCGAGAAGTTCACTTGTCAGTTTATGCAGCCAGTCATCAGGCCCTGCACCCTTAAGGTTTCCTGTCTGCTGAATTCCCGGAGAAAACCGCGAGAAACGGGCGTCCAGTTCTTCGGGATCCTCTACCTTTGTAATGACAAGCTGTATGGAGTCACCGCTCATCGGGATGGCCTCTATCATGATGGGCATTCCTTCAGTTTCAAATCCCACCTCATTGCTGGCCCTTGTCATCATCTCCGTAAAGAGTTTTTTTACCTTGTCCGTTCCGTACGCAAGTTCCCTGATATTCAGGTCACGCACGCTTAAATCAAAGCTTGTAAGTGTGCATCTTATTGAATTTTCGTTAATTCGCTCTATTTTCATAGCTTAATAATACAACAATTTCTGTTGCATTTCAATCAGTGTGAAATTTTTTCACCAAATATTCACTTTTATGATCCGGAAGGCTTTTGCCAGAGTTATGTCAACCTTTCCAAATCTATACATTGATTTTTGTGTTATACTTGTATTATAATTATGTCAGTTGGAAGCCTTCGTATTCAGGGCAGTAACTATTCCGGTTTGTGTCGTCGGGTTTTAAAGTCTCCCTGAAACGCCGCATTATCAGTTTCCAACGCCTCCGCACATGAAGTATAAGGACATGGTGTCACGACAGAAAAGGAATGTCATCGGTAAAGAAAATGCACCAGAAATTTTGTGAAAACTGTGGCTGGGTTTGCATTGACCACTCCTGATCCAAATACTCGGGCCCGTCCGGGCCTGCCGTGTTACGGCAAGTGTGAATTAAAACTTAAAGCGAAAACCGACCCATATATTAGTTTCTTCACTTTGATGATCGTTAGCGTCTGACCTCTTGATTCTTCCAATCTCTGTTTGTGAATCTAAAGATGGCAAATGGGCCGGCTTTCGTGAGCAGTGATCATACGTAAAACAGTATGTCCGTATAATCCGGGAACGGCCAGTCTTTCTTGTCCGTCATTGTTTCAAGCCTGTCAGCAGCCTTTCTGCATTCATTCATGTACGGCTTTATCGTTTCGTAAATGTAGTCTCCTGCCTCCTGCATTCCGCCAGGTTCAGCATTGAATGCCTCTTCCATAAGGTCACGGTACTTTGAAAGTGTCTCGTACTCCTCCTCTATCCTTCCAAGCAGCTCCGTTTCCTTTTCAGCCGTAAACCCTGCGGCCTTTCTCTGGTTGATTCCGCCCGCGAGCTTTCCGGCATAGCCTATCACCGCAGGAATTATCTGCTTATCAATCATTTCAAGCATGGTCTTTATTTCAATGTTCATGAGCTGAACATACTCAGTAAGACCGATACTCTTTCTGGACCTTATCTCTTCCGCACTTAACACGCCGTTCACTTCCATGAGACGGATGTTCTTCTCGTCATCATAATGCCTGTAAGCATCAGGAGTGGAAGCAAAGTTCATGAGGCCTCTCTTTTCAGCCTCTTCAACCCACAGATCCTCATAACCGTTTCCGTTGAATATGATACGCTTATGTTCTGTAAGTTCACGCCTGATAAGTTCTTTTGCCGCTTCCTCAACCCTGCCTGCATCAGCCTTCTCAAGCTCATCCGCAAACAGTCTCAGTGACTCGGCAACGGCAGTGTTGAGAATGAAGTTCGCACAGGACACGTTAACTGATGATCCCGGCATACGGAACTCGAAACGGTTCCCTGTGAACGCAAAGGGCGATGTGCGGTTACGGTCGGTCTTATCCTGCATAAGTCCGGGAAGGTTATCAGCAAGATAGGAATACTCGGTCTTTGATTTCTTAATGCTTGTCCCGTCAATGATTGATTTTACAAGCTCCTCAAGGTCAGTGCCGAGGAACACGCTCAGAATTGCCGGTGGTGCTTCATTTCCTCCCAGACGGTAATCATTTGAAGCAGTGGCGCTGGATATACGTAAAAGATCCTGGTAATCATCAACCGCCTTGATGACTGCAGTCATGAACATAAGGAAACGGATGTTGTTTTCCGGTTCCTTTCCGGGCTTAAGGAGATTTTCCCCCGTGTCTGAGGCAATTGCCCAGTTGTTATGCTTTCCTGATCCGTTAATGCCCGCGAACGGCTTTTCATGAAGTATGCATACAAAGTCATGACGGTTTGCAACCGTTCTCATGACTTCCATTACAAGCTGGTTCTGGTCAGCCGCAACATTAGCCTTATTGAAAATGCAGGCCATTTCATGCTGACACGGGGCCGCCTCGTTGTGTTCTGTCTTTGAATAGATTCCGAGCTTCCAGAGTTCCTCGTCAAGTTCCGCCATGAATGCCTTTACCCTGGAGCGGATGGAACCGTAATAATGTGTTCCCAACAGCTGTCCCTTTGGTGTAAGCGAACCGAAAAGGGTCCTTCCGGTAAGGACCAGGTCTTCCCTCTTCGCATAATCAGACTTGTTCACAAGAAAGTATTCCTGTTCACATCCTACTGTGGGATAAACATATTTCACTTCCTCACCCAAAAGCTTAAGAACCCTTTTAGCCTGCCTGTTGAGGACAACCATTGACCTTAAAAGAGGAGTCTTCTTATCGAGTACGGCGCCCGTGTATGAACAGAAAGCCGTGGGTATGCATAAGGTACCGTCTTTTATGAATGCATCGGAAGTAGGATCCCATACGGTATATCCCCTGCCCTCAAATGTCGCACGCATTCCTCCTGAAGGGAACGATGAGGCATCGGCCTCTCCTTTAATAAGTGCCTTTGAGCTGAATTCCAGGATGGGCTTGAATTCATGATCCATTGAAAGGAAGGAGTCATGCTTTTCCGCGGTGATTCCCGTCATGGGCTGGAACCAGTGTGTATAATGGGTGGCGCCCTTATCTATTGCCCACTTCATCATGGCCTGTGCTATCTCTTCAGCAATGGCCTGCTCCATGGGAGCACCCTCATTACGGATATTTTCAAGTTTTGCAAAGGTATCAGGCATGAGGTATTTTTTCATGACTGAGTCATTAAATACATTGGAACCAAACTCATCTGTAAACATAAAAACTCCTTACAAAAACAGCCTGCGATAAAAACTGCAGGCTTTAAAAATGTTTTACTCAGCTCTATAAATCAATCCCCTACCACGTTTATGCAGTTGGTGAATTTATTTACCTGATTATAAACTGAAAGGTATTCAGCAATGACTCCCACCGAAGAATCAGATGCGTGGACAAAGATGCCGTTTCCGATGTAAATTCCGCAGTGACCGGCCCTAGCCATGATGTCTCCGGGGCGAAGCTCGGAAGCACTTATCTGACCGTCCATTGAAAGAAGCTGTGTGGATGTACGCGGTACTGAAATGCCGGCCTGAGCCATCACGTTCTTGACAAGTCCTGAACAGTCAAACGCATCAGGGCCATTGCCTCCATACGTATACTGCTTTCCAAGCATTGAGAGGGCTGCCTTAACAATGGCTATCCTCTTTGGGTTCGTGGTGCTGATGTCAAGATAATTTCTTACGGTACAGTCAGAAGCCTTGAGATAAAGCTCTGTTTTCATTTCTCCGTCATCGGTCGTTGAATCCCCGAACCTTCTTGCATGGGCAGCCGCAACATAACAGCTGTCACCGTCAGAGTCAGTCCCCTGTGAAATCATTTTGTAGAAGGGGTATCTTACATGCTCCTTATACTCAAACTTCTGCCAGGTACCGTCAGAGAGCTTCACGCTTGCCCTTGCCACATTGGAAGAACCATACTTATGGCTTGGTGAGGTGAGTGAGAAATCAAGGTAGATCCTTGTCACTGAATCATTTGCATGTGCCGAACCCGCCTCATCTGAAGAGACATTCCTTGACACAGGTGCAGATACATTCATCGTGGTCTTTGTTTCAATGGCCGGTGTGGTAACTATCGATACTATCGATACCGCACTCTCTGAAGTTGTTTCCGCCTGTGTTATCGAAGGAAGCTCCGCCACTGCCGCCGTCTCGCTGACGGCTTTTGTACCGGACTCAATGGTAAGAACCGGTAACGTTTCCTCGACCTTTGTGTCCTTTGACTTCGTTTCCTTTGTCCCGTTTGTCAGTGCCGGAAGTGTTTCCTCAACCTTTGGAGCCTTTGTGGAGATTTCTGTACTGAGTGCCGGAAGTGTTTCTGAAACTTCCTCCGGCTTTGTTCCGGTGCTTTCAGCAGCCTTTGTCTCTAAAGGTGCAATCACCGGCTGCGCCGATGTCGTCTCAACCACGGATATCTCACTGATTTCCCTCGTATCATTTGACACAAGCGGGGCATCCGAGATGACGGGCCCTCCCGAAACCGTTCCTGAGGAAGCTGTTTCGGAAGAAACCATGGGGGCATCGCTCACCATGTCCGCAAAAGATGAAAACGGTACGGAAATCACACAGCTTAAGGTAAGTAACAAAGCTGCAAATTTCCTGAAACCTGAAGATTTTCCGATTCTGACATTATCCATGTATAGAATAATAACACAAACAATTATGACAGTCTGTGCTTAAATTCTTAAGGCTTTATGTCAGCTTCTGAACACTATCTCCCCTGTTTCGCCGTTCATGGACTCAATTATGGCCAGGGACTCTATTCTGAATCCCTTTTCGCGGAGTTCCTTTCCACCGGGCTGGAAACCTTTTTCTATTGCGATTCCGACTCCCTTAACCTCTGCACCTGCCTGCTCGCAGAGGCTTACGAGTCCCCTTACAGCCTCACCGTTTGCCAGGAAGTCATCAATGATGAGGACCCTGTCGCCCTGTGAAAGATACTGCTTTGAAATCACAATGTCATTGGTGTTGCCATGCGTAAATGAAAATACCTTTGCAGTCCAGACATCATTGGCGATGTTTCTTGATCTGGACTTCTTTGCAAAAACAAGGGGGACACCCATCTCTGCCGCAGCCTCTATTGCTATGGCAATTCCTGATGCCTCCACTGTAATTACCTTTGTAATGCCTTCACCTTCAAAAAGTCTTTTGAACTCCCTTCCCATTTCCCTTATGAGGATCGGGTCAATCTGATGGTTAAGGAATGAATCCACCTTTAGTATGTCCGGCGGCTTTACAACGCCGTCCTTTCTGATTCTCTCTTCAAGAAGCTTCATGTCACACCTTCTCCGGTTCCGGATAATCAACGCCAAAAGTTTCTACGGTAACTTTCCTCATTACCTGGTCTTCCCTCGGACGGTCCCTGAAATCCCTGGACTGTTCAGCAATTATGTCAACCGTTTCAATTCCCTCGATGACCTTTCCGAAAGCTGCATACTGCCCATCGAGCCAGGGTGAATCCTGATGCATGATAAAGAACTGTGAGCCTGCTGAATCAGGTATCATCGTACGTGCCATTGAAAGCACGCCCCTTGTGTGCTTAAGGTCATTTTTGAAACCGTTATCGCTGAACTCACCCTTTATCTCATATCCGGGTCCGCCCATTCCATTACCTTTAGGATCCCCGCCCTGGATCATAAATCCCGGGATGACCCTGTGGAAAATGACTCCGTCATAAAAGCCCTTCTTTATGAGGCTGATGAAGTTGTTGACGGTATTCGGGGCAATTTCAGGGTAAAGCTCTGCCTTGATCGTGCCGCCGTGCTCCATTTCAATGGTGACTACAGGTAACTGCTGCATATCATGCTCCTTTATTTATAAACAATTACCGGCATGCCCTTATAGACATAACCGTAAAGCGCTTTTGCCTTTCCTAACGGAAGGTTTACACATCCGTGCGACCCGTCAGTTTTATAAAGGTTTCCTCCAAATTTCCATCTCCACGTTGCATCGTGAAGACCGATGTTCTTATTGAACGGCATCCAGTAATGTACATGTGAACGGTAGCTCTCAGTACCGTCGGGCTTGAATCCTACAAGGTCACGCTCGGTTGTCTTGAAATTGATTTTATAAAAGCCTGTTGGTGTCCTTCTGTCAGCACTTCTGTCAAGACCGGAAACGCAGTCGGTTTCAACCTTCAGCTCACCGTCGACAACACAGTATACATGCTGGTTCGTAAGATCGACCTCCACCCAGGTATTACCGGTATCCCTTTCACCGTGTGACTCAGCCGTCTGTGTCCAGACTATCTCAACTGAATGCTCAGGATTGCTGTAATGAACTATCTCATCCACAAAGATGCTGTAAGCCACTTCAGCCACTACAGGAAGAAGTCTTGAGGCAAGTCCCTCCTCATCAACATCCCAACCGTAATCGGTCTCCATGGCATGCCTTTCGCCTGTATAGCTCTTGAAATACCTGTAGCCTGAAGTTGACTTTGTGGTATAGGTCCTTGCTATCTTGTCCACGTACTTATTGAATCCCTCAGCATCAATGATGTTGTCAAGGTTACAGTTTTCGGGATTTTCGGATATCATGCCCCTGAACTCCTTCGGAGACATTTTTTCCACTATTCCTTCACCTATCACGACTGAAATATCGACAGCCTCAATCTTGTTTTCCGTTGAGGCAGTGTCATTAAGTGCGGTATCATCCTCACGTACCGCAGCCTTTAAATATGCTCCTGTGGAAGCGATGTCAAGCTCCGTCCCATATCCGTCCACCACATCGGCAATGGCCTTTGAAAGGATGGCCGTATCAATGGTGTTTCCATCCACGGGATCCATTACAAGGAACTCACCTGTATCCTTGTCACGGTATACAAACGAGTCAACGGGTGCCTGTGACTTTTCCGGGTCACATATGTCAAGGGTGGCAAGTGCAGTGTCTATTCCGGACTTATCATATGTAATGTGATAATCAAAACTAAGCTTCTTTACTTCGTCCTTCTTAAATAAGAAATGCCATTTGTCCTGAGCCAGAAGGGCATCCTCTATACCTTCGTAATGTCTCTCAATCGATAGCGGAAGCGTGTCAAATGTCACCTTTTCCCCGTCCATGGCGGTCAGTGTGAAGTTTCTGTCGTCATCAAGGTGGGACCTTGTAAGAAGCTCTGATGCCTCATCCACGGTAAGGTTTTCAAGGGAAACACCCTCTGCCACGGTATTGGGAAGGAAGTGTGTCGTATAGTAGTTCACACCGTAGCCGTATGCACTGGCAGCACCGGCCACTGCAAGGCCAAGGAATGTGAAAAGAACCGCCTTCCAGGGGAATTTCTTCTTTTTCTTGGGCCTCTTTTCCCTTTTTTCTTTCTTATTTTCTTTATCCTTTTTCCTGTTATCTTCCTTTTCCTGTCCTGCTTCTTCTGCAGGGCCGGAAACAGGCCCCTCATTTACGGGAGCCTCTTCTTTCTTTACGGGAACGGGGGTCCTGTCAGAGGCATCAGTTACGATATTTTCCGCAGCTGCCGCTTCTGACTCGATATCATCGTATAAATCCGATAGATCTTCAAATGTTATGTCGTTGAAAAATTTGTTGTCTGCCAAATTTTTATACCTCAGCGTTAAAATGCATAACAGATATTATACTACCTTGGGTCTTAAAAAAATACTATTTTCTTAAGAAAAAATTCAATAAATGTAACGGTGGCCACCAGCTAAATTTCAGTAAAATGTGGCAAAAACCGGAGCGAGGATAACCGTGAATACACCGGACACGACTATTGAAAGACTGCTCATGGCTCCGGTAAGGCTCCCTATCTCCATTGCCTTTGCCGTTCCGATGGCGTGAGAAGCCGTACCTATCGCTATTCCTTTTGCCACGGGTTCCTTTATGCAAAGTACCTTAAGAAGAGGTACGCATATGAGGTTTCCCGTTATTCCGGTCATGATGATGACTGCAACCGTTATGGGTGAGTAGCCACCCATCTCCTCCGATACCGCCATTCCGATGGCCGTTGTTATGGACTTTGGAAGGAACGTCACATATTCCCTGTGAGACAGCCCGAAAAGCACTGAAAGGATGAGGACTGAAAGGAGCGAGGCAACCACCCCTGAAAGGATTCCGCATAGAATGGCAGCCGCATTTTTCTTTAATGCCTCCATCTGCTCGTAAAGCGGCACCGCAAGACAGATGGTCGCGGGCGTCAGGAACCAGCTTATGTACCTGGCACCCTCGTAATATGATGAATACTCCGTTTTTGTGCTGACAAGGAATGCTATCGTAAGACCCACGGCAATAAGAAGCGGGTTCACTATCGCACTCTTAAACTTCTTTTTGAGCAGCATTCCCACATAAAAGAAAAGAAGCGTGAGCACGGTTCCGGCATACACAGAGGAGGCAAAGAATTCATTCATCTTTTTTTCCTCCCTTTCTTATGACTGCCTGGGTGACGAACCCTGACACGCCCATCACGATGGCCGTCACCAGGACTATCATCACGATATACGAAAACCATGACGGCTTAATGATGTCCCAGGAATCAATCAGTCCCACCGCTGCCGGAATGAACATTATCTGCATTATCCCCGTAAGAAAATCGGCCGTTTCCTTGACATCAGAAAGCTTAATGACCTTAAGGCACAGAAGCGTAAAAAGAAAAACGAGCCCGTAGATTCCTGCGGGCACCGGTAACGGTATGAAATGATGGAGTACTTCCCCTGACAGGGTCAGGAGAAGTATTATTCCTGTCTGTTTCAGATATTTCATTTGATTGTAACAAACCTCACTGAATTCGGCTGGCTGACAGGGATGTTCCTGTCGTTCATTATGAGAATGTCACGGTCATAGTCGACCTTGAAGAAGGAAAGCTCACCGCTTGCGTGGTTTGCCACGGCCAGATGCTGGTCGTCCGGGAAAAGAGAGATGTCCTTCGGATAGTCACCGCTTATCGGAAGAGAATTAGCAAACGATAAAAGTCCCGTCTCGGGATCACGGTTAAAAATGGTCACCGTGTTCTCTCCTGCATTGGATACCAGGATATGCTTTCCGTCATGTGTTACTCGCATGGCACATGCCGCAGTCATTGAGATGTCTCCCTTTTTAGCGGTCGTTGAAACCGTCTGGATTTTCTCAAGCACGGGTGCACGCCCGTCGTCATTATATGAATATACCTCTACCGCATCCTTTATCTCATAGATCAGGTAAAGGAATTTTCCGTCACCTGAGAAACGGAAGAACCTGGGTGAAGATCCGAGCTCACACCTTAATGCCGCAACCTGTTCCAGGTCCTCATATCTCGTATCAAAACGGAAGATCCTTATCTGGTCGATTCCGGAGTCAACCGAGAACAGGTACTTGTTGTCCCACGTGAGCCTTACGCAGCTGATGTGCGGACGGTATGTTCTTTCGGCCACGCTTCCGTAACCCCTGTCATAGAACTGATACTTTATCTTGTCAATCGAACCGTCGGATTTGGTTGAAAGGATCGTGCATTTGCCGTCATGATAGCCGCTCACGCAGATGTACCTGTCATCAAGCGATATTGAAAGATGACAGCCCCTCATTCCGTTTATCCTCTTGGAGTTCATCTTCTCGAGGCTTCCGTCCGGAAGAATCTTATATGAAGTCACTCCGTATTCTGAAACCGCATACAGTACCTGACGCTTTCTTCCGCAGATTATGTATGAACAGTTGTATTCCTCAACCTCCTCGCGATACGTGAATTTACCGTTTACGGGATCCACGTCAAAAACCGTGATTCCCTTGTTCTTGCCATCGTAGCAGTAGCTGCCTACATAGGCCATTACCTTACTCATTAATTACTTATTTCCTTTCAGGCATTTGAAGCTGCAATCTTTACCTTTGCCCACAGCTCTGCCATAATTTTTCTTGCCTTCTCGCTGTAATGGAAGACCTCGTCGTTTGCGTTATCCATTCTCGGGATATATGCATCAACGCCCTCGTATTCACCGCCATTTCCTGAAAGTTCCTTCTTTACCTTAAGGTTGGGGGAGGTATATCCGATGCCCTTTGAGTTGATTGATGCAGCCTCATACTCGGACACATAGTTTATGAACTCATGAGCGAGGTCAACGTGCTCCGCATTTTTGGGAATTACCATGCAGTCCATCCAGATGTTCGTGCCGTAATCCGGCATGTAGAAGGCCATGTTTTCATTCTCACTCATTACATATACGGCCTCACCGCTGTACATGATTCCGAGAGCCTTCCTGGCCTGTGCCATGTTGTCGATGATCTCATCCGTCACGATCTCAGGCTCCATCGTGTTAACGATGTTGAGAAGGAGCTCATATGCTTCATTAAGCTCAGCCTCGCTCTCCGTATTCATGGAATAACCCAGTTCCTTCAAGGCTGTCATGAACATGTCACGTTCGGAGTCATAAAGGTAGATGTCTCCCTTATATTTCGGATTTGCGAAGATTCCGTATCCCTCGTTTACGACATCGTTTTCATCAACTACTCTCGTGTCATAGATAATTCCAACCGTGCCCCAGAAATAAGGAATTGCATACTGCTGCCCGGGATCAAAATCCATGCGGGCCAGAAGGTCAGGGTCAATATCCTTAATGCATGTAAGCTTTTCCTTCTGAAGCGGCTGGAGGAGTTCCTCCTGCATGAGGCGCTCAATCATGTAGTCGCTGGGGATGAGGATGTCATATGCGTCACCGTTTGCCACCTTGATGTACATCTGCTCGTTAGACTCAAAGATGTCGAGAACGATGTTTGCCCCCGTACGCTTTTCAAATCCCTTGATGACGTCATCCTCGATATATTCGCCGGCATTATAAAGATGCAGTGTCTGACCTTCGTACTTTCCGCTTCCGCTGGAACCCGAGCATGCCGCACACATCACTGCAAGCACTGCCACAAGCATCATGGTAATAAGTTTTTTCATTTTGAACTCCTTTCTGACTTGAGCAACCTCTTTTCCTTTATCACCGGTACTATATTGATTATGAGGAGCACTATCGTTATAAGTGCCACCACAAGTGTTGAAACGGCATTTATGCTGGGATTCACCCTCTTACTCATGGTGTATACCATGATTGAAAGGTTCTTGACGCCACGCCCTGTTACGAAATAGGAAATCACGAAATCATCAAAGCTCATTGTAAAGGCAATGAGGGCGCCACTTATGATTCCGGGCATTATCTGCGGAACCATTACCTTTGTGAGTGCCTGCCACGGCGTGCACCCTAGATCCATGGCAGCGTCCGCAAGGTTCGGGTCGAGCGAGCGGATCTTCGGCATGACGCTAAGTATAACATACGGTATGCAGAATGCAATATGCGCAAGCATCATCGTGACAAGTCCCCTCTCAACGCCCAGGGTTATGAAGAAGATCATGAGGCTTATTGCGGTCACTATCTCCGGGTTCATGATGGGAAAGTCGTTTAACTGTAAAACGAGGTCATGCACCACCCTCTTTGACTTTGAAAGGCCTATTGCCGCTATGGTTCCGGCTATGGTTGACACAAACGTGGCCACGACTGCGACGATGATGGTCGTATACAGTGACTCCATCATGCTGCGGCTGCTGAACAGCTTTTCATACCATGTAAGCGAAAAGCTTTCAAAGCGCGTAAGTGACTTTGAACTGTTAAACGAGAATACAATTACGAAAATGATTGGGAGGTAGAAGAAGATGACTGTAAGAATCATCAGTATCTTACCTACCGGACGTTTCTTCTTTTTCATCATATCCTCCTTTCATCGGCACCGGCCTTCTTTGAATCAGGGATGAGCCTCTGGAACAGCGTCTTCTTTGCATCAGGCTTTACATTTCCTGAGGCAATGTCCTCGCCGCGTCGTACGATGTACATTGAAAGCATCATTATGACAGCCATTATCATGGATATGGCGGCACCGAAGTTCCATTCGCCCACTGTTATGAACTGGTTTTCTATGAAGTTACCTATAAGGAAGTACGAGCCTCCGCCCAGAAGCTTTGGAATAAAGAAGCTGCTTACCGCGGGAAGGAACACGAGGGATATCCCGCTTACAACACCGGGAATTGAAAGCGGAAGCGTGATCTTCAAAAAGCGCTGCGCCGCATTCGCACCCAGGTCATTTCCGGCCTCCAGAAGCATCGGGTCCATCTTGCATAAGGACGTGTTTATCTGCAATATCATAAAAGGCAGGAAGTTGTAGATCATACCGATTAATACTGCTGTCTCCGTATAAAGGATTTCCACGTCCTTTGCACCGAAAAGTGCAAAAAACCTTGATACGATTCCATCCTTTGAAAGGATGCCTATCCATGCGTATGTCCTTACCAGCATGTTGATCCACATGGGGATGGTGATGATGAGAACGAGCATTCCCCTCGTCTTGTCATCAGAGTTTGCAATGAAGTATGCAACCGGATAGCCTATTATGATGCAGAGCACCGTAGTCTTTAAGGCAATCACGATACTTCTCCACATGACCTTTAAAAAGTCAGGATCAGTGAAGAACTTCCTGAAGTGTTCAAGTGTAAACCTGAATGTAAGTGTTCCGCTGCCGCTGTTGGTGAATGCATAAAAAACCAGCAGAAGCATCGGAAGGGCAATCATTATTACTGCCCATACAATGTACGGTATGGCAAGGTCTGAAAGTTTCTTCATCGGCTTATCCTCACATTGTGTGCATTACGTGAATATCTTCCGGCGCAAACGTAAGTCCAACCTCACTGCCCTCCTCAACGAAGTCAGTGGTCCTTACCTTCATCGCGCGTCCCATCGTGGAGAATGTCACCTTGTATGTTCCCACGGTGATGTTCTCCGGGTCAAAGTCATAGTCAACATAAGTCTCAACACTCACGTTCTCATCCGAAAGCTTCCATGCCTGGGCGTTTGCCCATGTCTTAAGGTCCGTGTCAAGTGCCTGTGACTCAGTTATCTCATCAACCGTCTTAAAGAAGTTGAATGCCATGATTCCTTCGTTTTCCTTCGGGTTTTTCACATACTTCTGGTCAACTACGGAAATGGTCTTTGTTATTGAAAGACCTCCGTTCGTATAGAACGTTACAAAATACTCGCCCTCTTCAGCCTTTAAGTCATACTCAAGCTTTGAGATGGAAAGAAGCTCGTCAGTTTCGGGAACCCATGCCTGTGCATCGGCACGTGCGATTATCTCCCTGTCGTCAAGTGACTCGACGTCCTCTATGTCAACAAAGAAGTCATTTGCTGAAATCTTTTCCTTGCCGTCCTCGCTCGTCACCTCGTTATTTGCGATGACCCTCATGCGTACTGTGACGGTTGTGCCGGGAACGGTCTCGACAACCACCTCGTAATGCATTCCCTTAAAGAGAACTGAGTCAACCGTTCCTGTAATCTTTCCTTCCTCAGGTGTCACGATGTCAATGTCCTCAGGGCGGAGCACCACGTCAACAGGCTCATTTTCCGCAAAGTCACGGTCAACGCACTCAAACTGAATGTCATCAAACTCCACAAGATAATCCTTTATCATCTTTCCGGGAATGATGTTTGACTCACCGATGAAGTCCGCCACGTAACGGTTCGCGGGCTCGTTGTAGATGTCCACGGGGCTTCCTATCTGCTGGATGATGCCGTCCTTCATTACAACGATCTTATCAGACATTGTAAGAGCCTCTTCCTGGTCATGTGTGACATAGATGAAGGTGATTCCAACCTCCTGCTGGATGCGTTTAAGCTCGTACTGCATCTCCTTACGGAGCTTAAGGTCCAGAGCTCCCAAAGGCTCATCCAAAAGGAGGACCTTCGGTTCATTTACAAGTGCCCTTGCGATTGCGACTCTCTGCTGCTGTCCGCCTGAAAGAAGGGTCACGTTTTTCTTCTCGTATCCCTCAAGTCCGATGAGCTTTAACATCTTCATGACCTTCTGCTCGATGATGTCCTCCTTCATCTTCTTTAAACGGAGGCCGAAGGCGATGTTCTCATATACGTTAAGATGCGGGAAAAGGGCATACTTCTGGAACACCGTGTTAAGTTCACGCTTATATGGCGGTAGCTTAGCTATGTCCTGCCCGTCAAAAATCACCTTTCCCTCTGACGGTTCAAGAAATCCTCCAAGGATCCTAAGGAGCGTTGTCTTTCCGCATCCTGACGGTCCCAGAAGCGTCACAAATTCATTTTCCATGATATCCAGGTTGATTCCCTTTAATACGACCTGGTTATCCTCAAAGATCATAACGATGTTCTTGAACTGGATAAGTGGTAATTTCTGTTCCATTTTCCCTTATGTCTCCTTTAATCAATAATCTTCTGCGCTGCAGTTTTTTTCAATACACTCCTCTATCATGTCGAAGGAAAAGCCCTTTCCTGCAAGATAGGCAAAAAGCTTCTTTTTTTCAGTGTCCGCGCCCTTTTTTAAAAGTGCCCTTTCACATGCGGCGTACTCATCCTCATAACTTATACCGTCAAGGACCTGTTTTACGTTTTCTCCCTTAAGCCCTTTCCGGAAAAGCTTTGCCTCGATTTCACGGCGTGAGTAGTACCCCGCCATTTGGTTTACATAATTTTCCGTAAGCCTCTCGTCGTCCGCAAACTTATACTTACGGAGCCACTCCATCACGCCTTCAATGACACATTCAGGATAAAGGCCTTCTTTAAGCTTTGCCCTTATCTGAAACTCCGTGCGGTCTCCTTTTTCAAGGTAATGCACCGCCCTCTTCTTTCCCCTTGGAAGGAGGATCTCATCCATTATCTTTCTGTAAGAGGCAACATCAATCTCCTGGTTTTCTGCATCCGCAGTCATGCCGGCGGATCTCATTTCCCCCTTATACAGAAGGAAGGTCACATCCCCTTCATCGAGTGTGACCTTCATGCGTTTCCTGTCGTAAGCCGTTACTTCATTTACGATGTGGGTCATCTCTTACTCCATACCGTTCTGTTTGGCCTTTAAATTTTCTGTTTCTGAATCATCCGAAATCCAGCCCTCCTGGATACGGATCTTTCTCTCAATCTCAGCAAGTACCTCGGGATTGTCGTGAAGGAACTGTTTTGCATTCTCCCTTCCCTGTCCGATCTTTGAACCGTTGTACGCAAACCACGCACCGCTCTTCTCGATGAAGCCACGGCTTACTGCAAGGTCGATGAGGTCACCCTCCTTTGAGATGCCCTTACCGTAGATGATGTCAAACTCCGCAGTCTTAAACGGCGGTGCCACCTTGTTCTTTACAACCTTGACCTTGACATGGTTTCCGATTGCATCGGCTCCCTGCTTGATGGTTTCAGTACGGCGGATGTCCATACGTACTGATGCGTAGAACTTGAGTGCGTTTCCACCGGTTGTGGTTTCGGGGTTGCCGAACATGACTCCGATTTTTTCACGGAGCTGGTTGATGAAAATGACCACGCAGTTTGACTTTGAAATCACTGACGTGAGCTTTCTTAAAGCCTGTGACATGAGACGTGCCTGAAGTCCCATTACGGAGTCACCCATCTCACCCTCGATTTCCTTCTTGGGAACCAGGGCTGCAACAGAGTCTATGATGATTACGTCGATTGCACCTGAACGGACCATCGTATCCGCTATCTCAAGTGCCTCCTCGCCGTTATTTGGCTGTGAAATGTAGAGGTTGTCGATGTCAACTCCGATTCCTTCCGCATATACAGGGTCAAGAGCATGCTCCGCATCAATGAAGCCTGCGATGGCTCCCTTCTTCTGCGCCTCAGCCACAACGTGAAGTGCAAGTGTTGTCTTACCTGAAGACTCAGGTCCGTAAATCTCTATTATTCTTCCCTTTGGAACACCGCCCACGCCAAGCGCGATATCAAGGCTCAATGAACCAGTTGATATGGTCTCCACGTTAAGTGCCGCTGCGGAATCCCCCAGCTTCATTACCGCGCCTTCTCCAAAGTCTCTCTGGATCTGCTTTAAGGCTGCCTCAAGGGCTTTTTCCTTATCTGCTGCAATATTTGTCTCGTTTTTTGCTGCCATTTTCTCTTCCTTTCTTAAGAAGGGTCCGTGTCATCGGAATTCCAAAATATTCTAACATATCTTCAGATAAAAATACATATCTTTGAAACAAATTACATCTAATTTTTCACACTGCCATACCTTGCAGATACGAGCGGCACGTTATCAATTAAAAAGGCCGCATGCCATGTATTATTGCATGCAGCCATTCACGTTTCCGTTGCGGTGCCAGGCGCCATAAGGGCTAGCGCTGAAACATTCCGTTATCCTTCTAGCTTCCTGGCAAAATCCAAAATCTTTTTTGAATATCAGGCGCTACTCTTTGCATCTCCATATTCACGCTTCATTGCTTTTACTGATACGACCCACTGTTTTCCAAACTTACAGACATCAACTCCATTCACAAGTTTTCCGTAGGAAACGGCCTTTCTTAATGTACTTTCATTCAGCCCCCACAGTTCTGTTGCGTCAGCAAATGACATCAACCCATCAAAAGGCGTTTCCACCCGGACTCCTTTTTCCCACAATTCATCGCAGGACAAATCCAGATCATCATTCCAGACAATGCCATATCCACCAGTGTCAACAATGACTCCGTAAAACTCTTCCTCCCTATCCTTGAAATATGTAAATACCGAAAGCTTCTCAAACAACGGTTTTACATCATAAATCTTTGTTACTCCCTCACAGAATTGAACACACAGCCTGTATTCCGGCAAAGCAGCAACATTTTTAATCTTATGAAACATTATATACCTCCCTACTCAAGTGGCGGCAGCTTTTTAAATTCCTGTGTTTCCCAGATTTGCTTCAAATCATCTCTGTTTAATTCAATCCAGTCTCTTACCATCTGCAAAGCCTTTGGCGGCAGAAACCCTTCAAGCACTTCCCCGGTCAAATTGCTGCAACATCATCATTATAAATAGCATGAATGTGTGGTGGATTATGCTCACTCTGAAGAAAATACATTTTTATAACGATTCCATAAAAACGGGACAATATTGGCATATCTTTCATCCTCCTTATGATTATTATATCACGATATCGTGATATTTCAACTAATAAACATAAATATGAAGAACTTATTCAATCCCCAGTTTTTGCCAACCAACCCCTTGTTTTCACAACATCATTTGACATTACAAGTACATTATCGAACAGACCAAAGTTCCTGATTATGCCATAAAAAAGAGCAGTTCAGGTTGAACTGCCCGTTTAAATCCGTTCTTACAGAATCATGTCATCCGCAGACGGCCTTGTTCAGTTTCTTTTCTTTAAGCTTCTGGCTTAAATACACAGCCAGGATTATCACAATTCCGATAAGGTCCGTAAGCGTTCCGGGGATTATCATGAGGACGCCGCCAAATGCCGAAAGAATCCTATATATCACTCCCATGGGGCTTACAAGGTAACCGATGATACCTGCGGATACGCCCAGCATTCCGATTATTGAAGTAACCACCACCGTTACCACCTCGATGGCCCCGGTATCTATGAAGAGCATTGATGTGTCAAAGGCAAAAATGTAAGGAATCAGGAAAGCCGCAATTGCAAGCTTAGAGGCATTGAAGGCAGTCTTCATGGGAGGCGCCTTGGCTATCGCCGATCCCGCATATGCCGCAAGCGCCACGGGAGGCGTGATGTCAGCCACTATTCCAAAATAGAAGCAGAACATGTGAGCGGCCATCATGTTCATGCCCATGCCTGCAGTAAGGATCGGAGCGCAGGTTGTAGCCATGATTATGTAGTTGGCCGTCGTGGGCACTCCCATTCCAAGCACTATGCAGCAGAGCATCGTGAGTATCAGCGCTATGATGAGCCTGCCGCCTGAAAGACCCACGATTGCTCCAATCAGCACCTGGCCAAGGCCGGTCATTGTGACTACTCCCGCGATTATTCCCGCGATTCCGCAGGCAACTCCCACTGAAAGAAAGTTCTTTGTTCCGTTTTCAAGGGCGTCCACGACTTTTGGAAGTTCCTTCCTGTTTTCACGGCTTACTATATAGTTTGCAATAAGCCCGGCTACTGAAAGGAAGGCGCAGAGCGTAATGCAGTTATCCCCGAGGAATGTCCCTGCGGGAAATGACTTTGAAAAGAAGGTCATGAAGAATACCGGCAGAAGCGGAAACGCCATCAGAAGGGATTTCATTCCGCCCTCTTTTTTAATCATGGATACGGATATGCACGTAAGGATCGCATAGACTGCGGACGTAGCCATCGTAAACCCGTTCATGATCATGGCCACAAGCGCGATGAGCGGTAAAAGGAGATATATGCTTTTAATGACTTCCTTAAACCTTGGAAGCTCTTCCCTTGGTATTCCCTTAAGGTCAAGCTTTTTGGCCATGAGGTGGACCATCAGGAAAATTCCCAGAAAATACAGGAAGGCCGGAAGGATTGCCCTTATGACGACGTCGGAATATGGGACTCCCACCATTTCCGCCATCAGAAACGCCGCGGCGCCCATGATGGGAGGCATTATCTGGCCGCCCGTGGATGCGGCAGCCTCTACCGCACCTGCAAACTCAGAAGGGTAGCCAATCTTTTTCATCATGGGTATTGTTACCGATCCCGTTGTCACGGTATTTCCCACTGACGAACCGGATACCATGCCGCAAAGTGCTGAGGAAATGACCGCAACTTTGGCAGGTCCTCCTGACGCCCAGCCTGCAAGGCAGTTGGCAAAGTCGATGAAAAAGCCCGAAACACCCGTGGACTCAAGGAAGGCTCCAAAAATCACAAAAAGCGCGATGTATGTGGAACATACCCCGATGGGCGTGCCCAGAACTCCCGTCGTAGTATAGAAAAGGTTATATATGACTGTTTTCAGGTCCTTACCGCCGGCTGTAAAGGCATAAATGATGAAAACTGAAGCTACCACGATGATTGGTATTCCCGTAACCCTCCTGCAGCATTCAACCAGCACCAGGATTCCCACGATTCCGAAAACTATGAGAAAGGGTATTCCTCCGGGATTGAATACTGTCTGTATCCTTGTTCCGACACCCACTATCTTCTGGAGGTTCGCAGGATAGAAAAACCAGCAGAAAGAGCCGGCAGCCATCAGCGCGATGTCATACCACGGGATATGATTTTCCCTCTGCGCCCCCTTTTTTGCCGGGTAGTAAAGGAACACGAGTATTATGAGGATGCCCACAAATAAAGGCCTTCTCACACGTTCATCGAGCTTTGCAAACATGTTCATCCATATGAGGAAAACGCTTACAAATGCCGATATCCACCGGAGCGCCTTTCCGTAAGCGCCGGTCCATATCCTTACATTTGACTCCCTGTCATATTTTTTCAGTATGTCATCAACATCTCTTTTTACTGCATCATTCATCAAAATCACCTGAAATAAAGCTTCTCACAGTTAAATCTCACCGCGGCATTTCTTCCGCACAGTTCCCTAAGGCTCACATCCTCTCCGCCCACATTGAGCACATGGTCATAAACAGTTCCTACTATGTAGCCCACATTGTCACGGTTTTCATGTATCCCGCTTATAAGCATCCCGCCGTCATCTGAAAAGGAAAGCCTTTCCCCCGGATTAAGCTCGCTCTGCACACCTGCGCCAAAGCCGTAATAAAGGCACTCCTCGACAAATATGTGTCCGTCCTCTATTTCATAGATGTCCGTGACCGGGGTGCGGTTTACCGAATGCACAAAGGACACGGAAAAGCACTCCCCGTCTTTTGCCGGATAACTTGCCATAAGTTTTCCCGTATCCCTGTCTCTCACGGTCAGAAATATGGAACCGCCATATAAAAATGTAAGAGCCGCCGCAATGGCAGTTACTGCCACTAGGGCGGCTGTAATCTTTAGCTTACGCATGTCTTTTACTTGATGACTCCAATTTCCTTATAATACTTTTCGGCACCGGGATGAAGGGGAACTAATCCTGAAAGCGCCGCCTTCCCTGCGTCAAGGGAACCGAACTTCGCATGTGCCTTTAAAAGTGAGTCCTTATTTTCAAACATCTTTTTAGTAAATTCATACACCGCATCCTCTGAAAGGGAATCCGCCGCGGCAAGCGTTGCCTGAACCGCCACACATACCACGTCCTTATCCTGTCCGGTATATGTTCCCTTAGGAAGGTCATCCCTTATAAGGAACGGATAAGCATCCTGAATAAGTGAAAGCTCCTTATCCGTAAGAGAGACCAGGTTGAGTTCGTTCGATGCCGCATATTCAACGATTGCGGTGGTGGGGGCTCCTGCCACTGTGAATGCCGCATCTATCTTCCCGTCACGAAGCTGGTCAACGCCATCCTGGAATGAGCCGTTTACAGCCTTTATGTCATTTTTTCCAATTCCTGCAGCAGAAAGGATCTGCCATGCGTTAATCTCTGTTCCTGAACCCACGTCTCCCACGCATACCGTCTTTCCCTTAAGGTCTGAAACGCAGTTAATGCCGGGTTTTGCAAGTATCTGGACCGTCTCGTTATAGATGCCGGCCACCCAGAGTGCCTTTTTCTCAGGCTTTCCGTCAAATGAATTAATTCCCTCATGTGCATACGTAAGGACGTCTGACTGCAGTATGGCCATCTGTGCCTCTCCGTCAGTGATCATGTTTACGTTTGCCACCGATGCACCTGTCGATTCCACGGTGATGTTCATCTTTGGAAGAAGCGGCCCGAGCACGGTCTGCAGGACTCCGCCCACCGCATAATATGTTCCTGATGTCCCTCCGGTTGCAAGGACTACCTTTCCTGTATCCTTTGCGGCACTGCATGCCGCAGCAGATATGATCAGTGCTGCTGTCATGATGACAGATAAAATTCTTTTCATTGCTTACTCTCCTAAGTTTTTATTGATCTTGCGCTTGACCGTTGTCTGATTTTATACTACACTAACTACAGCTTATCAATGATGATATTCACAACATTTATCTTGTGAACAAGGAGCGCACATGAACCTTCAGAATCTTCAGTACTTTCTCGCGGTCGAAAAGGAAAAGAGTATCACAAAAGCCGCGGAATCCCTTGGAATCACGCAGCAGGCCTTAAGCAGCCAGATTTCACGCCTTGAACAGGAATACGGCTGTACCTTTTTTGACAGGCGTCACGGATATAACCTCACACAGTCAGGAAAACGTTTTTATGATTCTGCAAGGCAGATCCTAAACATAGATTCTGAAACCGTAAGGATAATTAATGACATAAACAAAAACAGGCTGGGTGAACTTAAGATAGGCATTTCTTTTTCAAGGGGACAGGCCATACTCCCCCTCATACTTCCTGAATTCCATGAGAAATACCCCAATATCCAGCTTGAGGTCCTTGAGGGAAGTACCCATAAGCTTGAGGAGGACCTTGCAAAAGGAACCATAGACCTTCTTATAGGATATGCACCCTTCATGCTGGAAACGGTGGTGACGGAGGAACTGATAAGGGAACGTATTTATCTGGCTGTCCCGGATAACAGAAAGTTTTCACCTTTAATAAATGAATACCGGGAAAAGAATGACCTTTCACTTTTTTCCGGCTGTCCGTTCATTCTTTTAAAAGGCAATGACAGGATACGTACACTTGTGAATGCGGAGTTCCACCGTTACAGGGTCACTCCGAATGTGGTCCTTGAGACTGAAAACATACAGACGGCCTTCTCACTTGCTTCAGCCGGAATGGGCATCACCGTGTGTCCGGAGCTTTACCTTAACAGTCCCTATACCATAGCCGGAGAACCCGATTCAACAGTCAGAAACCACGTGACAATACTCCCATTCCCCGGAAACCGTTATTCCGACACGGTTGCAATCGGTTACAGTTATGAAAGATACCTGAGCACGGCAGCAAAGGACTTTATTAAGATCACAATAAAAAAGCTCAGGCAGTGAATGCTGCCTGAGCATGATTAATTGTACTTTACGTTTAGCCGGCTTTTTTCAGTTTTACCGCATTTATCAGAAGGAACACAACGCTTACAAGTTCCACGTAACCAAATACCGGATAGACATGCCTTACGAGATTCGAAAAGCCGAGAAGGCTTGCAAGGAAGTTCAATGTCCCCAGTACACAGACGAATATAAGCTTCTTCCTTCCCGTAATGATGCGCTTTATTTCAAGATTTGAAACCACTGCGACCATTGATGACTGCGTGACCCCGAACATCGCAAGGAAAATGAGCACGCCGTATACCCACAGGGCCAAAGGCCCCACGGTTTTGGCAACCATCAGCATGGGGAGTTCCTCATCAACCACGCCGGGAGTCCCCGCAACGGACAGCATTATAAGCACCGCCATTATAAGCAGGCCTGCACCTCCAATCGCGGCTCCTCCAATTGCATTTCTGAGGCCGCCATTTACTTTTTTTGCCAGAGGTCCCAGAAGTGCTATGGAACCGTCAATGTTAAGTGCCATGTAATTTACCGCGGATAACGGCCACGGCCCCAGCATCGGATTTACGGACACTTCTGAAAAATCAATCCCAGGCGGTCCGATGCTGATAAGCCTTGCCACGCTTATTATTATGGTGGCTGCTACAAGGAATGGAACAGATTTGCTGAACACGGCCACCATGCCTTCAAGTCCCTTATATGCCACAAATGCACCAAGTGCTGACACTATGAGGCATCCAACCCATGCAGGTACTCGTAGAAGCGACACGAAAAGCCCGCCTATTCCCGCTGTCATGATTGCCCCTATTGAGAAGAACAGAAAGATGCCCACCCAGCTGAAAAAGCCCTTTATGAAAGGACTGTCCCATGGCGAGATTATGTCATCCATTGCCTCTTTCCCGCTTTTAAGCACTATCCACATGATGACTGCCGTAATGACTACCAGAAGAAGGACCGCCAGGAAAAGTCCGGCAAACCCCATGGCGCCATAAGAGCCAAAATACTGCCATAGTTCCTTTCCGGAAACATAACCTGCCCCCAGAAAGCAGCCGGCAAAGGTTAGACCCATTTTTATTGTTCCGATATCCTTCTTCATATATCCTTTACTTACATTAAAACTTATGACAGGTGTTCCGTTGCCCATCCGGATATCTCCTTTCAGATTTCCCCTTACGGGAACAGGTTCTCAACAGTTGGATTGTACATAAACATGAAAAATAAATCAAGGTGGAGCTTCTGCCCCACCCTGATCATAATCAGTTATCTTTTATCATTTATTTTCTGTTGACCGTAAGATGTCCGTCGCTCACGCTGATGAGCATCGTGTCGCCTTCGTTTATCCTGCCCTCAAGTATCGCCTTTGCGGCAATGGTCTCAACATTCTTCTGGATGTAACGCTTAAGCGGTCTTGCACCAAACTGCGGATCAAATCCGTTGTCAACACAGAATCCCTTTGCCTCATCAGTAAGTTCAATGACGATGTCCCTGTCCTTAAGCCTTCTGTTGATGTCCTTCACGCAGAGGTCAACGATCATCGTGATGTTTTCCTTTGTAAGGGGCTTGAACATTATGATCTCGTCAAGACGGTTTAAAAACTCCGGTCTGAAAGACTGCTTCAGAAGCGCATGTACTGCGTCCTGTGCGGATTCACTGATCTCTCCTGTCTCCTCATTGATTCCCTCAAGAAGGTACTGGCTTCCAAGGTTTGAGGTAAGGATGATTACAGTGTTCTTAAAGTCCACGGTGCGTCCCTGAGAATCAGTGATCCTTCCGTCGTCAAGCACCTGTAAGAGGATGTTGAACACATCAGGATGTGCCTTTTCAATCTCATCAAAGAGCACCACGCTGTAGGGCTTTCTTCTTACGGCTTCAGTCAGCTGTCCGCCCTCATCGTATCCCACATATCCGGGAGGCGCTCCGATAAGCCTTGACACGGAGAATTTCTCCATGTACTCGGTCATGTCGATACGCACGATGTTGTTTTCGTCATCAAACAGGTTTTCAGCCAGTGCCTTTGCAAGCTCAGTCTTACCAACACCCGTGGGTCCAAGGAACAGAAAGCTTCCTATGGGCTTTGTGGGGTCCTTGATACCTGCCTTTGAACGGATTATGGCCTCAGAAACCTTTGTGACTGCCTCATCCTGACCCACTACCCTCTTATGAAGCTCGTCGTCAAGATGAAGTACCTTTGAACGCTCGCTCTCTGAAAGCTTTGATACCGGGATTCCTGTCCACTTTGAAACGATTGCGGCAATCTCCTCATCCTCCACCGCTTCATGTACAAGCTCATGGCCCTCTGTTTTCTGGCGTTCCTCTTCTTCCTTAAGTTCCTTCTGGAGCTGCGGTAACTCACCGTACAGGATGGATCCTGCCTTCTCATAGTCGCCCTTCCTCTGGTAGAGTTCAGCCTCGTTCTTCTTAGTCTCTATCTTTTCGCGGAGGGCTGACAGCCTGTCGGCTGAGCCTTTCTCGTATTCCCATTTAGCCTTCTGTGAACTGAATTCATCCTTAAGCTCGTAAAGCTCCTTCTGAAGCTCTGAAAGCCTTTCGGCTGATGCCTGGTCTGTTTCCTTCTTAAGGGCGGTCTCCTCAATCTCAAGCTGCGTGATTTTTCTCTGCATAAGGTCAAGCTCCGCGGGAAGCTGGTTCATGTCAGTCTTTATCATTGCGCATGCCTCGTCCACAAGGTCGATTGCCTTATCAGGAAGGAAACGGTCTGAAATGTAACGGTCTGAAAGTGTTGCTGCCGCAACAAGTGCGGAGTCAGTAATCTTTACGCCGTGGTACACCTCGTAACGTTCCTTGATGCCACGGAGGATTGATATAGTGTCCTCAACGCTCGGTTCGTCAACCATTACCGGCTGGAAACGTCTTTCAAGTGCGGCATCCTTTTCAATCTGCCTGTACTCATCAAGTGTCGTTGCACCGATACAGTGGAGTTCACCCCTTGCAAGCATGGGCTTTAACATGTTTCCGGCATCCATTGAGCCCTCGGTCTTTCCTGCGCCCACTATCGTATGGATTTCATCAATGAAGAGGATTATCTTTCCGTCAGACTCCTGTACTTCCTTAAGTACTGCCTTAAGCCTTTCCTCGAACTCACCCCTGTACTTTGCACCGGCCAGAAGCGCACCCATGTCAAGAGCAAACACTGACTTGTCCTTTAAGGAATCCGGTACGTCCCCGCGCACGATTCTCTGTGCAAGGCCCTCCACCACGGCAGTCTTGCCCACACCGGGCTCACCGATCAATACGGGGTTGTTCTTTGTCTTTCTTGAAAGTATCCTGATGACGTTCCTTATTTCAGAGTCACGTCCGATTACCGGGTCAAGTTTCTGGTCCCTTGCCCTTTCAACAAGGTCATATCCGTACTTTGAAAGTGCCTCATATGTGCTTTCGGGGTCATCCGTCATTACCTTCTGGTTTCCACGCACTTCGGAAAGCACCTTGAGGAACCCCTCCTTCGTGATGTTATGACCTGCAAAAAGGTTCTTTAAGTTCCTGTCGGCGTTCTTAAGCATGGCCAGGAAAATATGCTCCACCGATACATACTCGTCACCCATTGCCTTTGCATGGTCTTCAGCTTCCGTGAGGACACGGTTCGCGTCGTTTGAGAAGTAAAGCTGTGCTGAATCACCGCTTACCTTCGGAAGGCGGGCAATGATTCCCTCAAGCTCATCCTGGAAGCTGTCCGCATTTACGCTCATCTTTGCCAGAAGGCGCTTTATAAGGCTGTCGTCAAGGCGCAGAAGGCTTAAAAGGATGTGCTCCTGTTCTATCTGCTGGTTGCCGTATTCAGTTGCAATCTTCTCGCAGCCCTGAATGCTTTCGATTGATTTCTTTGTAAATTTATTGATATTCATGTCTTATCCTCCTTTCGAGGCTGATTTCTTTTTTGACAATCGTATTATATCTCTAATTGTTAGCACTGTCAAGCTTTGAGTGCTAATTGCATTAAAAACTCATAAATGACTTAAGTGATATACTTATAGAAAGACCGTTTCCGTTATGCTATACTTTTAAGAACACATCCCATGATAAAGAAAGACGGACTTTGAATGGACAGGTTATTTGAGAATAAGAAAATTTCTGTAATATTCTGGAGCATGCTGACAGCCTGCATCCTTTTACTTCTTCCGACATTCGTACGTAAGCTCGCGTGCGGGCATCTTACAGCCGCCGCCATAGTGGTGGTGTGCGGTTATGTCATAACCTTAAGAAAGAGCCTTAAGGATGTGAAATTCACAGCCACTTCACTGGGACTTAAAAAGCAGGAAGGCAGGGACATGCGTTATGACTGGCTCAGACTCATCTGCATCCTCATGGTAATAATGGTACATGCCATAGATGGCCGCATGCCGTTCATTTCAGAACCCGGAAACAACATAATCCTGGGATACGAGGTACATGCAGGTGATACCTTCCTCTATCTGATGCACATACTGCGTCTTATCTGTATGTCAGGCAACATGCTCTTTCTGATGCTTTCAGGTGCACTGCTTCTTAGGTACAGGGAGAATGAAGGCGTGGGCGGCTTTTACTACAAAAGATTTTTAAAGGTCATCATACCGATGGCGGCCGCTACCGCGTTTTACCTCTGGATAGGGATGAAGGTTCCCAAGGTTGATTTCCAGTACTTAAGGGATGTTGTCCATAACATCTGGGTGGCCAATTACGATGACACCCCATTCTACTGGATCCTTTACGTCATACTTTCACTTTATGTCGTGTTCCCGTTCTTCCGGTACATGTTTAAGGACATGCCGTATAAGGTGCTGACCTCGTTCGTGGCCGTATGCATCATTTTCATGTTCCTTCAGTCAGGTAACCGCACAAATCCCATCCAGATCACCACGTTCATGGCACAGTGGATGGCTTTCCCGGTCATGGGATACTGGCTCGTACAGCCTGAGACCGAAAAGTATTACAGGCCCCTCAAGATACTTGGACTTCTGTCACTCATTTACTGCTGTCTGCTCATCCGTAAGTATGGCGATTACAGCGCATACACCCAGAGGATCATGTGGTACACCCCCACGCTTTCATTCCTTGTAATGGGTGAGTTTGCCCTCATTTTTGACGTAAAGGCCTTCCGTAAAAAACAGAACGTTTTTCTCCGTTTTTTCGGCAGATACAGCTTTTCCATCATCCTCATCCACTGGTTCTGCCTGCACTTCATAACAAGGAGGTTCCTGAGGGTGCTTGACCCGACCGTGCTGGGATTGGGTATCGCGTATGACTTCATTGTCACGGTACTGACATCCATGGCCGTGGCATTCATTTTTGAAAACTATGTGGTGGGCACGGTCACACACGTGATAGAAAAAGCGGTATCCCTCATAAAGAAGATACCGCTTCCAAAATTCAGATAAGGAACAAAAAAGCAGCTGCGCATTATCGCGTAACTGCTTTTTTAAACCGTTAAATTGAAGGCTCAGTAGAAACCGTTGCCTCTCCTCCCACGATTGCAGCTTCCTCAGCTGACATCTCTTCAGGAACAGGAGTCTCAAATCCTTCGCCGTTATATGTGCCTGATGCGAACGGACCTGTGTGGTTCTGCATGTCGGCAATGACAACCGGATCTGTGGGATCATAACGCTGCGTGTCAGGAATTGCCTGTTCGATTGCCGGACGGTCAAACGGTCCCATCACCCAGTAATCATAATAGATCTCAAGCTTCGTGTCAGCACCGCAGTTTGTATAAAGCCATGCCGCGTCTCCTGAAAGGAGCCTTATGCATCCGTCGGAATAGTTCTTTCCAAGCTGGTTATAGGTACTTGCAATCAGGTTGTAGGAACCCTCGACAGGCCTGTAGATGATTGAGTGGATGCAGAAACCGTCTGCCTTGTAACGCATGAGATACTGAACATAGATGTCATCATGCATGAACTTCCATCTGTGCGGCTCATAAAGCTTGAATTCTCCTTCGGGAGTGCTTGAACCGATGGTGCAGAGAAATACCTTGTAGGGAATGATGTAGCCCTTGTCGCCATCCTTCGTGTAGATGGTCATGCACTTCATTTCCTTGTTTACCTTGATGATGTAGTCACCCGGAAGTCCCATTATGGGTTCAAGGTCAGTTACTACCTTACCTGAAGCATCAAAGTAATACTTGTATCCTCCGACGTACTGCCAGTCAGAAACAGGATTACTGTCAACAAAGTAATACTTGTTGTTGTATGTGTCATATGCCCAGCCCGTGTAGGCTGCGCCTGAAGCAGTCTGGTAGTGGGGAAGCCCGCTTCCGTCAAATACTATTCCCTCGTAGTTAGCGCCCACGAAATGATTGGCTGTGGGCTGATAGAACGGAAGGTCATGCTTCCAGAGCATTACCTGCATCTTCTGGATGTAGCGGCCCGTGCCGATGGTTCCTGAAGACTGTCCGTCATGTGCCCAGTCAAGCACCGTTCCGTCATTAAGTTCCACCCTGTAATAGAAATCATAAAGGTTTCTGGTGTGGCCCTTTATCCTCATCTGAACGGCAGTGATCTTTGCTGCATCATTAAACCATTCGGTATCCATTTCATTCATGGCCCACTTGGTCCATCCGTGCTCCTCTGTATAAGCCCTGTAGAAAACGTCACCGACTGAATTTTCAAAACGGATCTTAAGTCCCGAGAAACCTTCCATGGGAGAATTGAACCAGTCCATGTTTGTGGTGAAACCGCCTGTCAGGTTTCCGTCACCGGTCTTAAACTGTACATGCACGTCGGGAAGAAGACCAGTTATGGGGTCATTCTGAACTCTTCCGGCTTCGTATGACGTGCTTCCGTTATATGCCGTGTTTGATCCTGCAATGCCGGTCTGTGATGAAACAACCGCCGTTGCAGAAGCCGGCGTGGTAGTGGTTACCACTCCTGTTCCGCCTGAAACACCCACGACTCCGGGGCCGCCTGACACACCAGGCCCATATTCTGAACCTGTTGCTGCAAAGGCAGTGCCTGAAACAGCCAAAACCATTGCAGTCACAATGGATACTATCTTAAACATTCTTTTATTCATTAAATTGCCTCCAACCTCATGATAAGTCTATCACAAGCAGTCCTCAATTTCCATATGTTGCATCATTTCGTAAAGGATTTGTAAGTCCTTTGGAGAAGGCCGTAAACCCCGGGGGCACCGGCCCTCAGCTTAAGAAGTCTTGCCTCCATGGGGGAAAGTTCGCTCAAATACTTAGCGTTTTCCTTATTCTTAACGGCTTCAAACCTGCCTTCCTTAAGGTCTATGAGGAAGCGGCTCCTTTTAAGCGCGTCTTCTGTGTACTCAGCATACTCATCTCCAGTATCAGCATTGAAGGCCCCATAAAGCTCTTCCATTGCCCTAAAATGAGATTCCCACTTATTTATCTCAGCGGCTGCCTTTCCTGCGGGATCGACTCCGTTCCCGTCTGCCGCGGTTCCGTCAGTATCCATTGCACTTCCCCAGGAACCGGCCCTGCCCATCCTGTACGTGGACATGGGTTCGTCCATGTAGTGTACGGTCCCGTTCATCAGCATGAAAAGATGAAGCGGTATGTCCCCCACCGGACAGTCAAAATACCATTTCGGAAGATTCTTTGCAGCCTCCGCCGGGAACATGAGTGACGCCATCGGGAAATTGACAGGCTTGGAAATGACTTCTTTTGCCGTAAGGTCACGGAATTCATCGCACGGCCTTATAAGGTCGGAGGAACGGTAAGCCTTATCCTCAGAAAGGATATGCGCTGAATGGACCACCATCGAGCACTCCGGATGCGAATCCATGTATTCCACCTGCTTTTTCAGCTTGTACTTATCATTCCAGAAATCATCACCCTCGCACATGGCGATGTAACGTCCCCTGGCCCTGGGAAAATTGAAAACGCCTGAAATATTTGAGATGCCCTTTGAGTACTGGTTTTCTTCCTCATAAAGCACCTTTATGATCTCAGGAAATTTTCCCTCATACTCCTTAAGTATCTCAACGGTCCCGTCAGTACTGCAGTCATCGTGGATGAGCACCTCAAATGGAACGTCACGCTGCATAAGGAAGGAATCAAGTGCCTGCCTTATGTACGGCGCGTGGTTATACGTTATGCAGCTGATGCTTACGATCGGGTCCATCATATATTCATACCTGCTTCTGTTGCCTTTTTGTTTAATTTAACTTTGCAAGCTTGGCAGCCTGGTCAGCCGTGATGAGTGCATTTATTAGTTCGTCAAGGTCACCGTTGATTATCTGGTCAATCTTGTAAAGGGTCAGATGAATCCTGTGGTCCGTCACCCTTGACTGCGGGAAGTTATATGTCCTTATCTTTTCGGAACGGTCACCCGTACCAATCTGAGAACGTCTTAAATCATCCTCTGCGTCATGTTTTTTCTGGCACTCAAGCTCGTAAAGACGTGAACGGAGGATTCTCATTGCCTTCTGCCTGTTCTGTATCTGGCTCTTTTCCTCCTGCATGTAGATGACTATTCCCGTCGGGTAATGGGTAAGACGCACGGTCGAGTCAGTCGTGTTGACGCACTGTCCGCCGTTTCCCGAAGCCCTTGTGATGTCGATTCTGATGTCCTTGGGATCAATTACAACGTCGACCTCTTCAGCCTCAGGCATTACCGCCACGGTTGCGGTCGATGTATGGATGCGTCCGCCTGATTCGGTTTCAGGCACCCTCTGCACCCTGTGCACGCCCGATTCATATTTAAGCTTTGAATAAGCTCCCTTTCCGTCCACCGCGAAGGTTATCTCCTTGAAACCCCCGATGCCGTTTTCATTGAAGCTCATCAGTTCCGTCTTCCAGCCGTTTCTTGCAGCATAATTCTGGTACATGCGGTAAAGGTCCGCAGCAAAGAGTGCTGACTCATCCCCACCCACTCCGGCACGGATCTCCATGAAGATGTTCTTGTCGTCGTTGGGGTCCTTGGGAAGGAGAAGAATGTTCAGTTCCTCTTCCGTTTCCTTCTGAAGTGCCTTTGCGGCTGAAAGCTCCTCCTTGAGCATGGAGCGCATGTCCTCATCGTTTTCGTGCTCAAGCATGAAAAGGGCATCCTTTTCATCAGAGCATGCCGTTTTGTATTTCTTATACGCAGCCACAATGGGCTCAAGGTCAGACTGTTCCTTCATGAGCGCACGGAAATGAACCGGGTCGTCAGCCGCACCCGGGTTTGAAAGCTCACCCATGAGTTCCTCATAGTGGCATAGTATGTCGTCCAGTCTGTCTATGGTCTGCATATTTAATCTTTTAATCTTCCGTAAATCACGCGGTCATTCCCGCCGTAATCCTTAATAACCTTAATATCCCCGTATCCGGCCTTAAGAAGAAGTTCCCTTACTTCCTCCGCCTGGTCATATCCTATCTCAAGAAATAATGAGGGTGCATAAAGCGGTGCCTTTTCAGTTATCCTTCTGTAAACGGAAAGTCCGTCATCTCCTCCTGAAAGTGCAAGCCTCGGTTCAAATTTCCTTACCTCAGGTTCAAGCGTCTCTATCACCGCATCCTTTATGTAAGGCGGGTTAGAAACGATCACGTCAAATTTCCTTCCTTCCGGAATACCCTCAAAAAGGTCGCTTTCAATCACTTCCACACTAAAACCGGGAGCAAGCTTTTTGGCGTTAAAGTCCGCCACCAGAAGTGCTTCCTTTGAGATATCCGAAAGTGTCATGTTTTTAAAGCCGCCGCATACCAAAAGCGATATTCCGATGCAGCCTGTACCGGTACAGAGGTCAAGCACCTTTGCGTCCTTATCCTTAACTTCTGAAATGACGGTCTCGACAAGTGTCTCCGTATCAGGACGCGGGCAGAGCGTGAACCCGTTGACCTTAAAGTCAAGGCCCATGAATGAAGCCTCACCCAGTATCTGCTGTAACGGAATGCGTGCGGCACGCATCCTTATCCTGTCACGGTAGAATCCCAGGGGCATTGCAATTCCTTCAGAAAGAGTGGGAAAGGCATTCATGAGTTCTGATTCCGCAAGCAGGATGTATTCAGAGGTATTTATGTGGAATGTATCAAGAAGAAGCGTTCTCGCATCATGCCTTGCATCCGGAACGCCTGCTTCCGTGAGTATTGTTTCACCCTCGCGGGCAAGTTCTCTTAATGTCATTTTATTCTTTTATTTCTATATCTTCAGCATCTTCAAGGCTTCCCGGGAAGTTCTCGTTAAGATATGCCCTCCAGTCAAAAACCTTTTCCACTGCCTTAATTGCAACTTCAATCATGTCGTTTGTGGGTTCCTTAGTGGTAAGTCCCTGCATCAGGAGACCGGGCTTTGAAATAATGTCCACAAACTTTGAGTCGTGTGTGCCGGTAAATTTAAGGACCTCATAGCTCACACCCGCAATTACAGGAATGAGGAGTATACGCAGCACGAACTTAAGAAAAAGATTATCCACCCTTATTATCACAAAGAAAAGGATGGTTATGGCCATTACTATGAAAATGAAGCTTGTGCCGCAGCGCTTATGCTCCTTTGATGAAGCAGCCACGTTTTCAACAGTGAGCGGAAGTCCGTGCTCCACGCAGTTGATGCACTTATGTTCAGCACCGTGGTACATGAAGGTACGCTTAATGTCCTCCATGCGTGAGATGAGCTTTATATATCCCACAAACAGGCACACCCTTAAAACTCCCTCGATTATCGCCTCAATGGTATCGTTATGTATGAATCTTGAAAGGAATGAAATGACCAGAAGAGGAAGCCACATGAATACCACTACGGCTATCACTATGGCAAGTACCGTACTTAAGGTCATTATGATTTTGTCAGTTTTGTCACCGAATCTGTCAGTGAACCACTTTTCAAACTTTGAAGGCTCCGCCTCCTCATCGTCCTCAAAGAATGAAGCAGAATACATGAGGGTCTTCATTCCAAGTACCATGGAATCAACAAAATTTACCGCGCCTCTGATTATCGGAAGGCGCGCCCATGTATGCTTCTTACCGAAGCCCTCATAAGAGTCCTCCATTACCGCTATCTCACCGTCAGGTTTTCTTACAGCCACGGAATACCTGTCGCTGTTTTTCATCATGATGCCTTCAATTACGGCCTGTCCGCCGATTCCACTGTATTTCATAAAACTTTCCCTTAAAAAGTAATAAGACCGAGCTTATCATAAGCCCGGTCCGATTATGCTACCACGAGTAAATTACTTACCGAAATTAGCGTACTTCTTGTTGAATGCCTCAACACGTCCACGTGCCTGAGCTACCTTCTCCTTACCTGTGTAGAAAGTATGGCACTTTGAACATACTTCGACGGTGATAGAGGGCTTTGTTGAACCTGTAACAAATGTGTTACCGCAGTGGCAGGTAACTGTTGCCTGGTAGTACTTGGGCTGGATTGATTCCTTCATGATATTCTCCTCTCTTTATTCGGCGATTTCCGACCGCCGTAAGCCTTGATATATTATCATAGAACTATCCGTTATGCAAGCAGAAATTAGAAATATTTTATTTTTTCAACGCTTCTTACAAACTCAGTATTATCCCTGGTTTTTGCGAAAAGGTCAAGAACTGATGAAGCTGATTCCTCGGGCTTAAGGGACCCGAAGCTTCCCCTTACGGTATTAACCGCACGCATCTCTTCTGAAGTAAGAAGAAGGTCATCACGTCTAGTTCCTGACTTGAGTATGTCTATAGCGGGGAATATCCTCTTCTCTGAAAGCTTGCGGTCAAGGACAAGCTCCATGTTGCCGGTACCCTTGAACTCCTCATAGATAACGTCATCCATACGGCTTCCCGTCTCTATTAACGCCGTTGCAAGGATTGTAAGGGAGCCTCCCTCACGCATGTTTCTTGCAGCGCCGAAGAAACGTTTGGGCATATGCAGGGCTGCAGGATCAAGTCCGCCTGAAAGTGTCCTTCCTGACGGAGGTACGACCAGGTTGTAGGCCCTTGCAAGACGTGTTATGGAGTCAAGGAGGATGGTAACATCCTTACCGTATTCCACAAGACGCTTTGCCCTTTCGATAACCATTTCAGAAACTCTCTTATGACGCTCAGGAAGCTCGTCGAATGTTGAATAGATCACCTCCACATTCTCACCCACTACCTCTTCCTTCATGTCAGTGACTTCCTCAGGACGCTCGTCAATCAGAAGGATGATTAAGTGCATCTTTTTATCTCTGATCATTGACTTTGCTATCTGTTTCAAGAGCGTTGTCTTACCTGCCTTCGGGGGAGATACGATCATTCCCCTCTGTCCCTTTCCTATGGGGGCAAGGAGGTCTGTGACCCTTAACGGAAGCGGTGCGCCCGCACCAGTCTCAAGCTTTATTCTCTCATTTGGGAAAATGGGGGTAAGGTCCTCAAAGTTGGGACGTCTCTCCGCCTCAATCACGGGATATCCGTTAACTGACGTAAGATACAGAAGTGATGCGAACTTCTCGCCTGAAGTCTTTTTTCTTCTGTGACCGCGGATGATGTCACCCGTCTTAAGGTTAAAACGTCTTATCTGTGATGGAGCGACATAAACGTCACGCTCCCCGGGCAGGAAGTTTTCACACCTTATGAATCCGTACCCTTCAGTAAGGATCTCAAGGATACCGTTCGCCTCAATGCCTGAATCCGCAGCCATTATTTCAGGTCTCTGCTCTCCCACCTCGAGTGAAACGAGCGGACGGTTCGTCTTCTGGTCAACAGGTATTTCATCCCTTGCAATCGAGGCAAGGACTGCCTTTACTGCCGGTGACGGCTCCTCGGGCTTCACCTCCGGTTTTACTTCAGGTTTAACCTCCGGCACTTTTTCCTGTACAGATGCCGGCTTCTCTTCCAAAGCAGGCTTCGGAGTCTCCTTTTTTTCCTGCTGTCCGCGATTCTGCCTTGACTTTAATGAAGGCTGCTGTTTCCCGTTTTTCTTCTGCTGGTTATTCTTAGAATTGTGCTGTCTGTTCTGAAAACGTACTTCCTTTTCGTTTCTCTTGGCCTCAGCTTCAGAAACGGAAACTGCCGCTGCTGAATGAATCTCCTGAGGCTTGTTTTCCGGCTTCTTTTCGGCAGCTTCACATAAAAGGTCTATAAGCTCGCTTTTTTTAAGTCCTGAACTTTTAAGTCCCTGTGCCTTTGCAAACTCCCTGAGCTGCGCAACCGGTAAGGTTTCTAATTTTTCTCTCATCAATATCTCCAGTAATCAAAAATGAACTGCCCGGGATGCCCGGAAACTAGATACACAAATAACAGATTTATCTGACGTTTTTTATTATACACCGTTTTTGTTCATTGTCAATTGATATCCGGTTCAGCTTAAATAATCCCACAGGGAAATCTGTTCAGGAACTGTCTCCATGGAAGCCGTTTCGGGAACGTCCCTTTCCTTTATCCTGAAATCAATGTCAGCCTTTCTGGCCTGTGAAATCTGATACTTCCTCGGAACACGGTATTCTTTCCCGTCTTTTATGAAGTATGCGCCGGTCTGGTGAAACTGGAAAGGCACATCCTTTTCGATACACTGTTTTCTTACATCCAGTACCCAGTCATAGTTTAACGGCCGCACATTTATGCCGGATTCGCCCGAACATGTCACTTCTTCTATATCATCACTAAGGAACCTGCTTATGTCAACAGGAGTTATCATGGGCGCAATTATTATGCTTTTATGTTTTATGGGAAGACTCGTGAATATTGGAAGGCGGTAGTCAGCCCTGTCCTGGTTTTCGCAGGTACATCCGACTATAACATTGCTGTAACCGTCACCCCAGTCATACGGAACACAGTCCATGAAGCGTTCAATACGTTTTGTGAAGAAATAGAACCAGCAGTCGCTCCGCTCCTTCATCATTTTCCAGCACTCATCACGCCATTCATCAGCATCCTTTAAAAGGAAATCTGATGAAAAGCACGTAAACACAATCGAACCGGGCGTAATTTTATAGCTTCCGTCCCTCTTCTTTTTTACCGGAAGGTCAAAGGCTTTAGTCTTTCTGCACAGTTCCGAGGCAACGGCGCTTCCGTAATGCTCGTCCTGTCTGTAGACATAGCAGTACCTGCACCCCTCAGAATATTTGGTGCAGCCGTGCCACGGATTCCAGTTTTCATAAATAACACCTGACATTAATGAGTATTACTCCCGGTTATTTAAAGGCAGAATGTTTCCTATTACCTCAGTTCACTTACAAGCCCCGGGTATTTTAAGAGTACCGGTTTCTGTCTTTCGTATGCCATAAATATACCACTAAAAAAGTCGTATGGCAAAAGCCATACGACTATGCATTCATTTATGACCGTCAGTGGTTCCACTCCTGCTTCGGGAGTGTCTTTTCCATTTTTTCCCTGGCCATCTGCTGACCGGCTATGGAAGCGCGGTAACTCTTCTGATACATCTTCTCGCCTCTCTTTACCATGTCGTAAAGATAAACCTCAGCTTTATGATAACAGATGAGTGAGTTCCTTAAATCTTCCTCAACTCCGTTTCCATAAAGGTACATTCTTCCAAGGCGCAGATAGATGGGGCCTGCCACATATTTTACCTCTTCCTCCGTCATGATGTCAAGGCAGTGCATGTATATCCGGTAAGCCTCCTTCTCATTCTTCTTTACATAGTAACCGTTAAGATACATGTCACCTATCTTATAAAGTGAATTGAGATGGCCGTCAAATGCCCCGAGCGCAAAGTAATGGAATGCCTTTTCATAGTTTATGGGCATGTTCCTTCCGTAGAAATAGCAGTATCCCAGGTTCTCCTGAGCCTGGCGGTCACCGTGCTCAGCTGCCATCTCATAATATGCAACAGCCTTTGAGAAATCCTGCTCAAACCCACGGCCGCCATCATAGTACTGTGCACCCAGGTTGTTCATTGCAGAAGCTATTTCATCCTTGATTCCCTGCTCATAAAGCTCCTTTATGAAATCAATAAGATATGACGGGAATTCCTTTGGCGTGTCAAGCTGTACAAGACCGTCGGCAATTTCAGAGGGAATCTCTTCAATCTCTTCACAGTTACTGAGGTAATCAAGATAGTCATAGGTCTCTGGATACATTTCCACATCAAGCTGCTCAAGGATCATGCTAATCTTTTCAACAATGTCTCTTTCGTTCACGGTTTCCCTCCTTCTTCATCATTGCTGTCTTAACAGCAGGAATATTATGCAGATATGTCAGATTTTTATGTCTGGCTTTTAATAATCTTATACCACACCATATACAACTTCGCAATGATGGATTTCACAATTTTTCAATTGTAAAAGAGTCAGTCCGAAAATCCCAGTATCCCTTTAATGTACATTCCTTCCGGTGTGGCAAAGTAAAAATGGCGGCCTGTTTCACCTTCAGTTATTCGGAAAAAGCCTGAGCCCTGGAAAAAATCAATATATGCAGTTGAACCGTCTTCATAAGTACCCTCATACTCATAAGCTTCCATCTGCAGGAACGAGGTAACTGATTTCTTAATGTATCCGTTACACTTTTTGAACTTTATCCTTAAAGGCGGGCCTGAAGGATCCACCTGGGTAAAGGCTATGCTTCCGTCCTCGAATACAAAATCCTTATATTCACATTCATTATACAGATCTGTAATATTTCCGTTTATGTCAGTCGCCCCAACGAATGAATATGTGTCCTTTGGGTCCGAACCGGCTGATGTAAGATTGATTTTTCCGTTTTCCGTATCGTAGATAATGAAGCCCCCGTCTTCACCGTCAAATCTTACCAGAAGCCCTTCATCTGTATTTACCATTTCATAAGGCCAGAAAAAATCACCGAAAGGTTCGGAAACATAAACGGTGTTTCCGTCTTTTGAAATCTTTTTGTAGTTATTCCCGTAAAATCCACAGATATAGAGATTCCCCTCCTCATCAAAATATGAGGTGACACTGGCTGCGGTGATATCATTCTCCCATAACGGTTCACCTGTAGCAAGGTCAAATGCCTTAAGCACGGCGTCATCCGTAATGTAAACGATTCCGTCATTTATCCCCACCAGTTCCGTGGGTTCAAGCTCCGTATAGTGATTTATTCCGGTTACATACTCCCATACCCTTTCCCCGTCACTGTCAAAGCCGCAGTATAAGATCATATACCCGCTGCCGTCGGTAAGCTGACGTTTTTCAACCGGTTCAGCTGTCACGGCCGGTTTAAAGGAAAAAGTGGTTTCGGGAACAGTTTCTTCCGTGGTTTCCTCAGTCGTGGCCATGGTGGTCGTCTCCTGTTCTGTTTTATTTTCCTCACTCTGTACCGTTTCTGCGGAAGTGGAGTCCATGTTTACATTTTCAGTTTTTGATGATCCGCAACCAGAAAACAGTAAAGCCACGGTTATCAGTGACAGAAATATCAGTGACAGATTATCTTTTTTCTTCATGGCAGTTAAATTCCTTTTATTCTTATTACGCTGATTCATCCTCACGTCTCGTCATACGTGTAAACTTTATAATCTCCGTCAAACATGCCATTTATGTCCTTTAAGGTCTCACGTACCAGCTGGTCACCGCCATCATGACCCACGGTGCCGGAGCCTATGAATGCAGAGTAATGTCCGTGGCGTTCCGCCTCAGCGGTCGGTATATAACCGAAAGACCCGTTGGCAAGCTGAATGAGGAATGTCTGCTCCGCATAAGCGCGGGCCTTGATCTGATTACCGTAATCAAGGTATGGTTCACCCGGAGCGGTAGCAATGGCCACGGTTCCAAGCCTGATGACATGCACATCCGTCACATGTATGTTTTTCTTTTCCTGTTCCATGAAACGTATTATGTTTCCGGTATAACGCTGAAGGTTAGCAAGGTCGCGGTAGTTTATGTCCCCGTTCTTCTCACGGCAGAATTCCTTAATTGCCCTGCAGGATTCGTTATATTCCGTCAGGGTGGCACGCCTTAACGGAAGCTGCATCTTGTGAACATGATGGATAAGCAAAACCTCAGACTGGTGTTCTCCCAGTCCCTCCTCGTATGCATCAATGACGGCTCTTGCAACGCGCTTGCCGGCCCTTTTCATTCCCTCAATATCAAACATGGAAGGGTCAGCCTTTCGTACCGGAGGATTATTTCGAATAAGATTTGGATCATTAACGTCAGTATCGGGATTTACCCAGCGGATCAGGTCAACGGGGCACTGGTCTCCTGCAAATGAACACTGCGGAAGAAGATAGAAATCCTCTCCAAAGTATTCACGCAAAAGCTTTTTTGTCTCACCCCAGTAGTCAGGGGAGATGAAGTGGCGGTGCTGCACGCACTGTGCAGGACAGGCCACGTTGGCTATCGCACCGGTAATCTTGTCTTCCTCATCAAAGAAGTATAAAAGTTCAACACCCGTATCACTGCCGCCTTCCATATGGGTGAACACTGCGGTGTTTGCATTTCCCCACATCTGAGCAGTATCATCAGAGTAAGCCACACGGCGGCACATGCCCACGGCAGCACGTTCAAACCCGTTTGCAAAGGAACCTGGTTTTCTTCCGTTCCAGGCAGCCTTGATCACTTCACATATGCGTTCAACCAGCATGTCAAAGATTTCCTGCTCCGTGGCAAGTTCAGGGTTAGTGGCTGTGTCAACCAGTTCCACATATCTCTGTCCCGGCTTTAAGAACTCGGACTCTATAAGTCTTGCCATGTTCCTGAACCCGTAGTCTTCAGGCGCTTCCTTAACGGCATAAAAACCAGGGCCTGTATGCGTATGGATGGCATTCAGTATGATTTTGTCAGGCTCTATACCAATCTCATTACCATGTAACTTTTTCTGGATTGTATCACACAGAAACCAGTCAGTACCGATGAGGTCACAGCTTACCATTATTGCCTGGTCATCTCCTGAATCAAGTGCCAGTGCGGTTGCAGTAAGCGGCTTTTCAACATATTCGGAAATGCGCTCCGCAAACTGCCCAAACAGTGATACCTTCTTATCAGGTGTAATTTCAGTTTCTGCCCATCCGATTTTTATCTGTGCCATACACAGCCTCCATTTAATATTTTAATCAAAGTAATCAGTTACCAGCGCATTATAGTCTCCAAAGGCTATGAATGTTTCCTCAGCCTCAAAGAGTAGGCGTTACCCCACTCCCTTTTCATAAGTTAAAGTATCTCTTCCGGATAACCGTTACGGTATGTATTTCCCTCAAAAAGTTCAGATCTGTCTATGGGATTAAGTCCCATATGGCATACGTTATGTGTTGCTACTTTAAGTTTCATTTATATCCGAATTAGAGCATTCCGCAAGACGTGCGTTTCCTGTGTTTAACAATTGTTCCTGTAAATCAGTGTTTTGTTCAAACTTCGCCTTAACCGCTTTGTATACAAGCAGCTGTTTGTATCCGTCCCAAACTACAGAATCAAAGCCTTTCGGCTTTTGCCCCAGGTCCTGCATTTCATCCGGTGCATTAGTGTTCATAATCTTTTTGGCAATTTCAGTATCGCCAAACAGTAGCGCCTTCTGTTCCATCATATACTGTTCAGTGCAGTTATATTTCTTACCGTCAATAATAAATTCACACGAATACCAATTGCTCATAAATCCATATGGCTCATCAGGAAGATGAAAACCGATGAAATATGGGGCTGTTGATATGGCGCTGTCTGTTTTTTCTATAGCCATTATATCTTCTGATTTCTACTGATTCCGAATTAAAAAAGTCACCTTTTCCGCTTGTCTTTTTTGTGTCCTGCTTCCCACGCATCAATTGCATCTTCCCATCCGTCATGGTCCTCACGATGCTCTTCAGCATAGTCTTCCGCACTGCTGAAGGAACCAAAAACACTCTTCTTTTTCTTTGCCTGCTCCTTCTCATACCAGGATGGACCAGACAGAAAATCAAAAAAGCTCATTATTCTTCACTCCTTGTATAAATCCACCATTATGAGAAATGCCAAGATGCCCATGGACACATACTGTACCGTATGGTGGCAGGTCTCCCATAAAAATTCGAAGTACACTTCCCTCCTCTAACACTTCGCCATCTGAAAGGGTAAGTGTAAGATTGCCCGGAAGATCACGAACGGCAACTGAAAAGTCTGTAAATGACCTGTCAGTTAGGTTTTCAACAAACCAATCGATTCGTATGCCATTAGTCTGGTGAACACAGATGGCACGGATGCTTAAAGGTGCTGCTCCTTCTGCTTCAGGAAATTCTTCAAAGAATGGTGTAGCATCGGCAGTGATACCCTCTTCGTGCAGTCCGCCTTTTATAATTCCGGTTTCAGTCGTTTCCACATAATCGCAGAGGAATATTTCTGAGAAACCGTCCTTACCTCTAATCCAGAGCTTTGCCCTGCCGCCTGATTCTCCTGTCAGGGAAATCCTCATGGGAGCGGAAACTGCAGTTCCTATTCCTCCCATACCATAGTCATTTCCACAATAGTACATCCTCATCGTATCCCCTACACGGATGATGCACGGGTAAGATACGCTCTGGTCCTGCCAGCGGGTCTTCCAGGGAAGGAAATGCAGTTCACCGACATCACGAACCTTGGGCGCAAGTGCGAGATTTTCCCCATACCTTGTTCCCCTGGCCCAGGTAATGCCGTCGGTGCTTTCCGCATAAGCGATGGAATAAACACCCCAGCGAGAACCAATGGCAGAATACCAGTGACGCCACATACCGTCCGGATCACGGAACGCTGGTCCCCCGGTGGAAGCAATGTTTTCATAGTCTCTCATGGTTGAGCGGCGATGGACCGCTCCGTGCCGTTCCCAGTGAATGCCATCCGATGAAGTCGCATAACAGCAGAATTTCTGCTGGTCAGTAAAGACGTTGTCACCGAGTGTGGGGCAGCCGGTATAGAAGAGATGAAGAAGGTATCCGTTTTCAGTATCTTCCTTATAAAGGCCTCCCCCGGCAATTCCCACTATGGGTGTTTCGGGTTCTCCCTCAGGCGGAAGAACCGGGTTGTGTTCATATTTTTTCCAATGATAGAGGTCCTCGGACCATGCTGCGCCAAGACCCGGAAAAGCATTTAGTCCGGAACCGTGGCCACAGTTTCCGGAATACATCATGTAATAGAGTCCTTCCCTTATTTTTACGACATGTGGCAACACACACCAGGCAAAGTCAAAGGAACCGGGAGTCGTGTCATTTTTAAGAACCGCACCATAATGGGTGAAGTTTTCCGGATCATTTAAAGGAGCCGTGGCAAGATGAATCTCACGGCGTCTGGAACCTTCCTCATAGTCATTTTCCGGGTCGGTGGAATCAGCGGCATAAAAAAGATAAATCGTGTCATTTTCCACAATTGCACACGGGTTCATGGTGATGGATGCGCCAAAGGTTCCATCAGCTGTTATGACCGGGGTTTCTTTCCGTACCCAGGCTATATTCCTTTTTAATTCTATTTCTTTCATTTTCCACCTTCCTAAATAAATCACAATATATGACAACTGCTTAAGCAGCATTCAAATTATTCTTAAACATCACAGTCAGCATTGTCGGGTATCAATCAGAGCCGTCGCGATGAATTACTTTTTTGAGTATTAATACTGGTATTTGTCAATAATGTCACAAAAACCTTGCATCCTTCTTTTAAAGACTTCTGTCTCTTCTAAGAAGATATACAGCATATTCCACTTTTCAGACAAACAACCTCATAAAACCCTTTTTAATACCCAAGCTCCTCATTTACAAGTATAACATGATATTCAATTCCTGCAGGCTTTTCCCAGAACACAGAGAAATTCCTGCAGATACGTTCCGGGCTTTGGCAGTCATAACAGTGGTCACCGTTTATGGCACACGGGGTATTGCGCTTAAGACGCTTTGCATTCATGGGTGCAGCCACATTTCTTGCACGGTACATGGCACTTTCATAATCTTTGGTTATCTTGTTTTTCCCAATTATGATGTAAGCCTTTTTGGGACCATAGGAAAGACCGGCCACACGGTTACCGGTATTATCTATGTTTACCATTACCCCATCTTCTGATATTCCGTTAACGGAAGAAATATAAACTTCTGACTGACAGGCCTTTTGACGGATTTCCGGTACTGTCAGTGTTTCAGAAGGAACTGCGTGCCAGTAAACTGTGTTATGGGAAGAAAGACAAGGATAAAGTCCCATGTCCATGACAGTCTGTGACCCTCCTATTCCTACTGTTGTCCCGTCAATTTCATTATTTAGAAAAGCTGCTGCCTCCTTTTTTGTTTCGAAATATTCTGTCAGATATCCTTTTTTCTCAAGGTTCTGTTTTAATCTCATGATCTGATCCATTTTAAGACCTCCTTTAAATCACATGTATAATGATAGCATATAAATATGGCATTTGCACCGACTGATGTCATAAAACCATTTCCCGAAAAATCCTGAATGGCATAAAAAAGGAGCCGGTCATCCGGCTCCTATGTAAGGCATATGTTCCTTACAGGAAAAAGATATTGTGTTTTGCAAATTCTTCACGCTGCTCGGGCGGCCAGATTGATGCCTGAACCTCCCCGATATGGGCTTTTCCCAAAAAAAGCATGCATAATCTCGACTGTCCGATACCGCCTCCAATCGTTAAAGGCAGTGTGTCAGTAAGGATTCCCTGATGATAAGGATACTGTTCCCTTTCCGTCTCACCGCAGATTGTAAGCTGGCGGTGGAGGCTTTCCGCATCGACCCTTATACCCATGGATGAAACCTCATATGCACACTTAAGCACATCATTCCATACCAGAATGTCTCCGTTCAGTGACCAGTCATCATAGTCAGAGGCCCTTCCGTCATGCTTTATGCCGCTTTTTAAAATGCCGCCTATCTGCATAAGGAAAACTGTCCTGTATTTTTCGGTTATTTTATTTTCCCTCTGCTTTGGTGTGAGGTCCGGATACATATCCTCAAGCTCCTGCGTGGTGATAAAGAAGACATCCTTACAGATTTCGGTTTTGAGGACCGGATACTGCTTTTTTATTTCCTCGTTAACGTCATAAAGAACACCGACTATCTTTGAAACGGTTTCCTTCAGATACTCCACGTTACGCTGCTGCCTTGTGATTATCTTTTCCCAGTCCCACTGGTCAACAAAAATGGAATGAAGGTTGTCACAGTCATCGTCGCGACGAATGGCGTTCATGTCCGTATAAATCCCCTCACCATAATCATAGCCATAATTCTTGAGGGCCATTCTCTTCCATTTTGCAAGGCTCTGTACGACTTCGGCGGTGCCCGGCACTTCTTTTGTCGTAAATGTCACCTTACGCTCAACGCCGTTTAAATCATCATTTATTCCTGATTTTTTAGTCACGATAATGGGCGCGGTAACTCTTTCAAGATTGAGGGCATCAGCCAGCTTACCCTGAAACGTGTCCTTTACCAGTTTAATTGCTCTCTGGGTATCCCTGAAGGATAACGGTGAGGAATAACCCTCGGGAAAAATTAGATTCTTTGACATATACTTCTCCTTCTTTTGTATTTACTGCTGAATCCTTAACCCGGCCTCACATAGAATCGATGGTGGAAATCCCGAAAGTAATCTCCTCAAGCACATCAAGAAGCATCCTGACTGTATCCAGCGATGTCAGCATTGCAACATTGTTCTGTGCTGCGCACCGGCGGATTGCCGCCCCGTCTCCATAATGATTTCCGGAAAGAATAGCACGTGTATTGATAATATAACTTACATAACCTGCACGGATTGAATCCAGGACTTCTTCACTTCCCTCGCTGGGTTTATGAAGGATTCGGGTACGTATACCGCTTTCCTTCAGCACTTCTCCTGTAAGTGAAGTTGCCTCGATGTTAAATCCCATGTCATAAAAACGGCGTACAAGCGGAATGGCTTCTTCTTTGTCTTCATCAGCAACACTGACTATAATTGTTCCGTAATTTCTAAGTTCCAGTCCTGAAGCTGTAAATGCTTTATATACTGCACGGTGAAGCTTGACATCATATCCGATTGCCTCTCCTGTTGATTTCATTTCAGGAGACAGATATGCATCCATTCCGTTTAATTTGGAAAATGAAAAAACGGGAACCTTGGCATAAAAACGTTTTTTCTCCTGTGGGTAAACCTCTGTGAATCCCTGTTCTTTAAGGCTTTTACCCAGGATTACGCGTGTTGCAATATCAGCAAGACTGTATCCTGTTGCCTTTGAAAGAAACGGGACTGTCCTTGATGATCTCGGATTGACTTCAATGATGAACACGTTTTCATTTTCATCTACAATGAACTGTATATTGAAAAGACCCACGATTCCTATGCCGGGTCCAAGCTTCTCTGTATAATCCAGTATGGTTTCTTTGACCCTTTGGGAAAGACTGAAAGCAGGATAAATGCTTATGGAATCGCCGGAATGAACGCCTGTCCTTTCTACAAGTTCCATAATTCCGGGTACGAATACGCGGCTTCCGTCACATACCGCATCCACTTCCACTTCTTTACCCTTTATGTACTTATCGACCAGTACGGGTTTATCCTCATCAATCTCAACAGCCGTTTTCAGGTATTCTCTCAGCGTTTTTTCTTTTGCGACAATCTGCATTGCCCTTCCGCCAAGAACAAAGCTCGGGCGGACGAGAACCGGATACCCGATTTTCTCCGCTGCCCTGACTCCGTCCTCAATGGAAGTGACTGCCTGTCCTTCAGGCTGCGGAATATGCAGTTCCAAAAGGAGTTTTTCAAACGCATCCCTGTTTTCGGCACGCTCAATCGCATCACAGTCAGTTCCGATAATTCTGACGCCGCGTTCTCTCAAAGGCTCAGCAAGATTTATTGCTGTCTGGCCCCCAAGTATGGCGATAACGCCATCCGGCTTCTCAAGCTCGACAATGTTCATGACATCCTCGACGCAAAGCGGTTCAAAATACAGCTTATCAGAACACGTATAATCTGTTGAAACTGTTTCCGGATTGTTGTTGATGATGACCGCCTCGCAGCCTGCCTCACGTATCGTCTGTACGGCATGGACGGTGGAATAGTCAAACTCCACGCCCTGTCCTATCCTTATAGGGCCTGAGCCAAGAACGATGATCTTCTTCCTGTCAGTAACCACAGACTCGTTTTCATCCTCATATGTTGAGTAAAAATACGGAATGTAGCTGTCAAACTCAGAGGCACAGGTATCGATCATTTTATAAACCGGGAAGATGCCATTCTTCTTTCTGAGTAGAAAGACCTCATTTTCTGTCGTGTGCCAGAGCTCGGCAATTTCCTTATCAGAAAAGCCCGTTTTCTTTGCCAGGGCCAGTTCCCCGACCGAACCCGTGTGTTCCCGGATCTCACTCTCTTTTACAATGATGTTTTTTATTTTCCGCAGGAAGAACCGGTCAATGGCAGTAGCTTCATGGATGGCATCTATCGTACACCCTTTACGTATAAGCTCTGCGATTGCATATATCCTGTCATCGGTTCCTTTTTGAATGTATTCCAAAAGGGAATCCGGACATATCCCGTCAAATTTGGGATGATGCAGATGATAAAGCCCTGTTTCAAGGGACCGGATTGCTTTCAGGAGACTTTCTTCAAAAGTTCTTCCGATACTCATTACTTCTCCGGTTGCCTTCATCTGCGTGGAAAGGCAGTGATCCGCATCGGTAAATTTGTCAAACGGGAATCGCGGCATCTTTGTTGCCACGTAATCAAGTGTCGGTTCAAAAGCGGCCGGCGTATTGGCTATATGTATTTCCTCGAGTGTTAATCCAACTCCAATCTTTGCAGAGACGCGGGCGATAGGATACCCGCTTGCTTTTGACGCAAGTGCGGACGAACGCGATACCCTGGGATTCACCTCGATCAGATAATATTGAAAAGAGTCAGGATCCAGCGCAAACTGTACGTTGCATCCGCCTTCAATCTTTAACGCACGGATGATTCTCAATGCGCTGTCCCTTAGCATCTGGTATTCCTTATTTGTCAGCGTCTGAGACGGGCAGACAACTATGGAGTCACCGGTATGAATACCCACAGGATCGAGGTTTTCCATGTTGCAGACCGTGATTGCAGTGTCATTTGCGTCACGGATAACTTCATATTCTATTTCCTTGAACCCTCTGATGCTTTTCTCTATGAGAACCTGATGAACCGGGGAAAGCGAAAGTCCGTTTTTAAGCAGCGGAAGAAGCTCATTTTCATCATCTGCAAACCCTCCTCCGGTACCTCCTAGCGTAAAGGCAGGACGCAGGACTACAGGATAGCCTATTCTTTCTGCAATTGCCGCCCCATCCTCAAGGGACGCCGCAATGTCTGAAGCAAGCACCGGTTCACCAAGACTTTCGCAGAGTTCCTTAAATAATTCCCTGTCCTCAGCGCACCGGATGCTGTCACGGTCTGTACCCAGAAGCTCGACACGGCATTCTGCCAGAACACCTTTCTTTTCAAGCTGTATGGCAAGGTTCAGCCCTGTCTGTCCTCCGATTCCCGGAAGAATTGCGTCCGGGCGCTCATGGCGTATGATCTTTGCAAGATATTCCAGCGTAAGAGGCTCCATGTACACCTTATCCGCAACTATGGTATCTGTCATGATTGTTGCCGGATTGGAATTACAGAGTATTACTTCGTAGCCCTCTTCCTTAAGTGCCAGACACGCCTGTGTTCCTGCATAGTCGAATTCAGCCGCCTGACCGATGACGATCGGCCCGGAACCAATGACCAGGATTTTATGAATATCCGTCCTTTTAGGCATGTCTGTTTTCCTCCATCATTTTTACGAAACGATCGAACAGATAAGCACTGTCCTGTGGTCCTGGAGCACTTTCGGGATGATACTGAACAGAGAATACCCTGTCTTTTTCACAGCTTAAGCCTTCCACCGTTTTGTCAAGCAGATTCAGATGTGTGACTTTCAAAGGTGTCTCTTTCAGGCTTTCCACATCAACAGCATATGAATGATTCTGGGAAGTTATTTCAATTCTGCCGTTTTCAAGATTTTTAACAGGATGGTTTCCTCCGCGATGTCCAAATTTGAGCTTGTATGTTCCGGCTCCATATGACAAAGCGATAATCTGATGACCGAGGCATATCCCGAAGAGCGGAAAAGAGCCAATCAGCGACTTAATCGTTGAAATCGTTTCCGGAACATCATTCGGGTCACCCGGTCCGTTGGAAATGAACACACCGTCCGGATGTAAGGCACATATTGTTTCCGAAGAAGTATTCCATGGAACAACAGAAACGGAACAGCCATGCCGGTTGAGGCTGCGGACTATGCTCTTTTTCATTCCGCAGTCAATCGCTGCAACATGAAAACGTTCATTTTCCGAAGGGAAAAATAGAGTTTCCCTGCAGCTCACACGGCTGACCGCATCGCACGGTATGTCCGTGTGACTTAATAGACTTAGTCCTTCTTCCTTATCAGTCAGAGCATCCGTGATAAGCACCTTACGGCTTCCAAAATCACGGATGGACCGCGTAAGCTTACGGGTATCAATACCGTAAATCCCGGGAATGCCATATTTCTGCATTATATCTGAAAGAGACGCAGTGCTTCTGAAATTCGAAGGTTCCTCATTATAATCCCCCACTATCAAAGCTCCGATTGTCGGAATATCCGTTTCATAATCATCATCTGCCATGCCGTAGTTACCTATCAGCGGATATGTCATGACAACTGCCTGATCTGTATAAGAAGGATCCGATATAATTTCCTGATATCCGACCATGGAAGTGTTAAACACTATTTCGCAAACACAGTTTTTCAGACTTCCAAAACCATATCCGCAATACTCCTGACCGTCTTCCAGAATCAGTTTTCGGTTCTTATGCATTCAAACACTCCTTTGATGTTTTCCTTCGACGCCTCGATAAACCCCTTAAACAAAGGATGTGCTCTGTTCGGACGGCTCTTAAACTCCGGATGGAACTGAACTCCGACATAGAATGGGCGATCGGACAGTTCTACGGCTTCCACAAGCCGTCCGTCAGGTGATAATCCGCTTAAAGTAAGACCTGCGTTCTGCAGGGCCTCGCGGTAGTCATTATTAAATTCATAACGGTGGCGGTGGCGTTCTGATATGCTGTCATTTCCATAGCAGCGCTCCATTGTCGTGCCCGGAAGTATTGAGCACGGATACGCACCAAGTCTTAATGTTCCGCCTTTATCAATATTGTCACTTTGGCCCGGCATGAAATCAATCACCTTATTTGGGCACTGTTCATTGAACTCTCCGGAATCCGCATCCCGTATCCCTGCCACATTTCTTGCAAACTCTATTACGGCAATCTGCATTCCGAGGCATATGCCCAAAAATGGGATTCTGTTCTCACGTGCGTATTTCGCCGAAAGAATCATCCCGGCAATGCCGCGGCTTCCGAAACCTCCGGGAACTATGATTCCGTCAATTCCTGAAAGCTTTTCACCAATGTTTTCAGGTGTGAGTCCTTCTGAATCAATCCACACAATCTCCACTTCAGCATGATGGCAGTATCCCGCGTGCCTCAGCGCTTCCGCCACTGAAAGATATGCGTCATGAAGACCGACATATTTTCCTACAAGACCGATCCGCACCGTATAAGCAGGTGTCTTGATCCTGTTTACCATTTCCTTCCACTCGGTTAAATCAGCTTCCCCCGCCGTAATCCCAAGTTCACGGCACACCACATTTGAGAAATCCGCATTTTCAAGCATCAGTGGTGCCTCATACAGACACGGCAGTGTTATGTTTTCAATAACGCATTCCGGTTTTACATTGCAGAACAGCGCAATTTTCTTGAAAATCGAGTCCTCCAGCGGCTCATCGCAGCGCAGCACGATGATGTTCGGGTTCACGCCCATTCCCTGAAGTTCCTTAACGGAATGCTGTGTGGGTTTTGATTTATGTTCATCTGAGCCTCGCAGGAACGGGACAAGCGTTACATGAATGAAAAGGCTGTTTTCACGTCCGACTTCCAGGGAAATCTGACGTACTGCCTCCAGAAAAGGCTGTGACTCGATATCTCCAATCGTTCCGCCGATTTCCGTAATGACCACGTCCGCGTCGGTTTTCCTTCCGACGGAGTACACAAACTCTTTTATCTCATCTGTGATGTGCGGTATTACCTGAACCGTTGAACCAAGATACTCGCCCCTACGTTCCTTATTGAGGACATTCCAGTAAACCTTTCCGGTTGTCAGATTGGAGTATTTATTGAGGTTCTCGTCGATGAACCTTTCATAATGCCCAAGGTCAAGATCCGTCTCGGCACCATCCTCCGTCACATACACCTCTCCATGCTGGTATGGGCTCATGGTACCGGGATCAACATTTATATAAGGATCGAGCTTCTGTGCAGCAACCTTCAGACCTCTTGCCTTAAGAAGCCTTCCGAGTGAGGCCGCCGTGATTCCTTTCCCCAGTCCTGAGACTACGCCTCCGGTCACAAAAATATATTTCGTCATGCTTTAACTCTCCTCAGTTATTCTACCGTAACAGATTTTGCAAGATTTTTAGGTTTATCGATATCACAGCCGTTTTCTTCTGCGACATAATATGCCAAAAGCTGCAAAGGGATGATTTCCGCAACTGTGGAAAATATGGGTTCGACCTTCGGAATATAAAGCACATCATCCGCTACAGATAGGATATTCTGATTTCCCTTACAGGTAACGGCAAGCACCTCGGCTCCACGTGCCTTGACTTCCACTATGTTACTGATTGTTTTTTCCTGCAGAAGGCTATTGCAGCAAAGCGCGATTACAGGCTGATGATCGTCAATAAGTGCAATCGTGCCATGCTTCAGCTCGCCCGCCGCATAAGCCTCCGAGTGGAGATATGAAATCTCCTTCATTTTTAAGGCGCCTTCCAAAGCGGTTGCATAGTCTGTGTTGCGCCCGATGAAAAACAGGGCTTTTGCATCATGGTACTTCCCTGCCAGCTTCTTTATCATTGGATTCATATCCAATGCATCCTGAATGACTTTTGGAAGTGCTCTGATGCTTTCATAAAGCATATGATATGATTCTTCATCCAATGTACCAAGTTTTCTGCCCATCCAAAGTGCCAGAAGATAAAGAACGGTAAGCTGTGTGGTATATCCTTTGGTTGTGGCTACTGCAATCTCAGGCCCGGCCCACGTATAAACCGTATGATCGGCTATCTTGGCAATTGTGCTGCCCACTACATTTACAATCGCAAGCGACTTTGCCCCCCGTTTCATACACTCTCTCATCGCCGCTATCGTGTCTGCTGTCTCTCCGGACTGGGAAAGTACAATAAGGAGCGTCTGCCCGTCAATAATCGGGTTGCTGTAACGAAGCTCGCTGGCCAGTTCAACCTGTACCGGGATACGGCATAACTGTTCAAAAACATACCTGCCGGCGCTTCCTGCGTAGTATGCCGATCCGCAGGCAGTAATGACTATCCTGCTGACAGAGTGGACATCGAAAGAGTCAAGTCCTGATTCCTCCCAACAGATCTCGCCATCTTTCATCCTTGGGGTCATGGCTGCCTTTACCGCACCTGGTTGCTCCATGATTTCCTTGAGCATGAAATGTGCATAACCGCCTTTTTCAGCATCCTGAACATCCCATGATATATGATTGATTTCTTTGGGAACCTTTTTCCCCGTGCAGTCATAGACAACGATGTTCTCTTTCGTAATCTCTGCTAATTGCCCGTCATCCAGATAAATCACATTCCGGGTATAGGGGACAATCGCCGTAACATCTGATGCGAAATAGTTCTCCCCGATACCGACACCGATCAGCAGAGGGCTGTATTCCCTGACTGCAATCAGCTTGTCGGGGTCATCCGCACAGATTACTCCCAGTGCATATGAACCCTGCAGCCTGGATGCCGCTTTCATGACTGCCTTTCTGAAATCACCCGTATCATACATATCAATCAGATGCACAATAACCTCCGTGTCGGTCTGACTTTCAAAATGATATCCTTTTGCTTTCAGCTCGTCCCGCAGCATAAGATAGTTTTCTATAATTCCGTTATGAACAACGGCGAATCTGCCGTCATTGCTCATATGCGGATGTGCGTTTGTATCCGTTGGTGCCCCGTGCGTTGCCCACCTGGTATGTCCGATTCCAATACAACCGTGGAGCAGCTTTCCATCATCTGTTTTTTCGCAGAGATGTGCGATTCTACCCGAAACCTTGCTTATGGATATGACATTTTTATCCAATACCGCAATCCCCGCCGAGTCATATCCACGATATTCGAGTTTCTTAAGCCCTTCCAAAAGAATCGGGGCCGCTTCCATATTTCCTGTGTAACCGATTACACCACACATAAACTGCCTCTCTGTTTACTCCCATTCCACCGTCGCCGGCGGTTTTGACGTTATGTCGTAAACAACGCGTGATACACCCCTTATTTCATTCGTGATACGGCTGCTTGCCCTCTCAAGAACGTCAAACGGAAGCCTTGACCACTCCGCCGTCATGAAGTCATCTGTCGATACTGCCCTTAGTGCCACCGTATATCCGTAGGTCCTGGCATCACCCATGACGCCCACTGTTTTCGAATCTGTTAAAACCGCAAAATACTGACTTACCTTTTGCTCAAGATGTGCTTTTGCAATCTCTTCACGGAAAACAGCATCCGCCTCGCGGATTATTTCGAGCTTTTCCTTAGTTATTTCACCAAGTACCCTTACTGCAAGACCCGGTCCCGGGAAAGGCTGACGCCATACCAGCTCATGTGGAATGCCCAGCCTTTCACCGACCTCACGGACTTCATCCTTAAAAAGGTCCCTTAAGGGTTCCACGATTTCATCAAACATTATCACGTCCGGAAGGCCGCCCACATTGTGGTGACTCTTTATGACAGCCGAATCCCCTTTTCCGCTTTCAATGACATCAGGATATATGGTTCCCTGTGCAAGTACCTCTACCTTCCCGAGCTTTTTTGCCTCATCCTCAAAAACCCTTATGAATTCCTCTCCGATGATCTTCCGCTTTCTTTCCGGTTCAGTGACACCGGAAAGTTTTCCTAAAAACCTTTCCTGTGCATTCACACGGATAAGCTTCATTCCAAACCGTTCACGGAATGTCTGTTCAACAAAGTTTCCTTCATTCTTCCTTAAAAGACCGTGATCCACAAAAACACATACGAGGTTCTCACCAATGGCCTCATGCAAAAGCACTGCGGCAACTGAGGAATCCACGCCGCCGGAAAGGGCTAAAAATACCCTTTTCCCCTTTAACTTCTCACGGTAATCCCCAACTGATTTCCGTATGAAGTCCTCCATTTTCCAGTCGGCGCGGCATCCGCATACCAAGAAAAGAAAGTTCCTGAGAATCTGCTTTCCGAACTCTGTATGCGTCACCTCCGGGTGGAACTGGACCCCGTAGAGTTTTCTTTCCTCATCGCACATGGCGGCATACGGACATTTATCCGTATGGGCAATTCCCTTAAATCCCGATGGGAGCCTCCTGACAAAATCGGTGTGGCTCATCCAACAGACGGATTCCTCCGGAACATCCGTAAACAGGGGGCTCTCTTCGGCCTTAAAGGCTGTTTTTCCATACTCACTTGAGTTTTCGGCACTCTCCACGCATCCGCCTGCCATATAAGCCATGAGCTGGTCCCCGTAACATATCCCGAGAACGGGAATCCCTAAATCAAGCACGGCAGGATCATAGTGGGGAGACATTTCGTCATAAACACTGTTAGGTCCTCCGGTAAAAATTATCCCTGCATATCCGGTATTTTTAATCTCTTCCACCGTAATTCTGCTGTATGGTTTTATCTCCGCATAAACGTGCTGCTCGCGGACCCTGCGCGCAATCAGCTGGTTATACTGGCCGCCAAAATCAAGAATCAGTATCTTTTCCATGTCATCCATCTTCCTTCAGTACATTTTCTTAAACATTCATTTGTGCCGAATCAGATGTAACATCGGCTATAAGGGGGCGTATTTTTTCAATCAGCACTGTCACCTGTTCGGGACATCTTCCGATATACAGCTTCGGATCAAGTAATTTGTTCATTTCTTCTTCCGAAAGACCAAATCCCGGTTCCTTCGAAAGCCTTAAAAGCAGGTCACATTCCTTACCATCCTTCATTCCTGCCGTGGACTCCATGGAACAGCGCCTTATTATTTCATGTACCTTCTGACGGTCCCCTCCACGCTTTACGGCTTCCATAAGAAGATTTTCAGTTGCAATGTACGGCATGTATTCCTTTACGGCCTTTGCAATGACCTTTTCATTCACGTTAAGGCCTCCTGAAAGATGCTCCAAAAGCAAAAGGATTGCATCAGCACATAAGAATCCTTCAGGCATGGAAATTCGTCTGTTAGCAGAATCATCGAGCGTACGCTCAAGCCATTGTACTGAAGCTGTCATGGGTGCATTGACCGCATCCGCCATTAAATAACGCGAAAGTGAGCATATGCGCTCACACAGCATGGGATTCCGTTTGTAAGCCATGGCGGAAGAACCGATCTGGTCTTTTTCAAAAGGCTCCTCCACCTGACGGTCATGCTGCAGTAAACGGATGTCGTTAGCCATCCGATAAGCACTCTGTGCTACTGATGAAAGTGCATTCAGGATTCTGCTGTCCAGTTTCCTCGGGTAGGTCTGACCGCACACATCGAAACACTTTTCAAAACCAAAATCATCAGCAATCATCCGGTTCATCTCATCAATCTTTGCGGTATCGCCGTCAAAAAGCTCGATGAAGCTGGCCTCAGTTCCTGTGGTTCCCCTGCATCCGAGAAACTTTATGCATCCAATTACATAATCAATCTCATCAAGGTCTGACAGAAAATCCTGCAGCCAGAGCGAAGCGCGCTTTCCCACCGTAACAGGCTGTGCAGGCTGGTAGTGCGTAAACCCGAGTGTCGGAATGCCCTTATACTTATCGGCAAACCCGGAAAGATTCTTTATGACAGAAAGGAGCTTCGTACGAAGATACCTAAGTGCCTCCCTGTAGATTATGAGGTCAGCATTATCCGTTACATAGCAGCTTGTTGCCCCAAGATGGATAATGCCTGCCGCAGAAGGTGCAGCCTTTCCAAAAGCATAAATATGCGCCATAACGTCATGTTTGACCTCTTTTTCCCTTTCTGCTACAACGTCATAGTCAATGTCACTTATGTGTGCTTCCATCTCCGCTACCTGGTTTTCGGTAATTGGAAGTCCAAGCTTCATCTCCGCCTTCGCAAGGGATACCCAAAGCTTCCGCCATGTCGAATACCTCATATCTGATGAAAAGAGCTCCTGCATGTATTCTGAAGCATATCTTGATGAAAGAGGCGATTCATACCTGCTTCCCATTAAGCAACCTCCCCGTTTCTTATAATGATGCTGTCACGCTCCGGGCCTACGGAAACGTATGTTATGGGACAGCTGATGCTCTTTTCAATGAACTTCACGTAATTCTGTGCCTCTATCGGGAGTTCCTCAAATGTCCTTACCTTTGATATGTCGCATTTCCATCCGTCCAGATACTCTATTACGGCCTGAGCACGGTCAAGGACCGTGGGGAACGGGAAATCGTCAGTCATTTTTCCGTCAACCAGGTAATGCGTACATACCGGTATTTTATCAAGGTAGCTGAGCACATCAAGTTTTGTCAGTGCAATCTCCGTTGCATTCTGCACCCTTGTACCGTATCTTGTCGCAACAAGGTCAATTGCCCCGACACGACGCGGCCTTCCTGTCTTTGCGCCGTACTCTGCACCGGCCTTTCTGAGCGCTTCCGCCTCATCACCAAACAGCTCACTCACAAACGGTCCCTCTCCGACGCATGTCGAATATGCCTTCACAACACCTATGACATCATCTATCCTTGCAGACGGGAAGCCTGATCCGATCGGTGCATAGGCAGCCAGTGTATTTGAGGATGTCGTATATGGATAAATGCCGAAATCAAGATCCCTTAAGGAACCGAGCTGTGCTTCAAACATTATGCTCTTTCCCGCATCCTGGGCTTTTTTCAAAAATGAACCGGTGTCACAGATAAACGGCTTAAGTCTTTCACAGTAAAGGCTGATCCAGTTATCCAGCATTTCCATTGTATACGGCTCTGATCCGTATACCTTTTCAAGTGTAAGGTTCTTCCATTGAAGCAGATCCTTAAGATGAACCCTGAATGCATCCTTATTAAATATTTCCCCAGCGAGGACCGTTTTTTTCTGATACTTGTCTGAATAGAAGGGTGCTATACCCTGCTTTGTGGAACCGTATTTCTTATCTGCCAGCCTTTTTTCCTCAAGTTCGTCAAGGTCACGGTGCCATGGAAGAAGTAAGGAAGCACGGTCACTTATTTTAAGGTTATCAGGTGTCAGGCTGATTCCTTTTTCGGTAATGCCGTCCATTTCCTTAAGAAGATTTTCCGGATCAAGTGCCACTCCGTTTCCGAGAATGTTCACGGTACCCTTTCTGAAGATTCCGGAAGGAAGCAGATGAAGTGCGAATTTTCCGTATTCATTTACGACGGTATGTCCGGCATTTCCGCCGCCCTGATATCTGACAACCACATCATATTTTTCCGTAAGGAGGTCAACCATCCTTCCTTTTCCTTCATCTCCCCAGTTTATTCCGACTACAGCGCAGTTCTGCATTTTAGGTTCTCCTTTCTGCCTTCTGACAATATCACCACAAAGTTTTATCTTTAACGAACGCTGAACAGAAGGTCCGTATAGTTCGGATAAGGCCAGTAAGCTTTCGCCGTCTTTGTTTCCGCCTGATCACATAATGTCCTCAGTTCATTCATTTTAGGAATCAGCCTGTCACGTATCATGTCAGCCTTTTTATCGGTTTCGGGTATATTTCCGGCTGTAAGCAGTTCATTTTCCAGTTCATCTGTTTTTTCCGCTATACTGTCATTCAGCATCGAAAGTTTCATTAACGTGCTCATTTCGTATCTGCAGGAAACGGACCTGTCGGCGTCACGTTTTGACTGTATTGTTTTTGCAAGGCTGTCTGTATACTTGGAAACTGCAGGAAGGATATCCGTCTGCGCCATCCCAACCATCGTATTGGCCTCGATCAGTACAGTCTTACAGTAGTTTTCAAGAATGATCTCACAGCGCGACTTAACCTCAACCATTGAATAAATGCCTTGATGCATCAGCATATCGGTATTTTTCTTATCAAGAAGATGCGGCATGCAGTCCGGGGTAGTACGGTAGTTCTTAAGTCCGCGTTCCTCCGTCGCTTCCCTGATCCAGGCATCATCATAGCCGTTGCCGTTAAACAGGATCTTTTTATGGTCTTTGACCGTTTTGCGTATCAGCTCATGCAGGGAATCTTCAAAACTGTCGGCATTTTCAAGAATGTCGGCAAAGGCTTCAAGACTTTCCGCAACAGCGGCATTCAGCATGATGTTTGCGCATGCTATGCTGTCAGAAGAGCCTACCATACGGAATTCAAACTTATTGCCCGTGAATGCAAACGGTGAAGTACGGTTTCTGTCTGTCGTATCGCGGTTGAACTTCGGAATGATGTTCACTCCAAGCTTCATCTGAGTCTTTTCCATTCCCACATAAGGCATATCCTTTTCTATTGCATCAAGCACTGATGAAAGCTCTTCCCCAAGGAACATGGATACTACGGCTGGCGGTGCTTCATTGGCACCCAGACGATGGTCATTTCCCGCCGTTGCAACCGAAATGCGGAGCAGGTCCTGATAGTCATCGACCGCCCTGATCACGGCACACAGGAAGAGAAGGAACTGCATGTTTTCATGCGGCGTATCGCCGGGTGAAAGCAGGTTGATACCTGTGTCGGTTGCCATTGACCAGTTGTTATGTTTTCCACTGCCGTTTACGCCTGCAAAAGGTTTCTCATGAAGAAGGCATACGAGACCGTGTCTTGACGCAACCTTCTGCATCATCTCCATGGTGAGCTGGTTGTGGTCAGTTGCCACGTTTGTTGTGGTGTAGATTGGTGCAAGTTCATGCTGTGCGGGAGCCACCTCGTTGTGTTCAGTCTTTGCAGGGATTCCCAGTTTCCAGAGTTCCTCATCAAGGTCCTCCATGAATTCGGCAACCTTTGGCTTTATGGCCCCAAAATAGTGGTCATCCATTTCCTGCGCCTTTGGTGGTCTGGCGCCGAACAGTGTCCTTCCTGTACAGCGAAGATCAGGACGCCTGTCAAACATTTCCCTTGTGATCAGAAAATACTCCTGTTCTGCACCGACCATCGTATGAACACGCTTTACTTCATCGTTTCCGAAAAGATGAAGGATCCTGAGTGCCTGCCTGTTCAATGCCTCCATTGAGCGAAGCAGCGGCGTTTTCTTATCCAGGGCTTCTCCGCCGTAGGAACAGAACGCGGTCGGTATGCAAAGTGTCCTGCCCTTTATAAATGCATATGACGTGGGGTCCCACGCGGTATATCCCCTCGCCTCAAACGTGGCACGTATGCCGCCTGACGGGAATGAGGAAGCGTCCGGTTCTCCCTTTATCAGTTCCTTTCCGGAAAACTCCATGATTACGCCGCCGCCGGGTATAGGCGTTATAAAGCTGTCATGCTTTTCGGCGGTAATTCCGGTAAGAGGCTGGAACCAGTGGGTAAAATGCGTTGCCCCCTTGGACACCGCCCAGTCCTTCATGGCAGCTGCCACTGCATTTGCAACACTGATATCAAGTTCCAGTCCTTCATTAATTGTCTTTTTCATGGAAGCATATGTTTCATCTGACAAAGTAACTCTCATTGCCCTGTCATCGAATACCATGCATCCAAAGTATTCAGGTATGTTATTCATTGTTCCCCTTATTAAAAATGCTTGCGCCGGGAAGAAATGCGAAAGCCTTCTCCCGACGTTGCTACTGTTTATACAATTCCCTGCGCGTTCATCGCATTGACAACCTTTTCAAAACCTGCAATATTGGCTCCGATAACATAGTTCCCGCCGCATCCGTACTTTTCAGCTGCACGGTCGATATTGTGATAAAGGTTGATCATTATTTCTTTAAGCTTTGCGTCAACATCGTCAAAACTCCAGCTTAGTCTCTCGCTGTTCTGTGACATTTCCAATGCGGATGTTGCAACACCTCCTGCATTGGCCGCCTTTCCGGGAAGGAAATATACACCGTTTGACTGGAAGTACTCTGTCGCTTCCATGGTTGTAGGCATATTGGCACCCTCAGCAACTGCTGTCACACCGTTTTTTACCAGCTGCTTGGCATCTTCCAGAGTCAGCTCGTTCTGTGTTGCACAGGGCAATGCGACATCACACTTTACGTTCCATACGCCTTTGCCTTCATGATACTCGGCATTTGGACGGTAATCCGGATATACACTCAGACGTTCCCTCTTTACCTCTTTGATTTCTTTAAGGGCGTCAATGTCAATTCCGTCAGGATCATAAATCCATCCTGTCGAATCAGAGCATGTTACAACCCTGCACCCAAGCTGATGTGCTTTTTCTATGGCATAAATTGCTACATTGCCGGCACCGGAGACTGCAATTGTTTTTCCTTCCAGTTTCTCACCATGACATTTGAGCATTTCTTCCGTAATATATAAAACGCCGTATCCTGTAGCCTCGGTTCTGGCAAGAGAGCCGCTGTAGGACAAGCCCTTTCCTGTAAGAACGCCTTCAAACAGGCCACGAAGCTTTTTATACTGTCCAAACATGTAACCGATCTCACGGGCGCCCGTACCAATATCACCTGCGGGTACATCTGTGTCTGCGCCGATGTATTTGCACAGTTCACTCATAAAGTTCTGACAAAAAGCCATGATCTCACGGTCTGATTTACCTTTAGGATCAAAATCCGAACCGCCCTTACCTCCACCAATTGGAAGTCCTGTCAATGAATTCTTGAAAATCTGTTCAAATCCCAGGAATTTGATGATTCCAAGATTAACCGACGGATGCAGTCTGAGGCCGCCCTTATACGGACCAATTGCGCTGTTAAACTGAACACGGTAACCGGTATTTACGTGAACCTGGCCACAATCATCTATCCATGGTACCCTGAATTTGATCTGACGCTCAGGATTAACCAGTCTCTCAAGCAATGCATCCCTGCGGTACTGCTGCTCATTTGCTTCCACAACAGGTCTTAATGAATCAAGTACTTCCCTGATTGCCTGATGAAACTCCGGCTCATTTGGGTTCTCCCTTATGACTGATTCAATGACTTCATCTACGTACGACATTTGTTTACCTCCTTTTGGTTTTTGTAATTGACTCCTTAATATTAAAAGCTTGACCTTTTATAATCAAATACTTATAATATTGGTGGTTCTATACATAATTAATATAGCTATACGTTTTTTGTATAGCTGAGCACATTTTTTTCGATTGCTAAATGGATTTTGGAGAAAAAATGGATTTTAAGACATTAACTTATTTCATTACGGTTGCAGAAGAACTGAACTTTACAAAAGCTGCTGAAAAGCTATATATGAGTCAGCCGCCCTTGAGCAATCAGATAAAGGCACTGGAAAAGGAACTTGACACGCTTTTATTCATCAGGGGCGGTCACTATCTCCAGCTTACCGAGGCGGGCAAGCTTTATTACAGACATGCAAAAGAAATCCTGGCACTTGCAGATAAGGCCACAAGCGAAGTTAAAACTCTTGGAAAAGGAATGAACGGTAAGATTTCGATTGGACTTGTTGAGGGCTCGGCTCCGAATATTGCCTCTAAATGGATTGAAACATTCGTACATTTGTTTCCCGGAATCAGATTCAGAATTGTTGACGGAAACAGCGATGAGCTGATAGAAAAGCTGCGCAGCGGGCTTATTAACCTTGCCGTTATTACAAGTCCGTGCGACCATACCCTTCTGAACAGTTTTAAGGTGGGGCAGGAAAAGATAACTGCCTTTATGAGTAAGGATAATCCACTGGCGCAGTTACCCGGCAATACTGTCTCCTTAAAATCTCTGGAAGGCCAGCCCCTGATCGTACCAAGCCGTCAGTCGCATATCGACATGATTTATAAGTGGTTTAAGGAAATCGATTCCGAGCCTAACATCATATGCGAAATGGACAACTATCTTGATGTTGCCGCCTTAGCCGGAAGCAACATAGGAATAAGCCTTTTCCCAAAGACTTCCTATATCCTCAATCCCCAGATTGTGGCAAAGGAAGTTGTTGGCTCTGAAAGATATATTGATTACATGTTCGTATGGCTTAAGGGAAAACCCCTGTCCCTTGTTTACGAGACTTTTATTGATCATGTGAAGAACTCGCTGTAAGTGTCTCAATCAGCCAGCTTATCCCCTTAGCAAGTCTTTCATCCGAATCTGCAAAATGGCCTCCCTGGTTCCACTCCAAAGTGACATGTGACACGGAAGGCTCATTAAGCAGCATCTTTTCCTGCTGTCTGGTCCTGTCGCCCACCATGGATACGACAGGATTTCTTGTCTTCTCCTCTTTCGTCCCAAGACTCAGGTAAACAGTCAGGTCTTTTCCCTTGACCCTGTTCTCTTCCATGAACCTGTCCCATCCATCATACCATAATGACCCGGAACAGCAGGCGGCACCGCTTAATGTATCCATGTTATAAAGCGACCAGAGGGCGAATAGTCCGGAAAGAGAGTAACCTGCCGTATAGATTCCGTCTGTTTTGTACCGTTCTTTTATGTATGGAATAAGGCTTCCTGAAAGCCATGTGAGCGTTTCTTTTCCCCCTCCGGAAAACTCTGACCCGTCAAGTGCATTTCGTGCCGGATAAGGCGAAAAGTCCTTACCCCAGTCAGAGACCTGGTATACTGAAAGAAGAAACGCCTTATTCCGGGACAGGTCCTTAATTCTTTTAAAAATGTGTTCTGAATCATCAGTATCAAAAGGAAACGTTCCAAGCAGCACTGCCGGTCCGCCCTCACCGTTACAAATGATACGGCATTTCTTCCCTTCCACCATTATCCATCCGGAATCCTTACTCATATCGTCGCCTTTTATTTTCCCCATGTCTGCAGAATAATAAAACTTACGGATAAGGCAGAGGTTTTATCCGTTTCCTTCCATTAATGTCAGATACGCTTCCATTTCACTGTCCCTGAAACAGCAGAAATAGACATTCATTACAGTATCCTTATGATCATTAAGCCACTTCACTGTGGCTGTTAAAGACACTTTTGCGGCCTCATCGTGGGGATATCCGTATACCCCTGTTGAAATACCCGGAAACGCTATGCTCCTGCAGCCCTTACCATGGGCAAGTTCAAGGGAATTATAATAACAGTCAAAAAGAAGTTCCCCGTCTTCCCTCCTTCCGCTGTAAACCGGACCCACCGTATGGATAATGTAATCAGCATGCTTTATGTCATAAGCCTTTGTTATCTTTGCCTCCCCGGTCTTACAGCCGTTCAGGGTCCTGCATTCCTTAAGAAGTTCCGGTCCTGCCGCCCTGTGTATTGCCCCGTCAACACCGCCACCGCCAAGGAGGCTGTTGTTTGCGGCATTCACGATTGCGTCGACATGCATGTCTACCACGCTTCCCTTCACAGGCTCAATGTGTGACACCGGCGTGTAATTCATGATGAGGATGATCATTTCCTTAGGCAGCATCATCTTCTGTCCAAAGGGATTTATCACAAGACCCAGACACTTTTCCCAGCTGCCGCAGGCATCGATTAGAGACTTAAGGGACTGATTGATGCATGAGGTGGTTCCGGCCATCTTCACTTCGTCCTTAGATGTAAAAACAGGAATGTAATACTCCCCTTCATCGTTTGCCGCAAGATGCCTGATATTTATCCCCACAGGCTTATCAAGCGTAAAGGTATCTCCTTCCTTTATTCTTTCCGGATCACCCATCATGTCCAGTATGTCAATGGGTGTCTCAATTGGAAGTATTACCTGCATTCCATTTGAAAAACCGTCATGCAGGGCATTGAATATCGGCTGCGGTGAAGCCTTTTCCCCGCCGTAATACCAGTTGAATATTGCTTTTTCGACCTTTGATGCATAAATATCGTTCATTTCTCCACCTGGGAAATCCTGCCCTCATTTTTTAAACTTACATGTTGTTAATGATTACTTTATGTAAATTTTACCACAAAACGGATTAACCGGCATGAAAAAGCACCTTGAAAATGAACGCTTTTGAAAGAGCACCGGATACACACAAATCTTTAAAGATACTTTTTAAATTCTTCCTCCGTCACGCCTGACCTTCTGGCAGCTTCTGAAACAGTAAGAATACCTTCTTCCACAAGTGATGCAAGGATCTTTGCCATACCCAATGCGATACCTGCCTCCGGACAGTAATTCTCGAACATGTACACGGGTTCTTTCATAAAACTATATCCGCGAGATCCGCCACACTTTTGCAGTAATAATCCGCATTCTCCTTCAGAAATGCACTGTTTTTGGGAATGTCAAAGCTCCAGCCTGCCGCCGCAAAGGAGACATCCGCGGCACGCGCCATGAGGTAACCGGGTTTGAGGTCATCTATGACCAGGACATCCTTTTTCGAAAGCTTATATTCAGCCATTATCTTCTGCACAGGTACGGGTGAGGGCTTAAGTTCATCTCTCGGCTGTTCAAAACCGAATACCATGTCAGGTCTTGGAAGACCGTTCACCTCATAGTCCTTAAGGATGTTGTCACCGTATGAATGGGAAACCACCGTGATTATCCCGCCCTTTTCCCTGTGCTTTTCCATGATTTCCCTGATTCCGCAGACTGCCTTGGCACGGTGGTCCTTGGTATAGGAGAGCCAGTGGGCATACTGTGTTTCCATCTCATCTTCGGTAAGGTTGCAGATTTTATGGTAAAACTCCAAAAGACCCGGTTCAAAATTATACCGTACGAAATCCTCAATGGAGAAACGGATATCCGGACGGTATTTTTCACAGAACTCGACAAAGCACGGATAATGAATGGTTGCCGTACTGTTGACTACAGTATCATCATGGTCGAAGACAAGACATTTGTATTTCATCTGATTTTCTTTTCCCTGTATAAACAGTTTGCTATTTCTTTTGTTGTGTATGGGCTCATTTATGCTATACTTATTATATCCAAATTTTCCAGGAGGTCAAAGATGACACAGCAGTTTTCCGTTAATCATCCCCTGCTTTTCATTCTGGCAGGCATTGCAGTAGCCGCCGTTCTTGCACAGTCGCTGGTTTTCCTTAAAAAGGCCTGGAAGCGTGCGCTGGAACTCGGTTATGAAAAGCAGAAGCTTAAAAAGATAGCTACTGCTGCAGCAGTCTTCACCATTGCACCGGCTATAGCGATAGCCATAGGTGTTATCACACTTTCCGGCACACTCGGACTTCCGCTTCCATGGTTACGTTTAAGCGTCGTGGGTGCCATCGTTTATGAACTGTCTGCCGCCGATGCAGCCGCAAGCTCCCTTGGGACCACATTGGGTTCAGCTCTTACCGCGAGGCAGTTTTCAACCATTGCCTGGACGATGACAGTGGGTATTGCGACTGGTCTGATCCTCATTCCCACATTCTGCAAAAAGACCCTTAACTCAGTTTCAAATGTCGGCTCAAAGGATAAGAAATGGGGTGAGCTTTTCGTAAACGCAATCTTCTTCGGTCTCATTGCCACCTTCGTGGGCGTGGGACTCTGTGAAGTGACAGTAAGCTCTGAGGGCAAGGTCAAGGCACTGGTGCTTGTCATAAGCGCACTTGTCATGTGCCTGTGCGGTTTCCTCCGGAATAAGCTAAAATGGAAATGGCTCAATGATTACGCGCTTCCAATCTGCATGGTAATAGCAATGGCTTCAGCCATTCCGCTTACCTCACTGTTTTCTTAAGGAGGTATAAGTCATGAATAATTCCTCATACACGGAAAACATCCATAAGAGCGGACGCAGGTGGTTCATTTTAGTATGGTTCTTCCTGCTTCTCTTCCCCACTGCCACCAGCATCTATTTTGATGCATGGCCGACATGGAAGGAATTCCTGGGTGCCGCCATAGGCGTCATACCCGTTTACTGGACAGTGGGCGTGGTTGAAGCCTTCACATACATGCCCATGCTTGGTGCGGGCGGATCATACCTTGGATTCATAACAGGAAACATGTCCAACCTTAAGGTACCCGTTGCACTGAATGCCATGGATTCCATGAACGTTAAGCAGGGGACTGAGGAAGGCGACGTTATCTCAACGATAGCCATTGCCGTTTCATCAATCGTCACGGTGTTCATAATCATCATTTTCGTCATCCTGATGGTTCCGCTTTCGCCGATATTTGAAAACCCGGTACTTCAGCCTGCCTTTGACAACGTTGTTCCGGCACTGTTCGGAGGGCTCATGATTGCATATATTGCGAAATGCCCGAAGGTGTCACTTCCCATTATCATAGGAACTGCCGCACTGTTTATAGCCATTCCGTATCTCGGAGGCATATATCCTCTCATCCTTCCTGCTGTTGCATGTATAGCGATACTTCTTTCAAGGATCCTTTATAAAAAGGGAAAGATCTGAGATTCACCAGGTAAAAAGCCCCCGCCGCAAAAAATGCGGTGAGGGCTTTTTTGATGCATACGTTATATCAGCACTGCTTCATTAGACGGTAGAAGAACTCCACTGCTCTCGGGATGACCTCAAGCCGTATCCTTTCGTTGTTACCGTGAATCCTTCCCACTTCCTCCATCGTCATGTCCTGGGCGGAGAAACGGTATACCCTGTCTGATATCCTGCCGTAATTACGGCTGTCTGAACACTGTGTCATAAGGTACGGTGCAACCAGTGCCCCCTTCCATGTGGAGGCTGCCGCACATGCCACCTTCTGCCATCCTTCGCAGTCAGTCGTACTTACACGGCTGGGCTCGTCAGACACCATTACCTCAACCTTGACATCAGGATCACCTATCACTCTGTTGATCCTGTCTATCACGTACTGAACGCTTTCTTCAGGATTTATACGGATATTTGACACCATCGTTGCCTCAGGCGGGATGACATTGGGAGCCGCACCGCCCTGCATCTGCGTGAAGGCCACAGTTGTACGCATGAGTGCATTCATTGTGCCGCCGCTCTTTTTGGCAAGGCCCCCTAAAAGTCCGGAGAAACACCAGAGGTTTGCAAAAATAAGCCTGTAAAGGAAGCTTGAATGTCTTCCGAGGGTATCAAACATCTGAAGTACGGGCCTGCAGAGCTTTGTGTCAAAGGGATGTGCCTCAACTTTCGCACAGGCCATTGAAAGCTTTCCTACAGGAGTATGCGGTTTGGGGGCGGAAGCATGTCCGCCGTCACTCCTGACCGTGTATTTAAGGTTCATGAGGCCTTTCTCGGCAAGGCCAATAAGTGCGGCAGGGACTGTGACTCCGGGGAATACGTTGTTGACTACGGCACCGCCCTCATCAACAACAAGTGACGGTGTTACACCGATACCTTCAAAATAGTCAACGATCTTGGCGGCTCCCGGGCCGTTTGTCTCCTCGCCTCCGGAGAACGCGAAATAAATGTCGTGTTCAGGCTGGAAGCCCTGCTTCATGAGGTTTTCCGCGGCACTTAAGATTCCGTTGAAGGTAACCTTTGTGTCAAGCGTTCCCCTTCCCCACATCTCGCCGTTTTCCATTATTGCCTCAAAGGCGGGTTTTTCCCAGCCTTCGGTAACTACGGGAACAACATCAAAATGTGCCATGAGTACTGCCGGGTCACCTTCCGTCTTTCCCTTCCACCTGAAAAGAAGCGCCCTGTTTCCCATGTCTATCTGCTCCGCAGTCTTCATCACCGTAGGATACAGGGTGGGAAGCAGTGAGAAAAGCTTTTCAAATTCCGCATCATCCTCAAGTGAATGGTCGTCATATGAAACTGTCTTACATCTGATAAGCTCTGCAAGTGCACTGACACTTGCCTCCTTATCGATTTCGACAGGTGATTCGTCGAGTTTAACATCATCCTTAGGTTTGAACTGTAACGTCCTTATTAAAAGCACAAGGATGAAGGCAACTATAAGAGCCAAAATGAACCAGAGCATGTCTGTCCTCCTTTACATATCGTTCGATATGCCTACATTATAACAGATTAACCAAAGCGCGCAAGCACCGGTACAAACCATAGAAAATCTTAAAGAAAATCCTAAGTTTGTAACTACTTGATAACATTACACTTTTTTGCTACAATAGCCGAATGTATGCGAGGTAGATATGTCCGATAACATTAATTACGATAATTACAGATATGACAATAACTCAAGGAGGACCGTAAGGACGGACGGAAGTCCGAGAAATACTGCGGCCCCGAGGACCACAAGAAAGGTCACCAGGGATACTTCTTCCACAAGGTCAGCTTCACCGTCCATTCTTTATGATGCAAGGGGTGTAAGGGTCAAGAAGTCAAAGTTCTCAAATGAATTTGTAAAGACGCTTCTTTTCCTTGTAATTCCCTACATTGTGATCAATGCGGCAGTATTCATCATTGTTACCGCCACCCCGAAGGTTGAGGTTAAGGTTTCGGATACGGATAACTACACTTCCGTTACCGCAAAATTCACCGTAAGCAGCCTTCTTCCGTTAAAGGAAATCACCGTGACGATGGAGTCAGAACCCATCGAGTATACAAAGTCAGGTTCTTCCTACACGGCTGAGATAACAAAGAACGGAACCTTCTACATTGAGGCCACGGCAGTAAACGGAATGCATTCAGTCGGCTACGCCGATGTAAGCGTACTTGATGACACTCCGCCCGTCATTGATGAGACAAGCTGCCACATAGAGGAAGGAATCCTTACCTTCACTATTTCTGATTCACAGGCAGGCGTCAACTGGTCATCCGTTTACGGAACCACGCCGGACGGTGAGAAGTCCACTCCCACATCGGTTGACAAGGAAAAAGGGAAGGTTGCCATACCGATGGTTACCGATTCGATGGAACTCCACTTCGCGGACATGGTAGGTAACGAAAGAAGCGCATCCGTGACAGCCACAACTGAACAGATGGCCGTATCCGGTCCTGTAGTGACTGAGACGGAGACTGAGGAGGAAACTTCCGAAGAATCAGAATCCGGAGAAACAGAGGCTTCTGAATAAACCTTATTAATTCATGACATCATAAGAAAAGAGCCGTACCACTTTCTGGTACGGCTCTGTTTGTTTCCTTTTACTTCTTATTCTACTGTGAACGGAAGCAATGCAAGCTGACGTGCTCTCTTGATAGCGAGTGTGAGATCTCTCTGATGCTCTGCGCAGTTGCCTGTTACGCGGCGGGGAAGAATCTTTCCTCTCTCGGAAATGTACTTCTTAAGTGTAGCCACATCTTTATAATCTACAGGTTTTGCCTTCTCGCTGCAGAATACGCAAACTTTGCGTCTTCTGTGGAAGCTGCCCATCTTTCTGGGGCGTGCTCCCTCTTTGCCTTCTGTCTTCTGGAATGCCATCGGTTTTCCTCCTTAGTGTTTCACTCGGATTAGTTGAAGGGAAGTCCTTCGTCTTCAACCCCTTCAGGAATGTTCATAAAGCCCTGTCCTACTGCTGACTCGTCTGCGATGGGGCGCTCGAACTCATTTGCCGGGATGACCGGTTCGGGTCTTGCCGGCTGCTGAGGTACCTCCTGCCACTGCTGCTGGGGCTGTGCCTGATACTGAGGCTGAGCCGGCTGCTGGTACTGGGGTGCACTCTGCTGATACTGGGGCTGCGGTGCCGCAGGTCTCTGATAGTTGCCCTGGAAACTTCCCTGGCGGTTATCAGCCGTTCCCTTTGACTCTGCAAACTCCATCTCTTCGATGACTACGTCCGTGGTATAGACTTTCTGACCTTCCCTGTTGGTATAACTGCCTGTCTGGATACGTCCTGATAGTGTTATCTTTGTTCCCTGGTGGAGAAATTTCTCTGCAAATTCTGCCTGCTTGCCAAAAGCCGTGCAGGAGATGAAATCTGCCTCTCTCTGTCCGTCCGGTGTTGTCCTCCTGCGGTCTACTGCAAGAGTAAACTTTGCAACACACATTGAACCTTCTCCGCTTCCTGAGTATCTAATGTCCGGGTCCCTTGTAAGTCTGCCCATCAAGATAACTTTATTCATTCGATCCTCTCTTTCTGATATCGTGTTCTATCAGACTTCGTCAATTCTGACAACAAGATACCTTAAAACAGGTTCCATAATGCGAAGCTGAGACTCCACGCCGCCGGGTGTCTCATTTGTGCCCTCGAAATTGATGAGGTAGTAGAATCCCTCGCTCTGACGCTGAATGTCATAAGCAAGTCTCTTCTTTCCCCACTCGTCAACCTGGCCAACAACTCCGTTATATCTCTCGATATAACCCTTGATCTTCTCAAGAGCTGCTGCACGGGCATCGTCTTCGAGTTTCGCACTAAGAATAACCGTAACTTCGTACTTATTCATGTGTTTTCCTCCTTTTGGTCTTAATGGCCCTCTGAATAGAGAGCAAGGACATAATGTGTCACGATGAAGAATTGTAACAAATTTTCTTCTTTATTGCAAGCGGTTTTTATGATATTATTTAGGCAACTTTCAAAGCAGTTTTACAGGGGTTTCATATGGCCGGACAGAACACATTCATTCCTAATGACGATATTCCGAAAGAGTTCTACCACTACCAGGAAATGACAGGGTGGGAACGTTTTTTCGGTCACCTGAAAACCATCCGCATCCATAGGCGTGAGGTCCGCAAAGGCTGCTTCAAAATCGGCCTTTACTGGCAGGGCCTCACCCATGACCTTTCAAAGTATTCCCCCGTTGAGTTTTTTCCGAGTGTTAAGTATTATGACGGTCACCGTTCCCCGAACGCCGTTGACCGGCGTTTCAACGGTTATTCACGCGCCTGGCTTCACCATAAGGGGCGCAACCGTCACCATTACGAATACTGGATCGACATAATGGGCGCACCGATAGGCGGAACATTCGGATGTAAGATGCCTGTCAGATACGTCGCGGAAATGGTCTGTGACAGAAGGGCCGCCTGCATTGCATATCACGGAAAGGACTATAAAAGCAGCGACGCATGGGATTACTATGAAAGGACCAGGAAGTTCGTCATCATGAATCCGGATACAAGGGCGCTCCTTGAAAAGGCCCTCACGGTGATGCGAGATGAAGGGGATGAAGCCGCCTTTCTTTTCCTGAGAAAATGTCTCTCAAAAACCAAAGGTCTCGACTATACCGCCGAAACCTTTGAGCTTTAATTCTTAATAAGCCTTGCCTTTCCGACAAACCTCGTCGTATTGGCCTGCCACAGAAGCGTCACGGTCCCTATGGGGCCGTTTCTCTGTTTAGCGATGATTACCTCTGCCTCACCCTTCTTCTCTGAATCCTGGTTGTAATAATCATCCCTGTAAAGGAACATTACAAGGTCCGCATCCTGCTCGATGGCACCGGAATCACGAAGATCGGAAAGCATGGGGCGTTTATCAGGCCTGCCCTCGCACGCACGAGAAAGCTGTGAAAGCGCGATGACGGGACACTCCATCTCCCTGGCAAGCCCCTTAAGAGCCCTTGATATGTCTGCGACCTCCTGCTGACGGTTGTCGGAATGCCTTCCGCCGCCACTCATGAGCTGAAGGTAGTCTATGAGTATGAGGTCAAGTCCTCTCTCAAGCTTTAACTTACGGCATCTCGAACGCATCTCCGAAACAGTTATTCCGGGGGTGTCGTCTATGACGATGTTTGAACCTCCCACCCTTTCAGTGGTATCTATGAGTCTGGCCCAGTCATTTTCGGAAAGGTTACCGCTTCTTAAATTCTGGGCATCTATTCCTGAATCCATTGAGAACAGTCTGTTTACAAGCTGCTCTTTGCTCATTTCCAGTGAGAAGAAAAGGCACGGCCTGTTCTTCTTGATTGCCACGTGCTCAAGTATGTTGAGCACGAACGCCGTCTTACCCATTGAAGGACGTGCCGCTATGAGCACGAAGTCAGAAGGCTGGAAACCCGTGGTCATGTTGTCAAGGTCCGTAAAGCCTGACGGGATGCCTGTGATGTGGTCCTTTAACTGTGAGGCCTTTTCTATCCGGTGATAAACATCTATGGCCACGTCCTCGATAAGCGCATACTTATGTGAATAACCCGTCTTAAGGAGGTTGAATATCTTTGCCTCGGTATCCTGAAGGATGACGCTTGTCTCATCTGAATCATCATAACACTGCTGGGAAATCTCTCCGCAGGCCGTGATGAGTCTTCTCTGAATGGCCTTATTGCGCACTATCTCCGCATACTGCCGTACGTTCACGGAAGTGGGCTCACTGTCATATATCTCCCGTATGAAGTCAACAGTCTGTACTTCAATGGGCGCACCGTCCTTGGCAAGCTGTTCCTGTACCGTGACAAGGTCAACTACCTGCTCAGGCCCGAGTGATGCGGCAACCTTTTTGATCGCGGCAAAAACCATACCGTACTGCCTGGAATAAAAATCCTCAGGATTTATGATTTCAAGGGCAGCCTCCATTGCCTCCCTGTCCATCAGCATACAGGCTATTACTGATTTTTCAGCTGCGACATTCTGCGGTGCTGTTCTCTTTAATACTTTTTCTTCTGATTCGTTCATTAAGCCGTTATGCTTCCTCTACGCCTATTGTAACTTCTGCCTGAACATCCTTATGGAGCTTTAAGGTGACCTTGTAATCACCGAGTGCCTTTATGGGCTCCATCACGATTTTTTTCTTATCCACTTCGATTCCGGTCTGCGCCTTTATGGCTTCAGCAACGTCCGCTCCTGTTACTGCCCCGAAAAGTTTTCCTTCCTTGCCTGACTTCGCCTTTAAGGCAATCCTCTTCCCGTCGCATGCCGCCTTAACATCCTTTGCGTTGGCAAGCTTAGCCGCCTCAAGCTTCTCCTCGTTGGCATTCCTTAACTTAAGGTTGTTCAGGTTTGCGGCGCTGGCCTCAACGCCCAGCTTTCTGGGAATGATGTAGTTCCTTGCATAGCTGTCATTTACTTTTACCAGAGTTCCGGCCTTTCCGAGACTCTTAACATCCTGAATAAGTATTACCTGCATTAATCAATTTCTCCTTTTTCTATCATATCATCTATGGCTGCCCTGACTTTTGCAAGTGCATCCTCAACATCCATGCCCTGAAGCTGTGCACCTGCAACTGCCTTATGTCCTCCGCCACCGAGTCTTTCCATAAGAAGCTGTACGTTTATCTCATCTATGCTTCTTGCGGAAAGGAAGGTCTTTCCATTATACGGTGTAAGCACCACTGCCGCCTTGACGTTGTCGATTTCCAGAAGCTCATTGGCCGCCTGCGCACCTATGACGGTAGGTGAACCGGTTCCTTCGGGATCACACACTGATATCGCAAAGCAGTCCTTATAGATCTGTGCCTTGTCTACTGTCTGTGCCTTTGCCCTGTAGTCAGTGATGTTCTCGCGGAACATCTTTCTTACCCTTACTACATCAGCCCCCTTACGGCGAAGGAATGCCGCCGCCTCAAATGTCCTGACGCCCGCCTGGACCACGAAGTTCTGTGTGTCAAGGACGATTCCTCCGTAAAGCACATCAGCCTCCGCCGGCTCAAATGTAATTGACTCGTCAATGTACTGAATAAGTTCAGAAACCATTTCAGAAGCACTTGATGCGTAAGGCTCCACGTATGACAGCACGGGGTTCTCGATGGTCTCGGAGCCCATCCTGTGGTGGTCAATGACCATTACCGAGCTGCACTTTTCAATAAGGCGTGGCTCTTCAGAATAGCTGGGCCTGTTTACGTCAACGACCACGAGGAGTGTTGCCGGATCAACAAGGGCAAGGGCCTTCTCACCGCTGATAAGGAAGTCCTCCGGATAATGACCGCTTTCAGTAAGGCGTTTCTTAAACGGCATTACGGACGCATCCGTGTTACCGTTGACTATGTATGCCTTCTTTCCAAGGGCGGTAGCCGTACGCCAGATTCCGACTGAGGCTCCAAGTGCATCGACATCGGCTGTCTTATGTCCCATTACGATCACCTGGTCCTTTGAGTCAAGGATTTCCCTGAATGCCTGGGCTTTTACCCTTGCCTTCACACGGGTGTTCTTTGCCGCCGCGGTGGACTTTCCTCCGAAGTACTCAATCTGTCCGTCAGAAATGATGACTGCCTGGTCTCCTCCACGCCCTAATGCAAGCTCCATTGCCTTTCTTGCGGAGTCATAGTTGTCATCATAGCTCTTTCCACGCATTCCGATGCCTATACTCACGGTAAAGTTAAGGCTGTTTCCTATATTGATCGTCTTTACGTCATCAAGGACTGAGAAACGGTCCTCAATTACATACGCCATATCCATGTCCTTTATGAACAGAAGATATTTGTCGACTTCGAACTTCTTGATGATTCCGTTCATGGAAGAAAAGTAGTTGCTTAGTTTCCTGTCCACGAGCGCAGTGAGGAGTGAACGCCTTACCTCGTCAACGCTTGCAAGCGCCTCATCATAGTTGTCCAGGGTGATTATTCCCTGGCAGGCACGGTTGTCATTATAAAGCTGTCTGTACTCAAGAAGCTCCGTCTCATCAGTAAGGCAGACAACCACCATCCTGTCGGAGGCCTCCACAGGTATCATCGGGTTCTTGGACGCAGTCTTTCCCACGAGGTTCTCCCAGCTGATGGTCAGCTTATACCGCTTTTCACCGATTGAGCTGTGCACCACGGCTATGTCATCCGCCGGGGTAAGCATCTCCTTCGTGAGGTCCGGGAAAAGTGAGATAAGATTCCCGCTTCCGAGCTCCTCATTTGATACGGCATCCTTAAATGCCCTGTTCCTCCAGATGATCTTTCCGTCCGTAGTACTTAATGCGGCCGGTACCGTAAGACTTTCAAGGAGCCTCTGTCTTGTCGTGTCATACTCATCAGCAAATGCCGTCATCCCGGGGATTATCCTTTTCCTGCCAAGGAAGTAGAAAACAAGACACAACAGTGCCAGAAGCACCATGTACGGGAGTGCCGCCATGCCGTGTTCATTGTTCAGTATGAGCATCAGGATTTCAGATAACAGTATTACCGCCAGCAGTATCAGCGGCCATCCGAAAAAAGATGCGAATGAAATTTTCGATTTATTATTATCCTTCATGGTCAACCCACCATCTGTAGTCAGTTATTTGGACTGATTATATCACATAAATCGTCATTTTGCCACACCGAAGTACAGCATGGACATTCATGCCCCGGCACGGGATTTTCACACTTTTCTCATAAAAATAAACTTGATTATTAATAATGATTGTTGTATCATACCCTTGTCTTGGACTTGGGCTCATGCCCTAAACTTCGAAGTTTATAAGGAGGAAATTTATTATGGCATATGTAATTGGTGATGCTTGTCTCAGCTGCGGTGCTTGTGCAGATCAGTGCCCCGTTGGCGCTATCAGCGAAGGTGATGGAAAGTACGTTATCGACGCAGATGCATGCCTTAGCTGCGGTGCTTGCGCAGATCAGTGCCCCGCTGGTGCTATCGAGCAGGAATGATTATTAAAAATCAGTAACTGATACCGTCGCCCAAAAAGCGGCGGTTTTTCTTTACCAGGGAAGGAAAAAAGATGGATAAGGATCTGATATTCAGACTTGCCGCGGAAGCAGGCTTCACACTGACCGGAGAATTAAATGTGGGTGCCCTTAACTTCATACCTGAAGTCAGGGCCATGTGTTCCGCGGATAAATGTCATAATTACGGGCACTGCTGGACATGCCCGCCATACTGCGGTTCCCTTTCCGAATCAGCTGAAAAGGCCTCACATTACAGCAGGGGAATCATCGTGCAGACAAGTGCCACAATGGAAGATGATTTTGATTATGAGACGATCAGTGAAACTGAAAATCTTCATAAGACACGTTTCACCGACTTCGTGGATATGATAAAGGAACACAAAAAGGATGTTCTTCCCATGTGTGCCGGCGGCTGCCGCATATGCAGTAAGTGCACGTGTCCCGACGATCCGTGCCGTTTCCCCGATAAGGCCATGATTTCCATGGAAGCATACGGGCTCCTGGTATGTGACACCTGCAAACATTCCGGAATGAAATATTCATACGGTCCGCACACCATCACCTTCACGAGCTGCGTGCTCTATAACGTCACGCCCTAGCCATAAACCACCTTCCCACACTTCCTGAGAAGGATTCCTCATTTCTTTCAAAATACAGGTGCTTCTCCTGCCCCTGCACCTTTATCGTGTAAAGGTCCCCCTGGCCTCCGGCCTTCCGGGAAAAAGAAGGGCGCATCGAGAGCACCCTGTCTATTTTGTATATTCTGTTGTCTTCCCATTTTATAGTACGTGGAAACATTCTTCCGTCACTGTCAAAATCGACCGTCACATCCACATACACCTTTGATTCATTCACGTCCATAAAAATCACGCGCCGTCAAAATTATAAAGATATGAACCCGTTGCCTGTACCGGTGCGTCAGGGAGCCTGTATCCCTTCTCCCTCATCAGCCTCATCTTGAAATCAAGAAGCTCCGGAGGAACGCATAGTTCCGATGCCGCCATGTAAAAATCATCCGTGCCTGAAAGCGCCTCCATGACATCACCGTCGTCGAGCTGAAGCTCCGCCGCCAGGAGGTTTGCCTCATACTCCGCTTCCGATGATGCATCGTATATGTCACAGTCACGTATGGATTCCATACGCCCCGTTTCCACATGAAGGACATAATGGGCAAACTCATGGTACCATACGACTCTCCTCATATCCTCCGGGAGGTCCGAATTCACGGTAATGGCCACTTTCCCGTCATTTGACAGGATGAAGCCCTTTATGCTCCTCTGGGCCGTGCCCATCGGAAAAAGGAGAGGTATGATACCGGCCTCTGCACATAAGTCTTCAGGATCCCTGGATCCGTACGACGACTTAACTTCTTCTGCTGCTGTAATTATCGACCTGATCTTCACTTCTGCTCTTTTCCACCCTTGCAGGCAATGTACGCGTTCGTGAGCGCCAGGAAATAACGGTCCTTTGCCTCCTGATCCAGCTTTCCGCCGGCAAATAGCGAGACGCTTTTCGTGTACAGTTCCTCGACTTCAGCAGCTATGTCCAGCCCGTAAAGGTTTCTTATGTTTTCAATGTAAAGGTCCTCCGGCTTCGGAAGCTCCAGGTCAGCGCTTTCATCCGTAAGGTACGTGACCGTGACCCCCAGGACGGACGCAAGCTTTTTGAGCGTGCCTGAATGCGGAATCCTGCCATCAGTTTCATATGATGCCACGGTACGCTTTGTCACGCCGCAGAGTTCCGCAAGTGCATCCTGCGTAAGGCCCTTGCTCTTTCTTGTCTTAACTATTTTTTCAGCCAGTGTGGACATGTCTTTCCCCCAATCTGATGAAATTATGCTGATGTAATTTCATCTTTTGCTATTGACAAGTTTCAATCAAAAATGTAATTTAATTATTGTAATTACATTATACGTGTGTTTATTGCATATGTCAACAAAGGTTTTGATGAAATTTCATGGGCAGGGTCATACTTCACAGTGACATGAACAGTTTTTACGCCTCCGTGGAAATAATGCTCCATCCGGAGCTTCGGGGGAAGGCAGTGGCGGTGTGCGGTTCCGAAAAGGAACGGCACGGTATCGTGCTGGCCAAATCCGATGCCGCAAAAAAGGCGGGCGTAAAGACCGGCATGTCCAACCACGAGGCGCTGAACGCCTGCCCCGGGCTCATTCTGCGCGCGCCTGACTATAAGCAGTACATTAAGTTCTCACATGCCGCAAGGGAGATATACGGGCGTTTCACGGACTACATAGAGCCATTCGGCATGGATGAATGCTGGCTTGACGTCACGGACAGCCGCATATGCGGCACGGGCCCTGAAATAGCTGAAAAGATCCGCACGTCCATTCATGAGGAGTTGGGGCTCACGGTGAGCGTGGGGGTGTCCTGGAACAAGATATTTGCAAAGCTCGGGTCAGACATGAAAAAGCCCGATGCCGTCACTGTAATCACAAAAGAAAACTATAAGAAAAAGGTGTGGCCGCTTCCGGTGGGTGACCTTCTCTACGCGGGTCCGGCCACAGTGAAGAAGCTCCATAACGTGGGCATCAACACGATAGGTGAGCTGGCTGCCGCCGATGAACGTCTCATCAAAAAAATGATGGGCATAAACGGGCTTAAGCTCATATCCTATGCCCGTGGCACGGATGAGTCAAGGGTGATGCATAAAAGCACCGTGATACCCCCGAAGTCGATAGGCCACGGCGTCACCTGCATTGCTGACCTCAAGTCAGATGACGAGATAAAACGTGTGATACTGGAACTCTCCCAGGAGATCGGGCGGAGGCTGCGTGAGGAAAACTGTACGGCCTGTACCGTCCATCTTTCACTGAGGAGCCATGACCTGAGCTTCACCGGGGCGGGAACACACTTCCTTCAGCCCACAAGAAGTCCCGCGGTCATTGCGGACACGGCATTTTTTGTCTATCTGTCAAATTTTTCGCTAAATCCCGTTCCCGTACGCCAGGTCACCGTGACCGTCACGGACTTCATATGTGATGACGAATTCATGCAGCCGTCACTTTTCGTTGACCAGGATTTCAGCGAAAAGCTCGACAATGCGGAAACCGCGCTCTACGAGATACGCAGGCGCTTCGGTGAATTCTCCGTGATTCCCGCCTCGCTTTTACTCGAAAAAAAGATCCCACACGACGGGAGGGATCTTGTAAAAATGCCGAATATAATGTATTCGTGAAAATCAGGCGATGTAATAGAGTATGTAGCTTATCTGTCCGTCATCCTTGAATCCGAAATAAATGGCGTACTTTCCGTCAGCCGTATAGTATGAAAGACAGCTGCGCATGTAGTTCTGCACGCCCTGCGGGTCGAATTCGTAAACTATCGAGATGGCCTTCGTTGATGCGGGTGATGATACACTGACCGCATTTCCGTTTCCGTATGCCTTTATGACGTCGTTTTTCGTGGACGCGAGGGTTATTCCCCTGGCAGTCCTCACCACGCCCTCACGGCTCGGATCCGAGGATGAATCATAGTAAAAATATGTTGCGGAATCATTCTGGTACTGTGAGGCAGTGTATGAGATGATGTCGCTTTTGGGTACTGAATTTCCCGTCGCGATGAAATCATCCGTCGTAAGGGGTGCGGGTGTTCCGCCTGATTCCCCTGCTGCAGGCTTACTTCCTCCGAATAAGGAAGTATACACGATGTTTGAGTTATTGACATTTACCGTCTTTAACCCGTACTTTGCCTTAAGGGCATCGATTCCTTCAGGATTTTTAATGGCGGCAAAGCTGCCGTTATGTGAGCTTTCAAGCGACAGGCTCACGGTAAGTCCGTCAGCGGTATATGTACCTGACTCATAGCGGAGCATTCCGAAGTGTCCCTCATGTCTCATCTCGAGGCTGTAGTAATTTCCTGTACCGTCCTGAATGAGTCCCGCGGATATCATGTCTCCGTTTGCATCGATAAGGTACCATATGTCCCTTCCGTTTGATGCCACGGCATCATCGCACAGCCAGGCATCGGTGACAAGCTTTCCGTTTCCGTCCTTAATCCTCCAGTTTCCGTTTCCTTCCTGATACCAGTACTCCGAAAACTCCGCGGCACATACAGTAAACACGGACAATATCACAAGGAGCACTGCAGTCATTGATATTTTCAAATACTTATTCATATGCATCTCCAAAATACCGTTTTTACGATTATACCATGAAGCGCCCACACCGTGTGCTTAACATTACTTTACGATTTACGCCCAGATGAGCCATACAAGCAGCCATCCGGTAATGACGGCCGCAAGCGTGAACGGGACGCCGTACTTCATGAATGTTCCGCTGCTTACATCGTAACCGTTCTTTCTCAGGATACCGATACCGGCTATGTTTGCCGATGCTCCGATGGGGGTAAGGTTTCCTCCGAGCGTTGCACCCACGAGGAGCCCGAAATAGAAAAGTCTCGGGTCCACTGCCATCCCGCCCTTCTGTGAAAGGTCAGATGCCAGTACCGCCACTACCGGAAGCATGGTGGCCGTATATGGAATGTTATCGATAAATGCTGAAAGGAACACGGAAACCCAGACTATAACTGAATATACAAGGAAGATGGAACCCTTTGAACCGTCACCTCCCAGAAGTGCAAGCTTTGCACCGATAAGGTCAATGACCCCTGCCCTTTCAATTCCGCCTATTACTATGAAAAGTCCTGCCAGCAGTGCAAGCGTGTAATAGTCCATGTCCTTCAGGCAGTCCACCACCTTTTCGGAATTTTTGTCCTTTATGAGCTGGTTTATGACCCCTATCACAAAATAGAAGATACAGATAAGTCCGTTCGTGATTTCAGGCTTATAAAACTCCCCGGGTTCCGCAGATGCCTTGTACGGTATGAAAGAAGCAACAATAAGTGTTGCTACAGTAAGTGTAAGGAGCACTGAAGGAACCTTGTCCTCCACCTTTGTCACTGAACTGATTGACACGCTGCCGTTATCCTTTCTGAACATGTAAAGGATTATGAGGGAGGCCGCAAGTGCGCCCGCCTCAGTCACCCAGAACATTCCGGGCTTTCCAGCCACAAAGAAGAAGTCCATGAAGTCAAGGTTCGCGGCCTTTGCCAGAAGTATGGACGTGGTATCACCGACAAGTGTTGCGGCGCCCTGAAGGTTTGAGGACACGGCGATGCATATGATGGCAGGCACGGGGGATATCTTAAGCTTTTTGCATATCGCAAGGGCCACCGGTGCCACCATGAGCACCGTGGCTACATTGTCAACAAAGGCTGAAATTATTCCCGCAAAAAGTGAAAGCACGAAAACCATCCACTTAACGTTTGAAACCTTTGAAACAATGAGCTCCGCAAGCCGGTTGGGCATCTTTGACTCTATGAAGAAAAATACCGTTCCCATTGTTCCGGATATCATCATGAGGACGTTCCAGTCTATCTCCGAAACCGCCTCAGCCGGGGTATAGGTGAATCCAGAAAGCAGCCCCGTGCTCCCAAGTATCACAAACAGAACTGCGGATCCCACGGCCACGTACGGACGTATTTTCTGGAAAGAAAACATCAGTATGTATGTGACTGCAAATATTATCAATGAAATTACTGTTACCGTTGTCATTAGTCTCCTGTCAGACCTCTATTGTCCGATTCAAATGTGTGCTGTAGATGAGGCATTTTGCGACCGGCTTCCTAAGAAGCTGCATGAGTGCCTTCTTATAAAGTTCCAGCTGCAGGGCGTACCTTTTCACGAGTGTTTCCCCGTCATCCACATGGTCGGTCTTGTAGTCCACGAGAATCACCCCGTCGTCCCCCAATATGTATGCATCGATTATTCCCTGCAGGAGCTGCAGTTCCTCTGAATCCGTTCCCGGTGTAAGTTCACATGCGGGGAAGCCCACCATGAAGTGCTGTTCCCTTCTGAGTGTGCCCTTTTCAGCAGCCTCGCACATTATACACCCTAAGGGCGTTTCGCGAAACCTGTTTATTATTTTTCTCACGGATTCCATGGTTTTTGCATCGGCCCCGGGAATGTCCGGGACGCAGGAATCAGCCGGAAGGCTGTAATCGAGCGTCTCAAACGCCCTGTGCACAAGGGTTCCGAATTCAGCTCCCTTTACTTCCTTACGCTCCTCAAGGTCATAAACAAACTGAAAGTCCTCTTCCATTATTACCTTTGCCTTCAGTTCTGATACTGAAACCTTCGGCTTTAAAAGCGTCTCCTCGATGTATGGATACGGGAGAAACTCCTCAGGATTTTCATTTTTCCCTTCCTGGCCCTTTGCCTTTGGATTTTCTGACGGTATCTCATCCACTGCGGCAAATTTTTCCTTAGGATATGTCCTTACCGCAATGCTTTCTGAATTTCCTGCACCGCCCAGCAGGATGAGGGAAAGCTCCGACGCGGCCTTTTCGATGGAACCCGGGGTCACCTCCCCGTCCATGTCTTTTTCACCGGAGATCTGTCCGGTCATGATGAGCTTTTCTTCCGCCCTTGTCAGGGCAACATAAAGCACCCTGAGCTCTTCACCCATTGACTCGTTCTTTTTACTTTCCTTTATGAGTTCCTTTTTAAGCGAAGGGTACTGAAGCCTGTGCTCTATGTCATAGTAATCGCAGGCTATCCCGTAACTGCCGTCCATCATAAGGCTCTCCCTCTGGTCGCTCTGGTTAAAGCCCTTTCCCATCTCCGCCACTATCGTGACCGGATACTCGAGCCCCTTTGACTTATGGATGGTGGTTATGAGTACCGTATCATCATTTTCTGATACTGACGGTGCCTCGCCGTAATCAGTCTCATACTTTTTAAGCTGTTCAATGTACCTCATGAAGTTGAACAGTCCGTGATAGCTGCCTGCCGAATAATCCTCCGCCTTCTGGAGAAGAAGGTCAAGGTTACGGCGGCGTCTCTTTCCGCCCGGAAGCGAAAGCACATAGTCATAATATCCCGTTTCACGGAATATCCTGTAAATAAGCTCGTGGACCGGAACATTTCCGGAAAGTGCACGGAAGGACTCTATCATTCCAAGGAAGGATGAAGCCTTTCCGGAAAGTTCCCCGCAATCATCAAGGGAAGCCTTATAAAGGCAGTCATAAAGGCCGGGCAGCTCATCATTCTCGACGGCACCGTACTTAAAACGGAGTATGGCCAGTTCATCGTCAGTAAACCCTGCGGCAGGACTTCTTAAAACAGCCGCAAGCGGGATATCCTGCCTTATGTTGTCAACTATGCTTAAGAAGGAAAGCATGACACTGACCTCTACGGAATCAAAGTATCCGCTTCCGGCATCAAAATAAGCGTCTATTCCCTTTTCGGTAAGTATGCGGCACAGGAGGTCAGCCGTCTTTGCGTTACGCATAAGGACGGTTATTTCTTTTTTATGCCATCCCTCGGCGATAAGTTCCTTTATCCTTTCCGCTATCATGCGGTACTCAAGTTCAGTGTCCGTAAGTCCGTTGCAGTCTGCATCCTTGTCGGAAGTGTCGAGAAGCAGGAGTTCAGTCTTTAACGGGGAGTTTTCCTCAACAGTCCTCTCCTGCTGGTCACCGCGTCCCGCATAAAGGGCGGCATTTTCATCATACCTGATTCCTCCCACCTCCGGGAGCATGATCTTATAAAAAATGTCATTTATGCTGTTTATCACTTCCCTTGTGGAACGGAAGTTTCGGTTAAGCTCTATCTTCTTATTTACTGCAGGACTGTTTTCATCATAAGTCTCATATGTCCTGTACTTTTCCATGAAAAGGCGCGGTTCTGCCTGCCTGAACATGTAGATGCTCTGCTTCACGTCACCCACCATGAAGACGTCAGGGCGCCCGAAACGTTCGGCACTGAGCGCCGTGATGAGCGCCTCCTGCACCTCGTTGCTGTCCTGATATTCGTCAATCATTATCTGGTCAAATCCCAGGGAAAGCTCATCCGCAAGCGGTGTGAATGAAAGGTCATCCTCATAAAGAAGCTGAAGCGCGAGATGTTCCATGTCATTGAAGTCGACTATGCCCTGCGCCCTCTTTTTTTCGGTAAACCTTTCCATGAAGGAAAGCGTAAGGTCTGTCAGTGTAACCACGTCCCCGGCCGCTCCCTTTGAGGAAAACTCAATTTCTTCAAAGCTGCAGACGAACACCTGGCTCTTAAGCTTTTCAACGTACTTTTTTGAATCATCGTGGAACTTTCTGGCAGCTGCCTTCTTGACCGCGCTTCCCTCCCGGCAGCCCTTCGTCGATATACGCGGAACAGACACTCCGCCTAAGGCGTCGCGCATCCCGTCGTAATCAAAAGCGCTGAGTATGCTCTCAAACAGGCCCCTGTAGAACTCGAGCTGGGAAATATAGGGGGTCCATCCGTCCGGTTCGCTGTTGGCGGTCAGAAGTCTTTCCGCGGTCTCCTTTCTTTTACGGCATTCACTGCGGACGCCGGCCAAAAGCTCCTTAAACCAGCCTGACTCAACCACCTTTCCGTCAATTTCAAGAATGGCATCATCCCTGAATGAACCAAGGAACCTTTCGGGCCAGGGCTTTGCCTCGGCGAACGCGTACAGCCTTTCCACGAGGGATGATATCTTCTCATCAAGTCCTGTCTTTGTGAAGCTTTCAGAAAGATGGATAAATGCCGGATCGCCCTCTTCATATTTTTCCTCAAGGAGTTTTCTGATTATGTCCTTGCGGATAAGCTTTAACTCCTCCTCATCAGCCGCACGGAAGGCCGGATCCACATCTATGTTCTGGAAATACTGACGTACAAGCCCCTGGCATATTGAGTCAATTGTGGAAATCCTTGCCCTGGGCAGGAGTGAAAGCTGTGTCTTAAGATGCGAAATGAGCTTTTCATCAGGCCTGTCACTCCCTGACAGTTCCGACACCCTCTCCGTAAGGGCATCCTGGATTTTGTTTCTCATTCCCTCAGCCGCAGCCCTTGTAAAGGTCATTACAAGCATCCGGTCAAGTGATGAGGGATTCTGCGGGTCTGTAATGAGTCCCATAAGTCTTTCCACAAGTACCGCCGTCTTTCCGCTTCCGGCTGCCGCCGATACCAGAAGGTTACAGTTTCTTGCGTCAATTACATCCTGCTGTTCTTTTGTAAACTTAAATGCTGACATCGTTACCCTCTATACTGCCTAATGCCTCTTTGGCGCTTATCTTTTCAAGTCTTCTGTAACTGAATCCCTTTATCGTGCGGTCAAACCCGCATACTGCCCTGTAACGGCAGTAATCGCAGGCGGTCTTCGTGCCCTGGATATATGGTTCTGCCTCAACATGTCCGTCAAGGATTTTTTCCGTATCGGACTTCATCCTTTCCCGGTTACGCCTTAAAAGTTCCTCAAACCCTTCCTCGGAAAGCACATCCGAATAACGGTCCGGGGTTCCCTTTTTTATGTTAACGGGAATTATCTCAGAACTTACATCGCCTTCCTTTAAGTTTTTATCCATTTTCTCGAGGATTGATACGTCATTTATGCATACGCCGCTCATCCTGAAGTTCTTACCGGCCTTATCCTGCTCTGAAACCTTAATGAACGGGTCGTTAAGGTTATACAGGAACATTCCGGCAGGTACCGCGTCCTTTCCTGACCTCTTAAGTTCCGTGAGCACTTCGCTCATGTAGGCGGGAAGCTGCATCTGAAGCCCCATGAGGCACTTTTCTATCTCAAACGTGTCAGTTCCAGACTTATAGTCTATTATCTTGACATACTCCCTTTCATCGTCTGAAAGTATGTCTATACGGTCTATCTTTCCGGTAAGCTTAAGGCCGTCTGACTCTGTAGTAAAACCATGTTCCGTGTCAACGGTCACAAATTCACCATTCCTGTAATGGTCCGCCAGTTTCTGAATGGATTTAAGTGATATCCTTCTTACGGCCGTAGCCACATAACGGTTTCTGGCACTCTGTTCCATTACGTTTCCGCCGTACTCTCCCGTAACTAATGAAACAGCCTCACCGGTCATCTGCTCAAGTTCCTCATCCGTGGCTTTGCCAAGATCGCTTTTTCTGTCCTTAAGTTCCCTCAGCACGCGGTCAAGGACTTCATGATACATCCGTCCTATATCCACGGCCTCCACATCAAAGGTCTCGCGTTCCCTCAGTCTTAATCCGTGATTTGCAAACTGGCTGAACGGGCAGCGTTCAAAACCTTCAAGCCTTGTCACTGAACCGGTGAGCACGTTCCCGTAAAGCATTGTGGCCGTCTCTTTGGAAAGCTTCTCATTTCCGTGCTCACCGGTATCGGTGAGCGTTGTGTTTTCATATGGTATGTCAAAATCCGTGACATCGGTTGTTCTGAATTCCTTAAGTATGACTGAAGGCTTAACAGTCTTTCCTTTCCTGTCAGTCTTTGAGCACGTGATGGTAAGCTCCTTTACGGGTTTGTTCATGCAGAGGTACAGATAAAACTCCTGGATGGATGCGTCATGCCGGTCGTCCGGGGCAAGCTCGAGATTTCCGGATGCAAGCTGCATACGTTCCCTGTCAGTGAAAAGGCCGCCTCCGACGGCCACCTGCGGGATAAGGCCCTCATTTGCTCCCACGATGTATAAGACGTCTATGTCATCAAAACGGCTTCTTTTAAGGTCACCGGCTGAAACCATGTCCATCGTCCCCGGTATGACGCCCGCCTTCATGTCGGAAAATCCCGCCTCCATCATGGAACGGAATTCCTTCATGCTCATCTGCATTTCACCGAAAAGGATGTCTATCCTGTCTAAAAGTTCCAGTGTAAGTGAAAGGAACCGTGCATCATTATCGGAAGTTATCTTTTCGGAAAGCTTTTCATCCTTGATGAATTCCTTTACCGCTTCCGCCTTCTGCCCTGCCGTCTTTCTGTTTTTAAGGTTTTCATGAAGCCTGAAAAGTGACTCAAGGCTCTTTTTGCGGTATTCCTCTATTGAAAGGACATACTGTCCCATTCCCGTCGGAACGTACTTCCTTTCCGCCCAGTCACCCTGGTACGTCTTCTTACCCTTAAGTCCGAGCGCCCTTATGTAGTTGTCGGTAATGTCGAGGATGTCCCTGTCTTCCCTCCCCGTCTTGAGCGGGTTCTTAAGGTAGGTTATCACGTCCTCATAAGAGTAACCTTCGTCAATTGAACCAAGCCCTGAACGGATAAGTTCAGTCACCGGTGAGTCAAGTGCTGAAGCCCTGTCATCTATGAACAGCGGGATGCCTGCAGCTGAAAACTCCCTCTTAATTGTTTCCTTATACTGCGGAAGGTCACTTGCGGCGATTGCCATGCGTCTGTAGCGGTATCCGCCGCCCCGGGTCTTTTTCAGTATGTCTGAGGCTATATACCTTGTTTCATCAGTTTCCGTGTCAAGGCTGAGGCTCCGTACCGTCACGCTCTCCCTTATCCTGTATTTTCCGGAACCGGGCGCCTCACTGTCAGGAAGCATGTCCTGTCCTTTAATCAGCCCTGCCTTTTCACAGGTTTCAGAAACCTTTCTTACCGTCTCGTGACTCAGCCAGAAAAGATCAGTAAAGTGCATGGCCCTCCTTAAGGCCTCTTCCTTTGGCAGCGTAACAGCAAACGAAAGGCTTTCCGCCTTTTCGGCGATTCTGCCTATGATGTCAAGCTGAACGGGTGTAAACCCCGTAAAGCCGTCGAAACAGATCACGCTTTCATCAAGGAGCTTTGATTCATTCAGGTTCTTTAATAAAAGGGCCGGTATCTCCTCAGGTATGACACGGTTTCCGTCAGCCTTAAGTATCTTTGTGAACCTTTCAAAAACAAGGTCCACGTCATGGAGTTTACCCTTAAGCAGCGGCGTATCAGCTTTTTCATGTGCCTCAAGAAGTGCTGCATGGCTTACACCGTACTGTGCAAATTCCGTCAGCATGGACTTTAGCTGCACAACAAAACCGGAGCTCTCCGTCTTCCTCTTATATACGGAAAGCTCATCCTTAACGTCACTTAAGGCCTTCCTCATGAGTAGTGATTTTCCCATCTCGTCAAGCATCTGAGGTGCCGTTATTCCCAGTTCCTCCATTACACGGAAACTTAAGAGATTAAATGACAGAACGTCAAGATTAAGCATTCCGTGAACCTCGGAATGCCTTATGAGTTCCTGCTGTGCCTTAAGGGTGTTCTGCTCCGGTACGAAAAGGTAATACTGCTTCTCCGGATTCTCCACGGCCAGCTTTGTCAGTTCTTTGTAGATATGGGAGGATTTGCCGCATCCGGCCGCTCCCAGGATAAAATTAAAATGTCCCATACGATAATTATATCGTATGGGACGTACCTTTTTCAACTCATTTACTGTTCAGGAGGTGCTGCAAGTTTTACCGTTTTCTCCTGATATTCATCATTCTTTGCGACGTAGAAGAGAAGTATCTGTTTCTTCTGTGTTCCGCCGTCAGCACAGTAATTCATGGAGACCTTGACAGTCATTATGTCATTGGAATAAAGCTTTTTCCTCTGCTTTAAGTTCTTTAAGACTGTTTCCGAGAAAAGCGGATACTGCTTTCCGGAACTGAGATCCCCGAAATCATATTTTTTTAAGACTTCCTTCACACAGCCGGTGTTGTCCTGGTTCTCATAAATCAGGTCAATCTCAAGTGAAAGCATTTCGCCCACTATTGAATCCACGCCGCTCTTACTCGAAACGGAGAACTGTGCCTCCGGAAGTACCATGTAACCGTCATCGTAGAAGATTCCGCCACCCTTTATATGACCGGCATAGCAGAGCTTGTCAAAGGAATTCATGTCAATATTGAAATTGAACGGAAAACTCTGAATCTCATCAGCAAAACACTGCAATGCCATAAGGAGTGACAATGCAAGTGCAGCCAGTATTATCTTGAAAATGGGTTTCTTCTTCATACGTGCCATTATAGTAACAGATGAACATTACATGGGCAATACTTTCCAGCTTACGAATTCCTTACTTTTACGAAGTTCTTCTTTCCGCGCTTAATGATGATTCCGTCTCCTGAAAGCTCTGATGCATCAAAAGCCTTCTTTGAGTCTGTAATCTTCACATCTGCCACGGTCACGCCGCCCTGTTCAACGTTTCTTCTGGCATCTCCCCTTGATGTGCAGAGCTTCGTGTTTACAAGGAGTGTGAGAAGTTCAACCTTTCCGTCAACGAAGTCCTCAGGCTTTACGTCATATGTGGGAATGTCAGCTGCAGCTCCGCCACTAAAGAGTGCCTTGGCTGCTGCCTGTGCCTTTTCCGCCTCATCCTTTCCGTGAACGAGCTCGGTAAGCTCATACGCAAGGATTTCCTTTGCCTTATTGAGTTCAGCGCCTTCCCATTTCTCCATCTCATGAATCTGATCGAGGGGAAGGAATGTAAGCATCTTGATGCACTTGATTACATCAGCGTCATCAATGTTTCTCCAGTACTGGTAGAAGTCATAGGGAGTCGTCTTTTCGGGATCAAGCCATACGGCGCCGTTAGCCGTCTTGCCCATCTTCTTTCCTTCTGAATTAAGGAGAAGTGTGATGGTCATTGCATGGGCGTCCTTTTCAAGCTTCTTTCTGATAAGCTCCGTACCGGCAAGCATGTTAGACCACTGGTCATCACCACCGAACTGCATGTTGCAGCCGTAATCCTGGTAGAGGCGGTAGAAATCATATCCCTGCATGAGCATGTAGTTGAACTCAAGGAAAGTGAGTCCCTGCTCCATACGGTTTACATAACATCTTGCGGCCAGCATCTTGTTGACACTGAAGCACACTCCGATGTCGCGAAGGAATTCAATGTAGTTGAGGCCCATGAGCCAGTCTGCATTGTTGACCATGATGGCGTCATCCTTGCCTTCTCCAAAGTGGATGAAACGTGCCATCTGCTTCTTGAAGCAGTCACAGTTATGCTGGATGGTTTCAACGGTCATCATTTTACGGAGGTCCTGTCTTCCTGACGGGTCACCTACCATTGCAGTGCCGCCGCCGATAAGTGCGATGGGCTTGTTGCCTGCCATCTGAAGTCTCTTCATGAGGCATAGTGCCATGAAGTGTCCCACATGAAGGCTGTCCGCGGTAGGATCAAAGCCGATGTAGAAAACGGCCTTGCCTTCGTTAACCATTTTTTTGATTTCTTCCTCATCGGTTACCTGCGCGATAAGACCACGCTCGACGAGTTCCTCATATACTCCCATTTCATATCTCCTAAAGGTTGTTTAAATTTTAGCCAGTTTAACCATCTTACCAAAAAGGCCGGTTATTTGCAACATTTACCTGATAAAGCACATCCTCTGGAAATTTCCGTCATAATCCCAGCTGTGCCTTGCGCCTCCCGCACAGAACTCCCTCTCGCTGCATGTGGCACATGTTTCGTTAAGGTCAGCAAAATCACGCCTGAAGATTTCAAAGCGATTCTTCCATACATCGGAGAAACGGTCCTTATAGATGTTTCCCTGTATGGTTTCCGGGCGTTTTTCTATGTCAAGGCATGCGCCGATGTCACCGTCAGCCATGATGCTGGCCGTGTAAATGCCGGCACAGCAGATGAAGTAATAATCCCTCAGCTCCCTTTCAAGCTCAACTCCCAGATAATGGCTGCAGCCATATGTCACCGGCATGTCCTCCTCACGTTTTTCCTTTATGAAATCAAAGAGGTACTTATAATCATCCTTTGTAAGGAGGATGTCAGGATATGTAAGCGCCCTTCCTATCGGCTCCACGCCGATTACCCTCCATGAGTCAATGTCAAGCGAAAGCATAGTCTCATAAAGTGCAGGAAGTTCATGGATGTTGCCGTGGTTCACGACGGTGGTGACCTGTACTGCCTTGAATCCTCCAACCGTAAGGAGGTTGCTGATTCCTGCCATGGCCCTGTCGTATCCTCCAGGGGTACGCCTGAAGGCATCATGTGACGCCGGAAGCCCGTCAATACTTACGGAAATCGTGTCCATTCCGCAGTCATGAAGCTTTCTTGCGGTATCCATGTCTATGAGGGTGGCATTACTTGTCATTCCCCAGTGGTACCCGAGATCATGTGCCATCCCCATGATGTCAAAAAAGTCCCTGCGTAAAAGAGGTTCCCCTCCCGTTATGCACAGCTGCATCTTCTTTATGTCAAAGTCCTCCTTGACTTCCCTGAGGACCCTCTCATAATCGGAAAAGGTCATCTCAGATGAAGTCACGTCCCCGCACGAGCTTCCGCAGTGAAGGCAGTGCTCGTTGCATCGGAGCGTCAGCTCCAGGAAAAGATACAGGAGCTTTGGATTTTTATAAAGCAGCTTCCTGTATTCCGAAAGCTGCTTCATATGGTTTCTTTTTATGTTTTCCGTATTAGTGTTCATTGGTTCTCAAAATACTCCGGAGGTCCGTATACGCACTCAGGTATGTTTTCCTCACTACCTGCCTGGCTTTCAAAGTATGACGGCGGGCCGTATACAAGCGCGGGGATGTTTTCCTCTTCGGTAAAGGAATCCTCTGCCGCCGTTGTCTCCTCATCGTCACCTTCCCAGTATGAGGGCGGGCCGTATACATCCTCAGGAATGTTGCTGTTTACATCATAATCATCACCGGTTGTCGTGGGAGCTGCCGTTGTCTTCTTTGTGGCGGTGGTTTCCTCTATGGTGGTCATGATTTCCGTTTCAGCCGGGATTTCCGGCGGAGGTCCGTATACACATTCCGGACGGTTGCTGCAGGCGGTGAATGTCAGTGCGCCTCCGGCAACAAGTGCCCCAAGATACAGTTTTTTCTTTAATTTCTTCATTTCAGACTCCAAAACGTGCGGGTTACCCCACAGACACATTGTATCAGTTAATTGCCGCTTTGGCAAGGATTCTGTACGTACTTAAGTCTGAAGCTTTCTTTATCTTTTTCAGCACCTTTTCATCAGGGCAGAGGCTCTCCTTCCAGTAATCCCACAGCTCCTTCATCTTAAAGAGCACGGGGGTATCTCCTGAAAGGACCTCCACATAAGAGCAGAGAAGGTCGTCATGGAATTCCTCAAATCTCCTTCTGTCCATTATGAGGTTATCCGCAGCCATTTCACCGTTCTTTATCCTTTCAGCCATTTCAGGATTTGAAACCAGTTTCCGACCTATCATTATTCCAGTCACTCCCGGATATCTTTCAGAAAAACTGAAAAAGTCCGCCGGACAGCTGATTCCCGGATTAATAGCAACCGGATTTTCACTCATCCCGTACATGTCCTTAAGTACATCCTCATGGATGGCTCCCTCATAAAACTCCTTCTGAAGCCTCGGATGTATTATCACCTCACTTAACGGGAACTCATTAAGGACTTCCATAATCTCACATCCGGTTTCAGGATCATCGATTCCTATCCTCATCTTGACTGATACCTTCATGGGGCTTTCCGGAATTATTTCGGAAAGAAGTCTTCTAAGGTTATCGGTATCACTAAGCAGTCCGGCGCCCTTTCCCTTTTTCACCACCGTTCCGTAAGGACATCCCATGTTGATGTTTACCTCATCATACCCAAAAGCCATAAGATGAACGGACGCACCCTTAAACTCCACGGCGTTTTTGATGAGAAGCTGTGGCACGATGCACGTTCTCCGGTTGTTTTCAGGAAGGACGTCATTTAAGTTTCTTCGCTTCATCTCCCCCACGGAGTTGACATCAATAAAAGGCGTGTAAAACCTGTCCACGCCTTCATAATGCTTACGGTAAGTATTTCTGTATATATGGTTTCCTATCCCCTCCAGGGGTGCAAAGTAAAGGTCCATCATTCAAAACTCATTGCATCGATGTATTCGTCATAGAAAAGTTTTGACGAGGAAAGTTCCTCGTAGCGGCACATAGCCGCAATGTCCTTGAGCTTTTTACGGTTCTTCTGTGAAAGGGCCATGGATGCACCTGCACCGGCACTGTTGCCGACATAAGTGATCCTTCCGCGGAATTCTTCCGGGAACATTCCTATGGTAAAGGCATTTTCAATGTCAAGGTACATTCCGAAGCCTCCGGCGATGAGTATACGTTTCACATCAGAAGCCCTGATGCCTTCTATCCTGAGTACGGTCTCTATGGCACCCCTTACGGCAGCCTTTGCAAGCTGAAGGTTCCTCACGTCCTTCTGTGAGACTTTTCCCCCGTCAGAAAGAAGGCGCCCGCTCTCGCTGCATGTGCCGTTTTTAAGTAAGGCGGCCACCTCGTCGATAAGTTCGCTTCCCTTAAGCTCACCTTTCCCGCTTCCCGCCTCAAATGCAGGGCCTGCCGGCGATGAACAGCATATGAATCCGTTCCTGTCACCCAGGGCAAACTCACAGTTTGTCCCGAGGTCTATGAGCATTACCTTTTCATCTGATTCATAAATGCCGGTGGAAAGGATGCCCGCCGTGGTATCTCCGCCCACATATCCGGCTATGCAGGGGCAGTAATACATCGTGGGTTCAGCTATAAGCTCCTCACCGAAAAGCGACAGTGGCCTGAACGGGGCCTCGCCTATCGAACGCGGACTCATGGCGGCAAATATATGCTGCATTACGGTGTTTCCGGCAATGCTGAGGTATTTCACATCCTTAAATGAATGGCCGGTACCGCACAGTTCTGTCATCAGGTCGTAGACCTGTTCCCTTAAAACCGCGGTCATCCTGAGGAGTTTCTGGTCATTTTCCGCATACTGTATGCGGCTTATCACATCAGCACCGAATATCGAAAGGGCGTTTTCAGCCCCCGTCTCACCGATGCACTCTCCTGTCTTAAGGTCATAAAGAAATGCGGCTATCGTGGTGGTGCCGAGGTCAAGCGATAATCCCAGGCCTTCCTTCAGGGGTTCCGGTGGAAGCTTGACTACATTTCTGACCACGGAATTCTTTCTTCTTTCGACCTTCACGCAGATGTCCTTTTTGGGATAATACCTGCAGCAGAGTTCGTCTTTTCCGTCCACGCCGGCAATGCATCTCCCGCAGATGCCCTTTCCCCCGCAGGGGGCTGACACCATTATTCCCTCTGCCTCCAGGATGCTTTTAAGGGAGCGCTCATCGCCCTCCCCTAAAATGATTTCCTTTAAATTATTTTCGTATTCACAGGTGATCTTAAGCATGCATTTCAAGAAGAAGCCTCTCTGCTTCCTTTGCCGCGGTCGCACCGTCCTCAGTATAGACATCGGCACCGATCTGTGCGCAGAAATCAGCATTCACGGGGGCACCGCCTACAAGCACCTTTACCCTGTCACGTAATCCGGCTTCCTTAAGGCTCTTTACGACGTCCTCCATCATGAACATCGTGGTAGTGAGAAGTGCTGAACAGCATACGATTTCACAGCCTTCGTTCTTTACCGTCTCGACGAACTTTTCAGCGGGAACGTCGGTACCAAGGTCGATGACCTCAATGTTGCGGCTCTCAAGCATGAGCTTTACGATGTTCTTTCCGATGTCATGAAGGTCTCCCTCAACGGTTCCGATACATGCCTTTCCGAGTGAGACGCTTCCCTCAGCCAGAAGGAGGGGCTTGATAAGCTCGACACCCTTATTCATGGCCCTTGCTGAAACAAGTACCTCGGGAACGAAAGCCTCGTTCTTTGCGAAACGATCACCGATGACTGCCATTCCTGCAAGAAGTCCCTCATCAAGGATTTCCTGTGCTGTGCAGCCTTCCTCAATTGCCTGCGGTACAAGTACCTTAACGTCCTTTGCCTTGCCTGTCTCAACAGCTGTGGCAATCTTCTCGATTATCTCTTTCATTCTGTGCCCTCCTGATAATCTATTCCTTTTAGCAGAAGTCCCTTGGCCTCTGCGGTTATTCCAGCCTTTGTACGGTCGCAGGCTGAAATCATCATCTTCATATCCTCCGGACTGAACCTTCCCGTTCCCACGTCCAGCAGTGTTCCCGCAATTATGCGGACCATGTTGTAAAGGAATCCGTTACCGCGGACGGTGATCGTAATTTCCCCGCCCGGTTCCCCGTCTATTCTTATCTCCTCTATGTTCCTTACCGCGCTTCCTCCGTTTTTCAGTACCTGCGAGGAAGGATTCGCAAAGGATGTAAAGTCATGTTCACCCGTAAGGCACAGTGCGCCCTCACGCATCCGTTCCACATCAAGACGCCTCGGGAAATGCATCGTGTAAAGGCGCCTCAGGGGGTTGCCCGTACGTGAATTGTCGATATGGTACTCATAGGTCTTTCTGCATTCCTGTTTTCTGGGATGCCAGCCGTCCGGGACCTCCCTTGACTCAGTTACCCTGATGTCATCAGGAAGCTTCGTGTTAAGTGCCGCTGCAAACCTTTCAGCCGGTATGGTCGAGCATGTGTCAAATACCGCCACATTGCCCATCGCATGGACGCCGGCGTCGGTACGGCTTGCGCCGATGACCTCCGTATCCTCGCCCGTAAGGACACTTAATGCCTTATTGAGCTCACCCTCTACCGTAGGGTCACCGGGCTGGAACTGGAATCCACAGTATGCTGTCCCGTCATATGCTACTTTCAGGAAGATCCTTTTCATTTTACATTGAAAGCCTTAAGTATCTCAGCCTTTGCCTCCTCGACGGTCGATATTGCCGGGTCAACACTTATGCCGGCCTTATTGAGCTTCTGCGCAAGATAAGTCATCTGCGGTGCTGCAAGCCCCATCTCCTCAAGCTCCTCAACATGCGAGAAGACAGCCCTCGGCTCGTCAAAGAACGCAAGACGTCCCTTATTTAAAACCATTATCCTGTCAGCATATTTAGCCACGTCATCCATGCTGTGCGAAACCAGGATTATCGTGATGTTTCTTTCCTTCCTTAAATTTGCGACAAGTTCAAGTATCTCGTTGCGTCCCCCGGGATCAAGTCCTGCCGCAGGCTCATCCAGAATGAGCACCTCCGGCTCCATTGAAAGGACTCCCGCTATTGCGGCACGCCTCTTCTGTCCGCCTGAAAGCTCAAACGGACTGCTCTCAAACTTATCCTCGGAAAGACCGGAAAGCCTCAAAGCGGAAAGAGCCCTCTCCCTGGCTTCATCCTTTGAAAGCCCCATGTTAAGGGGTCCGAACATTACATCCAGAAGGACCGTCTCGTCAAAAAGCTGGTATTCCGGATACTGGAACACCATCCCCACCTTCCCGCGGAGGGCACGGAGGTCATACTTATCCGCAAAGATGTCCTCGCCCTCAAAATAAACAGTACCCGCCGTGGGCCTCATGAGTCCGTTAAGGTGCTGTATAAGTGTGGACTTTCCGCTTCCGGTATGGCCTATAAGACCGATGAACTCACCCTTATTAATGGTGAAGCTGATATCGGTAAAGGCACAGGACTCCATTGCGGTGCCCTCATTATATATATGTGTCAGGTTTCTTGCTTCTATCATTTCTTAATAACAATCATTGCCGCAAGGTAAAGTAACAGGATGACATACGCGATAAAGTCGCGCTTGTGGTACTTTAAGGGCTTCATCTTTGTCCTGCCGGCACCTCCGTGGTAACATCTGGCCTCCATAGCCATTGCAAGGTCGGATGCGCGTCTGAACGCCGATATGAAAAGCGGTACCAGAAGCGGAATCATTGCCTTGGCCTTCTTCACGAGTCCGCCGGTCTCAAAATCCGCCCCACGTGCCGTCTGGGCCTTCATTATCTTGTCAGTCTCCTCAACCAGTATGGGGATGAAACGGAGCGCTATGCTCATCATCATCGCTATCTCATGTACCGGTACCTTTATCTTACGCAAAAAGCCCATTGACTTCTCAAGGCCGCCCGTAAGCTGGTTGGGTGTTGTCGTGAGCGTAAGGATGCTTGAACCAACCACAAGGTAAATGAGCCTTATTCCCATGAAGCCTGCCGTCTGAAGTCCCTCCCATGTGGCCTTTAACGGTCCCAGCGTGAAAATGGGTGTTCCCTCCGTAAGGAAGATGTTGAAGGACACTGATATTATGAGGAGCACCACTATGGCCTTGAGGCCCTTCGTGATGAATTTTACCGGCACGCGGCTCATCATTATGACCGCCGCCAGAAAGACTGTGGCCAGCACGTATCCGTAGATGCTCTTCGTAACAAACAGGGAAACAAGGAACACAAAAGTTCCCGCAAGTTTAGTGCGGGGATCAAGACGGTGGATCACTGAATCCACCGGATAATACTGTCCAAGTGTTATGTCTCTAAGCATTACTTTTTAAGCTCCGTAAGTGCTTCCACAAGTTCATCGAGTGTAAGGATGCCGTCCCTGATGGGAAGGCCTGACTTTTTAAGTTCATATGAAAGCTCTGCTGCCTCAGGCACATTGAGTGAAAGCTTCCTCAGTTCCTCCACCCTTGAGAAAATCTCCTTCGGCGTCCCGTCCATTGCCACAGTTCCGTGGTCCATGACTATCACACGGTCCGCATCGACTGCCTCTTCCATATTGTGTGTAATGAGCACGATCGTTATGCCCTCGTTTTTATTAAGCTCATGTGCCGTAAAAAGAACGTCCTCACGCCCTAACGGGTCAAGCATGGCAGTCGGTTCATCGAGGATGATGCATTCAGGCTTCATTGCCATTACGCCCGCTATTGCGACACGCTGCTTCTGTCCGCCTGAAAGACGGTTGGGGGATTTGTCACGGAACTCCTGCATTGACACGGTAGTAAGCGCCGTGTCGACCCTTTCAATGATCTCCTCAGTGGGAATTCCCATGTTTTCGGGGCCGAATGCCACGTCCTCCTCCACTACGTTAGCGATTATCTGGTTGTCAGGATTCTGGAAGACCATTCCGGCTGTTTCCCTGACGGTTAAAAGCGTGTCCTCGTTTTTTGTATCGATGTCCGTAACCAGGACCGTTCCCGAAAGCGGTATGCTGAGTCCGTTCAGAAGCCTTGCGAAGGTGCTCTTTCCGCTTCCGTTATGACCCAGAATACATACGAACGAACCCTTTTCTATCTCAAGATCAAGGTCACTCAAAGCATGCGTGACGGAAATGACCTGATCATTCTCATCACGCGACACATAGTCGTAACATACCTTGATTGCTTTAATTATGTTCATTTCTTCTTTTTGTTCACCGTCTCATCTATAAGCCCGGTAATTATCTTTACGCCGTCATTAAGCTGTGATTTTGCCATGGCGGCGATATATTTCTCCCTGTCATTCCAAAGCGTCTCAACGGCATTAAGGAGACTTTCGTCATTTAGCTTATCTTCCGTAAGGACCATTGAAAATCCCTGTTTTTCAAAAGACTCCGCATTTAAGATCTGGTCACCACGGCTTGCCTCAGCCCCTAAGGGGATAAGGAGGTTGGGCTTGTGGAGTGCAAGTATCTCGCAGATGGCATTAGCACCGGCCCTTGAGATGAAGATGTCCGCCGCCGCAAAAAGATCCTTGAGCTGTTCGCTGACATATCCGTACTGCTTATAACCATTTATGCCTTTCAGGGACTCATCTATGTTGTTTCTTCCGCAGATGTGGATTATGTCATATTTTTCAAGAAGTTTTCCGAGTACGTTTCTTACCGCGGTGTTCACATGTACCGCCCCCAGGCTTCCCCCGATGACGAGCATGACGGGCTTACTGCCGTCAAAGCCTGCAGTCTTAAGGCCTTCCTCGCGGCTGCCTGAAAGGATTTCCTTTCTTATCGGGCTTCCAGAAAGCACTCCCTTTCCCACGGGAAGATGCTTTAAGGTCTCCGGGAAGTTACAGCATATCTTCGTAGCTGAAGGCATGGTGATGCGGTTCGCAAGTCCGGGCGTCATGTCTGATTCATGGCATATCACGGGAATTCTCTGGATTGCTGCGGCAAGCACCACGGGTACTGAAACGTAACCGCCCTTCGAGAATACCACGTCCGGCTTATACTTCCTGCAGATTGCCCTTGCCTCCTCAAAGCCCCTTATGATCCTGAAGGGATCCGTCAGGTTCTTTATGTCGATGTACCTGCGGAGCTTGCCGGATTCAATTCCCTTATAGGGAATCCCCTCCTTTTCAATAAGTTCCTTTTCTATACCCATCTTTGAACCCACATAAAGGATGTCGTATCCCATCCTCTTAAGCTCCGGGAGCATTGCTATATTCGGTGTTACGTGGCCGGCCGTACCGCCGCCTGTAAGAATTATCTTTTTCATTCTGAAAAACCTGCCTGAAATTTATGCAAAAAGCAATTATACTAGTTATCCATGTAAATGTCAAAAGCTACCTGTATCTTCTTTTCGGGGTTATGTTCACGCCTGCGCCGATAAGGAATGCAGCCATCATGACAAGTTCCGTAACCGATGAAAACAGCGTAATATATGACATGAACACCGCGTTTGGAACAAGTCCCAGGTAGGAGAAGAAAAGGTCAATGAACTCCCCGTTTCCTGTCTGGTCAAGTATCAGCGACACGGAAGGCACTCCTGGGCATAGAAGCACTGAATAAGCCATATAGTTGGAACCGTCCGGAATTACCGGATTTACAAGAAACGCGATAAGGACCGGTCCCGCCACAAGCGCAATGATTATACCGTATGCCATGGCTGCCGCCGATGACGAGGTCCTCGCCGCAGAGCTTGCAAACACGCCTATCGCAAGTACCAGTGCCGCCGTGGGAAGGAATGACATGAGAAGCAGAAGGCATGCAGAAAACCCCACTCCCCCATATATGAGCGGGATTATGAGTGCCGGGAAGCATGAGAATACGGCCACTATCCCAAATAAGAGCGATGAAAGGTATTTTCCCGTAATGATGCCTGCAGGGCTGAGTCCCGCGGCTATCATCAGGTCAAGCGTGCCGGAGTCCCTCTCACTGGTTATGATTCCGGTGGTCCTTCCGGGAAGGACAAGTATGGTGAACACCGCCATGATTCCTGCCACCATCATGTAAACGTAAAGAAGCTGTCCGGGATCGATACGCCCATATGCATTCATTCCGGTGAGACGCCCGAAGACACCCAGAAGGCCTGCACCGCACAGAATGACATTTATCACCATGATAAGTGCCATGAAGCCCGGTCCCCTGGATGAAACCTTAATATCACGTTTTATTATCGGGTCAAATTTCATAATCGTCCGAAGAAGCTGCTATTCTTTCCTCACCGTGTCCTGTAAGCTGCATGAATATTGATTCAAGCGAGCTCTTTTCCCTTGAGAAGTTCCTGACGGGAAGCCCCGCCTCTATCATGTGCCTGAGAAGTATCTCCTCATCATCAGTCTTTCCGTTGAAGCTTATCATTATGTCGTTTCGCTTTACGGTGACAGTTGATACAAGAGGCTCCTCCTTTAAAAACTGTACAGTCCTGTTCACTGCCCCGTTTACCGAGATTACTATCGGGTTTCCCGATGTGACGAGCTTCATTACCTCCATGAGGCGTCCGCTCATCACTATCTTTCCCTCATCGATGATTGCAACATCGGTACAAAGCTCACTGATGTCGGAAAGGATGTGCGAGGAGATGACTATAGTCTTGCCGTTATCTGAAAGCTCGCCCACAAGCTGCTTGAACTCATAACGTGTCCTCGGGTCGAGCCCTGATGTGGGTTCGTCCATTATGAGAATGGGGGGATCCGGAATAAGCGCCCTGGCCAGTGAAAGTCTCTGCTTCATTCCCCTTGAAAGGGCCTCCACGTAGAAGTCCTCCCTGTCTGAAAGCTCCACATACTTTAAAAGCGTCTCCGTCCTTTTTCTTGCCTCAAGTCCCTCAATGCCGGCACATGCAGCAAAGAATCCCATGTATTCGGATACCTTCAGGTTACTGTATACGCCGAAACTGTCCGGAACATATCCTATGCTTTCCTTTAAAGCCCGGCTTCCCGGTCCCACCTCGCTGTCATTAAGAATGAGTGACCCGCCGTCAGGATACATGATTCCCGTCATTATCTTTATGGCGGTCGTCTTTCCTGCTCCGTTAGGCCCTACGAAACCATAAAGCGCACCGTCCTCTATGTTAAGTGAAAGGTCATCAAGTGCCATGAAGCTTCCGTAAAATTTTCTTATGTTCCTTAACTCTAACATGAAGCCTCACATTCCAGGTGCCGAAACGGATTCCGTGGTCTCAGCCGCCTTTATTCCCTTAGCATAGGGAACGGGAAGATACATATGCGTATCCTCAGGAAGTTCCCCGTCGGGGATAAACCTTAACGTTATATTGTTTGTGGGTGAAAGGATCGACTTAAGCTCCTCTCCGTCCCATCCGGTCTTGCCACCGCTCAAAAGGTCATATGAACCGTTCTGATAGTTGTAGACCGCTATCTGTCCCTTGAACGGAACAAGTTTACCGTCCGCCAGCTCACCGCTTAGAGGAATGAGTTTAAGACTTGTTATCTGCCTGCCGTTTCCGAGACTGTATGTGACAACTGTCGTCGCGCCGCCAGAAACTGTATTACTAAGTCCGTCATAGCTTCCGGAAGAATCCTTTGTACCGTTAAGAAGTGAATTGATATAACGTTCCTCCTCACTTCCGCCAGTGCTTATCCTTACCGCAAAGATGGCGAGCCCCTTAAGGTCATAGTTTGTCTCGGAAAGCCATTCCGGGACATACCCGTCCGCAAAAGCCACGACATATGTATCGTCGCTAAGTATCGAGGCTGTTTCCCTTACAGCCTTCTCTATCAGATCATGTCTCTGTCCTCCGTTCTCACCTGAAAGAAGATCAGCGACCTTTTCAAAATTTGACAGCGGACCGTAATATGCGGTACCCTGCGAAACATCCAGAATCTCACCGCGACTGAGGTCCGGAAGCTTTACCACACAGCCGCCTGTCAGTATGAATATCGAGGACCAGTCATGGTCAGACAGGTTCGTAATCGTCCCCTCAAACGCTGTTCCGCTCTTTTTTATGTTACAGCTGAAGGTTTCAGGAAGTTTTTCCGTCTTCCTGCGCTCCTCAACCAAAAGTATGCTGTCCTCAAACTGCTTCTGTCCGGTAAGGGCAACTATCTTCTTTTTTCCTCCGGACACTGAAAGATTACCGTTTACCGCCACGGGCTTCACGGCAGCCTCAGAGGAAACAGGAAGGGTGAATGCCGTCTTTTCAGGGCTTCCTATCCTTATGTAATCTGATACGACTGCTTCCTCGCCTTCCCTTTCCATGCTTCCCGGATACATGACAAAGGTTCCGTAGTCCACATATGCCTTCCTGATTCTTGTGTTTCCTGACATATACCATACTGTAAGTCCGAACAGCATTGAAAGTATCAGGACACCGAGCGGATAATATACACCAAGTCCCTTTTTCCTGAGCACAAGGTAAATGACGAATCCCACGAGCACTATGTACAGGGCCGCCGCAACCACAAATTTAAGAAGGCTGGGAATCTGCCCCTCCATAAAGGTATTTGTGAGTTTTTCAGCCGTTGACAGTCTCTCTTCAGCTGAAGATGTCTGGGATTTTATCCTTCCCAGCCTGTCTGTTCCAAGCATCGTGTTAAGAAGGTCCTCGGTAAATTCCGGATGCCTCAGGCCAAACTCACTTAAGTCACACAGATCGCATGAAGCTATGCAGATCCTGCCGTTTCCGAAACCGCGCATGAAAAACAGCGGTATCTCGCCAAGACCGTATGTCTCCTCCGCCTCATCCCAGGTCATCCTTCTTGTAGGGAGCGTGATGAGTGCCCCGTCAGGGCCTGACGTGGAATACTGCATTCCCATGTCCATCTTCCTGAAAAGCACGGGAGAAAGCGATACATGGCCGATAAGGCCTTCAAATTTACCGAGAGGGCTCATCATGCTGCCGGTCCCCAAAAGAAGCGTACCGCCGTTTCGCGCCCAGTCCATTATCGTATCAGCGGCATCATCTGAAATAAGCCTTGTATCAAAAGAAGATATGACTATAATGTCAAGCTGGCTCAGCCCCGCGGCATCAGCGGGAATGTCGGCCGGGCTTAACGTAATTGTCTTTGTTGAAAGATTATTAAGAAGACTGACGTTTCCAAGATACATCAGATCCTGACGGTCATCGGAAAGGATACCGCATAACACGTCCTGCCCGTTTCCGTGATAGAGGACCTCCACGTCCTTTTCAGCCTTCTTTTCACCACTGTCATCGGTAAAGCATACGTGAAGCCTGTCACCGTTCTCGGAGGAATAGCCGTCAGGTATTGTGACGGTATACTTGAAGCTTGTGGCACCTGTTCCCACAAATGACGGGAAGGTATATGTAAGGGTACTTCCGTCATCCCCGTATATTTCCATCACCACATAACCGTCAAACTCTTCCATGGTATTGTTTTCAATGTTTACCGTTACCGGAAGGAGCTGTCCGCTCTTTGCGGTGTTCCTGTAGCCGTAGGTGATTGACATTGAAAACTCGCCTGCCAGTGACGTGATGGGCATGAGAAATAAAAGTGCCATAAGGCACAGGACATGAAGAAATATTCTTTTATGCCCTTCTGAGGTTCTCATTTTTCCTGTCGATGTGATTCTTTAACCTTACCGTGAACACCGTTCCCTTAAGGTCAGACTGAACGGTGACTGAACCGCCATGCACCTCTGCAATGTTCTTTACGATGGCAAGACCCAGACCGGTTCCGCCCGTCTCCGAGTTCCTTGCCTTGTCCGCCCTGTAGAATTTGTCAAAGATATGGGGAAGGTCCTTCTCATCGATTACAAAACCGAAGTTTATGACCTTGACTTCAACGGAGTCCGAGGCCGGATCAGAACGGAGCCTTACGACCACTTTCTTTCCGTCACCGCCGTACTTAATGGCGTTTCCTATAAGGTTGTCAAACAGACGGGCGATAAGGACGCTGTCCGCCATTATCTCATGATTTGTCACGTTGGTACGGAACTCGTACTTTAAGCCCTTCTCCCTGAATGCGGGATACGCCTCTTCAAGAAGCTGCTCCAAAAGTTTCACAAGGTCTACGTACTCGAGCTTCATGGTTATCTTTCCGTATGAAAGCTTCGTGAAGTCAAAAAGGTCGCCGATCAGCTGTTCAAGCCTCTTTGACTTGCTGAATGCGATCTTTAGGTACTTTCTCCTCTGGCTGTCATTCAGCATGTCATAGTTCTTGCCGGAAAGAAGCTCAAGATATCCTATTATGGACGTAAGAGGTGTCCTTAAGTCATGAGCGATGTTAGTGATAAGGTCAGTCTTCTGCTTTTCAGACTCCCTTTCGAGTTCCAGAAGCTCCTGCAGGTCTCCCGCCATGCGGTTTACGGATTCAGCCACCTCGGAAAACTCGTCATCGCCGGATACCGGAATCCTGTAGCTTAAGTTGCCCTCGGAAATCTTGCTGACGCCCTCTGATATGTCCCTTATGTAATCGAGCGAATTCTTCTCAAGGAAATAAAAAATAACGGCAAACAGAATGATTCCGGTGAAGACAAAAATGATTACTTCCTCTGTTCCGAAACTGCTGTAGCCGTCTGATTCCACCCTCGTAATAAAGTACATAAGCCTGCCGAAATTAAATACAAGCAGGCTTTCTGCAACGCATACTATGAACGCCGAAATGATTATATTGATTATAAAACGTGTCCGGTGGTTTTTTGTGATGTCATTATTTTTCAATCTTGTATCCCACGCCCCAGACGGTGGTGATTATCTTGTCCTGGCGCTGGTCCTCTTTCATCTTGCCGCGAAGTCTCCTGATGTGCACCATGACGGTATTGTTAGCCTCATAGACTTTTTCGTTCCATACCTTCTCAAAGATCTCATCGGTCGAGAACACTTTTCCGGGATTTGAGGCCAGAAGGAAAAGAATGTCGAACTCTATGGGAGTCAGCTTCACTTCCTCATCATCAACAAGCACCTTATGGTTCTCGCGGTTTATCAGCAGTCCCCTTATTGAGATCTCGCCGGATGCCGTTTCCTGCTGATTGTTGGGATTGAGCTGGGTGTAACGGCGCAGCTGGCTCTTGACCCTGGCCGTAAGTTCAAGCGGGCTGAAGGGCTTTGTGACATAATCGTCTGCACCGGTACCGAGACCCATGATCTTGTCAAGGTCTCCGCTCTTTGCGGTAAGCATGATGATCGGGATGTTTGACACCTCCCTGATCTTCCTGCACATCTCAATTCCGTCCATTCCGGGCATCATCACGTCAAGGAGCACAAGATGTATGTCCTCGTCATTGATGATTGAAAGTCCGTCCCTGGCGTTTGATGCCTTGAAAACTTTATAACCGTCACTTACAAGGTAAATTTCCACAAGGTCTGCAATTTCCTTCTCGTCGTCTACTATAAGTACATTGATTTCAGCCATTTTTTTCTCCTTCTTCAGCGAGGATCATGTCAACGATCCTGCCCCTTACAAGGGCACCGTAGTTTTTCTGTTCTTCCTGCGAAAGCGTTGCAGGGTCTATCGGTTTCCCAAAAATGAGTGTTACATCCGTTGCCTTCACAAACGGTCTGTGGTTTTCATAAATGTTTCTTGTATTGAGGAGTGCCACAGGCACACACTTGCATCCTGACCATGTGGAGATTTTTAGTGAACCCTCCTTAAACCTTAAGGGTTCCTCCATCTTTCCCTTGTTTCTGGTTCCTTCCGGATATATTACAACGCTCTTTCCTTCCTTTACGGTCCTTACCGCCTCCTCGATCGTCCTGTATCCCTTCTTTCGGCTCTTACGGTCCATCAGGAACGTTCCTATGAGCATTACCCACTGCCCTATAAGCGGAACATATGCAAGTTCCTTTTTGCCCACGTTTAAGATGGGGCTCCGCATGTTGCAGAACGTGACCACAAAGTCAAAATACGAACGGTGGTTGGGTACATAGAGCACCGGCTCCCCTTCAGGAACGTTCTCACGTCCCTTCACGGTGACCTTCACACCGGCGAAAAACAGGATTCCCCTCATCAGGAAACGGACTATCTCCTGACACTGAATTTCTGATCTGTCCCTGTTTATAAGCCTGTATATGACTTCAAACAAAAACAGGGGCAGGGTCACGACAAGGAAAACCATGAACCAAAGGATTATTAAAATTAAACGCAGCAATTATATCCCCTCCGGTAATTAAAGCACGTCCGAAAAATGCGGACGAAGTTTCTTGAACACTTTCTCACCCACTATCAGCAGGCAGACCGTGAAGGCCCAGAAATAAATGGTGTTAAGAGGTCTTTCCCAAAAAAAGTTGCCTGTGAGCATACTGTCACGGTAACCTGCCACGATGTAATAGACAGGATTTATCTTAAACAGTATCGCCAGCTTCGGATGGTCGGCCGTGAACATGCCCTCCCAGTACATGATGGGGGCAAGCCACATCCCGAACTGAAGTATGATTCCTACTATGTTCTGCATGTCCTTAAAGAAGACATACACTGATGCCGTGATAAGTCCCAGTCCCAGTGACAGGAATGCCGTCGCGATGCTGTAATATGCGACGCCTATCCACGATACTGCAGGGAATCTTCCGGAAATGATGAACACGATTCCCATTATCACAAGGAAACATGCATGCACCATAAATGCCGAAACGACCTTTATCACTGGAAGAAGCTCAACAGGGAAGACGACCTTCTTTACCAGGTAGCTGTACTCCTGCATGGATGATGTCTGCGTTGAAAGTGATTCACTGAAGAAGAACCACGGAACCAGTCCCGGGATGAGCCATATGACGTAAGGCGTGTCCGGTACGGGCGGCTGCGACTTCATTCCAAGCTGGAAAATAAAGAAAAACACCAGCACTGTCACAACGGGCTGTATGAACATCCATACCACGCCAAAGTAAGACCCTGCAAAACGCTTTTTGAAATCAGCCTTTGAAAGGTCCCATATCATTTTTCTTTTTTCCCAGATTTCCTTAAGCATCGTGTTCAGAACCTGAATGCTTCCTTAAGGAAAGGCTGGACCTTATCCTTTTCGGAAAGAAGTATCTCCATGTCCCCGGTAACGGGCCAGTCCACCCCTATTTCAGGATCATTCCACCTTAAACCGCCCTCATCGCCCGGATGATAAAAATCCGTGCATTTATAAGCAAATGTCGCCTCTTCTGAAAGAACGAGGAAACCATGTGCAAAGCCTTCAGGGATATAGAACTGCTTCATGTTCTCTCCTGAAAGACGCACACCGTACCAGATACCGAATGTCTCAGAATCCTTCCTCAGATCCACTGCCACGTCAAAAACCTCACCTGAAAGCACCCTTACGAGCTTACCCTGCGGGTGTTCCTTCTGATAATGAAGTCCCCTTAAAACTCCCTTTGATGATTTTGACTGGTTGTCCTGGACAAACTCCATCGTAAGCCCAAGCTCTTCAAAATCACGCCTGTTATATGTTTCAACAAAATATCCCCTGTCATCCCTATGGACCGTGGGAACTATCTCATAAAGTCCCTTTATTGTTTTTCCATCCGTGCTGCACGGAACTTTTTTTACCTGTGCCATTACATCCTCCGGTCATCACATGCAGTACGGGAAAATCACCGTTTTCCATAACGTGAGGATCATTAATCCCACCAGCACTGCCATCATTAAATCATACCATATCCGTTCATCACTTACAAGCTTTGCCAGTTTTCCCTCAGGCAATTTTATGCCTGCTAAACGTATGGCACCGCCAAACAGTGAAAGGTATACAGGGAAAAGAACAGGGATAAAATACCTTCCCTGGACTCCGGCTATTTCCGTGGCCCCCGGGCTTGTAAAGGATACGTACATGGCTGACCATATGAGAACTCCCGTACCGAAACACATGAAAAGTCCCCACAGCCTCTCCTTTGCCTTAATGGAGGCGTTTTCCCCCTGTACGGCAGCAGCCATCACAAACAGGATGAAGTATATGAACCAGTAGCCCCGGAATTCTGACGTGCCCGTCACGATATGTCCCATGAACGTAGTACAGTCAGGCCCTATAAGGCACTGCGGTATCCACCGGGCCATCTGTGAAAGCAATATTCCTGCAAACTTCATCGGATTTCCAAGGATGAATCCCATCTGGCTCATCTCGCTGACATCTGTGCTTCCCCTGGTATCCCCGGTATCGGCGGGAGCCACTATTGTGGGAATCACAAACAGAAGCATTGTAAAGACAAACACCGAAATTACCGCACATGCGTAAATGACCCTCTGCTGCCTGTCCTTCAGCCTCCTGAAGGGAACCACCAGCGCGATGAGCATCAAAGGCGCATACACGGCTTTTGGAAGACATCCGAGGAACATGAAGAACAGCATGAAGAATGTGTCACGTATAAGCTTTCCGTCCTTCTCCGTCCCGTACATGACACGTAAAAGGAAAGACATTCCAAGCATCAGGCATCCCGTCACGAACGGGTCATATGAAACCGTGGATGCCATGAAGAGGTTCTGCGGCAGAAGCCCGATCACCGCCATGAGCATGTGTCCGCAGGGAAGTACCTTTAAAGACAGCCACATTAGAATTATGTAAACCGCAAGATTTGCAAGCCTGATCATCCTGAGTATCACCGGCCACGGAAGCGACAGCCCTTTTCCAACCTTCGCCGCCACCGCCATCGCAAGGTACGCAGGCACACGGTTCGCCATTACGTAAAACTGCGGTGCCCTTGCGCCTTCCTTGTAATCAGATTTATTGGAAAGCACGGTCTCGAATTCGATTATTTCCTCATAGGAACCCGGCTGTGCATCGGGATTGTTGTATTCCGTCACGGAAAGCTGGTTCATAAGTCCTTCGGAAACATGCAGTTCATTTGACGGGAAGCTTGCTATCTGCATTACCGCCTGCAGGTGTGTCTCCTCATCATTTCCCACCTTGTTCGCCGGCAGGCACAGGCACAGGCACACGCCAAAGCAGACAGATGCCGTAAGGAACATCTTTCTTATGACCACACCGGGTCCGATATCCTTTTTCCTGAAAAACGCCCAGACACAGTATATGGCCGCATATGCTGAAAGTGACGCAAATATGAATACAATGAAATTGAATGAAAAGCCGTTCTGGATCTTTATGTCGCTAACCGAAAATGCAGACCTGTCAGATGATTCTATGTCAACGGAGACAACGTTATTGCGGTCAATCCTTATTATCTCGTTTTTAACGTAAACCGGGTTGACATCATTCATGGCATAGCTTACGGTCTCGCCGTTCTCATAGGTATTTACCCTTATGCTTAACGGAAGTACCCTGTCCTCCTTCGGATAGACCGCTATTGAAAGCTTATTAATATACCGGCCCACGGTATCAGCATCCTCGTCATTCATGATTATGCTGCATTTACCGGTGCCGGTAATGAGAACTGTCTTTATGGCCTCTGATTCCTCATATGAGGCTTTTGCTGACATGTGAAGAAACGGTCCCATCTGTGAAAAGACCGCTGTAAGCGCACCCAGTATGAGGGCCGTTACCACCATCAGTATGGTATCAAGGTGTTTCTTCATCCTTCTCTCCGATAATCAGGGATAGTTCCATCAAAAGGAAGAAAAGCGGTGTTGTAAGCGGAACCGAAATGTTTATCACTGACGCAAACAGGTAAGCCGTTACGGCAACGGCACATGCACGGGACCAGGTGTTTTTCTTTAGTCCCCTGATTACTGCCGTCACAAACACGCCATAATAGGAAATGAATCCGAACAGTCCCGTCGTAAAGAGCATCTGTATGGGCTCACTGTGAGGAGAATCAAATACGGTGCCTGACCTTTCTATCATCTCGTAATAACAGTTTTCCGCCATGAAGATTGCATATGTCTCAGGTCCGGAACCGATAAGTTTCTTGAAAATGCTGAAGTCCTTAAAGAATTCAAAAGTATTTCTCCATGCATATCCTCTGAAGGTGCCCCATGAATCATTAAACACAAGTATGTTTTCATAGGGTTTCCAGAATTCTGCGTGCCTGCCGCTGTTTGCATCCACAAATGCATAAATAACGGCTGCTAATACCGCGGTACAGATTATGCCCCAGAATACCCTTAAGCCCTTTACCTTTTTACTGATGTCATTCTTCCGGATAAGCCATAACAAAAGGGCAATCCCCGCAAATGCCGCCGCTATGATAAGGCAGTACTTTGTGTATTTGTTGGATATGGTAAGAAGAACTCCCCACATTACCTCCGGAAGCACCTCCGTGGCGGTCCAGGAGGCCGTTACAAGGCCGATTACCCAAAGGGACGCAAAGAACACCACCACTAAAACAAGATACCTTATAACGCCCTTTCTGTTCTCAGAAAGGAGGAACGGAAGAACGGCCATCGTGATTCCCACTGAAAGGACTGCATTGTCAGACTGGCCGGCCGCCATTGCCATGGTACTTACAGAAAAGCTTGCAAGGGCAAACCAGGGCTTCTCAAGCTTACATGAAAGGAAGGCCGACATGCCGAAATAGAGTGCGACGATTGCAGTGAAGGTATTAACGTTACCGATTGTGGATGTGAATATGAGCATTCCCCAGTAGTCGCCTGCATCTTCCCTCCAGCATAAGGGATCGACGCCCAGATAGTCGATGACGCCCCATAAGGAAACAACAATGCCTGCCGCAAGCAGTATGTAAAGGTGTTTTTTATTAAACCTGTATGCCCTGGTCACCACAAAGTACCCGAGCGTTATCAGGATAAAGAAGAACATTCCCTGAAGTCTTCCCATGTTGCCCCAGAACGATTCGTACTTCCATTCTGAAAGACAGGTTGAAAGACCGCAGACCACAAGAAACGCCATCATGAACTTATCCGTAAGGGTGAGCCTTCCAAAAACCTTCCTGACTCCCACACCCTTAAATGCCCCCATGGCAATCCCTGCCAGATACAGGAAAAGAACGATTGCCGTTATGGCGGCAGTCGCATAAAAGAAGAAGTAATACTTGTCCTTAAGACAGTTATAATACTTGTCGGTTATAAAAAGCGGGAATACGGCAAACATCAGGATGACATAACAGGAAGTGATCTTTGAAATCCCCCCCGTAAGTCCCTTCGCTATCTGTTCCCCGGTTCTCTCTTCCTTCTTTTTTGCGGATGCTTTCTTACTCATTTTCGTTCCTTAAATAAATCTCAAGCGCTTTTTCCCATTCAGCCTCATATTTCTCGATATTCGGTGAAAACGGTATCTCACCGCCTGCAGGTACATTCACTGACTCAATGGGTTCTGCCCCTTCAGCATCAGGAGTCACCGTGGCATTAAGTGAATACATGTCCCACAGTGTGCCGAACGTGGTCTCGTCAGCGTTACCGAAACGCTGATACTGGACAGACGCAGCGTCCGAAATATGTCTCATGCATGCGGCAAGGAAATTGTCAGCATCTTCCTTTGATATGCCGTCAAGGCACTTTGCATTTATGTTTATGACCCTTGAACTGTTGTTGCCAGAAATGTCAACATCGGTTATGAAAGCGTAAGGCCCGGCTCCTTCAAACTCACCAAGCGTATCGTTATGAAGCTGGGTGAAGTCAAGCTCAACGGGACCTTCCTTGTCCTCTTCCATGACGGGATCAATGGCAATGTTAGTCCTCTCCGTCGGGACACATGCCGCAAGAACCGAAACCGCTAAAACAACAGTAAGGATCACTGAAAATTTCTTCATTTATATTCCTCTTTTTTAATACATAGTCGCTTGTATTTTAATTTAGATATCGGTAATTGTCAATGAAAGTACGTTTTTTCAACATCTTGTATGTGCAAAACCGGCCTTTTGGAAAAACCGACAACCACATTTTGAATATATTCTTAAAGTAAGTACAAAATATTGCATATTTTTTACGAAATTTTGACATTTTGTGTTGACATAACAATACATAGAAGGTATACTACATCTAGTTTAAAAAATTTCGGTTACATTTGAATTTTTTGACGATTAATGAAATTCTTTCGAAGAGGGTATAGAAATGGGCACGCTTAGTATAGTAATGATGATGGCTTTCATTGCAGGAGCCATTACAATCATCGTTTCCACAATAGGTCTTATTTCCGATCGCAGAAAGAGTCATGAGGCAAAGCTTGAACACAGAAGGCAGCATGTTTCTGAAAACATGGTCAGAACCGTAATGGGTTACAAGGCTCAGCAGGCTCAGGAAACCGGTCGCTATACCAGGCGCGCATAACAGATTTCAACACATACGTGTTTTTATATGATCGGCGGTCCAGACGGACCGTCGGTTTTTATTTGTAAAAAGTCAGAATACAGTTACCTGTTCTCTTCGTACAGTCTGTAAAGTCCTTTCATTATGAGGGCATCATCCCTTATGACCCCGTGCCTTATATAAGGCTCACAGAATCTTGCCATTCCGCCGGTCAGGAGCAGGGTGCATTTTTCTCCCATTTCCTCTTCCATTCTTTCAGCTATGCCGTCAATCTGGGCAGCACTTCCGTAAATGATTCCGCTTCTCATGCATTCAACGGTGTTCAGTGAAATAACTGAACCCGGCCTGTCAAACGAAATCTCCGGAAGAACGGCCGCGCCCTGCGAAAGCGCCTTTAATGAAGTCTTCATGCCGGGCAGGATCACGCCTCCACGGAATATGCAGTCTTCAGTAACCACCGTGATTGTGGTTGCCGTCCCAAGATTGGCCATGATGCACGGACCGCCGTAGAAGGCATGTGCAGCTTCACCGGCCGCTATGAGGTCAGCACCCACCCCGTCTGCAAATGTCACCTCCGACCTGAGCCTGTTTGAGACAATTATTGGACGTATTCCCAGCACCTTGTTTACCGCGGCTGAAAGTACTGCCGTAAGTGGCGGAACAACGGAAGAAAGAATGGCACCGCTGATGTCTGATGCCTTTACATTATAAAACTCAAGGACAAACATTATGTGCTCTGCATACTCAAGGCTTGTGCGGTCGTACTCAGTACTTATCCTTTCCTCGATGATGTTCTTTTCATCCTTCACAAGTCCGATCTTTATATTGGTATTGCCCATGTCTATGGCAAGAATCATCTTTTTACCCTCTTTATCTTAAATAAGCACAGGCGGCCAGTGCTGCCATTGCCCCGTCGGCACAGGCCGTGGTGACCTGACGTACGTCTTTCCTCCTGCAGTCACCTGCAACAAAAACTCCCGGAGTCTTTGTGAGCGTGCTCTCATCAGAAAGGAAGTATCCGCGTTCATCAAGATCTGCATAGCCGGCAAAGATACCGTTTTCAGGAATGAGCCCGATTGCAACAAAAAGGCCGTCACAGATGATGGTTTCCCGCTCATTTGTTAGCTTGTTTTCGATTTCTATTCCTTTGAATGAATCATTTTCGATTACAATCGAAATAAAACGCGTGTTGAAACGGGATTTTACATTGTCGTGCTTAAGAAGATCCTGCTGAAGCTTCTTGTCCGCGGTAAAATCCGGAAGGTCCTGAAGCATTACTACCTCGCTGCATTTCTCCTGAAGAAGAACTGCCTCAACAAAGGCGGAGTTTCCGCCACCCGCCACTGCGACCTTCTTTCCTTTATAAAAATCCCCATCGCAGACCGCGCAGAATGAGATACCGTTTCCGACAAGTTCCTCCTCACCGGGAAGCCCAAGCATCCTGTGTTTTACTCCGGCGGCGATTATCACTGCCCTTCCGGTAAACTCCCCGCCCATGGAAGTCTTCACTGTCTTTGTCTCGCCGGATGCCTCTATTTCCGTGACCTCGTCAAATTCGAGCTCAGCTCCCTGATCCATGATCTGGGAAAGGAACCTGTCAGCAAATTCATTTCCGCTGACTGAAACAAAACCGGGTATGTTTTCAACTCTCGGCGAATAGGTGATCTGTCCTCCGAATGCGGATTTCTCAATCACCAGAACGGTTTTTCCGTTTCTCAATCCATAAAGTGCTGCTGTCATGCCGGCGGGTCCGCCGCCGATTACGATTATGTCGTACATAAAACTCTCCAGGGTTTGTAAAAAGCCGGAAGTCTTTTAACTCCCGGCTTCCTTTTTTACTTTACAAGTGCTGTTTCGTTCATCCACTTGATGATGTTTGAAGCTCCGGCTATTTTTTCATCGCCCACGATAAGCGTGGGGGCCTGCTTGATTCCGTACTTCTTTGCAGTGTCGGGATCCTCAGTGCAGTTTACCGTTTCATACTTTATTCCTGCCTGGTCAAACTTTGCACATACAAGCTTGCAGTTCGGACATGTGCTCGTCTTGAACAGTGTCGGAACGGAACTGCTTATGGTCTTTCCTTCCGTCTCGATGTTTTCCTTTTCGGAAAGGTCCACCGTTACTGTAGCCGCAGCGGGTTTGATTCCTGAATGAAGTGCATAGGATGACTCAACGTCGTATTCCTTACGGTCCTTGTATTCCTGGCTCTTTCCGTCATTCCAGTTCTGAACGGGACGGTAATAACCTGTTATACGGCTGTAAACCTCTGCCTTCTTTCCACAGATGGGGCACTCAAAGTGCTCTCCGATAAGGTATCCGTGTTCAGCACACACTGAATATGTGGGGCTCATCGTATAGTACGGGAGCTTATAGTTTTCAGCAATGGTACGTACAAGCTTTGCGGCGCTCTGCCAGCTCGGAAGCTTCTCTCCGAGGAACGCATGGAATACCGTTCCTGAAGTGTAAAGTGTCTGAAGGTCATCCTGAACATCAAGTGCATCAAATATGTCTGAGGTATAGCCTACCGGCAGATGTGATGAGTTGGTGTAATAAGGAGTTCCGCATGCCTCATTGGCAGTGATGATGTCCGGGTATTTCTTCTTGTCGTGCTTTGCAAGACGGTAGGAAGTTGATTCAGCGGGAGTTGCCTCAAGGTTATAGAGGTCACCGTACATCTCCTGATAATCTGAGAGACGCTCACGCATATGATTAAGTACTTCCTTTGCAAAATCCTGGGCTTCCTTATGTGTAAGGTCCTTCTTGAGCCACTTGGCGTTAAGTCCTGCCTCATTCATTCCTACAAGGCCGATGGTTGAGAAATGGTTTGCAAATGTTCCGAGATATCTCTTTGTGTAAGGATAAAGTCCCTTCTCAAGAAGCCCTGTGATAACCTCCCTCTTTACACGGAGGCTGCGTGCGGCGATGTCCATCATGTGGTCAAGGCGCTTATAGAAGTCTTCCTTTGTTTCAGCAAGATATGCAATCCTGGGCATGTTGATCGTAACAACGCCGATGGACCCTGTTGACTCGCCTGATCCGAAGAAACCGCCTGATTTCTTACGGAGCTCACGGAGGTCAAGACGGAGACGGCAGCACATTGAACGAACGTCTGAGGGCTCCATGTCTGAATTGATGTAGTTTGAGAAATACGGTGTACCGTATTTTGCGGTCATTTCAAAGAGAAGCTTGTTGTTCTCAGTTTCCGACCAGTCAAAGTCCCTTGTGATAGAATATGTGGGGATGGGATACTGGAATCCGCGGCCATTTGCATCTCCCTCAATCATGATCTCGATGAAGGCCTTGTTGACCATGTCCATTTCCTTCTTGCAGTCTT
>JAKSPD010000010.1 GCA_024405115.1 Lachnospiraceae bacterium
CATTAAGAGTCTGTAAGTTCCACATATGACATTAGGAAGAAGTAAGTTCCACAGTCGGAGTAAGAGGGGTGGAAGTTAATTTTACAAATGAGCCGCGGACTTTTGTGTCCGCGCTTTTTTATAAAATATTTGTATACCAAACGAAAAATATAGTATACTAAAACAGATGCGTTTATTTTAAAGTGAGGTTTTAAATGAGAGCAGGATTTGCACAGGTCAGAACAGATGACTGCTGTGATTTCGAGATGGGCGGGACGTTCACGAACTATCTCGCGTCCTCGTGCGTGTTTCATTCGCCGCTTTATGCATCGGCATGGGCCGTTGAGGCAGGGGACCAGAGTTTCATATGGGTGTCAAGCGACCTTGCAAGATTTGCGGAGTCTGACGCCGATAAGATAAGAAAGGACATCAGCGATGCCACCGGCGTTCCGTTTGACCACATACTGTGCTCAGCAACGCATGCTCATGCAGGCCCCACAGCCAGGCCGAGCATATCGTCTTACTTTAAACACGGCGACCTCTCATATTTTGAAAAATTCGGGGCACGTATTGCACAGGCAGGAATTGAGGCGTGGCAGGACGTTGGTGACGCTTACATGTCCTATGGGCACATGAGCGAGCCAAAGTGTGTTCACAACCGCAGATACATAATGGAGACCGGCGAATCCATGATGGAGCCGGGCGGACCGGAGTATCCCGGAAGGCTCATGAAGGAGGGCCCCGAGGACACGGAGCTTCAGGTCATCTGGTTCATGCGTGAGAAGGAATACGATTACAACAGAATCGACAGGCCCATGGCCATCATAGTAAATTAACAGTCACACGCATCGGAGGTATACGGGGAGAAGTATGTTTCAGCAGGCTTCCCCGGAGTGATAAGAAGAAATCTTCAGGCGGTATACGGAGAGGATGTTCCGGTCATTTACCTTCAGGGATACTGCGGCAACCTTACGCCGCGTGACCATGAGCACGATAACACCTGGGGCCATTACATTGACGGTACAGAAAGGGTGGGAACCGTGCTCTCAGGGGACATTCTGAGGCTCATCGCCCTTCAGAGACAGAGAAGCGATGTAAAGGACATACGGATTGAGACTGAAAAGTGCCGCCTTAACCTACGTGAGGTCACTGATGAAGACCGCAGAAAGTCAGATGAGATATTTGACATCCTGTTTACCGACAGGTCAAAGTTTGACGCACTTGATGTAAAGGATAAGGCTTACGCCAATAAAATAAAGAATCTCGAGAACAAGTGGAAAAACGGCTCATATGAGGATGTGCCGATAAGCGTGGTAAGGCTTGACGACGTGATATTCCTTGCACATCCGGCGGAGCTTTTCTGCGAGTACCAGCTTGACATGAAGAAGCGGCTGGGGCCGAAAACCGTGGGAGTTGAACTTACAAACGGCGGCATATGTTACGTGGGAACCAAACAGGCATACCTTCACAGGGGTTATGAGATAAACGCCGGTTTCTATGATTATTATGCAGGCGAAACGATAGAGGAAAGCCTTATAAAGCTTGCAGAAAAGGCCGGAAGACGGGAACTGCCGGCGGTGCCTTACGATGAGGCGTCAGAATAACGCAAATCTAAACGAATCAGGTTAGAAAAATGGAAAATAACAGCAGAAGCAGCAGAAACAGAAGAAGCAGAAGAAGGAAAAAGAGCAATAAGACGGCAATACTTTTGATTGTTGCACTGGTTCTCATACTTGCCATAGCGGCAGGGGTTTTCCTTCAGCCATATATTCCGGGACTCAGGGCGGAGGAGACAACGCCTGAGACTACCACAGAAGAGATCACTGAGGCCCCCACAACGGAGCCTGAGACGACAACGGTGGAGACAACGCCTGAGACCACTCCCGAGACCACGCCGGAAACAACTGAGGAAACGACTCCCCAGGTGACGTTCCTTTACACGATGACTGACGTCAATGTGAGAATAAGTCCCGACCCTGAATCAGAAATCCTGGCTGCCCTTCCGGCAGATACGGAACTGGAAGTTGTTTCCGAATATGACAGCGAGTGGACCGAAGTTAAATATGAGGACGGGACAGGGTTTGTCGTGACGGAGTACCTTACCGCAGATAAGGACTGGAGGGCACACATGACCTCTAAGAACGGATATACTGACGGAAGCTTCATCACGCTTGATCCTTCATGGAAATATGCTGATTATTCAGAAATTCATTCAGGAAGCGCAGTGATGTATCTTGCCAGCGAAAACAGGAAGAACATCATTGTGGGAGTGAACGCGGGCCATGGCACAAAGGGCGGCTCTGAAAAGAGTACCTACAGCCATCCCGACAAGACGGGAAAGGTGACCGGCGGAACCAATGCATACGGAGCTGTAATGAGCATGTGTGTTTCTTCGGGAATGACGTTTGAAGACGGGACGCCTGAAAGCGTGATCACACTCAAGGAGGCGCAGATCTTAAAGGACATGCTCCTAAACGACGGATATGATGTCCTTATGATCAGAATCGGTGAGGACGTCCAGCTGGACAACCTCGCAAGGACCGTCATCTGTAATAACGTGGCTGACTGCCATATAGCAATCCACTGGGACGGTGACGGACTTGACTATGACAAGGGCGTGTTCTACTGTGCAGTACCGGATCCCCTCAAAAACATGGAGCCCGTTGCATCAACATGGAAGAAGAGCGAGGAACTGGGACAGAGCCTTATTGACGCGCTTTCCGCACAGAAGACAAAGATCTTCGTAAAGGGAACCATGGACATGGACCTTACGCAGACTTCCTACAGTTCAGTTCCTTCTGTTGACATCGAGCTTGGAAACCAGAGTTCAAAGACTGATGATGAGACGCTCACAAAGCTTGCGACCGGCCTTCTTGCCGGAATAAACACGTATTACGGCTTCAATGAGGAAGCAGCAGAATAATGGGAAACAACGTTAAATTTGGCATGGCAGAAGTAAACGGCATAGAGATGCCTTATGCGAAGGTATGCGGCGGAAACGGTTCCTCCGGAAAATCCCTTGTGATCCTTCCCGGTCTTTCCGTAAAGCAGGTGACCCCCATTGCTGAAGCGGTGGGAAATCTGTATCAGCCCTTCCTTGATGACGGATACTCCATCTACCTGTTTGACCGAAGAACCAATGCTGCGGGCAGCTACACCGTTTTCGACATGGCTGAGGATACCTCTGCCGTCATGAAGGCCATCTCGATTGAAAAGGCGGACATTTTCGGTGCCTCACAGGGCGGGATGATTGCGGCCTGCATCGCCATCACGCATCCTGAGCTTGTGGACCACCTCATGATAGGTTCATCGGTCGCAAGGCACAATGAATACAGTGACGCCATCTTCAGAAGATGGATATCCCTTGCCATGGAAAAGAGGGAAAGAGAGCTTGCCGTGGATATTGGTTCAGCCACTTATTCAAAGGCATCCTGGGATGCAAACGGGGAGCTTATCATCACGGCTAACGCCAATGTCACTGACGAGGAATACGCACGCTTCATCCAGATGGCCGAGGCACTTCTCAGTTTTGACTTTATGGGAAGGCTTAAGGAAACAGACTGCAGGACGCTTATCATCGGCTCCGAAGGCGACATGGTATTCCCGCCGGAGTATGTCCGTGAAACCACTGAGGCGTTCTCCTGCGAGAGCTTCTTTTACGGAGCAGGCTACGGCCACGCGGTATATGACGAGGCCCCTGACTATATTGAGAGACTGTACGCTTTCTGCCATTGAGAAAGCGGTAGCCGCGGCATCGGCGCAAGCCGCATAAAGACCCAATAGCGAAAAAATGAGGGTACAAGCGGATTTTTCGCTATTTCAAAGGGCGTTTTAGCGAAAAATCAATGGACCTTGAGGTTTTTTCGCTACATTTTTAAAAATCATAGCGAAAAAAAACGATGTTGAGCTGCTTTTTTCGCTAAATCGACTATAGTTTTAGCGAAAAAATGGAGGCATACGCGAAATTTTCGCTAAACTTAAAAAGCAGTGGGCAGAAGGTCGGAACTGACACTTCACCCACTATTTTTATACGGTTTTGAAGTAAGCGGTTAAGGCTCCCGCCGATGCAGTATCGGCGTAAGCCACGGCCTCCCTTTGTCTTTGCCTTTTTTTTACATAATGTGGTATAATTATCGATACAAATATCTGATCATTTTCCTCAAAATAAGGAGGAAGGAAAAGGAGAAAAAATGAAACCCGGAAAATATGATGTGATCGTGGTGGGTGCCGGAAACGGCGGCCTTTCCGCAGCAGCAACATTTGCAAAAGCCGGAAAAAAGGTTCTTGTGCTTGAAAAGCACAACCTGCCCGGCGGATGTGCCACGAGCTTTGTAAGAGGACGTTTTGAGTTTGAGGCAACATTACATGAGATGTGCCAGGTAGGTGAGGGCGAGAAGGCCGGTGCCGTTCGTAAGCTTCTGGATGAGGAGTACGGACTTGACATCGACTGGGTACCCATCAATGAGGCATTCCGTTCAATAAGCACTGATCCAAAGGACGGCTATGACGTGACTCTTCCTGACGGCGTTCAGGCATTCATCGATGCCCTTGAGGTTGAGGTTCCCGGTTCAAAGGAAAGCATGACCACAGTAATGGAGCTTGCAAGGATGATCTGCGACGGCGTTGATTGGCTTGCAGCACATGGAAACGAGCCCGAAGGACTTGCAAAGGTTGAGATGCTTCTTAAGTACGGTGACCTCATGAAGACCGTTCCCATGACAACTGACGAAATGTTAAAGAAGATCGGTGTTCCGGACAAGGCACGTCAGATTTACGAGTCATACTGGGATTACGTATGCGCTGACTCACAGCACATGAGCTTTGCAGTATACGCATTCATGACCTACACATACCTTTACAAGAAGCCCTGGATTGTTAAAAACCGCAGCCATGAGCTTTCAATGGCATTTGACACGATGATCCGTGCCCATGGCGGTGACATCTGGTACAACACGGAAGTTAAGCGCATTGACGTAAAGAATAACTCCGTAAAGGGCGTAGAGCTTATCGACGGAACGTACATCCCCTGTGATTATGTAATGAGCAACCTCATGCCGCATGTTGTATTCGACCGCATGATTGACCCGGAGGAGGTTCCGGAGCGTGACCGCAAGGCCATGAACGCAAGAAAGCTTGGTTCAACCTGCATCACCGTTTACCTTGCACTTGACATTCCTTACGAGGACCTCGGGTTCAAGGCATATGACACATTCCTCCGCCACACAGGAGAGAACTATAAGCAGTATGAAGGCTCAAAGAAGCTTGCAACACATAAGGACAACTGCGTGACCATCATCAACGAGGCCATTCCGGACTGCACGCCAGAGGGCACATGCTTCGTACAGTTCGCACGTTTCTTCGCTGATGACGCATGGACGGAGGATTTCGTAAAGGAAGACAATTACTGGAAGGTAAAGGAAGACTTTGCGGATAAGACCATAAAGCAGTTTGAGGATTACATCGGAAAGTCAATCCGTGACCACATCGAGGAAGTGGTAGTTGCCTCACCCGTTACCTGGGCAAGGTACCTTGGAACACCTTACGGCGATGTTTACGGATACGAGCCCCGTACATGGGACGGAATGTTCCCGAGGGTACAGTCAGGACACAAGCTTGACTACACTATCCGAGGCCTTCGTTTCTGCGGCGGACACGGAACACAGATGGACGGTTACTCACAGGCATACCTTTCAGGACGTGAGCAGGCAGTCTACATGATGAAGGATATGAAGGAGGGCAAGTAATATGGCAAAGTACAGTTATGATAAGAAAGTCCTCAAAGGACTCGGAGCAGGCCCCTTCCTCAACGAAGTAAAGGTACGTGACGCGGAAATCGAAAAGGCTCCCTCAACCATCCCCACATCCATTTATAATGCAAACATTCTTGCAAAGAAGCTTCATCCTTCAGTACAGCTTGGCAAGATCGTAAAAGTCATCCCCGTTCCCGGCGCAAAGACCTTCGTCATTGCCCCCGATGAGGAAAAGGGCTGCAAGGAACTTGCATATTTCCGTGCAGGACAGTACGTAAGCTTCGCATTAAACATCGGCGAAGCCAAGTTATGTAAACCGTATTCGCTCAGTTCGGCTCCCAAGGATGCCCTCGGTGAGACAGGAAACACATATGCCGTAACCGTTAAGGAGACCGCAAACGGCTACGCTTCAAAATACATCCTCGAAAATTGGGCAGAGGGCACGGAACTTGCATTCTCAGCACCTCTGGGACAGTTCTACTATACATCGCTTCGTGACGAGAAGAACGTCATCGCACTTGCAGGCGGAAGCGGAATCACCCCCTTCCTTTCAATGGCACAGGCTATCGCCGATGGCATCGAGGATTTCAACCTCACCATCCTTTACGGAAGCCGCACACATGACAACATCCTCCTTCGTGCGGAACTTGAGGATGCCGCAGCGCGTTCAAACGGCAAGGTAAAGCTCGTGAACGTTCTTTCAGATGACGGCGAGGAAGGCTACGAGCACGGCCTCATCACAGCAGAACTCATTAAAAAGTACGCCCCCGAGGACCACTATTCAGTCTTCGTATGCGGACCCAAGGCAATGTACCGTTTCGCTGAAGGCGAGATCGCTAAGCTTGGTCTTCCGAAGAGAAGAGTACGTTTCGAGCTTTCAGGCGAGTACGGTGATCCCACGAATGATGAGGCATATCCGAAGGAATCAGCAGGCAGGGAGTTTAAGTTAAGCATCCTTGTACGTGGCGAGAAGATTGAGACCACCTGTAAGTCAGAGGAGACCATTCTTGTTGCATGTGAGACTGCCGGCGTACGCGTTCCCGCAGACTGCCGTTCAGGTGAGTGCGGATGGTGCCATTCAAGGCTCATCTCAGGTGACGTTTATGTTCCTGAAAGCGCCGATGGCCGCCGTCTTGCCGACAAGAAGTTCGGCTGGATCCACCCCTGCGTGACATATCCGCTTTCCGACATTGAGATTGAAGTATTCCCGATGCTTGAGGGCTGATGAAATTAAGACGCATTGATCAAAAGCGGCACATCTTGTGCCGCTTTTTGAGTCTGCGCCTGTAACCCTGCAATATCCATGCAGGATTTTTAATCATATTGCATATCCCGGCAAAAAAGAATATATTGAAGGCAGCCGATGATGGTTTTTCACCGGCACAGACTGATTGACCTGGAGAAAACGGATGTTAGAATCTTTCGGATATGCGTGGCACGTTATTGCCCCGATACTTTTGATGGTTGCGGCAGGATATTTCGCAAGGAAGTTCCTGCCGTTAGATTTAAAGTTTTATCAGCAGTTTAATAAGCTGTGTTTCAGGATTTTTCTGCCGGTCAGCCTTTTCTGCAACACATATAAGATTTCGGATTTGGGCTCGATAAGCTGGAAGGTCCTTATATTTATCGTATGCGGAATACTTCTGGCGGTACTGATAGGAATAATTGCAGTCCGCTTCATACCGGAACGCTCGGAGAAGGGAGTGCTCGTTCAGGCCTCCTTCAGGTCAAATAACACGGTCATCGGGCTTTACATAGCAACGGCACTTGGAGGGGCCAGGGCAGAAGGATTTGCCGTGGCGGCATTGGCGGCAGCCGTATGCTTATTCAACATACTGGCCATAGTGGTTCTTGAGTATTATGCGGGAACAGGGAAGAGAAGCCTTTCGCAGACGGTCAGGTCCCTGTTCAAAAATCCGCTGCTCATTGCCATCTTCTGCGGCATCGTATGCATTCTCATACGTGAGGTGGAAAACGCGGTTTTGGGAAGTGTTCCTTTTACCCTGGAGAACTCGCTGCCGTCAATGTATAAGGTTCTCACCGATTTCTCAAAGGTTGCCACGCCGGCCATGGTCTTTAACCTGGGCGCACTTTTGGACTTTAAGGCTACCAGGGAAAAACTTGACCGCATCATTCTGGGAATCAGCTTAAGGCTTGTGGTGGTGCCTCTGGTGTGTCTTGCGCTGGCTGTCATTCTCCGTGGCACACTAGGAATCACGTCTGTCGAATTCCCGGCATTAATAGCGATTTTTGCTTCTCCGGCAGCAGTTGCCGGAAGTGTCATGGTTGCGGAGATTGGCGGGGACAGCCAGCTGGCAAGCCAGATAATCGTATGGAGCACTGCGTTTTCCATGATAACCCTGTTTCTGTTCATCTTTGCCTTCCGCTTTGCGGGAATCATATAGGTGAAAACCGGGATTTGTATATTTGGCTTTAACATAATTGGCAGCCGCATATAAGAGGAAAGGAAGCTGGATTAATGTATACGTTAGAGGACTATTTAAACTTTCGTGGGGATTTAAGCTTTGGTGTTTCCCCTGTCAACGAAATAGATGAAATGGTGTTTTCGGCCATAGGAAAGGCTGATTTTACCGGTATTTTAAGGGACGGCGAGATAGGCAGGTATTCAGAGGCGTTTGCCCGTTTCTTTGAAACGAAGGATAACGATGTAAATGCCCGCTTCGGCCTTCTGGCTTCGCCGATAATGATGAGGGTGCTTCATGCAATTTCACTCTGTCCCAGATATGCGGATATTAAGATCAGTAATTTCATAAACAGGATAAGCACTGAAAAGACTGAGCAGATGTCGGCGCTGACCGTACTGGGTCCGAATGACAAGATATATGTGACTTTCCGCGGAACGGATGACACCCTGGTGGGATGGAAGGAAAACTGCGAGCTTGCAATCCTTAACAGCGTGCCGGCACAGAGGGACGCGGTGACATACCTTGAAACCGTTGCTGAAATATTCAAGGGTCCCCTTGTGGTCACGGGGCATTCAAAAGGCGGAAACCTTGCCGTTTATGCCGCGGCGAATGCCGATGAGGAAATCCGGGGAAGGATTGAGAAGGTCATAAGCTATGACGGTCCCGGATTCAGGAAAGAGTTCTTCGAGACAGAAGGCTATCAAAGCATTCAGGACAAGGTGAGCACGCTGGTTCCAAAAGCGAGCATTGTGGGCATGCTCATGGAAAATGCAGGCAGGCTGGAAGTGGTGGAGTGTGAAAGCGAAGGCCCGGCTGCCCATGACATTTTTGTATGGAATCTTGGAAGGGAAGGCTTTTTAAGGGCGCAGGATCTGACTGAAAAGAGCCTGGTCTTCCGTCAGGCAATTGAAAACACCCTTGATGAGATGGACATGACTGAAAGGCAGGAGTTTGTGAATGAACTGTTTGAAGCCCTCTCGTCAACAGGTGCCGTAAAGCTCCTTGATTTTACGGAACAGTCACTGGCCCAGATAATAAAGCTTTCAGGAAATTTCAACAGGTCAAAGGAAATCAGGGAATTTATTCTTGATCTCTCGCGTTTCTTCATAAAAGGAGCAGCAAAAAATACCCTCGAGGAACTGCAGGAAAGAATACAGGAGCACATACAGGAAAGAAAACAGGATAAAGTCAATGATCCGGTAAAGGAAAAAACAGAAGAACCAAAGGATCCTGACGAGTCTTCGCAAAATGAGCAGGAGTCTTATGGATAAGAAGGAACTCGAAAGAATAATACTGCACTCACTGCGGCTCCTGCTCGCGCCGCTGCCCGGTCAAGGCAGTCAGCCCTGAATCAGGAAAAGACCTTCGCATATGTTATTATAAGCTGCAGGAACTTAAAAAGGTCGTTGCACCCAGATACGGGTGCGAACTCTGTTATACGGATGTTCCGTGTGAGAGCGGGATACCAAAAAAGAGAATATGAAACTAAAAGGGCCGTAAAGCACCTTAAATTTCTCATTTCTAAACAGGGCGAAGGCGGTGAGCAGTTTACTTTCCGGGATTCACGTGAATCATCACGTGCTTTATCTGCGGGAAGTTTTTTTCAAGGTCATCGTGAAGCTCTTCTGAAATGGCGTGGGCATCCAGAAGGGAAAGAGTCCTGTCCACGGATATCTCAACATCCACATAAGCCTGACTTCCAAAACGCCTTGTATGAAGGAGGTCAAGACTTTCCACGTTTTCACGTTCCTCGATGAATCTTCTTATTTCCCCTTCAATAAGCGTTCCGCATGATGTATCCAGAAGACCCCTGACAGCTTCCGATCCGATGTCCCATGCAACCTTAAGTATGAACGCACATATCAGTAAGCTGATGACCGGGTCCATGATGGGGAATCCCATCCTTGCGGCCGCAATACCAAGAAGCGAGCCTACTGAGGAGATGGCGTCTGAACGGTGATGCCATGCATCTGCCTCAAACGCAGCCGATCCCATCTTTTTTGCATGATGCATCGTATAGCGGAACATGGCCTCCTTTGTGACAATTGAGACCACGGCGGCAATTAACGGAAGTATGCCGGGAACAGTGAATCCGGTACTGCTTCCGTTTATTATCTTTTCTATTCCGGCTTTTCCAATCCCGATTCCCGTTGCAGCCAGGATGAGTCCAAGTATAAGCCCGGCCACGCTTTCATAACGGTCATGACCGTACGGGTGACTGTCGTCAGGGGCTTTTCTTGAAATCCTGGCACCTATGCCTGCCACTATTGTGGCAAACACATCTGAAAGTGAATGGATTGCATCAGAGATCATGGCAGAGGAATGCCCGATGATACCCGCATACAGCTTGAATGCGGTTAAAAGAATGTTTCCGAATATGCCTACCTGAGACAGGCGGCGTATCATTTTATCGTCCGTCATTTTTGCGGACCTCCATAGGGTTATTCTCCCGCTTCTGCCCGGAGGAATAAAAAAACACACCTCCGGAACAATAAACTGTCCCGCAGATGTGGTAATATCTGCTGCCGTTAGGCCCAGCCCCATGACCATTTAGGTTCATCGCCTGCTCAGATTGTACTGTTGAATAGCATATTTAATGTTGTTGCAGTGCAAAGAGTATCATTATAGTATCATGAGACCGGAAACAGGTCAACGCGTCAAAGTTGACAAACTTTTGACGCGTTGGTTGTGCATCATGTCAATGAAAAAGGAAGCCCGTGAGGACTTCCCTGTTTTTATTTTGCAAGCCAGGTAAAGAACTGCGGCAGCTTATCATCAGCGTCCGGGTGGAACTGCGTTCCGATTATGGTACCACCGTATTCTACCGCCTCAATGATGCCGTCTTCAGAATAACCTGAGACAGTGAGCCCTCTGGGGCAACCGTCGATTGCATAGGTATGAAGCGAGGCACCCATGAGCGAGTCACATCCGATGATATTCCTTACATAGGTTCCCTCAACAAGGTTTACCCTGTGCTTAAGCTCGTCTTCCTTTCCCCTTAAAAGCTCGCCTGTCCTGTGTCCTGCAACTTCCTTGAGGAACGGATGGGGGTTAAACTTTTTCCTTTCCATGTACAGGTCCGGAATGGTGCCTTCCCAGCCGGTTTCTGAAGCCAGGTCAACTGTCTTAAAATAACTCCCTATAGCCTGGCAGCCGAGGCATATTCCTAATACCTTCTTCCCGTTCTTCACGGCGTGGTCGATCACTTCCATATGGAATTTCCCAATCCCTCTCCCTCCGATGAGTATGAAGCAGTCACATAAGGAAAGTACGGATCCTGTAATCTGTCTGTCAACCGGCAGCACTCCTATCGGCGAAAGCCCGGCCTCAGAAGCTCTTTTTCCGTACGTGTTTGTGAAGAAGTATTTATCGTCATAAATATTTTCCGTGTCAAAGCCCGATGCAAAGGGCACGATTCCGACTGTTTTTCCCATTTAACGCCTCCCATGGAACCGGCTTAAAGACCTGAATGTTTTACAGGTTTCATAATCCCGGAACCCCAACGACAAGTATATCAGCGCACGGTTGCGAAAACAACAGTATTTATAAAACAAAGTAACGGCAAGTTACGCGTGTGTGCTTCCTGCACACCTGCTGAAAGAAAGAGTGTGTTATATAGAATATAACAAAATTTTAAGTGGGGAGGTTTATCATGAAAAGAAAACTAAGCGTACTTCTTATAATGGCGATGATCATCGTTTCAGCGTTCTCATCGTATGCGGCGGCCACCTACTCGGATGCCTGGAAACAGTCTTCTGACGGGAACTGGTGCGTGTACGGGTCAGACGGGAAAATGATCACAAATGCATGGTTCTGTGATGATGCCGTTCCGGAAAACGGAAAGGAAGTCTGGTACCTGATCGACAGTGACGGACATATGATTGCAGCAGGCCTTTGATAACTGCATTTTCAATGCTGATGTCATCAACGAGGCAACAGAGGCCACAAGAATCGTGATACTTGAAACCTGCAGGTTTAATAACGGGGCCAGGTGCGTTTTCAGAAGCGGCATAAAGGAAGCCGGCATCGAGTATTCAAATCCCAAGATTTTTCTGTACCTGCCTGCTGAAGTCATATTTGACGGAAACGTGGGCACCGCCATGGCACTGGGGCATTTTGACTTTACGGCTGACGGTGTCGTAATTAAGGAGTCAGATGCTGAAAACTTCATTGATGATGAACACCCGGAGCAGGGCATCGTTCCTTATACAGGTCAGAAATCAAGCGTGCACGGCATCGCAAAATGGCAGGAAAACGGAAAGCAGGTGGAATTTACACTCTGTGAGTACACACCCGGAATGGACTGATTTCGTGACATAAAAGTAGCGCTTAAATTTCGTACCGGCATGGCATACCCGTGCCGGTACTGTTTTTATGTTTATTTCTCTGTAAATCTGTTATAATTATTGAATATTCATTCAAGGGGATTATTAAATGTTTATTTTTCCAATTGCGGTCTTATCAATTCCTACAGGCATTTATATGTGTGCCGCATTACTTCCGGCAGCCCTTCTGATGCGGTACATCTACCGCATGGACAAGGTGGAAAAGGAGCCCACAAAGCTTCTTCGCGGCCTTGTGTTCCGAGGCTGCCTCGCAGGTGTCATAGCAATCGTCCTTGAACTTGTCGGGGAGTTCGTGCTTGACATGGGCGTAGGGGAGGAAAGCCCCGCCTATAACTATTTCCTGGCTTTCTGCGTGGTGGCAATGGCGGAGGAGGGAGCCAAGCTCTTCCTTCTTAAAAAGTATACCTGGAAGAATGAAAACTTTAATTACAGGTTTGATGCCGTGGTTTATGCCGCCTTCATCTCACTTGGATTTGCGGCATTTGAAAACATCGGATACATTTTTACTTACGGTCTTCAGGTGACACTTGCCCGTACTGTGTTCGCTGTTCCCGGGCATCTTGGATTTTCAGTGTTCATGGGAGTTTTCTACGGACTTGCAAAGAAGGCGGAGACTGCAGGAAGGAAACGCGCCTGCAGGCGGAATCTCCGTATGGCATATATAGTTCCCGTGTTCCTGCACGGGTTTTATGATGCGTGCTGCATGTCGGAATCCACGCTGTCTTCAGTCATTTTCTTTGCCTTTGTCGCCATCATGTATGTGGTTGTTATCAGGATTGTGAAGAAGGAATCTAAAAAAGATGAGCCAATCGTGGAACAGCCCGCTGAAACACTCTGGCATCAGGACCAGTGATAAATTTGATTCGTATTATTTCCGGAAATGTGGTCCTGAGGTATTATTTCCTGAAAATGTGGTCCTGAGGTATTTAATTTCCCGCAGAAAGTGAACCCGAAGAATTATTACCTGCAGTAAGCGGGAATGAAGTATTTAATTTCCCGCAGTAAGCGGGCCTGTAATTGTCCCCCACAGGACGTTAATCAGATGGACAGAAAAAAGAAGAAACTCTATAGCGGTGCAATGGCTTTCATTTTCCTCATGGGAATTGTAAGCCTTTTTTCTGATATGACTCACGAAGGTGCAAGAAGCATTCTGGGGGAATACTTAAACCTTACGGGGGCATCGGCGGCAGCCATAGGGTTTGTGTCAGGAGTTGGGGAGCTTTGCGGATACTCTTTAAGGCTTCTGTCAGGAATCATTGCGGATAAGACCGGAAAGTACTGGACCCTGGTGATAGTGGGCTATGCCATGCAGGTACTTGCCATACCGGCGCTGGCACTTGTTCCGGAAAACGGATGGATATTTGCCTGCGGTCTCGTGATTATGGAGCGCATCGGCAAAGCCGTAAAAAAACCTGCAAAAAACACACTCGTAAGCTTCGCCGCAAGTGAGGTGGGCACGGGAAAGGGTTTTGCATATCAGGAGTTTTTAGATCAGCTGGGAGCCTTCCTGGGTCCGGTGATTCTTTTTGTGATTGCGTCCGTAAAAGGCACGGGAAGCCTTTTCTCAACTTACAGGATAAGCTTTGCGATACTGGGTATTCCGGCGCTTATTACTATTGGGCTTGTGGTGTTTTCAAAGATAAAGTACCCGAACCCGGAAATGTTTGAAAAGGCGGAGGAAGAGAAAAAAGAGTTTCATTTCCAGAAGTCATTTGTTTTCTATGTGATCGCGATATGTCTCTTTGCATTCGGTTTCGCGGATTTTACCCTCATCACGCTGCATGCGGCAAAAACCGGGGCCTTCCCTGACAGCACCCTGAGCCTTCTATATGCAGCGGCCATGGCAGTCGATGCTTTTGCGGCACTTTTCTTCGGGTGGCTTTTTGACAGGATAGGGTTAAAGGCTCTCATACTTTCAACTGTCTGCAGTTCATTTTTCTCATGCTTTATTTTCCTTACCGGGAATCCTGTCATGATGGGCGTGGGAATCGTACTGTGGGGAATAGGGATGGGCGCGCAGGAAAGCATCATGAAGGCGGCTGTCAGCAAAATCATCCCGCGTTCCATGCGCAGCACAGGCTTTGGCATATTTGAAACAGGTTTTGGCATTGCATGGTTTTTGGGAAGCTGGCTTCTGGGCGCACTTTATGACGCCGCTCCCCTCATGCTTGTCATTGTGTCCGTGGCGGCGCAGCTCCTGGCAATCGTTTTCTACATGATATGCATCAGCAGGCAGGAAAAGGGACTGTAGTCTGTATATTGATCAGCAAACATAAAGGGACTTTAATCCATGCTTTGTCCCTGACTGCGAGCCATCGGCGCCAGCCGGGTAATGCAAGATTTCATAAGTTTAACGATCTGGCATTGCTTTTTTCTTTTTTAAGCTTTCGCCGATGCTTGGGTAATGTGGGGTTTCATAGATTTAACGATATGGCACTATCGGTAATGCAACAATTGAAATAAGCCCTTTTATGCATTACCAGATCACGTTAAAAATCTTTAAAAGTAGTGCCATAAATGATAGAAACGTGCTTTATGCATTACTTTTTTCTTCAGGATGCGAAGCGTATAGTGGGACATTTAAAAAAAACGCAGATTTCCCACTATGAGTAGTGGGACTTCTTCAAAAATCCGGGTTTGTCCCACTACAAGATACCCGGGAAAGCACCACATAGTGTGTAAATATAGTGGGACTATCGCAAATATCAATGAATGTCCCACTATATAAGTGATAAAAAGAGGCCGTTTCAGTTGTGCCTGTAGTGGGAAGAACGTGAAAAACGTCAAATGTCCCACTACGCGTAGTATCAAAACTGGCATAACTCAAAATGTCCCACTACGGATTCCACGGCTTTCGCCGATTAACTTGTATGTAAGGGTTATTATTAATGGCAAATCTTATAACAACCTTCAGGATCATATTTAGCTTTGCCATGTTATGGCCCAAAGTCGGGTCGGAAGGGTTCATTGTGCTATATCTTCTTGCCGGGCTTACGGACATGGCCGACGGGCCGGTCGCGAGGAGAACGGGAACGGTAAGCGAATCTGGGTCAAGGCTTGATACGGCAGCAGACATATGCTTTTTTGCAGCGGCGGCATATAAAATCTTTCCGGTCATAAGTATCCCGTGGTGGCTTTTTGCGTGGATTATTATCATAGCCTTATTAAAGGTGGCAGGCATAGTGTACGGCATGATTCAAAATGGCAGGCTCACGCCGATTCACTCAAAGGCAAATAAGCTTACGGGTCTTATGATGTTCGTTTTTCCGTTTACGCTGACATTTATTCCGGAAAAGTATTCAGTGGCCGTCATGTGTTCCCTTGCGACATTTGCAGCTATCAATGAATTATCAAAAACAAGGACTAAGAGCAGGGAAAAGCAATCATAAATTTTCATGGTACCGGGTGTGGACCGGAAGTTATAAATTAAGGCAGTATGTGATGACAGCACCGGGGTGCTTTCAAATAGAACAATATACGTAAATCCTCGGTAATTCAACTGCCGGGTGATTCACAAGTGGCATAATGTAACATCATTAGAAGAAGTGCAGTTTTTGCAGTCTAGAGGAGTGTGCTGAATGATTCCCAAAATTAATTCAAACGGTTATGGTGGGAAATGGATAGGAATCGGGCTTCTTACGGGTGCGGTCATACCTGCGGTGGTCTGGTTCATATGGCATAAGCTTTTAGTTTGGATGATAGTTCTGGGTGCACTTATCCTTCTGGCTTTTCTTGTGGTCTTTTTAATAGAGATGCGGCAGGATAACGGGAAGAAACCTTATTATGAGAAACATATGAAGGAGCAGTTTCCTTTTGACCCGGAAAAACAGGAGGCAGTGATTAAAAGCTCCATATGTACTGGCGAAAAGGTCGCAGGCTTTATAAACAGGGAAAATGGGCACTTTACAGAAGTGATGGTGCTTAGAGGACCCGGCGATGAAGAGAAATTTAAGGCCATATACGGGATAGAGAAATTAAAAACCATCTATTAAATCTTGGCGGTTCCCATAAGGTGGATGTCCAAAAGTTTTTTATGTATCAGAGGAGCTGTACCTGTGGAGTTGTACGTATGGAACGGTACCTGTGGAGAAGTACATAAGAAACTATACCTGTGGAGTTGTACGTATGGAACGGTACCTGTGGAGAAGTACATAAGAAACTATACCTGTGGAACTGTACATATGGAGTCAGTTCACGGTCCCGGTTGAAAGGCGTGCCGGTTTTCAATTAATAAGGTAAAAAAATGAGAAGAAATCCGGTTAAATAACAATACAACCGGATTTTTTTATTGTATAATGCTTCTTTAGTGGGCATAATCCACGAAGTCCACAGCCTGACAACATGGCGGGTAAACATGTAAAAGGGTGATGTAAGATGCAGAAGTTTAAGTTTAAAATCGGGAAAAAAGAGTTTAACTACAGCTGGGTGATATTTGCCGTCAGTTTCTTAATGGTATTTGTGTCACTAGGTTTTATTAATACGGTAAAGAGCCTTTACCTGGCTCCTATCACAAATGAAACCGGAATATCAAGGATGGTGTTCTCCTTAAGTGACTGCTGCCGTTACATTGTCATTGCCGGCATGAACATGATGTTCGGAACCTTCATCAATAAGTTCAATCCTCGTGCCATGGTGGCATTCGGATTTGGATTCCTTATAATAGCCGTGACTTTGTACTCTATCGCTCATACCGCAATCGTTTTCTGCATTGGAGGCGTGTTCCTCGGGCTTGGGCTTGCATGGACGACCACAACAATGGTGGGCTTCTTTGTTGAAAAATGGTTCACGACCGCAAAGGGTTCTGTAATGGGCATTATACTCGCCGCAAGCGGAGCCGGAGGAGCTGTTGCAACGCAGATCATGTCCCCCATCATAAATTATTCCGCATCAAGCTGGCGTCAGGGTTACAGGCTCATGGCGGTAATCCTTCTCGTCACCGGTGTCCTTGTTGTCCTGCTTCTCAGGAATAACCCTAAGGAAGTGGGAATGAAGCCTTTCAGTAAAAAGGGCGGTGAAAAGAAAAAGCGCGGATCCTCATGGACAGGCTTCGAGGAAAAGGACATTTTCAGGAAATCGTGGTTCTACGTTGTAATTGGATGCTTCCTGTTTTACGGAATCCTGCTGCAGGCATATGTCAGCACGGCGGCGGCACATTTCCGGGATATCGGCATAGACAACACGACTATCGCCAATGTAATCAGCATCTATTCAGTATGCCTCTTCATTGCAAAGATGGCCGTGGGTGCATTGTTTGACCGTTTTGGGCTCAGAAAGGTGCTTACTGTCTGCTCGATTGGCGGAGCCGCAACATTATTCTTCCTTGCGAACGTGGGCAATTCCTCAGCGGTATATATTTATGCTCCGCTTTCCGTATTTGCCCTTCCTATAGAGACGGTGCTTCTTCCGCTTCTTACCCTGGACCTTTTCGGACAGAAGGCTTATGCAAGAATCATGGGAATAATCGTGGGTACGGTGCAGCTGGGATACTGCGGCGGTTCGCTCATCCCCAACTATTTCTTTGACCGTTTCGGGACGTACCGTGGAATTTATACGGTATTTGGGTGTCTTGTAATAGTAACAGTAATAGCGGTCAACTTCTGTATCACGAAGGCCCATAAGGAACGTAAGCTTCTGGAGGCAGCACAGGAACAGACGGAATAAGCGAAACAGAAACTTACAGATTAGAAAAAGGCGCGGACAGGCAATCAGCCCCCCCAGGCAGACAGGGAAAATATACAATAAGTTTAAAAAAATCCGTCGTATCGTTATGATGCGGCGGATTTTTAATATCATGAAGCGTTTATTCCATGGTCCGTTTGACAGCGAGTAAGCAGGAAGCCGGTCAAAGCACCGCACCCTCCCTTGGGGATGAAACGGTGCAGGCGTACCGTCTCATGAAGGCACTGGGTTCTTCATGTTCTATGATGGACATTTCGGAACGACGTCTTTCAATCTCGACTTCAGGAACCTCAAGCGTGATTGTTCCCTGCGAAAGGTCCGCGCTAATCACATCACCTGTCTTTACAAAGGCAAGCGCTCCGCCCTGCGCGGCTTCCGGAGAAAGGTATCCGATGCTTAAGCCGCCGGTAGCGCCTGAGAATCTTCCGTCAGTGATGACTGCAATCCTCTTGAACTTTTTAAGCATCTCAGTCACACGGTGCATCTCACGCATTCCGGGTCCGCCCTTCGGGCCTTCAAAGCGGATGACCACTGCGTCGCCCTCATCTATTTTTCCACCGTAGAGTGCCTCAAAGCATTCGTCCTCACTGTTGAATACCTTTGCAGGTCCGCTGAATTTATGAAGTTCCTCCGGTACCGCGGATGATTTCACAAGAGCGCCTTCCGGAGCCAGATTTCCCTTTAATACCTGAATTCCCTCAGTCTTTGCCCTCGGATCCGTGAGCGGATATATGACTTCTCCGTCTGGACCCGACATTTCAGAAAGATTCTCACCCATCGTCTTTCCGGTGACGGTCAGTTCATCACAGCAGACGTGTTCTTTAAGTTCCTTAAGGATGGCGGGGACTCCGCCGGCCTTGTAAAGATCAATGACAGTAAGATTTCCGTTTGGAACGATGTGCGTAATCACAGGAACCTTTGAGGAAACCTCTGCAATCTCATCCCAGCCGTATTCAAAACCAAGCTCGTGTGCAACTGAAGGAAGATGCAGGCAGGCATTTAAGGAACCACCAAATGCGCTGAGCAGGACGGCGGCGTTGTGAAGGGCGTTTCGGGTCATTATGTCACGGGGCCTTATATCCTTATTGACAAGCTCCATGACAGCCTTTCCGGAATCCCTTGCGGTAAAACGACGGAGACTTGTCATTGCGGGAATAAGGCTTCCGCCCGGAAGCATCATTCCAAGTGCCTCGCACAGGCATCCCATCGTATTGGCCGTCCCCAAAAACGGGCATATCCCTGACCCGGTATAGTAATGAAGAGTTCCTTCAATTACCTCACGCTCTGTTATCTCTCCACGCAGGAACCGCTGCCTAAGCTCCTTGGAGTCATTTGGCTTAATTTCAGCATAGCATGGACCTGCTGTGACAATTATGGAGGGAAGGTTGATGCGCGCCGCCGCCATCAGCATTCCCGGGATTATCTTGTCACAGGAACCGATGAAAACGACACCGTCAAACACGCCTTCACCAGCGACCATCGCCTCGATGGAATCCGCCACAAGTTCACGGTGAGGAAGACAGTAGCGCATTCCCTTATGACCCTGGGCAATGCCGTCACACATGGCAATGGTATTGAATTCGACGGGTTCACCGCCTGCCTCAAGGATTCCCTTGCGGACTTCCTCTGCGAGCTTAAGCTGGGATTCATGTCCCGGGCAGACCTCGTTCCAGCTGTTTGCTATGGCTATGAGCGGCTTTTCCAAAAGGGCGTCAATGCTGATGCCGGCCGCCGCAAGATGTGCTTTTGAAATGGCACGCTGAAAGGGTTCAAGTTTATCGATTGCACGAATCATTAATAATTCTCCATTTAGTTAAGTCCCGGAACTGTTCCGGAAACAATTGCATTCAGTGATTCAGGGAAGATCATAAAGAGCGAAATAATAGCCGCATAGATCAGCACGTAGATGATGAACCAGGGGCTGGAAACGACTTTGCCAAAGCTTCCCTTTGGGGCCTTGTTTTCCGGAGCCGTAAAGTAAGCCCTGATCCTTGGCCATCTCTTTACGATGATGAAGGTTCCGATTACTGAAAGGACCCCGAGTAAAATGTAGATGTACATGTTCAGGTCTCCCGAGGGGACATTCGGGAAAAGCATTTCCGGCAGGACAGTGAACCCGAAGTTGTTGATCACGTGGAAGATGAATGCCCACCAGATTGAATATTCGGTGAAAATGTATCCAAGCAGAAGTCCTGCAAGAAGGCCCACCACAAACTGCGTTGCATTCATGTGCATGAGGCCGTAATACCCTTCCTGCTCGATTTCGCTCATACGGACATATGGGGTGCACATCTGCCTCCATGACTCTTTTGATATGAGAGGCGCACCTTCGTTCAGCTTGACTCTTGCGAGCGCAGTCATTTGGTTCCCATTTCCTTTAACGTATCCCCGGTAACACGGTAAACGGTCCATTCCTTCTGCGGAACTGCCCCCAGTGAGAGATAGAAGTCGATGCTGGGCTGGTTCCAGTTGAGGCATGCCCACTCAAGCCTTCCGCATCCGCGCTCCACGGCTATCTGCGCCAGGGTTTTAATCAGTCCCTTGCCATAGCCTTTCCCGCGGTATTCCGGCATCACGAAAAGGTCCTCAAGGTAAATTCCCGCCCTTCCGAGGAAGGTTGAGAAGTTATGGAAGAAAAGGGCAAAGCCCACCTCCTTTTCACCTTCAAGGGCAAAGATGACCTCCGCCTTTTTCTTTTCAAAGATCCACTCACGCAGGAGGTTCTCATCAGCCACTACCTCGTCGAGCATCTTTTCATAAGTCGCCAGTTCCTTTATGAAATGAAGGATAAGCGACAGATCATTTTCATCCGCAAATCTGTAGTTCATTTAAAAGCTCCAAAAACAGTTTTGTATCATTATAAAGGATTTTCGTGGCATTTTAAAGTGCAAGTATCGTCGCACAAACTTCATCTGCCCGGCGCGTTCAAAGACCGGCTACAGGAAATGTTCAAACGGGAGCAGTTTCAGGGCTTAAGAAAAAGAATGCAGTTTATAAAACTTCTGATATAATAAAATCATTCCCGGACTATTTCGGATTGAGGAGGAGATGGTATGGAAGGCTTTTCTGAGTATACAAAGTCAGCTCTCGCGATTTTGAGAAATCCACAGCTTACGATGAAATGGTATGTGGTTCCGCTTTTTGTAATCGTCCTTTACATTGTTTCAAAAGAACTCCATGAGGGCAATTACAAAATTGTGCTTGGCGGATTTGCCTTATGGGGCGTTGACATTTTTAATGAGATCTGGAACTCGATGATATGCTTCTCAAGCGGATTTGCGCCTGTCTGGGGAACACCCGTCGGAGCAGGCAACACCGCATGGCTTCTGATGATCGGATACAATGTCGAGATATCAATGATGTTCCTTGTCATGGGAATGATGGCATGCCACAACCTTCCTAAAGACCCGAAGGCAAAGATACTGGGTATCAATAACCGTATCTTCATCGCGTGTATTCTTACCACAACTGCAGTCATTGTGGAATGCTTCCTTAATTACTGCGGAGTCCTTACCTGGGAATGGTCCTTCTGGCAGAGATCCTGCCCGTGGGTGCTCTGGGTAATCGGCTACCTGCCGTTCTTCTCGGCGGCATTTCTGGTACATGACCAGCCGACTGTAAAGGACAGCGCAAAGATCGTGGGACTGATTCTTGGCTTTGATGCCATGCTTATCGTAATCTGCGCCATTATCGGATGGATTTAAAGGGAGGACTCGAAAATGATTAGAGACATTACAGGAACACCGTTACTTATACTGATTGTAGCAGCCCTGATTGACTGCGGGCTTATCACCTATGCCTTCAGGTATTTCCTTAAAAAGAAATAAAAGCGGACAATGTCACGCCTTTTCCCATTTTTTCATGCTCAGGGCCCAGTCGCGGATGTTATGCTTCGGGGCCCCGTTATTCCAGCTGATAAGGTTAAGTGCCTTCTGCCAGCCTTTATTGCCCTCGGAGATCACTCCCGGTTCCTTCATTATTTCGTAAGTAGAACCCGCCATTTATGTACCCTTTCCTAATCCGTTACGGCTTTCGCCGATTCAATACTCCTTTAAAATAAGTTCCGTTATCCCCATGTTGTCACCGGGGACTATGCGCTTTACCCTGGGCTCAAGGCCATATCCAAATTCCCTGTAGACCGCATCCCTTATGACAGTGCCACGGTTATAGCCGTGGATCACCCTTATGCGGTATGCTGATTCGGGTGCACCATGCAGAACGGCCTCAATCTTTTTTACCGCCCGGTCCCTTGTCAGACCGTGACAGTCAACTTCAATTATGGGACCTGAAGTCATGACTCATCGTCCTCCATCATCACATATTCTGCGGAAAAGCTTTCGTTGCATTCGGATATTTCCTTTGTCCCGTTAATGTAGTCCGCATACATGTCCCAGAGGTCGACTTCACAGTTCTCAAGCCCGTCGTCAACAGGCTGCCATGACCTTATGAGTTCGATACGCTGTGCCTTTGTGGTGTTTTTTATAAGATATTTATCGTTTTCCATCAGTTCTCCGTTTTGACGTTTACCGGTTACGTTTTTGTTACAGGCACATTATAATTGTTTTACCGGAGTTTTTAAAGAAGGTACTTTTTCCACAGCAAGTCGTGATATAATCACTACATCAAGTAAAAAGAAAGGCGACACCATGAGTTTTTTATGTTCATAATCATTTTCTTTGCCATTGCCATTCCTGTATGCCTGCTGGTTTATTTTAAGTTCATAAAGTCTTCAGTCAACAAGTATGACATAACGTCAAGGGGAAAAATAATGGAGCTGCAGCCCTATAAGAACATGCACAATTACTATCTGGTACGTCTGGAATACGAATATGAAGGGTAGGTATACAGGGAGTTTACACATAATCCGGCATATCCGCTCGAAGCGAACGGATACCTTAAGGCGGGCGCAGAATCAAGGATCTTCATCAACTCCAAGGATCCCACGGATGTTTACTGTGGGAAGTACATCCACGGAATGGGAAGCAGGAACAGATGATTTAAAGAGTCACTGTGATACGTATTAAAAAAGAGCACGTGAGTGCTCTTTTTTAGTACTTTCAGATAAAAAATGCCGGGCCTTTGTCAGTTTTTCTTTCCGAGGTAGGCTTCCTTGACCTGCGGATTGGTGAGAAGTTCCTCACCGCTTCCGGAAAGTGTGATCGAGCCTGTCTCGAGTACGTAAGCCAGATCGGCAATCTTAAGCGCCATGTTGGCGTTCTGTTCTACAAGGAGGACCGTAACGCCCTGTTCATTAAGGACACGGATGATCTTGAAGATGTCCTGTACCACCAAGGGGGCAAGTCCCAGTGAAGGCTCATCAAGCATGAGAAGCTTCGGCTTACTCATGAGGGCACGTCCTACCGCGAGCATCTGCTGCTCACCTCCGGAAAGTGTGCCGGCATACTGCCATGAACGTTCCTTAAGACGCGGGAACAGTGAATATACCCATTCAATGTCCTTTTCTATCTGGTCCTTGTCAGTCCTTAAATAAGCACCGATACGGAGGTTTTCAAGAGTTGTAAGGTCAGCGAAAACTCGTCTTCCCTCAGGAGCCATTGCGATTCCGCTGGAAACGATGGAGTCAATCGGTTTTCCGATGAGTTCCTGGTCATTCCAGGTGATGGAACCGGAAGCCGCCTTTACAAGTCCGGATATGGTACGGAGTGTCGTGGACTTACCTGCACCGTTGGCACCGATAAGGGTAACGATCTTTCCGTCCGGAACATCTAAGGAAATGCTGCGGAGTGCATTGATACCGCCGTAATTTACAGTTAAGTCTTTAATTCTCAGCATATCTTATTCCTCCGCAACGCCCAGGTAGGCGTCAATTACACGTTTGTTGGCCTGAATCTCTGAAGGTGTTCCCTCAGCAATGGTCTTACCGAAGTCCAGTACATAGATACGGTCGGAAATATCCATTACCAGGTCCATATGATGCTCAATCAGAAGGACCGTCTTATGAAGGTCAGTACGGAGCTTTTCAATGAAAGCGGTAAGTTCTGCAGTTTCCTGCGGGTTCATGCCGGCAGCCGGCTCGTCCAGAAGCAGAAGCTTCGGCTCGAGTGCCAGTGCACGTGCTATTTCAAGACGGCGCTGCTTTCCGTAGGGAAGCGAAGTTGAAAGCTCATTTGCCACATCAGAAAGTCCCACATACTCAAGAATTTCAGCGGTCCGTTCCCGCTGCCTTTTTTCCTCTTCCGCATTAAGACGGAAGATGGCAGAGAACATATTGGCGGAAGACTTTGAATGCATGGCGGTCAGTACGTTATTGAAAACGGTCTGTGTCTTCCAGAGACGGATGTTCTGGAAGGTACGTGCCATGCCCAGTCCCGTAAGCTGGTCGGGAGTTGGGGAGATGACGGGCTTTCCCGTGTAGTATTCAGCGCAGCTTCCCTTGTAGCCTGCCTTCATTTTTCCCTGGGGGTGATTACGTACAACGGGCTTGCCACAGAAGCTTATCTCGCCGTTAGTGGGCTCGTAAACGCCTGTGATAACGTTGAACGCCGTTGTCTTTCCGGCACCGTTCGGGCCGATGAGTGCAACGATCTCACCTTCGTTAACGACCATGTTGAGGTCATCAACGGCAACAACGCCGCCAAACTGCATGGTGATGTTTTTTAATTCAAGAACACTTGCCATTACTCAGCCCTCCTTTTCCGGGACTGCCTCTTCTGCCTCCATCCCTGGATTACCTCAGGAAGTTCACGGTCACCCATGATGCCCTTACGGAAGAAGAGAACGACAACCATGATTATCAGCGAGAATACTACGAGACGGAAACCGTTCCTGAAAATGCCGGGGGCATTTATACCAAGGAATGAACCTGAGTCAAGTCCCCTGAGCCACCACTCGGAAGCGGAGATGAACAGCATGGCACCGATGATTGAACCGGAAATGGAACCGATACCGCCCAGAACAACCATGAGGAGGATCTCATATGTCATGGCAACCTTGAAGTTGCTGGCCTGTGCGATTGAAAGGACCATTGCCATCATGGCACCTGCAACACCTGCAAAGAAGCAGCTTGTGCAGAATGAAAGCTGTTTTGTACGGGCAAGATTGATGCCCATGGCCTCAGCCGCAATCTCGTCGTCACGGACTGCCTTGAAGGCACGGCCGTAAGTGGAGTTCACGAGCCTTACGATAAGTGAAATGCATATCACTGCGATAAGCACCGGAACGAATGTTGCAAAGGAAATCACAGTGCCGTTTCCAAGCGTGATACGGAATGTGCTGGTACGCTCAAAGCTCTTTAAAAGGTTGGAACCGTTTGTGACGGGTCCGAGCTTCTGCCACTGGAAGATTGCACGTACGATTTCGGCGAATCCAAGGGTGGCGATTGCAAGGTAGTCAGACTTGAGTTTTAGTACCGGAAGTCCGATAAGCCATGCGAACACGGCGGCGATGGCGCCTGCAAGGATAACTGCAAGTGCGATTCCGAGGACATATCCGAATCCGCCGAGGGCGCCTGAAAGCACCTCCGGGAAGGAAACACGGATGAGAGCGTCAAAATACTGGTAAACGCTGTCCCTTGCCTGTGACGGTATGGTGAAGATGGCATATGTGTATGCACCGATAAGCATGAAGCCTGCGTGTCCTAAAGAGAACAGTCCCGTGAATCCGTTAAGAAGGTTCATAGAAACTGCCGCGAGGGCGTAAACGGAACCCTTCTGCAGTACGGTAAGAAGCATACTCATTGAATCAGTAGGCTTGATAAGCTGATCAAGAAGGAACACCAGTATAAGGAATGCAACAGGAAGGATAAGGGAGGTCAGATTCTTTTTCGTTTTCATGAAAGCGCCTCCTTAAACCTTGTCGGTCTGCTTCTCGCCGAAAAGACCGGTGGGCTTGAACACCAGAATGACGATAAGCAGTACGAATGTAAATGCATCGGAAAATGTTGCAAAACCAAACGGGGATGCCATGACACCCTGCGTCACAAGGATCGTGTCAAGACCCTTGATAAGTGACTCGCAGATACCGATTATGAATGCACCTATAACGGCTCCCGGAATTGATCCGATTCCGCCGAATACTGCCGCAACGAATGCCTTAAGACCAGGCATTGAACCTGAAGTGGGAACAATTCCGGGGTAGTTCGTAAAGAACAGCACGGAACCCACGGCAGCCAGGAATGATCCGATTACGAAAGTGGCCGAAATGACGCTGTTGATCCTGATGCCCATAAGCTGTGATGTTTCAAAGTCTTTTGAAACGGCACGCATCGCCATGCCTATCTTCGTGTGGTTGATGATCCATACTAAGATGAGACACAGTGCAACGGTCAGGAACGGGGTGATAAGGGTCACACGGGTCGTTGTGGTACCGAAGATTGTGATTTTGTCAGAGATCCAGGGAATCTCGGGGTAGTTCTTATTAAGTCCGCCCGTGATGTAAAGTGTGAGGTTCTGGATAAGGTAAGACACACCGATGGCGGAAATCATTACAGACATACGGGGAGCGGTCCTTAACGGCTTATACGCAACACGTTCAATCGTGAAGCCCAAAGCCACGGTGATAAGGATCGTGGCCGGTATGGCTATGTAAAGAGGGGTGCTTGCGGCAAGATAGACCATAACAAGTCCGGCGACCATGAAAACATCGCCATGGGCAAAGTTAATGAGGCGCAAAATGCCATAGACCATTGTATAGCCTATGGCAATTAATGCGTACTGTCCCCCGACCGACACACCCGAAAGGATGTATGGTAATAAAATTTTCATGAGGAACACCTGTGGGAATTACTGTACTTTTGCTTCTGTTACGAACTCGAATTTTCCGGTTTCGTTGTTGCACTTCTTGATGAATGCAGAATTACGAACGGCGTCGCCGATTGCATCAAGCTCGATATGTCCGGTTACACCGTCATATGTATTGGAGGGAAGAGCCTTCATTACGTCAGCGGGCTTTGTGCTGCCGGCCTTCTTGATTGCCTCAAGTGCGAAGTAGTATGCGTCATAACCCATTGCCGAAACAGCTGCGATCTCATCGTTTCCGCCGTTATTAGCCTTTGCGGTGCTGTCAGAGTTGATCCATGCCTTGATTCCGTCATCGAACTTGGGATTAGCGCCTTCGTTATAGAATGTTGTAACAGCAACTTCTACGCCTGTGCCCTTAGCTGCGTCAAGGATAACGTTTGAATCCCATGTGTCGCCTGCAAGGATGGGCATTCCAAGAGCCTGTGCATCAGCCTTTGCAATGATCTGTGCTGCAGCTTCTGTTGAAACGGGTGAGAAGAATACGTCGCAGCCCTGAGTCTGAGCATTTGTGATATAGGTTGAGAAATCACTTGTTCCGTCGGGGAATGTCTCTGATACGCAGTTCTCTGCGCCGAAAGCCTCGATGAAGTAGTTTACAAGTCCGCCTGAGTAGTCATCACCCTGCTTTGCAAGGCAGTAAGCCTTGGTAGCCTTGAGGTCGTTCTTTGCATAGTTAGCAAGAACAGTTCCCTGGAAGGGATCAAGGAAGCAGATACGGAAGTAAGCATCACATCCGCTTGTAACCTGGGGGTTTGTGCAGGTAACGCCGATGGCGGGAACGCCTGCTGAATTGAATGTGTCACCGGCTGCGATTGAAACGCCTGAGCCGTATGAACCGAGAACAACAGAAACACCTGCTGATACGAGGTTCTGAGCTGCTGAGGGAGCCTTGTCGTTTGAAGATGCGTTATCTGCATAAACGAGCTCTACCTTATAGGTCTTTCCACCAACTTCAACAGTGGGGGTTTCCTTGTTTGCATACTGCATGCCGAGGATTTCCTGCTTTCCGCCGGCACCGTTGTCACCGGACTGGGGCTCGAAAACACCAATCTTGATGGTGTCAGCTGAACCTGCTGAGCTGCCGCAGGCGGCCATTGATACAACACAAAGTGCTGCAAGAAGTACTGCTAATATTTTTTTCATAAAAATCTCCTTCGTTATTGTTTTTTATAGCGATACCTGTGCATTTTACAGTGAAATCACAAAAAATACAAGACAAAATGATATGACATCGATAACAATTTGTTATGAATCTCAGAACAGTGCACATAAAAAGATATAACATAGGTAAATGACCAGCCAAACAGCCGTGCATAATTGTTACGTGTGACATGAAACAGTCAAACTTAAATGCATATCAGGAGTACTTACCCGGTATGTTTTGGAATGCCCGTTACTGTTCAGACCCTGGCCAGAAAGACCGTCCCGTAACCATTTTCCCTGTAAAGAAAAAATCAGGAATGCCCTGGAACGTTCAATCAAGTCCGTATTAATGGACAGCTTCTTTTTGCATAATTAAGGCGTAACAGGAAGGGAATGTTTAATTGAAAAATTTAACGCAACAGAATCAACTTTATTTGAAAAGTTTAACGCAACAGAATCATCTCTATTTGAAAATTTAACACTACACTTATTGTGATTTCGGGAAAGGAGCCGCATCAATGAAGACAACAGTTTATACAGCAACATTAAATGACAGATTCACTTTAAAGTCCGGAACACTCGCAGGTATAAAAAGTTCAGCCAGCCGCATAGCGAACCGCGGCTTCCGCCCGGAGGACCGGATGGTCGTGACAGGAAGGGAGGACGGTGAGCTGGTTTACCGTTTTGTATTTAAGAGAAAGAACATGTCTGGAGCTGACCGTGGCGAGTGGATTGAGTGCATTGCCTGATTAATGGGCAATCATGCCGCAAGGCATATGTTTTATGAGTGGAGGAGGAACCTTATGAACGAAAAGGAATATGAGCTTTACCTGAAGGTTGCAAAAATGACGGACGAAGAATTCAGGGAGGCTGTGAAAAAAGCGGGAGCCTGTGATATACTAGAAAAAACAAGCCAAAGGAAGGAGCGGGATCAAACCTGCATTTGAAAACATGACCCTCAAAAAACTGGAAAGCTGGATGAACAGGCTTCTCGATGTGGGAAAGTCCAGCAATCTGATCAATTTCAAGGATAATAAGAGCACTTCAGCAAAGGTCTTATGGCCGGAAGCGGCGGCACTGTTTGACAGTACCGCTGCTTTTGCCGTGTTTGAACAGCGTGAGATACCTGATGAGATAAAGGAAGACAAAACCGAATCCCCTGAAACGTCATCTTCAGTTAACGGTGAGGATAACGTGGTTTCAGGCCCGGGGGTGACCGCGCCTGAAAAGATCAGGTCCGCTGAGGAGATATACCTTGAGAAATGGCAGCCGCAGATAAGGAAAAATGAACTGCTTCTTTATAATGTAAACACGCCTTCCGTAAAGATTGCGGGCAACCTCCTGAAAAAACAGGAGACCGTCATTGAGGAAACAGGTGTAAACGTGGTTTATATGGCCTTCGGCTTTATTGAGTGGACTGAAAGCGACAGTTCAAAGGAGAAATACAAGGCCCCCGTTCTTCTTGTGCCGGTAAAGCTCATAAACGAATCAGCCATAATGCCTTTCAAGGTGAAGATGACAGGCGAGGACGCAATAGTAAATCCTACCTTTAAGTATAAGCTCTTAATGGAATACGGGGTCACGCTTCCCGAGTACGATGACCAGGGATTTACAGAATACATGACCATGATAAGGGAAGTGGCCGCAAGGCTTTCCTGGACGGTGACAGATGATGTAAGGCTTGGGGTGTTCTCGTTCCTTAAGCTCAACATGTATGAGGACCTTAAGGTAAATGCGGAAAGGATAATTAAGAATGAAAACGTGCTTTCGCTGATGGGTGAAAGCGGGGGAGCTGCCACGGATGAGCCTTTTGATCCAAAGAAGGGCCGGAAGGAAGATGAACGCGAAAACACTGAAGGAAAGAATGAGGAAGCAGAGCTTCATAACGTTGTTGATGCGGACTCAAGCCAGCTTGAGGCAATAAAAATGGCTAAATCCGGAAGGAGCTTTGTTCTCCAGGGCCCGCCCGGTACCGGCAAAAGCCAGACCATCACGAACATAATCGCGGAGGCATTGTATGACGGGAAAAAGGTCCTTTTCGTTTCTGAAAAGATGGCCGCCCTCAATGTTGTTTATGACAAGCTGAAGAAGGCGGGGCTTTCTGACTTCTGCATGGAGCTTCACAGCTATAAGGCGAACAAGAGGGAGTTCACGGATGAACTTGTCCGTACGTTGAAACTCAGGAAAAGCACGCTTTCCGAAAAGGCGGAAGAGGAAATGCTCATCCGCAAGGAGGCGGAGGAAAAGCTTGACAGGTATGCCGGGGAACTCCATGAGAGACGCCCGGTCATAAACAAGAGCCTTTTCAAGGTCATTTCCGCATATTCCGTAAATTCCGGGGCTATGGATGTTGACTATGTGATACCCCGGATAAACAGCAGGCCTGAAAGTCATGTGCGTACCGCCGCCGGGCTTTTATCACGCTTTGCCGGATATGTCCACACCATAGGATATGATTATAAGGAAAATCCCTGGTACGGATTTATATCCACTGACCTTTCACAGGGAGGAAAGAGGAAGCTGAAAGAGGCTTTTTCAGTACTTGCTGAAAACACTGCATTCCATCAACAGACATACGGATTCCTTGAGAATGTCAGCAGACTTGCAGTGGAGCTTTCTGAAAAGAAAAACGGCATACTTTCGGAATATGAAGAGGATGTTTTTAAGATCAACGGAACGGAGACAGGAAGAAAGCTGAGGAAACTTTACTCAAATTCTTTCACAAGGCTCTTTAATTCGGATTATAAGTCGCTGATGCAGGAATTCCGCCTCTGCAGGAAAGACGGGAGGAAACTTAAATATGAGGAAGCCATTGAGCTTTCTGACAGGCTTTCTGAATATGCTGATGCAGCGGGGAAACTTTCCGCTCTTTCGGAAGAAGCGGGAACTTCCGCCGATATTATATGCCGTGAGGCTGAAAGGCTTCATGAACCTTATTCAGTAATAAATGCCTCATTTGGCAGCGTGTCGTCACTCACGCTGGGTGAACTTTCAGAAAAGGCTTCCGGATGCCTTTTGGAATTTGACATGGCGGAAAACTACCAGGGCTTCCGTGTGCTTCTGTCGGAACTTACAGATAACGGGCTCTGCGACTTCATTGAAAAGGCAAGGAATGAGGGCGTGCCCGCCGATGCACTCCCGGATGCATATAAAAAGCTTTTCTGGTATGACTGGGCAGACTACATCCTGGGCACGGAAGGAGATACCTTTAATGCCATTTCACGTATTTCACATGACAGTACCACGGAGCTCTTTCGGGAGAAGGACAGGCTTCACTTTGAGGTGAGCCGCGCGCAGATACGCGCAAAGCTTTCCTCAGGAAGGCCGGACACAGACCTTATCTCACAGGGAAGTGACATCGCAAAGCTTTTACGTGAGGGTGAAAAAAAGAGACGCTTAAAGAGCATACGTACAATGCTTTCGGAAATGAGCATGCTCATACAGCAGCTGAAGCCGTGTTTCCTCATGTCGCCGTTAAGTGTAAGCACTTACCTCGGGGCATCGGGCATGGAGTTTGACATGGTTGTGTTTGATGAGGCTTCACAGATATTCCCGCAGGATGCCGTGGGTGCCATATACAGGGGAAAACAGGTGGTGGTAGTCGGTGACTCCAGACAGATGCCCCCGTCAAATTTCTTCACCGCGGAGCTTTCGGGTGAAGATAAGGATGAGGAGATGGGAGATGTTTCCGATTTCGAGTCCATTCTTGACCTCTGCAGCGCCTCATTCCCGCAGATCCGCTTAAAATGGCATTACAGGAGCCGTCACGAATCACTCATCGCATTTTCAAACAATTATTTCTACGATAACGAGCTTGTGACGTTCCCTTCAGCGGCAGCCGACAAAAAGTGGGAAGGTGTCGATTTCTATCATGTTGACGGCGTTTTCGACCACCATTCAGGCAGCAACCGTATAGAAGCGGAAAAGATAGTGGATCTTATCTACGAAAACTTTGAAAGGTTCCCGGAGAGGTCGCTGGGAGTAGTGGCATTTTCCATAAGGCAGCAGGGGCTCATAGAAACACTTCTTTATAAGAGAAGACGCGAAAATCCTGAATTTGAGGCGTTTTTTGCCAAGGACAAGTCAGAGCCTTTCTTTATCAAGAACCTTGAGACCGTCCAGGGAGATGAGCGTGACACGGTAATCTTCTCAGTCGGATACGGACCCGACAGGGAAGGGCGCATTATTTATAACTTCGGCCCGCTTAATAACGAGGGTGGTGAGCGAAGGCTTAATGTGGCCGTGACACGTGCAAAGATAAATGTCCAGCTTGTCACAAGCATGCACTACACTGACATCGACTTAAAGCGCACATCTGCAAAGGGTGCAAAGCTTCTGCGCGCATATCTTGAGTATGCTGAAATGGGTCCTGATTCTCTTGAACGTGAGTACAGGGTATCTGATGCTGATGAATTTGATTCCGGATTTGAGATGGAGGTCTGCAGCTTCCTCCGCGAAAAGGGCTATACGGTAGACACCCAGGTGGGATGTTCCATATACAGGATTGACCTCGGGCTTAAGAGAGGCGAAGGCTCTGACTATGTCCTTGCGATAGAGTGCGACGGTGCCTCATACCATTCATCCGATACCGCTCGTGACCGTGACCGGCTACGCCAGCAGGTACTCGAGCAGATGGGATGGAAGTTCTACCGCATCTGGTCAGTGGACTGGTTCAGGAACAGAAAGCTTGAGGAGCAGTGGCTCATCGAGGCCTGCGAAAAGGCCCTTATGGACGGTTTTGATGACGGTAAAGGTTCAGACGGCGGGAATAATGGCGAGACCACGTGTGATGACGGCAACTCCGGCGGAAGTGAGGTTACACGGATGGCGGAACCTCTGGAAGATTTTGAGGATGAGGCGGAGGAGTCACATTTTGAGTTTCCGGAATATAAGCTTTCCGATGACGCGGCTATCATCGGCGACAGCCGTAAGGGAAGGCTAGGGAAGATACTGGAGGTCGTGAAAAATGAAGCCCCGGTTTCAGAAGAGTGGCTCCTTAAGAGGATGTGCTGCCTGTACGGCAGGGAAAAGGTCACAAGCTATGTGACTGAAACCTTCGGGAGGGAGATGGCGCGTCCGGAGGATTACGGATATGTGAGGCGAAAGGGCTTCATATATGTTAAGGATAATCACCGGTACATCCTGAGGGTGCCTTCCGAAAGCTTCCGGAGGGAACTTAAATACATCTGCAACGAGGAACTTGCGGCAGGAATGCTTTTCTTCATAAAGAAAAATATATCTGTCGAAAAGGAAGGACTTTACCAGACAATGGCGAAGATACTGGGATATAAGCGCCTTACTGATGACATGGAAGAGCGTTTTGACGAGGCGCTTTTCCTTCTACGGACCCTGGTCACGGACAATGACGGAATGCTGAGTCTTGCCAAAAGGGATTAAGTATGTGACAAAAAACAAAGTCCGGTATTGACATTATCGCATTTGGACATTAAAACGTGATGTAAGTACATTCAGATTTCGGTTAAGAAATCACGTTTGCAAGAGGGGTTGAAATCGGCGGAAGCCGTACAAGGATTATGACAGCATTGAAGAAGACAACAGCATATATAGCACTTCTGTTACTTGCGGCGGCAATGGCCGGATGCGGGGGAAAGGAAGAGGAGACAACCGTGGCGGAGGTTGAGACAACGGCGGCCACTACGGAGGCTCCCACCACAACTGCCGCTCCCGTGATTTCCATAGAGTCGGAAACAGACGAGGAAACCACAGAAGCTGAGACTGAAACCGAACCTGTAACTGAAGAAACGACGGTTCCGGACATTCCGCCGGAGGAGGGCTTTGCGAGAAGCCCTGTCACGAACATGTGGATCAGGGAGGAGCTTGTGAGCAGGCGCCCCATTGCCGTAATGTATCCCACGGACAAAAAGGCACAGCCCCAGTACGGCCTTGACAGGGTGTCCGTATTCTATGAAATCATGGAAGAAGGCGACATGAGCCGCCAGATGGGAATCCTTGAGGACTGGGAAGATCTTGAAAGAATCGGGAACATCAGAAGTACAAGGGATTACTTTGTCATGGAGTCAATGGAGTGGGATTCCATACTTGTGCATTACGGCGGTCCTGAAGTTTTTGTCAAGGACATCCTTACGAGGGACGACGTTGATAACATTAACGGCGTCGGTGGAGTGATGGGCGATGACTATGGCGCGTTTTACCGCGTTCCGGCCGGCACCAATTCAATGCATGCGGCATATACTGACGGGGCCCACGTAAAGAGGGCTATCGAAAAGGGCGGATTTGAGACCCTTCACAGGGAAGGCCTCTGGGATCCTAACCGTTGGAAATTTGCACGTGAAACAGAACAGGTCGACCTTTCGTCATACGGTAATTCCAGCGAGGCAGCTGACATTTACATGGCCGGATGCTTTCCGACGACAAAATCCGAATTCCATTATAATGCGGAAGAGGGGCTTTATTACCGGTCCATTTACGGAAGTCCACAGAAGGATGCCGTAACCGGGGAACAGATGGCTTTCAAGAACATCCTGATAGAGAGCTGTTTTTCAGGTTCACGTGGGGCAGGGTACATTTATTACCATGTGCTTGACGGCGGACATGACGGTTATTATATTACAAACGGCAGAATGATCCACTGCAAGTGGGTAAAGACAAACGAATATGAGACAACACGCTTCTTTGACGATGACGGAAATGAGATAACCCTTAATACGGGAAAGACAATGGTATGCATCTGCCGTGAGGGCGACAGTTTCAAAATCGGTGATACGCAAATCACGCTGTAACAGCATCTTTAAGGAACTGAAAATAAACCTGGATAAAAAATATCCGCAGCCAAAACGGCCGCGGATATTTTTGTTTCCGGTCTTACTGTCATTTGTCCTCTTCGTCAGGAACATATTCAATGATGTCCTCTACCTTGCAGTTAAGCATTGAGCAGAGTTTGTCAAGACCTGAAAAAGCGATGGGTTTTCCCATACGGAAAGCCTGGATCGTTGCCTCACCAAAAAGCTTCTCCCTTCTCAGTCTTGTGGTGTTATAACCATTTTCCTTAAGCCAGGGAAGAATGCTTCTCTTGTATTTAATTGCCATTTTCCTTACCTCGATCGTAAAAAATTGTGTGTCTGACCTCGTTGAAAGTATATAACAGGAAAACTTAATTGTCCACACCTTTCTGTGTTGACAAAGCACCAGTATAAGGGTAATATAGAGATGCCCGGCCACATGGGAAGGAAAAAACATGATACTTTCTTATGAGGAGTTTCGTGACGAGTTCACGAAATGTGTGTTTGAATCGGCGAAAGCCTTTTCAGCTGTAACTGCCGTGGAACAAAGACTGCTTTACAAAAGCAACCGCGGGCTTATGGAGGCACTGTCCCTTAAAATGAAGGAACTGAACGTTGCACCGGTCATCTATCCTTTTGACGCGTATGAGCATTACCGGTCTGATGAAAAGACAGTCAGCAATCTTGCCCGGGAAATGGTGGAGAACGCGGTCAGTGCCACTTTGAGCGGAGTGAGTTTTGACATTTCGGATATCTGCCCCGAAACCGCTCCGGATCATCTTTATCTTCAGATTCTTAACGGTGAAAGAAACAAAAGTCTTGCCGAATCAACGGCACATCTTACCTTTTACGACCTGATTGCAGTACCAAGATGGAGAATTGACGAAGGCAGCATTCTGTGCAGCCATGATTTTCAACGTGAATTTCTGGGTTTTTCGGATGAGGAGATACTGAATATTGCCCTTGAAAACACATTGAAGTGTGATTTCTCAATCAGGGGACTGACAGAGTATCTCTGTGATCTTTCCGAAGTTGACATGCCACGGTTCGAGGAACGGATGTTCCTTGTGCTGGGGGACGGTTTTGTCAGCGGGGCAATGGCTGTTTTTTCCCGCAAGATGCTTGAAAAGATATGCATCGCCGTGGAGGATGAGGCTTTCTTCATCATTCCTTCTTCTGTCAGCGAGATAATTGCAGTTCCCGAATGGGCGGTGTATGAACCCGGGGACCTTCAGAAGATCTGCCGGGAGGTAAACAGAACCGTTGTCGACTCTGATGATTTCCTCTCAGACAACATTTACAGATATGAGTCCTCCACGGGACTGCTGACACTGCTTTCTTAATTGATATAATGAGACATATCTCATATAATCTGGAAGGGAGACGGGGTCTTTGAACTGAGATGTAAACTTGGGAACGGAATTTCAAGGGCACTGTACTTCTTTTACTATGGGAAAAAGATTATATTAACGGCATGGACATGGTGTTAAATATAACTTTTATACCAAAAGCGACAAATAAGGGTATTGATTAATTAAGGAAGCCGGACACTAAAGTGCCGGCTTTCTTAAACATTGTAAAAAAGCGCCGTTTGTGCTATTATTCTGCCGTAGGAGATACAATATATGGAGTTTTTTATACCTGTAGACGTATATGAAGGAAAAGACGCCGTAAAAGTGAATGCGGCAAAGATGTGCTCTTACGGTACACATGCCCTGATTGTTACCGGAAGGTCTTCTGCGGTAAAATGCGGCGCCCTGGATGATGTTGAGTCAGCGCTCTCAGGCTTTGGAAAGAAATTTACGGTCTTTTCAGAGGTTGAAGAGAATCCCGGCGTGGAGACGGTCATTAAGGGCCGTGACCTCGGACTTTCAGCGGGAGCAGATTTCGTGATCGGTATCGGCGGCGGGTCGCCCATGGACGCGGCCAAAGCCATAGCCATGATGATGGGGTATCCCGGGGAGGGCGTTGACTACCTTTATGAAAAGGGGCCGGATGACAGGGCTCTTCCGATAATCGAAGTGCCCACGACCTGCGGAACCGGTGCGGAGATAACATGGGTGTCCGTGCTTACGCGTCCTTCCATCAACAAAAAAGGCTCGATTCCGCACCGCCTTTATCCTAAAATGGCTCTCGCCGATTACCGTTACCTTATGAAGGCGCCGGCACAGATAATAAAGAACACTTCAGTTGACGCGCTGGCGCACCTTATGGAGAGCTATGTAAACTCCAAGGCACAGGATTTCACAAAGATGATTGACCGTGAGGGGTTCAGGATATGGGCATCGGCGAAAGACGTGCTGAAAAGAAGTGATGAGGGCTGGATGCTCACTGAGGAGGAGGCCTCCATGCTCATGCATGCTTCCGTGCTTGCCGGCATGGCCATCACACACGTGGGAACCGCCATTCCTCACGGACTGAGTTATCCGCTTACACTTTCACTGAACATGCCGCACGGAAAAGCCTGCGGATATTTCCTGGCGGACTATCTGCGTGAGGCACCATATGAAACGGTAAGTGACGTATGTGCGCTGACAGGATTCGGCTCCTGTGACGAAATGAAAGAATATATATGGAATGTATGTAAGATCACAAAGGCACCTGAAAAACTTCTGCAGGAGACTGCGGACATGATAATCAAGAGCCCCGGAAAGCTTGCCGCCATTCCGTATGAATATGATGAAAATACGATTTACCGTATTGCATTTGGGAGGTAATCATGGCATTTGGAATTGGAGATGCAATCAAAATAAAAGGGGCATGGGACAGGTTTACACGAAATCATCCAAAGTTCCCAATGTTCCTGAATGCAGTCAGGGCTAAGGGTGTACCGGTCGACACGGTACTGGGACTGACGGTTGAGTATCCTAACGGCGAAAAACTGGCAACCAACATAAAAATCACTGAGCAGGACCTTGAACTCTTTGAGGAAATCAGCAAGCTCGGAAAATAAACCATAAGAGAATTTCGGATGCGGCGCATCTGGAACCGGAGAATCAGACATGTATCAGATCAATTTTAACAGACCGTGCAGTGTGCACTTTATAGGAATCGGCGGAATTTCAATGTCAGGACTTGCAGAAGTTCTTATCGAAAAGGGCTTTGAGGTTTCCGGCTCAGACATGAGGGAAAGTGAGCTTACGGACAAGCTGGCTTCTGAAGGAGTGAAGATCTCATATCCCCAGAGTGCTGAAAACATTGAAAATCCCGACGTCGTTGTTTATACGGCAGCCATTCATCCGGACAACCCGGAGTTTGCAGAGGCTGTACGTCGCGGCATTCCGATGATGACCAGGGCGGAGCTTCTTGGGGAACTCATGCTTAATTACCGTGAGGCCATTAACGTAGCCGGAACACACGGAAAGACCACGACCACCTCAATGATTGCCCAGATCCTTCTGGCTGCTGACGCGGATCCGACGGTTACGGTCGGCGGAATGCTGAAATCCATCGGCGGAAACATCAGGGTGGGAAAATCAGACACCTTCCTTGCTGAGGCCTGTGAGTACACAAACAGCTTCCTTTCATTCTATCCCACGGTTTCAGTCGTGCTGAACGTTGAAGCGGATCATCTTGATTTCTTCCGCGACATCGATGACATCCGTAATTCTTTCAGGGAGTTCATCAGGAAGCTTCCGCAGGATGACAGGGGATTTCTTGTAATTAACGGGGACATTCAGAAGGTTGATTACTTTCTTGACGGGTTAAAGTGCGGTTATGTGACCTTTGGAAAATCTGAAGACTACAATTACGCCGCAAAGGACATAACATATGATGACCATGCCTGCGCCGGGTACACGCTGCTGGTTGACGGAAAGGAAGAGGGCAGGGTACGCTTAAGTGTTCCCGGCCAACATAACGTTTATAATTCACTTGCGGCCATTGCGGTTTCCGATCATATGAACATCGACCGTGCATTGGCGATAGACGCCCTTAAAAACTACACGGGAACGGACCGCCGTTTCGAACTTAAAGGTGTAGTCAACGGTTTTACGGTCATTGACGACTATGCGCATCATCCGCAGGAAATCGCGGCCACACTGAAGGCGGCTGCCATGTATCCCCACAAGAAACTTTATGTTGCCTTCCAGTCCCATACATACACAAGGACCAAGGTACTGATGAATGAATTTGCGAAGGCGCTTCTGCTTTGTGACGAAGTCGTGCTTCCGGACATATATCCCGCCAGGGAGACGGACAACCTGGGAATAAGCTCCCTTGACCTGGCAAAACGTATCAATCAGATGGGCGGAAACGCGACCTACATTCCGGATTTTCCGGGTGTCGAAAAATTTATTTTGGAAAAGGCAGAACCTGGTGATTTGTTGATAACAATGGGTGCCGGAAACATCGTGAAAGTGGCTGAAGACCTGCTTTCCATGTAGTTATCCACTTTATCCACACCGTGGTCCGGAGTATTATGTAAAGCAAACTTGTGGATAATCACTTTTACAAATTTGCGTGGTTGAGCCATTTTCGAAAGTTATCCACTTTATCCACTAAATGATTATGGAAACCTTCGGGCTATTTTCTTTTTAAATGTAATCTGTTACAATCTTCACGCAGAACAAAAAGAGGATTACCTGAATGGATTACATAAATGCACTGAAAACAGAGTCGGTGGTCATACCATCGCGCTTCATAACCGAGTATATGCCTCAGGCGGGAGGAGACTATGTAAAGGTCTTTCTTCACCTGCTGTATGAGGGAAGGGCGGATGTTGAAAAGATGGCTGAAGACCTTCAGCTTTCAGAAGGCGATGTAAAAAGGGCACTTAAGTATTGGGAGAAACAGGGCGTGGTTGGAACGCAGGATGATACCGGGGCGAAGACCTCAAAGGAAACTGAAGAACTGGAAAAAACAGTGACAAAGGCCCCTTCAAAAAAGGAAGCCCTTCGTGACCGTTACCGCAGTACTGAAGGAACGGAAGCCCTCCTGAGACTTTCTGAAGACGAAAGTTTCAGGGAACTTACCTTAATAGTGCAGAAGTACCGCAGCAAGATAATGGATGAAAAGGAGTCACAGGTCCTCGCGTATCTTTATGACGGTCTGAAGCTTCCGCCCGATGTGATTGAGTATCTTGTGTCATACTCGGTTGAGCATGACCGTAACGACATCCGTTACATGGAAAAGCTGGGCTGTGACTGGGCACAGATCGGAATCACTACCGTTGAGGCCGCAAAGAGGCGTACAAGTCAGTTTGAGGAAAACGGGGGCAGGAAGACCGGAAGAAGATCTTCATCAAAGCCTAAGGCTTCCGAAGCAAAGGCCGGACATGCACAGGAACGCCACACCGATTACAATGAGCTTGTCATGAAGGAACTCATGGAAAATATGGGATAATAGATTTATATATTATGCCCCGAATGTTTTAAGGCATTCGGGGCATTTTTGGTTTTTTTGAAAAGAAAAAGCAGACCGTTAAATCTGCTTTTCTTTTGGAAAAATGAACGCTATCTGGACCTTAGGTTTATCTTCTGTACAGCCTTCCGTTTGTAAGTCCGGTGTAGATGTTGTCGATGACTGCAAGTCCTCCGTTTACGAATACGGCCCTGATGCCTTCGTTTGCCTTATAGGGATCAAGGTATTCAGCGCGGTCGATGATTGTGTTCTCATCGAAGAGAACGAGGTCCGCATCATAGCCTTCCTTAACAACACCCTTATTCTTAAGTCCGTATCTTTCAGCCGGCATGGAGGTGATTCTTCTGATACCCTCTTCAAACGGCAGTATCTTTCTTTCACGCACGAATCTTCCAAGGTACCTGGTCATTGTTCCGAAATATCTGGGATGGCAGAGACCGGTTCCGCCTGAATAGAGGCCGTCTGAACCTACCATGCACTTTCTGTGCTTATAGAATTTTTCGATGTCCTCATCCCTCATCGCAAAGCGGACATCAGTAACGCTGCCGCCGTTCTGTACGATAATGTCGCACCATGCGTCGAATCCGTCGATTCCGTGCTCATTGGCATATTCTGAAATGAACTTTCCTTCCGCATCCGGAGTCTTCGGGGCACTTACTATGAGAAGTTTCTCCGGACCGATGCCCTTCATCGGGTTCTCGTACTTTTCCTTACCGCCAAGGACAATGTCCTTAAGAATATCACGGTTAGCCTTTCCTTCCATGTGGGAGATCATCCAGTCAACGCCCTTTGCACGGTAACTCGGGGGAACGGTTGAAAGGATTCCTGCTGAGCATGCCTCATACGGATAAGCATCCATGGTCACGTCGATTCCCTCATCAAGAGCTTTGTCAATGGTTTCAAGGACTGACTCAACCTTACCCCAGTTATCCGGGTACATGCACTTTATGTGTGAAATGTTTACTGGAACCTCCGCCTTGCGGCCGATGTCTATTACTTCCTTTATTGCCTCTTCAACAAAGTCACTCTCATTTCTGATGTGTGAAGTGTAGATTCCACCATGCTTACCTGCAACCTTTGCGAGGGCCACGATTTCCTTTGTCTCAGCGAACGGGCCCGGTGCGTAAACAAGGCCTGTTGAGAATCCAAGCGCTCCGGATTCCATTGCCTCTTCAACAAGCCCGCACATCTTATCGATTTCAGCATCAGTTGCGGCACGGCCTTCGATTCCCATTACGGAGCACCTTACAAGCCTGTGGCCCACAAAATATTTCTGGTTTGCTCCGAGCGGAAGGTTCTCCACTGCCTCAAGCTCTTCCTTAAAGGTTTCAAACCAGATGGGGTTTTTATATGCAACGTTGACAAACTTCTGCGCATCTTCGGGCATTGACTTAAGGAACGGAGCCTTGGATGAACCGCACTGTCCTCCGATTTCTGAAGTGATTCCCTGTAATAGCCTGCCGGCACGACTGGGGTCTTTAAAGCACTGCTGGTCTGAATGTGTATGTGCATCGATGAAACCGGGAGCGAGGCAGTAACCTGTTCCGTCAATTACATCGCCGATAGTCGCATTGTATTCCGCGTTTTCGCAAACCTTTGTGATCTTGTCGCCTTCAATCACTACATCAGCCATAAAGGGCTTTCCGCCCAGGCCGTCGTAGACTTTGACATTTTTAATTATGTATCCCATGAGACACCTCCCTTTAATCATGCTCATTCTATCTCTGTTTCGCAATTGTAACAAGATGGTAATTTTGATATAATCGTCATCAGGCGGTTTATGGAAGTATCGGCGGGAGCCGTTTGAAATTGCCTAATGGGGGAATGTTTGTGAGCGGAGTATTAAGCATTGCAGTTTATGCATTATTTATAGCACTGATCCTGTTCGGAGGAAAGTTTGCCGGCAGGGATGGCTTTTTTGAGGAACCTTTTGAGAAGGATGCCTTAATTCCGCTTCGCGGCGTGGCAGCCGTGGGAGTCATATTTCACCACATATCCCAGGAAGATGCCTTTGAGGACCTGACAAGGGAATTATGGTGCTTCAGGAAGGTGGGATTTCTGCTGGTTGCGGTATTCATGTTCTCATCCGGATACGGCCTTATTAAAAGCCTTAAAAGAAAGCCGGGTTACATGGACACCTTTGCACAGAGGCGTTTTCCCGAGATACTCGTTCCGTTTTACATGAACGTGCTTATATACGGAATCATAATGCCCCATTATGTAGGAAACTACGCTCCGCTTCAGTGGGTCACAAACAGCCTGGGTCTTACAATGATGAATGAGTACGGATGGTTCACCGTGGCGTTCTTCCTTCTGTATGTGGCTTTCTATTTTATTTTCCGGAAGGTCAAGGATATCGATAAGGGTATTCTGTACATGCTTTTTGTCGTTCTCTTCATGGGAGTGATATTCTGTGTGGGCGGACATTTCCCCTGGTGGACGGGAGAGGCCGGATGGTGGCTTGAGTCCGGTGCCTTCAGCAGCGCCCCATGGTGGAAGCAGATATATGTTCGCTGGTTTGGCGGTGAATGGTGGGTAAATTCCGTGATCGGTTTTGTCGTGGGTATGGTCTACGGGCAGTATGATGCAGAAATCATAAACTGGTTTAAGAAGAAATACTGGGTGAAACTTGCCGGTTCTGTTGCATTCTTTGCGTTTACATACTGGCTTTTCCGTGTTGTTGACCTTAACCCGGGTTACTGGAGCGAGTTTAAAAAGCCCACGCCCGGTATCGGGGACAAGTTCCTATGTTATTTCGTGCAGCTTTTCACAACCAGTTCATTTGTTGTGATGATTGCCACGCTCCTGATGAAGTTTAAGACGTCAAACCTCATAAGCAGGTTTTTCGGGAAGATTTCGTTTGAAACCTTCCTCATGAATTATGTTGTGATCTATATGTTCCGCTTCCTTACATTCAAAAAGGTGGACGGGGCATGGCAGGCTGTTGCGTACGGTCCCTGCAACATGAACCTCATACTGTTCACACTTGGTGTATTTGCTGTCACCACGGCATTTGGATTCATAGTTCATTACGCGGACCAGTTCCTTATAAAGTTTTTCCAGAAACTTAGCATGAAGAAAAAATCAGCCGGCTGAGGCTGTAGTTAAGCTTTGTTTTCATCATTTCCGGGATGCCCTGCGGCATGCTGCCAGAAGAAATAAGGGTATGTGATAAAATGCAATACCTTGCGTCTTGCTGCCAGAAGTAACATGGGTATGTAATAAAAAGCACCAGTATGATACAATAAAAATAAGGATGGTCAATGAACCAAAGAAACTTCCACTTAACGTAAAGGAGTGTTTTATGGAATTATACGATAACCTTACAGAATTTTCAGAATTTGCACTTCCCGGAGGGGAAAAGATAAGGGTCAGATACCGTCATGATGATTATGACGTGAGCATTTCCTCTGAGGTGGCCCAGATGGGCGACGGCGAAGGGAAAGCCTCGAAGGACTATGATGAGGCAGCGCTTCTGACCGCAAAGGAATCCATACACAAAGTAGATGAGAAAATCATGGAGCTTATTTCAGAGAGGGAAAAGCTTGTTTACGATTATCTTCTTATGGCACGTGCGGAAAAGATGGCCTCTGCCGGGGCAGCCATTAAGGATATTGCCGTAACTGACTGGGAGGACACCACACCTGAAAATTTCATGAAGGGAAAGGAAAAACTCTATAAGAGAGTGGAACGCCAGAACAAGGTCTACAAGGTTGTACTGAATCTTTTCCGTGAACCCGGAAACACACAGTACAGGCTTACATGGCAGGCAAATCCTGCCAATGAGAAGCTAGCATCTGAATATCCCGTTGATCATAACCAGAAGATTCCGGATTACATCACCAAAGAGGATATGTATGAGAACTTCGACAGGATGCAGGCTAAGCTTACCGAAAAGTTCTTTGCAACGGAAAACCCTGAGATTCCAAGAAAGTACCATGGACGTCTTTCAGTTGACGGACTTCCGGTTCCGGGTTACAGCTACGAGGAGTAAGACCATCGCCCTTTTTTAAATATCCGCATACCTTTAACGAAATCCTGCGGGACATCTGAAAGAGAATTTTTTTAACATGAAAACAGCCGTAAGTTTTATGGTTACCCTGGCTGAGGGCACCTATAAGCTTACGGCTGTTTATGATTTATTTCGCGGTCAGCGGCAATATTATATTAAGCCTTTTCTCCTGCGGTTATCGGTTATATTATATTAAGCCTTTTCTCCTGCGGTCAGCGGTTATATTATATTAAGCCTTTTCCCCGTGGTTAGCGGTTATATTATATTAAGCCTTTTCCCCTGCGGTTAGCGGTTATATTATATTAAGCCTTTTCCCCTGCGGTTAGCGGTTATATTACCCCCTTAGCCCTTATGTAAAAGGCAAGCGCGGTCCCCATGAAGGCGTTTGTGAGCTCGCTATCGCCGAATCGGCGGAAGACGTCTTCTTTTGGAAGTTCCTCGAATTTAAGGATTTCGTCGGAGTCGAGGTTAAGGCTGCCGGTCTGCGTAAGGTCTTCTGCAAGGAACACGTGGAAGTGATTTTTAAAAAGTGCCGGGTTCGGGCTCATTGAACCAATGCACGTGAGCCTTCCCGCCTTAAATCCGGTCTCCTCCAGAAGCTCCCTTTCTGCGGCATGGATGGGTTCCTCGTCAGGCTCTGCCACGCCGCCCGGGAATTCCAGGTTCACCCTGCCCTCCCCATGGCGCCACTGCCTTACAAGCACAAAATTTCCGTCATGTTCTGCAATTATCACCACCCACTCTGGAGCGTCAATCGCAACATAGCATCCCCTGTCGCCTCTCGCTGAAACCTCATCTAATGAATAAACATCATATATGGCCGTGTGCAGAATCTTTTCTTCTGAAAGGACCTTCCATTTAAGTTCGTCGTACATGTTTTCCCCTAATACTGTTTGTAAATCAACAAATTGTATACCTGCTTAATTATTATTAAAAAAACGGCGACAGTCAATTGGAAATTGCTTCATCGGCGCAAGCCAGCTAAGGAAAGAATGAAAAAAGCTCGACCAGGGTATTATAAATAGTGGGACAAAACGCATTTTCAGCCAATGTCCCATTATTAATAGTGGGACATTCGCCTTATTTGACGTTTGTCCCACTACTCGTTTTTTAAAAACGGCCCAATAATAGTGTAATAATAGTGGGACATTCGCCTTATTTGACATTTGTCCCACTATTGAAAGGCTGTTTTTGATCTTTAAAACCCGTTTTCATAGTGGGACATTTGACATTTACGGTAGTTGTCCCATTATGCACAGTGGGACGAAGGGGCTTTTTTCATTTTGTCCCACTATGCGTATATTCAGGTGAAGTGGTTGAAGTGGTAACCTAAAAGTAGACATCAGCCTACTAATTGAAGACATTGCTTTATTATAATAGTAGCGTCTGTTTTATAAAGTAATCACACCTTCAATTACAAAACACGGAAGTGTCAAATGAAATACACGCAAGAAGAACGGATGGCCGCCGCCAGTTTTATTAAGAGTTGTGTGGAAATTCCTACGTGTTTGGGTTATAATACGTCGTTGGAATTGCTCTGGCGCAGGTTCTGACTGCCCATGAATGTTTTTCGGGCACACGCACGGGGCTGGATCATAAAATTGGAGGCAGAAATGGTACCGGTAATTGACATGCATTGCGATACGGCAGGACTTATATATTCAAGGGATTTACAGGCGGCAAACGCTGGAAAGGAAAAGAAGGGAGGCTCAGGGTACAGCTTTACCATCCTTCCCGAGGAGATGGAAAACGGCATAAGTTTCAGGAGAAACAGCCGTCAGATTGATTTTGAGAAGATGAAAAAGGGCGGTTACATGTGCCAGTGCTTTGCGCACTATGTTAGCAAGGGACTGTGCGAGCAGATGGACCTGGCTCCTTTCGAGCTTCTCACAAACATGCTTAAAAATACTGACAAGGCTTTTGCGGAAAATAGTGACCTCATCAGGCCGGCACTTTCAGGAAGCGACATTGAGAAGAATTTTAAGGAAGGCTATATGTCTGGTTTAAAGACCGTGGAGGAGGGCATTCCTTATGAGGGAAAGCTTGAAAATCTCTATAAGGCTTATGAACTGGGTGTAAGAAAGTCAACACTAACCTGGAACTATGAAAATGAGCTTGGTTTCTCAAATCTTGTTGACGGAAAGTGGACATATGACACGGAGCGCGGATTAAAGAAGACAGGAATCGAATTCATCCTTGCGATGGAGGAGATGGGCATGATAATCGACGTGTCACACTTAAATGACGCCGGTATCCGTGACATTTTAAATACCGTAAAACCCAACACACCCGTCATTGCGAGCCATTCAAACGCAAGGGCTGTCTGCGGACATCCTAGAAACCTTACTGACGAGTTTTTAAAGGAAATGGCAGAGCACGGTGGTGTTACGGGAATTAATTTCTGCCCCGCATTCCTTACGGATGCAAATAAGAATGCGCCTTCACCCAAGGAAAGTCACAGCCGCATTTCTGACATGATAATCAATATGAAGCATATCAAAAACGTGGCTGGGATTGACATGGTCGCAATGGGGACTGACTTTGACGGAACAAGCGGTGTCATGGAAATAGAAAACTGTTCAAAGATGCAGTTATTGGCGGAAGCCATGGAAAAAGAGGGATTCACAATTGATGAAATCGAGAAGGTCCTCTATAAGAATGCCCTTCGCGTATATAAGGAGGTACTTGGCTGATGGAAAATGCATTCCAGATAAATGACGGATTACATGAGACCGCTTCATGTGGTAATGCAATAGCATACGACAGAAAGCGCGGAATCATTTTTGCGGAGCACATGACTGGCGAACAGTGCATGTACGGTGAGTCGACAGGCGCCGTAATGTTAAGTGTCTTCCCGCCTTCACAGCCCTGGAACGTTCGTCAGCTCCAGATCGACAAGATTCCTAACGCATCAAGGGGATTTCTATGCACCTCAATATACCTTATCGGGGACGCGAAGGTAAGGATTATCTACCAGAAGGACCGCGGAGAGGGCATGGGAACTTATTATAAGGACTATGACTTCCTTACGGATACACTTTCAGAAAAAGGTACGTTTTATCTGCATACGCCTTTCGGCGATGTAAACTGCGACAACTCTAACTATGCCCGCTGCCTTGAGACCATGGGTTACGAGTGCCCGTCGGATTGTTCCCCGCTTATCAACAAAGTCACGGAGTTTAACGGCGAGCTTTACACGGCAGTTACCCTTGACGGACCCGGTTACCCGGTGCTCTGCAGGATTAAGGACAACGTTTTCTATCCGTTTGCGATAGTTCCCGTGGTGGGGCGTTATGAGTTCAGGTGCTATAAGGATGAGAACGGAATCTACGGACTTCAGAGAAGCGCCATCGACGATACCGCAACCGGAAAGATCACGTATTTCGTTTCACGCGATGATGGAAAGACCTGGGAGCAGACTTTATTCGAGGACGGCATCCAGTCACGCCCGGACATCCTTCCGTATTATGGAAAGCCGCTCATCATCTATAATTACAGGTCCGAACAGTCGCATGAAAACTTCCCGCCCATGCACCATCACAGAAATTCAATCAAATTCGTGTATGACGGAAAAGTTATCAAGGACATATATTCAAAGTACGGAATAGTGGAGCATGAGACTATCGATATCTGCGGCGACCTTTACATGGCTTTCTCCGATACCTCACAGGCCTTAATGTACCAGAATAACGCCTGCTGGCACGAGGACGGCATCGAGGTGGAAAACGGAAAGGAAAAGTCCAACTGGGTAAAACTCGGGTGCATACTGTAGTAAACTCGGGTACAAGCGATAGTAAGTTCAGGTACATGCGATAATAAGTTTAGGCACATGCGATAGCTAGCTCAGGTACACCTGGTAGTAAGCTCAGGTACATGCGATAGTAAACTCAGACACATGCGATAGTAAGTTTAGGTGCATATAGCTAGCCGGGCGACAAACTATAACAAGCTGGGATACATACTTTAACAAATCCAGTTACATACTATAATAAGCCGGGTTTTGATGGGGTTCATCTTTCCCACAGACTGGATGTAGTTAAGGAAAACTTGTAGGAAATGGAAGTAATGTTATGATTTCCTACAGAAAAAATGTAGGAAACACGTGTCAGCAACGCAGTTTCCTACATTTTTTAATGCCAGGAATTGTATGAAAATATATGAAATGACATCAAATCATATAAGCTTGTGTAAATGGGATTTCTGATTTGACCCTTTTAGGCAGATTATGCCCTTTGTGTCTGTTTTTTTACTCTTATGGTATAATTTTCACGTCTTTCGCCGATATTTTTTCCCCGCAGGTGCG
>JAKSPD010000011.1 GCA_024405115.1 Lachnospiraceae bacterium
AGGAACAGCCTGCGATTGCGTATCCTATGCCCGATGGCACAGTGAATGTCACTTTTGAACATCCACAGAGAGCGATTACCCCCGGGCAGGCAGTTGTCCTGTACGATGGGGACATTGTTCTCGGCGGAGGCAGGATTGTTTAATAGGACATCAGTTCAAAAATGTTATGGACATTACGGTATTATTGTGTTATACTCCGCAGGTCTAAAAAAAAGAAAGATCAGGACGGAAAGACCATGGAATCGGAGAGATATTACCCTTTTGAACACAAAAATGAAAAGAAAAATGACAGCGTTGTGAATGAAAATGCCGCAGCGTCTTCTTCTGTTACGGGAAAAGGCAGACGTGGAGGCAATTCTGCGGCGTCAATAGTTGTCCATTCAGGAAAAACCACTGAAAGGGCCGAAAGCTACGCCAGAAGGCATTCTGAGGAGAACAGGACACCTGGCGACAGGAAAAGCTTCTCACGCGACAGGAAAGATGATTTCCACCAGGACAGGAAGGATGATTTTCACCGTGGCAGGAGAGATGACTTCCACCGGGACAGAAGGGATGATTTCCAGCGCGATGGAAAAGAAGGCTTCAGACATGACAGAAAAGATGATTTTCATCGCGAAAGAACATCAGATGTCAATGCCGGCAGAAGAATGACGCTTACGGTTATTGAAAACACTGAATATGGCAGCTTCTTAAAGCTCACGGAAGATAAAAAGGTGCTTCTCCCGTTTGCTGAGATGACTGAAAGGCCTTCAGTGGGAGACGAAATCAGTGTTACCCTTTACGAGGACAAGGGAAACCGCCTTACGGCTACCATGAGGACTCCCATTTTAAAGGAGGGCGAAACAGGCGTACTCAGTGTGGCAGCTGTTACAAAGATCGGTGTTTTTGTTGATAACGGAATGCCGAAGCAGATACTTATACCCTTCAGGGAGCTTCTGCATACTCCTTCAGTGGGCGATGAGGTGCTTGTTTATCTTTATACTGATAAATCTGGCCGTGAGGCCGGAACCATGCGTGTATACAGACATCTTCTTCGCGAAAGCGGATACACTGAAGGCGATCGCGTAGAAGGTTTTGTATATGAGATAAACGATGACCTCGGGGTTTTTGTGGCAGTTGATTATAAGTATTACGGACTTATCCCCAAGGCCGAATATTTTGGAAACCTTAAGTACGGTGACAGGGTAGAGGCAAGGGTATCCAAAATAAGAAGTGACGGGAAAATGGACCTTCTTATGCGCGAAAAGCTTCACATGACCACCAACAGGGATGCGAACCTTATACTGGAAGAACTTAAAAAGCAGGGAGGAACCCTTCCGTATGCTGACAAAGCTGATGCGGATACAGTGAAGGAGGCTTTCTCGATGAGTAAGAACCAGTTTAAGAGGGCTCTGGGCTGCCTCTATAAAAAGCGGCTGGTTGAAATAGACAGGGAGAATGATACGGTAAAGCTGATCATCCGGTTTAAGACAGAGGGGTGATTATGGAGTGGAATCTTTTATTCTTTCTTAACAGCGTGCTTTTCGGAATAGGGCTGGCAATGGATGCTTTTTCCGTTTCAATGGCAAACGGGCTGAACGAACCGAAAATGCATCTTAAGAGGGAAATGCTGATAGCCGGGACGTTCTGCTTTTACCAGATAATAATGCCTCTTATCGGATGGTTCTGCGTAAGGTCCGTGGCAAGCCTTTTTGAGTCTTTCCAGAAATTCATTCCGTGGATAGCGCTGCTTCTTCTTCTGTATATTGGCGGAAAAATGCTGATAGAAGGAATCAGGAATAAGGCTGAAGTGGAAGAGGCCGCTGCCGTGGGATTCGGCGGTCTTATGATACAGGGAATAGCAACATCAATAGATGCGCTTTCCGTCGGATTTACTATTGCAGACCTTAACGCCGTCATGGCTGTTACGGAAGCTGTAATCATCGGAGTAGTGACTTTTTTTATCTGTATGGCCGGTCTTAGGATAGGAAAGGCATGTGGGACAAAGCTTTCCGGAAAAGCCTCCATTCTCGGGGGTGTAATACTTATCGCTATCGGCATTGAGATTTTTATAAAAGGTGTTTTCTAAAACTATTGCACAAATATCATTAACGTTTTTTAGCTATTTTACGCAAAGGTTGTTGCAATTCGTGTGAAATCGTTATAAAATGCAAAAAGATATTTGTGCATTTTTTATAATTATCGTTCGATAGAAACGGAGGATGTTATGTTATCAGGGCAGATACTGCAGAGTACATTAGAGGATATTGCTTCCATTACCGGAGCTGGGGCTGCAATTTATGACGGTTCCGGAAAACAGGTTGGAATCAGTCAGGGATGCAGGGATATTCCGGAAAAAAGAATCCAGTCATTCTACAGGTCAGGACTTCGTGAACTTAAGGAATCCGATTTCTGTTTTGCTGCTTCAGTTGATGAGGCAGATACCATCTATACGGTGGCGGCAGATCTTGCAACCCCCAATGCAGAGATGACCCTGCGCCTTGTGACAAAGGAGCTTGATGCGCTCATTGTCGCTTACAGGGAAAGGCTTGACAGGGACAATTTCATAAAGAACCTTATCCTTGATAACCTTCTTCAGATTGATATTTATAACAGGGCGAAGAAGCTCCATATAGACTTCAACGTAAAGAGGGCTGTCCTCATTGCGGAGTCAGAGGGCCATGAAAATACTGTCGGCGACATTGTAAGACAGTATACAGCCGGCTATTCAGGGGATTTTTATACGGCGGTTGATGAGAATAACATGGTCATTGTCCATGAAATTAAGGATGCGGAGAATTCCGCGGCTGAACTTGCCAGGTATGCCGGCGGAATCAGGAAACAGCTTGCGGACCTCGGGCTTTCACTGCGTGTGTCTTATGGTGCCGTAGTGGATGAAATCAAGGAGGTTTCAAAGTCATTCAAGGAGGCAAAGCTTGCCCTTGATGTCGGAAAGATCTTCTACGAGGATAAGGATGTTGTCGCGTTCAACAACCTTGGAATCGGACGTCTTATTTACCAGCTTCCCCTCAATCTTTGCCGTATGTTCATAAAAGAGATATTCGGCGAGAAGACACCTGACCAGTTTGATAAGGAGACTCTTGTCACCATCAATAAGTTCTTTGAGAATAACCTTAATGTTTCAGAGACTTCAAGGCAGCTGTTCATTCACAGAAACACGCTGGTTTACCGTCTTGACAAGATCCAGAAGACCACGGGACTTGATCTTCGGGCTTTTGACGATGCCATTACATTCAAGATTGCGCTTATGGTAGTCAAGTACATGGACTACATGAAGAAAATAGATTACTGATGATCAGATTCAGAAATGTAAGTAAAACATATGAAACAGGTTCGAGGGCTGTAAAAAACCTCTGCCTGACCATTGATGACGGGGAATTCGTATTCATAGCCGGTAAATCCGGCTCAGGGAAGTCCACCGTCATTAAACTTATTACCGGGGAACTTAAGGCCACGGAAGGAATAATCGAAGTTAACGGAACTAATCTTCTTACTATAAAAAAAAGGGACATCCCGCAGTATAGAAGACATCTCGGCGTCGTTTTTCAGGATTTCAGGTTACTCAATGACAGAAATGTATATGAAAACATTGCTTTTGCGCAGCGTGTCATAGGTGCGTCTAATTCTGAAATAAAAAAGAACGTGGCTGACATGCTCAGGCTTACGGGACTTTCTGCAAAGTATCAGAACATGCCATATGAACTGTCAGGCGGTGAGCAGCAGCGCACGGCCATAGCCAGGGCTCTCATCAACAGACCGGACATCATACTTGCTGATGAGCCCACCGGAAATCTTGATGAGCAGAATTCCGAAGAGATAATGAAGCTCCTTTACAGGATCAACAGGATGGGCACGACGGTGATCGTCGTGACGCATTCAAGGAAGATCATTGAAACCAGTGGAAAGCGTGTCATATATATGGACCGTGGTACGATAGTTGACGATATTCCCGGGGAGGAAGGTCATATTTACGGAATGTATGACCCGCTGCCACAGGAAAAAAAGAGAGGGCGTTCAAGAAGAAGACCTCAGGACGAGGATGAGTCAGGAGGTCTTTCGTGAATACTTTTATTTACTGCATCAAACAGGGCTTCCGCAATTTCTTCAGGAACTCGATTTTCTCCATTGCATCGGTGGCAACCGTAAGCGCCTGCATTTTCCTTTTCTGCATGTTCCTTGCCCTGGCGGAGAATCTTCAGAGCATCGTAAGGAAGGCTGAGACTAATGTGGGAATTACGGTTTTCTTTAAGGAAAGCATGACTGAATCTGAAAAGAAAGCGCTTAGGGAACGCATTTCCGAAAGGGAAGGCGTCGGTGAGGTTCGCTATATTTCTGCCGATGAGGCATGGGAAAGCTTCCAGAAGGAGTATTTCGGAGACAGGGCTTCTGAACTTTCGGATGCTTTTAACGGCGATAATCCGCTTGCGGATTCAGATTCTTTTGAAATTTTCATGAAGAACATCGAGGATCAGGACGGGATGGTGGCGTTTCTTTCGGAACTTCCTGAGATAAGGGACATTAATTACGCAAATACTGTTGTTAATGCACTCAAAAAGGTAAACCGTGGAATCTACGGACTGTCCGCGATAATAATCGGCATCCTGTTCGCCGTTTCCATTTTCCTCATAAGCAACACAATAAGCGTCGCTGCTGCAATGAGGCGCAGGGAAAACGAAATCATGCGTCTTATAGGCGCAACAAATTACATGATAAGGTCTCCATTTGTCGTTGAAGGCGTCATAATAGGAACCCTGGGCGCACTCATACCGCTGGCCGGGATATACTATACATATAAAAGGGTCACGGAATGGATGCTTTCACAGGTAAGCGCAATTTCCTCCTCAGGGGCTTTCAAGGAGATAATGGATCTTATACCGGTTTCGGAAATCTTTCCGACCATGCTCTGTGCAGGTCTTATACTGGGAGTACTGATGGGATTTATCGTCTCAAGAATTACGATAAGGAAGCACTTAAAGGTATGACGGGACGGAATCTGAAAAAGAAAATCTGTGTCATTCTTCTTTCGGGAGCTGTTATCTGTACTGTCGGAAGTTTTCCGGGCATGGCCGTCAATTCGGAAATAGCGGCTTCCCAGCAGAAAATCAGCAGCAATAAGGAAAAAATTGCCGCCCTGCAGCAGAAGGAGTCAGACCTCAAAAACAGGGTGTCTGAGCTTAAAAACCTGAAAAACGATGCCGCTGCATATATCGAGGAGCTTGACAGGGAACAGGACGAACTGACGGAAAGCATAATCTCCCTGGAAGAGGACATTAAAAAGACACAGGAAGAGATTACAATAACGGAAAATGAACTTGAGGAGGCAACTGATCTTCTGAGAGGACAGTATGCATCCATGAAGCTCCGTATCAGGTACATGTATGAATCAGGAAATTCTGATTTTCTTGATTCACTTCTCGGAGCCGGTTCAGTTGCTGATATCCTGAATTCAGTGGAGTATGTGCAGAAGGTAACTGCATATGACCGTGCCAAACTTGAGAGCTTTGCTGAGGCCAAAAAGGCCGTAGAGGAGAAAAAAGAGGAACTGTCCACGGAACTTCTGCTCCTAAACGAACAGGAGGCCGCACTTAACGGTGAGAAGGCACAGGTGGAGGAACTTCTTGCAGCCAAGTCCTCTGAACTGCAGGCATATGAGGCAAAGATAGATGCTGCTAAGAATGAGATAAACGCGATTGAGGTGGATGCGGCAGCATTACAGAAAGCAATCAAACAGGAAGAGAACAATATTGCCGCCATAGAGGCAGAACTGAGAAGAAAAGAGGAAGAGGCGAAAAAGAAAGCTGAAAGCGAAGGACGGACTTACGAGACTAAATCGATCGGAAACATCAGTTTCATGTGGCCGGTTCCCTCTTCGGGAAGGGTGACTTCCTACTTCGGGAGCCGTGAGGCGCCCGTAGCCGGGGCTTCGACCTCGCACAAGGGAATAGACATCGGGGCAGGCAGCGGAAGTGACATCAAGGCTGCAGCGGGAGGATCGGTAGTTATCGCAACATATTCCTCATCAGCCGGAAATTACATAATGATCAGTCATGGAGGCGGTGTGTACACTGTGTACATGCACATGAAATCCATGGCGGTCAGCGAAGGGGATGAGGTCTCAAAAGGACAGGTCATCGGATACGTGGGAAGTACCGGCTATTCGACAGGCCCGCACCTTCATTTTGGAATCCGTGTCGACGGAAGCTACGTTGATCCTTTGGATTACGTTTCACCCTAAGGAATATGGAAGAAATCAAAGAAAAGAAACATAACTGGAAATTCTTTGCGGGCATTGCAATCGGCATGGTGCTGATGGTGGCCGGATGGTTTTTGTATAAGGGATATTACACCGTGAACCTTCCCATAGTAGGCATGGTGACAGTAAAGCTTCCGACTTATTCGCTGTTTCACAATGATGATCCTGAAAAGATAGACCAGAAGGAACTGATAAGGAAGGTCGATGAAATCGAGCATTACCTTGACAGTGAATACATTTATGAACGTGATTCAAAGAAACTTCTGGATGCAGCCTGCGAGGGCATCTTTAACGAACTTAAAGGAGAGGACCCTTATGCCGATTATTATTCTGCAGAAGAATATAAGTCATCACTTGAAAGCTGGCAGGGTAAATATAAGGGAATCGGTGTTTATATAACAAAGGATGAAGTGACCGGGGGAATGCAGGTGGTGCGCCCCATACCCGGGGGACCTGCGGAAGAAGCCGGAATCAGGAATGGTGACATCATAATCAAGGCTGATGATTTTGACATTCGCGGCCTTTCGCTTGACGACGCTGCTGATAATCACATTAAGGGCGAAGTCGGTACGTCGGTAAAGCTTACAATCCTTCGTGGAACCGAAGAGATAGAGATGATGGTGGAACGCCGTGAACTGGACAGTGAAACGGTATTTCCGTCCGTGATCGAATATGACGGCAGGACTTACGGATACGTATACATAAGCCAGTTTGAGGGTTCGACGTACGGTAACTTCATTAAGACGGTCGACAGCTTTACAGGGAAGTCAGTTGACGGAATGGTCATCGATCTCCGTGACAACCCGGGCGGTGACATGAACGTATGCCTGAACATGGCTGACTACCTTCTTCCTGACGACATCGGAACATATACCGGAAGCGAGGCCTCAACCCTTAAGACGGGAAGAACGCTGCTGCTTACAATAAGGACGAAGACGTCAGGTGATTCATGCTATTATGGTATTGACGGGCATTCTAATGACATCCCCGTAATAGTACTGGTAAATGAGAATTCTGCCTCGGCATCCGAGATATTTACCGGCGTCATGATGAGCTACGGGTATCCCTCCCTTGGAAAGATCACTTATGGAAAAGGTATTGTGCAAACTGTAAGAATGCTTTATGATATGTCCGGAATAAAGTATACTTCGGGAGAATACATACTGCCTGATTCTTCAAGAATCCACGGAAAAGGTATCACTCCTGAGTTTATCGTGGAGGAATCCGAGGAGTTCCTGGAAAAGGGAGCAGATGCGGAGAATCCGGATCCTGAAATCGATAATCAGCTTTGCGAAGCTTTGAAAATATTGGGAGAAAAGAAATGACATTTATCAAGAAACCTGTAACAGGAATGAGGGACATACTTCCGGGAGAGATGGAAGTAAGGAGTGCCCTCATGAACATAATTAGGGATACATACCGTCTTTACGGTTTCACGGAAATTGAGACCCCTATTGTTGAACATATTGAAAATCTGACCTCCAAACAGGGCGGTGATAATGAAAAACTTATTTTCAAGGTTCTTAAAAGAGGTGAGAAGCTCATAAAGGCGGTTGAAGACCTTAAGGCTTCAGGGACCGTATCCGTAGAAGACGGTGAAGAGATAACCGGAGCCGGCTGCCTGACTGAGGAAGGACTAAGATACGATCTTACACTTCCGCTGTCGAGATATTATTCAGCAAATGCAGCCACCCTGCCACAGCCGTTTAAGGCCCTCCAGATGGGAAACGTTTTCCGTGCGGACCGTCCACAGAAAGGCCGGTTCCGTCAGTTCATGCAGTGTGACATAGATATACTGGGTGACGGCACAAACCTTGCAGAAAAGGAACTTATCCTTGCAACTACCGAAGCACTGGATAAGATGGGATTTGGAAAGTACAATTACTACATAGTCATCAATGACCGCCGTATACTCATGGAACTTGTAAAGTATGCGGGAATGCCTGAAGAGGATGCCGATAAGATTCTTGTCATTTTGGACAAGTCTGACAAGATTGGTGCCGAAGGCGTGGATGCAGAGCTTCTTTCATGCGGGTACAGTGAGGAATCGGTACGGAAGCTGAGACTTCTCATGACAGGATTTGGAACTGATGCCGAAGGTACAAGGCAGTTCACTGAAAAGATTGGAACCGATGCCGCCAGGGAAGCAGGAGAAAACGTCGCGGACATCATGGAGACTGTTACCGGTGTTCCGGGAAGAAACATAAAGGTATGCTTCGATCCAACCCTGGTAAGGGGCATGGGCTACTACACGGGAACAATCTTTGAGATTAAGCTTGCAGCCTTCTCATCATCTGTGGGCGGTGGCGGACGCTACGACAGGATGGTTGGAAAGTTCACCGGAAAAGATGTTCCGGCGGTCGGCTTCTCAATCGGATTTGAGAGGATCATGACCCTCCTTATGGATGACGGTACGGAAGGACTCATTAAGGGAAGTAAGAAGACCGCATGGCTCATAGAAAAAGGAGTGGATGAGGGTAAGCTTACCGGCATATTTGCTGAAGCCGTAAAGGAACGTGCAGCCGGAAACCAGATTCTTATGGTATGGATGGCAAAGAACAAGAAGTTCCAGAAGGATAACCTTGCTTTAAACGGATATACGGAGTTTAAGGAATTCTATAAAGAAGATTTCAGGAGATAAAGACATGGCAGAGAGTATGGAAGGTCTCAAAAGGACCGCAAGATGTGCAGAATTTACTGTAGAAGACATTGGAAAAGAAGTTGTAATAATGGGATGGGTCCAGAAGTCAAGAAATAAGGGCGGACTCATTTTCACTGACGTAAGGGACAGAAGCGGAATCCTTCAGGTCATTTTTGAAGAGGATATCTGCGGCAGCGAGGTATTTGAAAAGGCTGCCACACTTCATAACGAGTACTGTGTGGCAGTTACAGGAAACATCCGTTCAAGAGGAAAGGATGCAAACACTGAACTTGCAACCGGTGCAATTGAGGTTGAGGCTACCGCGCTTCGAATTCTTTCGGAGGCGGCAACACTTCCGTTCCAGATTGAGGCTGATACGAACACGCGTGAGGAACTCCGCCTTAAGTACAGATACCTTGACTTAAGACGTCCGCCGTTACAGAAGAATATTTTCCTTCGTCACAAGCTCTGCATCGCCGTAAGGAACTACATGGATGAGCAGGGATTTTTAGAGATAGAGACTCCTACATTTGTAAAGTCAACACCTGAAGGAGCAAGGGACTACCTGGTACCTTCAAGAGTTCATCAGGGTGAGTTCTATGCACTTCCCCAGTCACCCCAGCTTTTAAAGCAGCTTCTCATGTGCTCAGGCTTCGACCGTTATTTCCAGCTTGCACGCTGCTACCGCGATGAGGACTTAAGGGCTGACAGACAGCCTGAGTTCACCCAGATAGACATGGAGCTTTCATTTGCTGATGTTGATGACGTAATTGCAGTAAACGAAGGCCTTATCAAGAGAATATGGAAGGAAGTCCTGGGTGTTGACATTAAGACTCCTATAGAGCGCATGACCTGGCAGACTGCAATAGATAAGTACGGTTCAGATAAGCCTGACCTCCGTTTTGATCTTCCCATCGAGGATATCTCCGATGTTGTTAAGGACTGCGGTTTTTCAGTATTTAAGGACACCGTGGCCGATGGCGGAATGGTAAGGGGTATCCGTGTTCCGGGTGAGGGACACATGCCCAGAAAGAAAATTGACGCACTTACGGAAGTTGCAAAGTATTATGGCGGAAAGGGACTTGCATATCTCTGCGTGGGCTGTGCTGATGACGGAAGCCATAAGTGCTCATTCGGAAAGTTCATGACCGATGAGGAACTCGAAGCCATCATCAAGGCAATGGGAGCAGAAAAGGGAGACCTTCTTCTCTTTGCTGCAGACAAGTTCACAAAGGTCTGCGCAGTACTTGGAAACGTAAGGCTTGCACTTGGAAAGCAGCTTGACCTTATTGATAAGAGTGCATGGAGATTCCTCTGGATAACAGAGTTCCCGCTTCTGGAGTGGAGTGAGGAAGAGAACCGCTTCATGGCAATGCATCACCCCTTCACATCCCCGATGGATGAGGACTGGCAGTATATTGATTCTGATCCCGGACGCGTACGTGCAAAGGCTTATGACATCGTTCTTAACGGAACCGAACTTGGAGGCGGATCAGTACGTATTCACAGGGCTGACGTTCAGGAGAAGATGTTTGAGGTTCTCGGTTTCACACCTGAAAGAGCTTATGAACAGTTTGGTTTCCTGCTTGATGCATTCAAGTACGGAGTTCCGCCACACGCAGGACTTGCATACGGCCTTGACAGGGTTGCAATGTGGATGGCAGGTGCGGAAAGCATCCGTGACGTAATGGCATTCCCGAAGATTAAGGATGCCTCAGACCTTATGATGGGGGCACCTTCATTTGTTGATGAACAGCAGCTCAAGGACCTTGCAATAAAGATCGACACAGAAACTATTGAGGCAAAATGACAAAACACGAATACATTGAGAAGCTCCGGGAGTATCTTTCGTATGAACTTCCGGAACGGCTCGTGAAAAAGAACACGGACTATTATTCTGAATATTTTGATGAGCAGTTAAAGCTTGGAAAGGATGCGGAAGAAATATGTGATGAGCTGGGGGACCCCCAGCTTATTGCCCGTTCGTGCATTGATGTGGAGAAGGCCGGTGAGGACGGTATTCCGCTTTCAGGCGATGAGCCCGACTTCCAAGAGGAAATATACGGAAACAGTTCTGGTTCAGAAAGCCAGACAAGGTATGGCGGCAATGATGACCCCGAAGAAAAAAGCAGAAAGAGCTTCAGTATAAACGGCAGGGAAATCGGCTGTGGCGGATGTCTTCTGATAATCCTTATCGTGGCCGGTGTGATGGGACTGGCTTCCGTCTTCTTTTCCACACTGTTTGCTGCCAGCGGCAGTTCCGTAATAGCGGTCATACTTCTTGTTATTCTTGCATCGGTTGTAGCAGAGTATTTCAGGAGGAGATGAGATGAACGGTACTTTTTTTATAGCCTCGGATATTCACGGATCAGCTTACTGGTGTGAAAAAATGCTCAGTAAGTTCCATGAATCGGGTGCCGGAAAGCTTCTGCTTCTTGGCGATCTTCTTTATCATGGACCGAGGAACGAACTCCCCAGGGATTACGACACAAAAAAAGTGACGGCATTTTTAAATGCTGAAAAGGAAAATATCATCGCCGTACGTGGTAACTGTGACGCCGAGGTGGATCAGATGGTCCTTTCTTTTCCGATAATGGCCGATTTCGCCTGGCTTAGTGTTAATGAAAGGAACATATTTGCCACCCACGGACATGTATATAATGATGAGGAAGAGGGAAAGATGCCTCTTCTTTCAGATGGTGACGCGCTTCTGCACGGGCATATTCATCTTCCTGTGGCAGAGAAGAAGGAACTTCCCTGCGGCGGGTATTACTATCTTTTAAATCCGGGTTCGGTCAGCCTTCCTAAGGGCGGGAATCCCAACAGCTACGCGGTACTTTCCGGCAACAGGTATCAGATATTTGATTTTGACGGAAACGTGCTTAAGGAAATCAATTTATGAATTATGAACTTATGGCACCCTGCCATTTCGGGCTGGAGGTGTGTACCAAAAGGGAAATTACTGATCTCGGCTGCCGGGTCACGGAAGTGACCGACGGCCGTGTGTCATTTACAGGCGATGAATCTGCCATTTGCCGTGCCAACATGTTCATGCGCACCACGGAAAGAATCCTTCTCAAGGCGGCGGAGTTCAAGGCCGTGACCTGGGACGAACTTTTTGAGAAGACGCGTGCAATCAGCTGGGAGGACTATATTCCGTGGGACGGTCATTTTTATGTGGCCAAGGCGTCAAGCATCAAGTCACAGCTGTTCTCACCACGTGATTTTCAGACGATAATCCAGAAAGCAATAATAAAGCGTCTTCAGGCGCATTATAAAAGAGAGGGTGAGCGCCTTCCGATGACCGGGGGTGATTATGTACTGAGGGTCACCGCACTTAAGGATAAGATAACCATTGGAATGGACACAAGCGGAGAATCACTTCATAAGCGCGGCTACAGGAGGATGACCGCAAAGGCGCCGATAACGGAAACACTGGCAGCTTCACTGATAATGCTGACACCGTGGAACCGTGAAAGGATACTTGTTGATCCGTTCTGCGGCTCGGGTACATTCTGTATAGAGGCGGCCATGATGGCTGCAAAAATCGCCCCCGGGCTTAAAAGGGATTTTGCGGCTACCTCATGGGATAACCTGATTGACAGAAAGTACTGGTATGCCGCTTATGATGAGGCTTATTCACTTCATGAGGAGGTGGATATGGAGAGCCTTAAAAAAGAGCTGGACATCCAGGGATACGATATAGATAACGACGTTCTTTATGCGGCAAGAAGCAATGCGGAGGACGCCGGTGTACGTAACCTGATTCATTTCCAGCAGAGGGACGTGGCGGAACTGTCACACCCCAAAAAATACGGGTTCATTATCACAAACCCGCCATACGGGGAGAGACTTGAGGAGAAGGAAAACCTTCCTGCCCTTTACAGGACCCTGGGTGAACGTTATGAGGCACTCCCTGACTGGTCAATGTATCTGATAACCGCCTGGGATGAGGCGGAAAAAAACATCGGCCGTAAGGCGGATAAAAACAGGAAGATCTATAACGGAATGATGAAAACATATTTCCTTTCGTATATGGGGGCAAAGCCGACATGAAACGTATAGTTTTTGCAACAAATAATGCGGGAAAGGCCCGCGAGGTCAGGAGGATCCTTAAGGATACAGATGCGGAGGTCTTTGTCCTTAAAGATATAAAACTGACCTCTGATCCGGTTGAGAACGGTGCGACATTTGCAGAAAATGCACGCATAAAGGCACTTGACGTGTATAACCGGCTTAAGGAAAAGGATGACCTTGAAAACACGATTGTCATGGCCGATGATTCAGGGCTTACCATAGACTGTCTGAACGGTGCACCAGGGGTCCATTCTGCAAGATTCATGGGGCACGATACTTCATATGAGCTTAAAAACAGGGCGATACTTGAACTGATGGAATTTGTGCCTGAAGAAAAAAGGGGGGCGGCCTTCGTCTGCCATATCTGTGCAATAAATGAGGATGGCAGGATCTTTGACGAGGAGGCGGAATTCCGGGGTGCCATTGCCTATGAACCGGACGGAAACGGCGGTTTCGGATATGACCCGATCTTCTGGCTTCCTGAACTTGGATGCACCTCGGGATCCCTTACCGAGGATGAAAAGAACAGCATTTCACACCGTGGGAAGGTACTGAGAAAAATAAAGGAGACCTTATGTCAGAATCAGCTTCTCTGATAATCATACTTCTTCTCGTGCTCATTTTGGCCATGTCCGTGGTGCTTCTCATTCTTCTGATCTTAAGGACGGGATCATCAAGGGAGGAACGTGTTGTGGATGACATTGAAAACCTCCTGGACGAAACAGAAGACCATGTGACGGAAAGGGTGGGCCACAGGATATCCGATATCAAGAATGACATAGGAAGGTGGCTTCAGCAGGATTCTGAAGAAAACCGTAAAAACCGCATGGAACTCTCCGGCATGATAAGGCAGTCCTCGGCATCCCAGACAGAAGCACTCGACAAGATAAATGACCGCATGGAGCGGAAGCTGAGCCTTATGCAGCAGGAGCAGAACACGCGCCTGACTGAACACAGGGAAAAGACTGAGGCAGTTTTGAAATCATCCATAGCGGAACTTGTAGACACGAACAGAAAGAAGCTTGATGAGATTCAGACGGGCATAAATGAACGTCTTGACGTGAGTCTTAATGAACGCCTTGACCAGAGCTTTAAGTCAGTAGGGGAACAGCTTAACAGGCTTTACGTGTCACTGGGAGAGCTTTCAAAGCTCGAGAGCGGGGTGAATTCGTTAAACAGGACGCTCACAAATGTAAAGACACGTGGTGTATTTGGAGAAACACAGCTTGAAAACATTCTTGCCAACATCCTGAACCCATCCCTTTATGACCGTAATGTCGTGACAAAGGTGAGTGAGGGCGCAAACCGTGACGCAGTAGAGTTTGCCGTCAAGATACCTGATAAGGAGACGGCGGGAGAATTCATGTATCTCCCGATAGACTCAAAGTTCCCTGCAGATGTTTTTGACAGGATAAGGAAGGCCTCCGAGGAGGGTAATGCCGAGTCGTTAAAGGCGGCCGTAAAGGAACTTGAGATAAGAATCAGACAGGAGGCCAGGGACATACAGCAGAAATACCTCGATCCCCCGCATACCACTGACTTTGCAATAATGTTCCTCCCGACGGAGGCGCTTTATGCCGAAGTCCTGAGGGTGCCGGGCCTTACTGAAGAGATCCAGAAGAAAAACCATATCGTTGTAACCGGGCCCACGACGGTGGCAGCACTTCTGAATTCCCTGAGCATAGGATTCAGGTACATGGCAGTGAACCGTGACAGCCAGAACATACTGAAACTGCTTTCAGCCATTAAGAGTCAGTATGGTACACTGAGCGAGCTTATTGAAACTGCCGACAAGAGAATGGAGATGGCCAGAAAGGCGACAACTGAGCTTCAGCACAGAACTGAAATAATAAATAAAAAACTCTCAGCCGTGGAGGAGATAGATCCTCTTGAGGCTCAGAGTTTACTGGGAATCACGGAAAAGGACTGATTACTTTTCCGTGTTTTTTATTCCAAGGCGTTCAAATGCCATTGCATAACCGTCCTCACCGAATACAAGTGAACGGTTGACACGGCTGATGGTGGCCGTGGATGCACCGGTCTGTGCCGCTATATCGAGATAGGTCATTTTCTTGTCGAGAAGAAGTGCCACCTCATAACGCTGTGCCATTGCAAGCAGCTCCTTTATCGTACATACATCTTCGAAAAATTTATAACAGTCTTCTTTAGTTTTAAGGGTGAGTACCGCATCAAAAAGATGATCAACGGAATCTGTCTTTAATTTTGAATTCATAACGCCCTCCAATGCTTTAACACGTTAAATTTATAGATTAAAAGCTATTTTAGTACTGTAAAGTGTAAAATTCAACTGTTAAATCATACAAAAGGCTTTTTGCTATTTTGTTCAAACTGACGAGACATAAGTTTAAGATGTTGTTAAGGTTTATAAAACCGTAATTGTGATAAAATCGTATCTGTGAATTTATCGATTTATACAGAGGTTCAAAATGACATCAGATGAAAGAAGAGACAGAATAAACAGGGCGATGAGTTCTGATTACAGTACAGGAACGAGAAGAACTTCCTCTTCCATAAGAGGTGGCTCTTCTTCGCGGTCACGCAGTTCATATTCGTCAGGACGTTCGGCTTCTGCAAGGCGCAGGAGAAGGAGAAGAAGGGGCGGAATCAACTGGGGACAGGTGATCGTTGCCATTCTGATCTCTGCACTTATTATTTTTGGCGCAATCCTTCTTTTAAAGAAGTTTGTCGGCACGGGCGGTGGAGAAAAACCTGAGGAAACAACAGAGGCGGTAGTGGAGACATCCGAGGAAGAGGTTACTGAAACAGAACCTGAAACGACGGAACCTGCCAGGGAGGCCGTGGAGGTCCTTGAAAAGGCACGTCTTCTTGCGGCACAGTATGATTATGACGGGGCACTTGAACTGATTGACAGGGAACCATCAATAAAGGAACTTGATTCGGTCAGGGAATTCATCGCATCCGTTGAGGAAACAAAATCGACTCTTGTAAAACAGGATGTCACGAAGATCACTCATGTCTTCTTCCACATCCTCATGGTGGATACTGATAATGCCTTAAGCATTGACAGATGGGGTGAAAAGCAGGCCGGTGGTTATAACTCGCTCATGACAACGATCCCTGAGTTTGAGAGGATTCTTCAGGCAATGTATGACAAGGGATTTGTGCTTGTCTCCCTTCATGACATGGGACACATGGAGAAGCAGGATGACGGTACCGAGAAGATGGTAAAGGGGGAAATAATGCTTCCTCCCGGAAAACAGGCATTCGTCATGAGTGAAGATGACGTATGCTACTATGAGTACATGGTGGGTGCAGGCTTTGCTGACAAGATGATAATCGGTGAGGACGGAAGGCCCACGACCCACTATACGGACAAGGACGGAAACGAATCGGTAGGCGACTATGATCTGGTTCCTCTTCTTGATAAGTTTATTGATGAGCATCCTGATTTTTCCTATCACGGCCACAAGGCCTGTCTGGTATTTACCGGTTATAACGGTGTTCTTGGTTACAGGACTGATGAAACATACCTTCCTGAAAACTATAAGGAGCATAAGGTTGAAGGCGGACACGATGTGGAGGCTGAAAGGGCTGAGGCAGTAAAAGTCCTCAAGGCACTTTATGATGACGGTTATGATCTCGGGTCCCACTCATGGGGTCACAGGGATATGGGCGGAATGTCCTTTGAAAACCTTAAGATTGATTCCGACAAATGGGAAAAGAACGTAAACTCACTTATACGTGAGGCTACAGGCCAGGGAGCCGATATCCTCATTTATCCGAAGGGAGCTGATATCGGTGACTGGAGAGGCTATAATTCATCTGACCAGAAAAAGGAAGGATGTCTTCAGAAGTTCAATTACCTCTATGACCTTGGATTCAGGTATTACTGCAATGTTGATTCAACCCAGTACTGGGTACAGGTGGGAGACACTTACATAAGGACCGGAAGAAGGGCGCTTGACGGCTATAACTTCTGGTATGAGATAGAGAACAACAAGGGCCGTTTCACGGATCTCTGGGATGACACTTCAAAGATTTTCGACTATAAGCGCTGGACTCCGGTTCCGGCATATTAAAAGAAATGTACAGTTATATTAAAGGCGTTCTGGCCGAGATTTCCGAAAATGAAATAGTAATTGAGGCAGCAGGCGCAGGCTATTCAATTAATGTTCCTGCCTCGGTTTTGGGAGAACTTCCCCCGCAGGGAACCGAGTTGAAGATTTATACGCATTTTTCCGTAAAGGAAGATGAGCAGACGCTTTATGGCTTTCTTTATAAGGAAGACCGTGAGATGTTCAGGCAGCTTATTACAGTAAGCGGTATCGGACCGAAAGGCGCCCTTGCCATTTTAAGCGTGCTCAGTCCTTCCGACCTGAGGATGGCCATTGCAACCGGTGATTCAAAATCAATAAGCATGGCGCAGGGAATAGGAAAGAAGACCGCTGAAAGAGTCATTCTGGAACTTCGTGACAAGGTCACGAAGATGTCTGACTTTGAAGGCATGCTCACAAAGGAATCCGGAAGGGGTGCCGTGACGCAGAATGCACGAAACGCCGGACCGGTATCCGAAGCCATTGATGCCCTCACTGTTCTGGGATACAGCCGTATGGAAGCGGGCAGGGCCGTCGGAATGGTAAACCTTACGGAGGACATGACCACTGAAGACGTGCTTAAGGCCGCATTGAAAACTATCAGGGTATGAATGAAAAGAAAGGAAAAAGCATAACAGCAGTATTAGCATCGGTGGCGCTTGTCGCCGGTGCTTTTTTTGCAGAAAAGACTTTTTCCGAAAAAAACACATACCCCATGACGGCAGATGCCTTTTTTCTTGATACCTACTGTACCATGACCATCTATAAGGGCGGTGACAGTGAGACTCTTGAAATTGCAAAGGAAGAACTTAAAAGATATGATGCCCTTTTTTCCACAGAAAACCCAAAATCCGATATTTACAGGATAAACAGCAGGACTTCTGATACTGTGGAAATAAGTGCTGAGACTGCCGGAATGCTTGAAATGGCCATGGAAATGCAGGAAATAAGTGACGGGGCCCTGTGGCCGGCCATAAGGCCGCTTACGCAGCTTTGGGACATTAAAAACCGGAAGACTAAACCGGGAGATGACGAGGTTTCGGAAGCACTTAAGCGCTCACAGGACGCTTCATGGAAAATTGAGGACCTCGGTTCGGACGGCTGGTGTTTTAAGGCCCTGAACCCTGACACAAAGATTGAGGACGGTGCCTTCGCAAAGGGTTACATTGCTGACAGGCTTAAGGAAATCTTCCTGGAAAGAGGCGTTAAGTCAGCAATAATAGACCTCGGGGGAAATGTCCATACGATCGGTAAAAATACTGACGGTACTCCCTTCCGTATAGGAATAAAGGATCCAAAAGGCAATGAGGCATATGTTTCAATAGTTGAGGCGGAAGACGAGTCAGTCGTGACCGCCGGAAGCTATGAAAGGTATTTTGAGGAAAACGGCATACGGTATCATCATATACTGGATCCGGCGACAGGGTACCCGGCGGACAGCGGCCTTATAAGTGTTACGATAAAAGGGCAGTCGTCCTTTGTGTGTGACGCATTGGCGACAGCCTGCTTTGTCCTTGGGGAGGAAAAAGGAAATTCGCTTATTGCAGAGTTCAATAATGAAAACGGAACACATTACGAAGGAATATTCATAAAGGAATGATAAAGGTCAACAGAAAAATCGATATAGAACCTGGTTTTGACATGGGGCTTATTGCACCGCCCGAAAGGCTTATATTCTTCGACATTGAAACAACGGGGCTGAAGGCCGGGCAGTCTTCCTTGTATCTGATAGGTACGGTCGACTTTCATGAAGGTTTATGGTGGCTCAGCCAGTTTTTTGCTGAAGACCCGTCTGAAGAGCCGGCGCTTCTTTCAGCCTTTTCAGATATCATTTCGGAAAAAAAGAAGGGACAGGATCATGTGATACTTGTTTCCTTTAACGGTGACACGTTTGACATCCCCTATATCAGGGAAGTGGAAAGGCAGTACGGAAAGCCTTCATCATTCCGCGACACGGTAAGCCTTGACCTTTTAAAGGAGATAAGACCGTTTAAAAAACTTACAGGCCTTCCGAACCTCAGACTTAAGACGGTGGAGAAACTCTTTGGTGTCATGAGGGAAGACGTTTATTCAGGCGGGGAACTGATCTATGTTTATGAGGAATACCTGAGGCTTTCACATATCCTTAAGGGGGGCTGTGAAGATACTGAACTTAATGAGGCACTCCGTAATAAATGTCTCGACTGCCTCCTGCTCCACAACGCTGAGGATATAGCTGATATGCCCTTATGCATGGGAATCCTTTCATACAGGCTCTTAAAGGACGGGGAATTCACGCTGAGAAAGGCTGAGGTAACAAAGGACCCGGTTTCAGGCGGAGAAATATATGACGCGGTATTTTCACTGAAGGCACCGCTCCCCAAAGGCGTATACTACGAAGATGAAAACTTTGTCCTTTCTGTTTCTGAAGACGGCTCCAGTCTGATGGAAGTCACTGCAAGGCTTGTAAATACCGAAATGAGGTATTATTTTCAGGATTTTAAGAATTATTACTACCTTCCGTTTGAGGATTACGCCATACATAAATCCGTCGGCGAATTTGTTGACCGGAAAAACAGAAGGCAGGCAACGGCTCAGACATGCTATACGAAAAAGGAGGGACTTTTCATTCCTGAACCTGAACCGGTTTTTACACCGGTGTTTTACAGGACCTACAAAGGGATGAAATATGCAGAATTCTGTGAAGAAATGTTAAAAGATACTGGAAAAATCAAAGAATATGTACTTTCTGTTCTTGATATGTCCATAAACGCGGGTTATAATTGATTATAATTGAGGTGATGAATATGGAACAGAGTCTGACTTCTTACAAAGCTTTTTACGAGACAGCCCGTGAAGGGAACATTTCAAAGGCGGCAGCGAACCTCGGGGTTACACAGCCTGCCGTTTCAAGGGCCATTACAAAACTTGAACAGAATTTTGGGACAAAGCTTTTCAGCAGGACCCAGCGCGGTGTTTCACTTACACCTGAAGGAGATGTACTGTATGAACATCTCCAGCAGGCTTTTTATGATATTGAGAGGGGAGAGGAGGAACTGAAGCGCCTTCGTGATTATGAATACGGTCATCTTAAGATAGGTTCCTCATCAACGCTGTGCAAGTTCTTCCTTATGTCGTACCTTAAGGATTTCTTTGATGCATATCCTTACGTGAAGCTCACGATTGAAAATGCGTCCACTTTCGCCACAATCAACAGGATAGTAAACCATAAGCTTGACGTGGGAGCAGTAATGCTTTCCAAAAAAAATCCTGACGTGATTTTCGAAAAGGTAATGGACATAGAGGACATTTTTGTCTGCACTCCGCTTTACATGAAGCGCCTTAAGGAAGTTTACGGGGAAGATGTTGACATTTTTGAAAAGGCAAACATCATTCTGCTTGACCGTGAGCATATGACCAGAAAATATATCGACGAGTACCTGAGAACTGAGGGAATCAACCCGAAGCGGCTCCTGGAATTCCCCACAATGGACCTTGTCATCGACATGGCGAAGATAAACATGGGAGTTTCATCAGTAATAAGGGAATTTGTAAGCATGGAATTAAAGGAAGGCACGCTTATTGAGATACCGCTTAAGCGCAGGATTCCAAAACGTCAGGCGGGATTTGCATATCTTGAGTCAAATCATAATCCGTCACTTCTTAAATTCCTTAACAGTATCAGGTAATAAGAATGCCGCGAATCATTAACACAGAAGTAACTGAAGAAGAAAAGAAGCTTGAAACTTCATTGCGTCCGCAGATGCTTGACGATTATATAGGCCAGTCAAGGATCAAGGAAATGATGAAGGTATATATCGCTGCCGCAAGGTCAAGGGGTGAGTCAATGGACCACGTCCTGTTCTACGGACCGCCCGGACTTGGAAAGACCACCCTGTCAGGCATAATTGCAAATGAGATGGGCGTGAACATGAAGGTGACAAGCGGACCTGCAATAGAGAAGCCTGCAGAGATGGCAGCCATACTGAATAACCTTCAGCAGGGAGATGTACTTTTCATTGATGAGATACACAGGCTGAACCGCCAGGTTGAGGAAGTCTTATATCCGGCCATGGAGGATTTTGCCATTGACATAATGCTTGGAAAGGAAGCATCTGCAAGAAGCATAAGGCTTGAGCTTCCAAGGTTCACCCTTGTGGGGGCCACTACACGTGCAGGCCTTCTGACAGCACCTTTAAGGGACCGTTTCGGAATAGTCCAGAAGATGGATTTCTACACGACCTCGGAACTTAAGGCAATCGTCAAGAGGAGTGCAGGGGTGCTTGGAGTAAAGATAGACGACGAGGGAGCGGAGAGGATAGCAAGAAGGTCACGTGGAACGCCGCGTCTTGCAAACCGCCTTCTAAAGAGGGTAAGGGACTTTGCCGAGGTTAAATATGACGGCAATATCACCAGTGAGGTTTCAGACTACGCGCTTGACGTTCTGGATGTTGATAAGCTGGGACTTGACCAGAATGACCGTGAGTATCTTCTCACGATAATTGAGAAGTTTAACGGAGGACCGGTAGGTATTGATACGATAGCTGCCTCACTGTCGGAGGATTCAGGAACACTTGAGGATGTAATTGAGCCTTATCTTCTCATGAACGGCCTCATCCAGAGGACCCCGAGGGGAAGGGTGGCCACGGAAGGAGCATACAGGCATCTGGGAATTGAATTCCTGGGGCAGCAGAGTCTTTTACTGTAAAAGGAGATCTCAAATGGCAGAAAAAAGAAGCGGGACGGAAGTTCTTATCGGCGGCAAGGTATACAGTCTTGCAGGGGCAGATGCCTCTTATCTCCAGAAGGTATCGGGATATCTTAATTCAAAAATTGCAGAGGTAAAGACTGCACCGGGTTACAGAAGCCTTGATGCCGATTACAGGGCACTTCTTCTGAACCTGAATATAGCTGACGATTATTTTAAGGCCCAGGCGGAAAAGGAAGGGTATCAGAAGAAGGCTGAGGAGCTGGAAAAAGAACTTTATGCCGCGCGTCATGATATCGTGAGCACAAAGCTGAAACTGGAAAACAGTCTGAAGCAGCAGGATGTTCTAGAGGCAAGGGCTTTGGAATGGAAGGAAAAGTACCAGAGTCTTGCAGGAAGCATGGGTGGTGATTATTAATGGAACTTCTCGCACCTGCCGGCTCGTTTGAGTGCGCCAAGGCAGCCGTATCGGCGGGAGCCGATGCCATATATATGGGAGGACCGCTTTTTTCGGCCCGCGCATACGCAGAGAGCAGCATTGACGGCGGCAATAATGAAATCAAACAGGGGGATCCAGAAACGGATCCCCTTATGAAATCCATAAAGTTCTGTCATCTCCACAATGTAAAGGTGTACATGACGGTGAATACCCTCATGAAGGACAGGGAAATGGAGGATATCGCAAGCTATCTCCGTCCGTATGTCGATTTGCATGTGGATGCTTTTATAGTGCAGGATCTGGGACTTCTGTCAGAACTGAAGAAGTCATTTCCGGATATACCCATTCATATGAGCACACAGGCCGCCGTCACCGGCAGAAGATATGCCGGAAGGCTTCTTGAAATGGGAGTGAGCCGTGTGGTGCCTGCCAGGGAACTTTCTTTAAAAGAACTTAAGGAAATAGCAGACACCGGCATCGAGGTGGAGGCATTCATACACGGTGCCCTCTGTTACAGTTATTCAGGACAGTGTCTGATGAGTTCGTTTTTAGGCGGAAGATCCGGAAACCGTGGGCGCTGTGCCGGGCCGTGCCGTCTGCCATATGAGGTGTATGATGAAAACTTAAGGCGCATGGGCCTTCCTGAGGAGCAGTACGTTCTTTCAATGAAGGACTTATGTACTCTGCCGCGTCTTTCTGAGCTTGAAGAGGCCGGGGTATGTTCACTTAAGATCGAAGGCAGGATGAAGTCTCCCGTTTATGTTGCGGGAGTGACGTCAATCTACAGAAAATGGCTGGACGGGAAATATGACGGGGCCACGATGGAAAATGACCTGGCCGGACTTCGCGGTATATTTGACCGCGGAGGGTTTACCGATAAGTATCTTGATTCGCATAACGGAAGGGACATGATTACCCTTTATGAAAAAGAGGAACGGAAACCTTCAGAAATGGAAATTGCCGAGGAGATAAAGGAACGTTTCGTGGGCAACGATGAGAAGAAAAAAATCACCGTTTCCGCATTCATTTCTATCGGAAATGCCGCCATGCTGACGCTTAAGACTGATGACGGCAGGTATTCCGTGACCGTTTCCGGACCGGTGGTTTCTGAGGCTTCAAAACGTCCCATAACGAAGGAAGATGTCAAGGATAAGATAATGGCTTTTGGAAACACTTCATTTGAACCGGTAGGTGAGGACATATATGTGGAGGAGGGAGCTTTCCTTCCTGTTTCAGCATTAAAAGAACTCAGGAGGAATGCAGCGGATGAACTTGAAAAACGCATACTTGAGAGTTTCGGTTGAGACAAATGAACAGCTTTCATGCTGCTGCAGGGTTCCGAAAGTCGATCTTATATATATTGATGCCGGATATTTTCCACCCGAAAGCTGGAAAGAAGCGGTCAGGGCCATTCATAAGGGAGTCGGCGGTATCGGTAAGATGGCCGGAATCCGGCTGCCGCATATTTTCAGGACCGAGGCAGATGAATTTCTCAGAAAAAACAAAGAGCTGCTTCTGGATGCGGGATTTGACTGCTACCTTATAAGAAATGCAGAGTCCGCGCTCTGGTTAAGGGAGGAATCAGAGGAGCTGTCGGAGGATTCCGTGATTTTTGATCATACGATGTATTCCTTTAATTCAGCCACCGACGAACAGCTCTCGGTGCTGACGGGATTTGAAAGCTTTACCGGAACGTACTCACTTGAACTTTCAGATAAGGAAATAAGGTCTGTGACGCGGATTCCTGAAATTAAAAAGGAACTGGTTGTTTACGGACGTGCACCGATGATGGTGACTGCACAGTGTGTGCGCAGGACATCCTTAAGATGTGACAGGCGTATGTGTGTGATGAAGCTTAAGGACCGGACCGGTGCATTCATGCCGGTGAAAAACTGCTGCACGTTCTGTTACAACACAATCTACAACAGCGTTCCGACATGTATAAATGACCTTACGGATGACATTATGGAGATTTCCCCTGATTTCATAAGGTATGAGTTTACCGTAGAGAGGGAACAGGACATAAAAAACATTTTCCTGGGGAAGAATCCTTCGAACTTCACACGCGGCCATTTCCGAAAAAGTGTCCTTTAAGTCCCAGAAAACGATATAAAAATGCAAAAATAATACAGTTTTGAATTATTGATGATGACTTTTGAAATTATATATGTATAATGGTCTTATAACAAATTAGGATGGTAAAGTGTTATGTGGAAATACATTCTGAAAAGAGTGCTTCTTGCAATACTTACGGTACTGCTGATCTGCATCATCACCTTCTTTCTGATGAATGCGATTCCAGGAGGCCCATTTAATAAGGAAAAGGCTTTAAGCCAGGCAACCATCGAGGCATTGAATGCCCGATACAATCTTGACAAGCCTGTCTTCACACAGTTCCTTCTTTACATGAAGAACCTGCTTCACGGCGATTTCGGTGTGAGCTTAAAGAACGGCAGGGAAATCAAGGACATAATCTCAGATTCTTTCCCAATCTCATGCAGGCTCGGTCTGACTGCAGTTACAATTGCGCTGATTTTTGGCACGATTTTCGGAAGCCTTGCGGCACTTATGAGAAATAAGCTGCCTGACAGAATCATAGTATTTTTAAGTACGCTGTTCACCGCGGTGCCCAGTTTCGTTCTGGCGACACTTCTTCTTCTGGTATTCAGTATCGAGCTTGGATGGGTTCCTGTCTGGAGTGCCACCGAGACACATTACACACTTCCCGTAATTGCACTCTGTGCGTATCCGATGGCTTATGTTACAAGGCTCGCAAAGACCAGTATGCTCGATGCCCTTAGTCAGGACTATATCCGTACTGCAAAGGCAAAGGGCGTTAAGAAGAGTCTTATCATCTTTAAGCATGCGCTCCGTAACTCACTGCTTCCGGTCATCACATATGCCGGACCTGAGATTGCATATATCATTACAGGTTCCATGGTTGTTGAGACCGTATTCACGGTCGGTGGAATCGGTTCCAAGTTCGTATCCGCCATTTCAAACAGGGACTATACGATGATCATGGCAACAACGATTTTCCTTGCTACCCTCATGGTAGTTGCAAACCTGATCTGTGACCTTCTCTATAAGGTCGTAGACCCCAGGATCAAGTACGATTAAGGAGGCGGACATGGAGAATTATGATGTAAACAAGATGCCGAAGAAACAGTTTCTGAGCGCACAGATAGACTTAAGTAAGTTTGAGAAGGCAACCGATGAGGAAAAGCAGCAACAGGACATAATGGGCGAAAGCACCACGTTCTTTAAGGACGGAATGAAGAAGCTCTTAAAGAACCCGCTTGCAGTCGCATCCATGATAGTGCTGCTCTTTGTAATAACAGTCATCATCGTGGCACCCATGATCGTGCCCTACAGCTACGAGGAGATCCTTACCGTTAACGGAAAGAGGGACAAGGGTGCAAAAAACCTCAAGCCCTTCACCTACAGTAAGGAGGAGCAGAAATTTATAGCCAACGGAGGAGAGCGTTTCCCGCACATCATGGGAACTGACGAGCAGTGCCGTGACTATTTCATCCGTGTCGTTTACGGAACCAGGGTATCGCTTATAGTCGGTTTCTTCGCAAGTATCATCGTTCTTATCATCGGAATGATATACGGAAGCATTTCCGGTTATGCAGGCGGAAGGGTGGACCTTTTCATGATGCGTGTGGTAGACCTGATATACTCACTGCCTGACATGCTCGTTATAATCCTTCTGTCCGTCGTGTTCACGAACGTGCTTTCATTTAAGAGCGGTTCGTTCCTGGCCGCACTCGGTACAAACATGGTTTCAATGTTCATGGTATTCGGACTTCTGTACTGGGTTACCATGGCAAGACTTATACGTGCTGAAATTCTTTCAATAAAGGAAAATGACTACATTCTGGCAGCAAAGTCGGTGGGAGCAAGCCCGGTGAGCATCATCAAAAAGCATATCCTTCCGAACTGCCTTTCAGTCATCATCATTTCAACTGCACTGCAGATTCCTTCAGCCATCTTTACGGAAAGCTATTTAAGCTTCGTAGGACTGGGTGTTCAGGCACCCATGCCTTCACTCGGAAGCCTTGCAAACGCGGCAAGGGAAGGCCTGCAGTCATATCCCTATAAGCTTGTGTTCCCGGCACTTATGATCTGTCTCATCGTGCTGAGCCTTAACCTCATCGGCGACGGCTTAAGGGATGCGTTTGACCCGAAGCTTAAGAGGTGATTGATATGAGTGAGACTATTTTATCAGTACAGAACCTTCATACAACATTTACGACTAATGCCGGCACGGTTACGGCAGTGAACGGCGTCAGCTTTAACCTTGATAAAGGCGAAATCCTTGGCATCGTTGGAGAGTCCGGTTCGGGCAAATCCGTAACGGCTTATTCCATCATGCAGATCCTTGCAGAAAACGGCCGCATTTCAGAAGGAAAGATCTTCTATAAGGGTGAGGATCTTACCACCTGGGATGAAAGCAGGATGCGTTCCTTCCGTGGAAAGTGCTGCTCCATCATCTTCCAGGACCCAATGACCTCACTTAACCCCGTATATACCGCGGGCAGTCAGATAGTGGAGGCAATTGAGCTTCATACCGATAAACGCGGTGATGCTGCAAAAAAGCGTGCGCTTGAAATGCTGGACCTTGTCGGCATTAACGAGCCCGAGCGTCGTTTTAAGCAGTATCCGTTCGAGCTTTCAGGCGGCATGCGTCAGAGGATAATGATAGCCATGGCACTTGCCTGCGAACCTGACATCCTTATTGCCGATGAACCCACCACAGCGCTTGACGTTACCATTCAGGCACAGATCCTTGAGGAAATCCAGAACCTGCAGAAGAAGATGGGAATGTCCGTAATAATGGTTACGCATGACCTGGGAGTCATCGCAAGCCTCTGTGACAACATAATTGTCATGTACGGCGGCAGCATATGTGAAAGAGGAACCGCGGATGAAATCTTCTACAATCCGCGTCACGAGTATACAAAGGGCCTGCTCCGTTCAATTCCCAGCATCAACAACATGAAGAAAAAGCTGGTACCCATTGCCGGATCACCTGTAAATATGCTCAACCTGCCTGCAGGCTGTGCGTTCTGCACGAGGTGCGATGAGGCAATGAAGATCTGCCTTACAGATAAACCGGAAGAAATACAGATCAACGAAAATCATCTGGCAAGCTGCTGGATGAATGTAAAGGAGGGACTTACCAATGGCTGAACCGCTCGTAAAGGTTGAAGACCTGAAACAGTATTTCCCCATCCGTAATGGCCTTAAGGTCAACTGGTTAAAGGCTGTCGACGGAGTATCCTTTGAAATCAATGCCTCTGAAACACTTGGACTTGTAGGAGAGTCAGGCTGTGGAAAGACAACCGTCGGAAGGAGCATGCTCAGGCTCTATGAGCCCACAGGCGGAAAGGTTACCTTTGACGGCACTGAAATCACAAAAAGCAACATCCAGCAGATGCGTAAGGAAATGCAGATGGTTTTCCAGGATCCTTACTCATCGCTTGATCCGAGAATGACGGTTGAGGATATCATCGGTGAACCGCTGGACGTACACCACCTGTATGCGAATAAGGCGGAGCGCCATGAGAAGGTGCTTGACCTCATGGACCAGGTAGGACTTAAGGCAGACCATGCGGCACGTTATGCGCATGAATTCTCCGGCGGACAGCGCCAGAGGATCGGCATAGCGAGGGCACTTGCCGTAAATCCCGGATTTATCGTCTGCGATGAGCCTGTATCGGCACTGGATGTTTCAATTCAGGCACAGGTAATCAACATGTTTGAGGAACTCCAGAATAAGCTTGGTGTGGCATATCTTTTCATCGCACATGACCTTTTAGTTGTAAGGCACATTTCAAAGAGGATTGCCGTAATGTACCTTGGAAGGATAGTGGAGGTGGCTGACGCCGATGAACTCTGTGACGAGCCGCAGCACCCGTATTCACAGTCGCTTCTTTCCGCAGTTCCCATTCCGGATCCGAAGATTGCAAGAGAGAGAAAGCGTATAGTCCTTGAAGGCGACGTTCCGTCACCGCTTCACATGCCGAGCGGATGCCCATTCAGGACCAGATGCCGCTATGCCACGGAAAAGTGCGCACTGGAACGTCCGGAGCTTACAGACAGGGGCGGAGACCACTTCGTTGCCTGCTGGAACAAATGATGAATGAAAATGCATAGTGCATTTCAGATATTATTAAAGGAGGAAAAATAGTTTATGAAGAAACTCATGGCACTCATGCTTGCAGCAGCTATGGTTGTTTCACTTGCAGCATGCGCTTCGCAGCCTGCAGCAACAACTGCAGCTCCCGCAACAGAAGCAGCAACAACAGCAGCTGCAACTCAGGCAGCAACAACAGCAGCAACTGAAGCTGCAACAAAGGCTTCAACCGTAACCACCAATACCGTGGAAGTTGACCCCGCACTTGCTCAGGCACTTGTATCAAAGGCTTTCATCGACCCCGTTAAGGACTGGGCAAAGTATGATGATATGATCGCGCAGATCAAGTCAGAGACAGATTATGCAAAGAGAACACAGCTCATGCACGATGCAGAAGACGTTCTTATGTCAAACTACTGCGTAATCCCGCTTTACTACTACAACGACGTATATCTTCAGAAGCCCTACGTAAGCGGCGTTTATTCAAACCCCTTCGCAACAAAGTTCTGGATGTATGCAAAGCTTGACAATGGTTCAGACACATTCCGTCTTAACCTTGCTTCAGAACCCGACTATCTTGATCCCGCCCTTAACTCTTCTGTAGACGGTGCGTGCCTTGCAGCAAACTCTTTCTCAGGTCTCTACACCTATAATGCAGAAGGAAAGACAACTCCCGCATGTGCAGAAGGTTATGAGATGAGTGCTGACGGACTTAAGTACACCGTAACCCTTAAGAAAGACCTTAAGTGGTCAGACGGAACAGCACTTACAGCTAAGGATTTCGAGTATTCATGGAAGAGAGCAGTTGCTCCCGAGACAGCAGCAGACTACGAGTACATGTTCTCAGGCTTCAAGGGATATGAGGAAGGCGACCTTGCTGTTACAGCAGTTGACGACACAACCCTTGAGTTCGAGCTTATCGCTCCCTGCGCTTACATGGAAGACCTTATGGCATTCCCGACATTCTACCCCGTTCCGCAGGCATATGTTGAGGCAAACTCAACAGCTGATGAGCCCGGTGCTTGGTGCCAGGAAGCAGGATTCCCCTCAAACGGTGCATTCATCTGCACAGCTTGGAACCACGACGTATCTATGACATATGAAAAGAACCCCAACTGGTTCGATGCTGACAAGGTTACCATCAACAAGGTAGAGTTCATGCTTTCAGCTGATGATACAGCTATTTACGCAGCATATAATGCAGGCGACATCGACTTCGCTGACTCTGTTCCCACAGACGAAATCGCTAGTCTTCTCAGCAATCCTGAGTTCTTCATCGTTGATGAGCTTGGAACATACTACGTGGCATTCAACTGCAAGTCATCACTGTTCGACGGAAAGACACCCGAGCAGGCAGCTACAATGAGAGAGGCATTCTCAATGCTTATCGACCGTGACTACATCTGCGAGAACATCGGACAGACCGGACAGGTTGCAGCTAACGCATACCTCCCGCTTGGCATGGCAGACGGCAACGGCGGCATCTTCAAGAAGTCAGCTATTGATGAAGGTTACTATGATCCCTACGCAATCAACAACGATTATGAAGGAACCGTGGCAAAGGCTATCGAGCTTCTTGAGGCAGCAGGCTATGTATTCGAGGATGGAAAGCTTTCAGCAGAAACCCCCATCGTTATCGAATACCTTACCAACCAGTCATCAGGACATATTGCAGTTGCTGAGTCAATGCAGCAGGACTTCGGTGCCATCGGTATTGAGATGAGCATTCAGGTTCAGGACTGGAACGTATTCCTTGAGGAACGTAAGCAGGGTAATTTCGACATCGCACGTGAAGGCTGGATTGCTGACTTCAACGACCCGATCAACATGCTTGAGATGTGGACCACAACATCAGGTAACAACGACTGCCAGTACGGCAGATAATTGTCCGGTTAGAAAAACAGAGGCTTAGACCTTAAAGCCGATCTGCTGATTTATCAGCAGGTCGGCTCTTTTTAACCTGTTAATTCCATTTACGATTAAATAAAAAAGATGTATAATACACACCAAAGGGGCTTTCGGCATGAACCGGGGGCGGAAAGAGTGAGGTATCGCATATGATAGAGGCGGTAAGCTGCGGTGGCGTGGTTATTTTCAGGGGCAAAATTCTTTTGCTCTACAAAAACTTCAAGAACAGATATGAAGGCTGGGTGCTTCCGAAAGGAACCGTGGAACCCGGCGAGACCCATGAACAGACAGCATTAAGGGAAGTAAAAGAGGAATCAGGGGCTGACGCCGATATCATCGAGTATGTGGGCTGCAATTCCTATTCTTTTATTGTGCCTGAGGACAAGGTCGAGAAAGACGTGCACTGGTACCTTATGAAGGGGCGTTCCTACTATTCTAAGCCTCAGACGGAGGAATACTTTAAGGACAGCGGGTATTACAAGTATCACGAAGCCATACATCTCCTCAAGTTCCAGAATGAGCGGGAAATGCTTATAAAGGCATATGAACGTTATACCGCCTTGAGAAGGGAAGGGAATTGGGATTAAGTGAAGTTTAAGGTTACCGGAATGAGTTGTGCCGCATGCAGCGCCAGGGTTGAAAAGGCAGTATCCCAGACCCCGGGCGTTGTTTCGTGCGCGGTAAACCTTCTTACCGGTGATCTTTCCGTATCCGGTGACGTAAGTCCGGAACTTATAATCTCGGCTGTAACCGATGCAGGATATGGATGCACGGAAGGTGACAATGAAAAAACAGCCAAAGACGCGCCTGACATTAACTATGAAACGGAAAAGCTTCTGAAAAAAAGTCTTACAGCGTCTGTCTGCATCCTTATACCCCTCATGTATGTTTCGATGGGGATAGTGATGTGGCATTTTCCTGCACCCTTGTTTCTTAAGGATAATCCCGTGGGAACGGCAATGATTGAGCTTCTGCTTTCCGCTTCATGCATGATCATTAATAAAAGATTCTTTATAAATGGGTTTAAGGGACTCCTTCACAGGGCACCAAACATGGACACCCTTGTGGCAATGGGGTCATCCGCCTCATGGGTATATTCACTTGTGCTTACATTCATGATGACCGTGGAGCCCTCAAACGCTTCCGGTTATCTTCACGGACTTTATTATGAGTCAGCCGCCATGATTCTTACCCTGATCACCGTCGGAAAAATGCTTGAGGCAGGGTCCAGGGGAAAAACCACAGATGCGGTAAGAGGCCTCATGAAGCTTAAGCCGGATACGGCAAGGCTTTATGACGGAGAAAAGGAGACAACGGTTTCTGCCTCCATGTTAAAGGCCGGTGACATGTTTTCATTAAGGCCCGGAGACGCAGTACCTGCGGATGGTGAGGTAATATCCGGTGAAAGCACAGTTGACGAATCGGCGCTTACCGGAGAAAGCATTCCCTCGGAAAAGTACCAGGGTTCCCCTGTCTATGCCGCAACGATAAATAAGGGTGGGCACCTTATCTGCCGTGCCGTAAAAACCGGTGAGGATACGACGCTTTCAAAAATCATTGACATGATGAACGATGCCGCTGCCACAAAGGCACCCATTGCCCGTCTTGCCGACAAGGTCTCCGGGGTGTTTGTGCCGCTTGTAATGGGCATAGCAACGGTGACTTTCCTCATATGGTTCATTTCCGGGGAGAGCGTGGGCTTTTCCCTTGCAAGGGCCATTTCCGTATTGGTGATAAGCTGTCCGTGTGCACTTGGACTGGCCACTCCGGTAGCCATAATGGTAGGAAATGGTACTGCGGCACGAAAAGGCATACTTTTTAAGACTTCGGAAGCCCTTGAACAGACCGGAAAGATAAAATTTGCCGCGTTTGACAAGACAGGGACCGTGACAGTGGGAAAGTCTGCCGTTACCGATGTTTATGCGGTTTCAGATGAAAATGAGCTTCTTACCTTTGCAGCGTCCATTGAAAGGCAGTCTGAACATCCGCTGGCTGAAGCCATCAGTGACTACTGCAGTAAGCTCTCCATAAATGCACTCCCCGTCACAGGCTTTAACGCAACGGGAAGCCTTGTCAGCTGCTGCTGCAACGGTTCCCTGATCAAGGGAGGAAGCAGGAAGGCCGTAATAGATTTTGCAGTTCCTTCGGAGCTGTTAGAAAAAGAAAAAGAGTTTTCTGCTGCAGGAAAAACACCCCTTTACTTTACATGTGACAGCAGGTGCCTTGGAATCATAGCACTTTCTGATACGTTAAGGGAAACAAGTGCCTTAGCCGTAAATGAAATAAAGGAACTTGGAATAACCCCTGTAATGATTACCGGTGATAACGAGGTGACCGCGGGATTCATTGCCGCAAAGGCGGGTATCGAAAGAATATACGCTGGCGTTCTTCCTGGTGAGAAGGCGGGAATCATAGAAGAGCTTAAAAAAGAAGGACTCACCATGATGGTGGGAGACGGTATTAATGATGCCGTCGCCTTGAAGACCGCGGATATAGGAATGGCCATAGGTGCCGGAGCGGACGTGGCACTTGATGCCGCGGACGTGGTGCTCATAAGGTCTGATCTTCAGGATGCCGTCATGGCAGTTTCACTAAGCCGGAAGGTCCTTAAGAACATAAAGGAAAACCTGTTCTGGGCATTCTTTTACAACTGCCTGTGCATACCGCTTGCGGCAGGGGCTTTCATAAAACCCTTCGGGCTGATGATCACGCCCATGTTCGGGGCCGCTGCAATGAGTCTTTCAAGCCTTTTTGTCGTGACGAACGCCTTAAGGCTCAGAAATTTCAAAAAAGAAGATAAAAACCGGATAATTGAGGAAAATATAGAGGAGAAAAAGGAAATGACAGTTACGCTTAATATTGAAGGAATGATGTGCACTCACTGTGAGGCAAGGGTAAAGAAGGCACTTGAGAGCGTTGCCGGCGTTACTGAGGCAGTTGTTTCACATGTCGAAGGGACTGCTGTCGTGACAGGCAGTGCCTCAGAGGAAGCACTTAAAAAAGCAGTAATTGATGCAGGCTATGAGGTAAAATGATCCATGTCCGATGAAGAAAAAAGGATTCCCGGATCTTCTGATGCAGGGCTTTCTGACCTGTTTATCACATTTGCAAAAATCGGGGTAATGACCTTTGGAGGCGGTGCGGCCATGCTGCCCATGCTCCAGAGGGAAGTGATTGATAATAAAAACTGGGTTGCCGAGGAGGAACTCATCGACTATTACGCAATCGGCCAGTGTACTCCGGGAATAATAGCCGTTAATACCGCAACGTTCGTAGGCTACAGAAAACGCGGGATAGCCGGCGGCATAATTGCCACACTTGGAGTTATATTCCCGTCACTTGTGATAATCACCCTTCTCGCGGGACTTATCCAGAATTTTGCTGACCTTCCAGTGGTCAAAAGCGCTTTCGCGGGGATAAGGGTATGTGTATGCGTCCTGATCCTTAACGCGGTTTTAAAGCTTCTGAAAAAGTCAGTCATTGATAAGGTGACTGTCATCATTTTTATTCTTGTGCTTGCCGGAAGCTGTTTTCTTGACTTGAGCCCCATTATATTCGTGGTCGTATCAGCGGCTGCAGGACTTATTCTAAAGGCTCTTTCTGAAAAAAAGGGAGGTGAACAGTAATGAACATCCTCCTTATGCTTTACTGGGAATTTTTCAAGACCGGACTTTTTTCCATCGGCGGAGGTATGGCCACGATACCGTTCCTTAAAAGGATGGGCGAAAGCACAGGGTGGTTTACGAATGCGGATCTCATGAACATGCTTGCTGTTTCCGAATCGACCCCCGGCCCCATCGGAATCAACATGGCCACCTACGTGGGATTTACTGTAAAGGGTATCCCCGGAGTACTTGCTGCAACAATAGGTGAAGTGACGCCCTCGGTGATCATCATCCTGCTGATTGCTGCGGCACTCAGCAAGTTCAGGAACAACAGGTACGTTAATAACGCGCTGTACGGGATAAGGCCGGCATCGACAGGACTTATCGGCGCAGCCGGTCTCTCAATCATAGTGACGATACTTTTTATGGCTGACGGTAGTTTTAAGGTTAACTGTCAGGGACTTATACTCGCAGTTGTCATTTTCATTTTCAGTAATTACGTAAAAAAGACAAAGAAGCTTCATCCCATTATTTTCATAGCCTTTTCGGCAGTTATCGGAATTATATTCAGGTGGCAGTAAGTCAATGAAGGAATACATTAAGATCCGCGGGGCAGCGGAACACAACTTAAAAGAGGTTGACCTGGACATCCCGAGAAATGAGCTCGTGGTGTTTACAGGGCTTTCAGGCAGCGGAAAATCCTCACTTGCGTTTGATACGATTTATGCGGAAGGACAGCGCCGTTACATGGAATCGCTTTCATCCTACGCAAGGCAGTTCCTGGGTCAGATGGAAAAACCGAAGGTGAAAAGCATAGAAGGACTTTCACCTGCCATTTCCATTGACCAGAAATCCACTAACCATAACCCGCGCTCGACGGTAGGAACGGTGACAGAGATATACGACCATTTAAGGCTTCTGTATGCCCGTATCGGTATACCCCACTGCCCGGAATGCGGAAGGGAGATAAAGCGCCAGACCGTTGATGAAATGGTTGACGCAATTTTAAGGTTTCCGGAAGGGACCAGGATACAGCTTTTAAGCCCCGTCGTGCGCGGAAGAAAGGGTACCCATGAAAAGCTTCTTGAAAGCGGAAGGCGTTCAGGATACGTTCGTGTCAGGATAGACGGAAGCCTTTATGATCTTTCCGAGGAGATAAAGCTTGACAAGAACTTAAAGCACGACATTGAGATAGTTGTGGACAGGCTCATCATGAGGGACGGGCTGACCCAGAGACTTACGGATTCAGTCGAGAACGTCCTGAAACTTTCAGGCGGTCTCATGGTGGTTGACATAATTCGTGTCGGGGAGATTACGGATGCCTCACCTGAAAATGTCAACAGGACGATAAAGGACGGGGACCAGCTGAGCTTCTCACAGAATTTTGCATGCCCGGACTGCGGGGTGAGCATCGAGGAGATTGAACCAAGGTCTTTCTCATTCAACAACCCTTACGGTGCCTGCCCGGAGTGTTTCGGACTCGGATACCGCATGGAATTTGACATACGCCTCATGATTCCTGACACGTCCCTTTCGATAAATCAGGGTGCCATCCAGGTGACAGGCTGGCAGTCTTCAGGAAAACAGGGCAGCTATTCACATGCAATGCTTCTGGCTCTCGCCGATGAATATGGTTTCTCACTTGACACTCCGTACTGCGAGCTGTCACCGGAAGTACGCAACGTGATTGAGTACGGAACGGGCAGCAGGACCGTAAAGGTATACTATGAGTCAAAGTACGGATTTGGTAAGTCTGTTCACGAGGTCACCTTTGAGGGGCTTATTGAGAATACCCGCCGCCGTTACCGGGAGGCTTTTTCACAGGATCAGAAGACAAGCTACGAGGAATACATGCGGACGGACATGTGCCCGGTATGTAAGGGACAGCGTCTTAAAAAGACATCACTTGCCGTTACCATTGACGGGGAAAACATACATGAATTTTCAACACATCCGATAGGTGTGCTATCTGAAAAGGTAAGGAACATAAAGTTATCAGATTACCAGAAGACGGTCGGTGCGGCAATTCTGAAGGAAATCGGCGCAAGACTCAGTTTCCTTACGGATGTGGGACTTGACTATCTTACACTGTCACGTGCAACAGCCAGCCTGTCAGGAGGTGAGTCACAGAGGATACGTCTCGCCACGCAGATAGGCTCAGGCCTCGTGGGGGTGGCATACATACTTGACGAGCCTTCCATAGGCCTTCATCAGAGGGATAACGAAAAGCTTCTGGCAACTCTCAAAAACCTTCGTGATCTCGGAAACACTGTCATAGTTGTCGAACATGACGAGGACACGATGCGTGCATCGGACTTCCTGGTGGACATAGGACCGGGAGCCGGGGAGCATGGAGGAAGGATAGTGGCCGCGGGAAGTGTTGAGGACATCATAAACTGTCCGGAATCCATAACAGGGAAATATTTAAGCGGTGAGCTTAAAATAGAGGTTCCGAAGGTACGTCGTGCGCCGAAGGGATGGCTCACAATTCACGGTGCCTCTGAGAATAACTTAAAGCACATCGATGTGAGTATTCCGACAGGGGTTTTCACCTGTATTACCGGCGTGTCCGGAAGCGGAAAATCATCACTCATAAATGAAATACTTTATAAGGAACTTGCCAGGAGATTAAACCGTGCCAAGACGATTCCCGGAAAGTTTGACTCGATTGAAGGGGTTGGACAGCTGGACAAGATAATCTGCATAGACCAGAGCCCCATAGGACGTTCCCCGAGAAGTAACCCTGCCACGTATACAGGAGTGTTTGACCTCATCAGGGACCTCTTTGCAAAGACACAGGATGCAAAGGTCCGCGGTTATGACAAGGGAAGGTTCTCCTTCAATGTAAAGGGCGGGCGCTGTGAGGCCTGCTCCGGTGACGGAATAATAAAGATTGAGATGCATTTCCTGCCGGATGTTTATGTTCCATGCGAAGTGTGTCACGGTAAACGTTATAACAGGGAGACTCTTGAGGTAAAGTACAAGGGTAAATCAATCTACGACGTCCTTAACATGACCGTTGAGGAGGCTGTTGATTTCTTCAGGCCCATTGAACAGATATACAGGAAAATCAAAACGCTTTATGACGTGGGACTTTCCTACTTAAGGCTGGGACAGCCGAGTACCGAGCTTTCAGGTGGAGAGGCGCAGAGAATAAAGCTTGCTACGGAGCTTTCAAGAAGGGCCACGGGCAAGACCGTCTATGTGCTCGATGAACCCACGACGGGACTTCATTTTGCCGATGTGCACAAGCTTACTGACATTCTTCAGAGACTTACGGAAAGCGGCAACACGGTGACAGTCATCGAGCATAACCTTGATGTGATAAAGACGGCGGATTACATCATCGACATGGGACCTGAAGGCGGTGACAGGGGAGGAACTGTGGTTGCTGAGGGGACACCCGAAGAGGTATGTAAGGTGCCTGAAAGCTATACCGGAAAATTCCTGAAACCATATCTATGAGATGGACAAAAGTATGGTCCCGTGCTATACTAAATTGATTTTGTATGTTCTGCCCGCTGAAAAGTGGGCATAAAGTTGTGAAATAAAATAGGAGCAGTTTGAATGGCCAATCTTATCGAGAAAATATTCGGTACACACAGTGAAAGAGAACTTAAGCAGATCATGCCCATAGTGGACAGTATCGAGGCACTTGCCGACAGATATCAGGCAATGAGTGACGAGGAACTCAGAAACCAGACCAGGCTCTTTAAGGAACGTCTCAGTGCCGGAGAAACGCTGGATGACATACTCCCGGAGGCATTTGCGGTTGTACGTGAGGCTGCTACCAGGGTGCTTGGAATGCGTCACTTCCGTGTACAGCTTATAGGTGGTATCGTACTTCATCAGGGCAGGATCGCGGAGATGCGTACCGGTGAAGGAAAGACCCTCGTTTCAACGTGTCCGGCATATCTGAATGCGCTGACCGGACGCGGGGTTCATATTGTGACAGTCAATGATTACCTCGCAAAACGAGATGCTGAGTGGATGGGTAAGGTACATGAATTCCTGGGCCTTACCGTCGGATGTGTATTGAACTCAATGGACGGTGATGAGAGGAAGAAGGCATACGCCTGTGATATTACTTATGTTACGAATAATGAGCTTGGTTTCGACTACCTTCGTGACAACATGGCAATTTACAAGGAGGAACTTGTTTTAAGGGATCTTACCTATGCCATCATCGACGAGGTTGACTCTGTCCTCATTGACGAGGCAAGAACGCCCCTCATCATTTCAGGACAGTCAGGAAAGAGCACAAAGCTTTACGAGGCCTGTGACATACTTGCAAAGCAGCTTCAGCGTGGTGAGGCCAGCGCCGAGTTCTCAAAGCTTGATGCAATCATGGGTGAGGAAATTGAAGAGACCGGTGATTTCATCGTTGAGGAAAAGGAAAAGAGCATCAACCTTACCGAACAGGGTGTTGAAAAGGTAGAGCAGTTCTTCCATATCGACAACCTTGCTGATTCTGAAAACCTGGAGATCCAGCACTGCATAATTCTTGCATTAAGGGCCAATTACCTTATGCACAAGGATCAGGATTATGTGGTAAAGGATAATGAGGTACTTATCGTCGATGAGTTTACCGGACGTATCATGCCCGGAAGACGTTACTCAGACGGTCTCCATCAGGCAATAGAGGCAAAGGAACATGTAAACGTACGCCGTGAAAGCCGTACGCTTGCAACAATCACCTTCCAGAACTTCTTTAATAAGTTTGAAAAGAAGGCCGGCATGACCGGTACTGCCCAGACTGAAGAAAAGGAATTCCGCGCAATCTACGGAATGGACGTAATAGTAATCCCTACCAACGTCCCCGTTATCAGAAAGGACCTTGATGACGCCGTTTACAAGACAAAGAAGGAAAAGTTTGAGGCAGTATGTGACGCGGTTGTGGAAGCATATCACCGCGGACAACCCGTCCTTGTAGGTACGATTAACATTGATACTTCGGAGCTTATCTCCGGAATGCTCCGTCGTCGCGGCGTTCCGCATAAGGTTCTTAACGCGAAATTCCATGAAATGGAAGCAGAGATAGTGGCTGATGCAGGAAAGCACGGTGCCGTGACGATAGCAACCAACATGGCAGGTCGTGGTACCGATATCAAGCTTGATGCTGAGGCAAAGGCTGCCGGAGGACTTAAAATAGTCGGTACGGAGCGTCATGAATCAAGACGTATCGATAACCAGCTCCGTGGACGTTCAGGACGTCAGGGAGACCCGGGTGAGTCAAAGTTCTATCTTTCACTTGAGGATGATCTTTTAAGGCTTTTCGGTTCTGAAAACCTTATGAACGTTTTTAACCGCCTTGGCGTTGAGGAAGGTGAGGAAATCCATCACAAGATGCTTTCAAATGCCATTGAGGGTGCCCAGAAGAAGATCGAGTCAAATAACTTCGCAATAAGGGAGAACCTCTTAAAGTATGACGAGGTGAATAATGAGCAGCGTGATGTTGTATATGCCCAGCGCCGTCAGGTACTTGATGGAAAGAACATGCGTGACCTTGTCATCAGCTATATACAGGACATAGTTGACCATGCAGTTGACATGACCATCACGGAGGATGCGTCACCCACTGACTGGGACATTGCAGCCCTCACAAACATGCTTTTCCCCATCATTCCGCTTTCACCCATAAAACTGACTGAAGAGCAGTATAAGTCAATGAGAAGGGATGAACTCAAGCAGATGCTCAAGATGGAGGCAATGAGGCTTTACGAGCGTAAGGAGTCAGAGTTCCCGGATTCAGAACAGATGCGAGAAGTGGAGCGCGTCATCCTTCTTAAGGTCATTGATAACAAGTGGATGAACCACATAGATGACATGACACAGCTTCGTGAAGGTGTAACGATGGTTTCCTATGGCCAGAAGGATCCCCTTGTTGAATATAAGTCAGAGGGATATGACATGTTCGAGACCATGGCGGCCAGCATCAAGGAAGATACTGTACGTACACTTTACCGCATCCATGTTGAGCAGAGAATTGAACGTGAGCAGCAGGCAAAGATAACCGGAACGAACCGTGATGACACTGTTCAGAAGGGCCCTGTAAAGCGTGCGGCTAAAAAGATTTACCCCAATGACCCCTGCCCCTGCGGTTCGGGAAAGAAATTCAAACAGTGCCACGGCCGTGATTTAAAGCCCGGCGACAAGGTGGACTTTACAAAACCGGCAGTTTAAGGATGGAACGGATATGGCAATAGTAGATTTAGACAATTACAGATATGAACTTAATTCCTTAAAGGAACCGCTTGCAGAGATAGGTGCCTCTTTGGACCTTGAAAACAAAAAGCAGAGGATAGTGGAACTCGAAAGGAGCATGGAAGAGCCTGATTTCTGGGACGATCCCAAGAAATCGGCCAAGACTGTCAAAGAGTTAAAGGATATGAAGGATTCCGTCGCTAAGTTTGCATCTCTCAACAGTGAGGTTGAGGATATGGAAACCCTGATTGAGATGGGCGTTGAAGAGGACGGGGATGAGGAGATATGTGCTGAGGTCCTTGAAAGTCTTACCACGTTCAAGGAAGAACTTGAAATCATGAGGACATCCCTCCTTCTTTCCGGAGAGTATGACGGAAACAATGCCATCATAGCCCTTTCAGCCGGAACCGGCGGTGTTGAGGCAATGGACTTTAACGGAATGCTTTACCGCATGTATACAAGATGGTGTGAGCGTCACGGCATGAAGGTTACCGTACTTGATTATCAGGAGGGTGATGAAGCCGGAATCAAGGGTGTTACATTTACCGTCGAGGGTGAGAATGCATACGGTCTCTTAAAATCGGAAATGGGTGTTCACCGTCTCGTGCGTATATCCCCGTTCAATGCCCAGGGTAAGCGCCAGACTTCATTTGCTTCATGCGATGTAATGCCTGAGCTTGATGATTCAATTGAAATTGACATCGATCCCTCAGACCTTAAGGTGGATTACTACCGTTCATCAGGTGCCGGCGGACAGCATATCAATAAGACATCATCCGCCGTACGTATTACGCATATACCCACAGGTATCGTGTGTGCATGTCAGGAGGAGAGAAGCCAGTTCCAGAATAAGGACAAGGCCATGGCAATGCTTAAGTCAAAGCTTTACACCCTTATGCAGCAGGCGCATGCCGAAAAGCTTTCTGACATCCGTGGTGATGTAATGCAGATTGCCTGGGGAAGCCAGATAAGAAACTACGTGCTTCAGCCTTATACGATGGTAAAGGACGTCCGCACAGGCGAAGAGACCGGCAATGCACAGGCTGTACTTGACGGTGAGATAGACAACTTTATTTCTGCTTATCTAAAGTGGGTTCAGCTCGGAAAGCCTGACCGTAAGGTAATGATGAGCGATTAACGAAGACGCAGCGCGGAAATGAAGCTTTCAAAGCTGACTCCGTAGCTGCCGAGAAACTCCGAAAGGAATGAGATCATCTGATCAGATGTTTCAGGATCGGATACAAGTGAATAGAAATTGTAAAAGGAGCAGAAAAGCATGACGCAGATAAGTATGCCGATTATTCCGGTTATCCTTCCAGCCTTGGCTGCGGTATGTTTTTTCCTGTCCTGATTAGCCAGTATGGAAAGCGTCACTGCCGCGATCCCGAATATAAATCCTGAAAAAATGCCGTTTGGATAATCAATAAACGGCATAAGGATACTAAACACCCCGCAGAACAGGCTGTATCGGGAAAACATTGTATACTGGTCAACTATCATTACTTTCATAATTCAGCATAATAGCATTAATCCGGTTTTAATGCAATAAGCAAAGGTTCATTATGACTATAGATTCATTCTGTGAAGAAGATACAAAAGCCCTTGCCATGATGACGGCCAAGGAAGCAAAAAAGGGTGACATCATCTGTCTTGACGGTGACCTGGGCGCCGGCAAGACTGTTTTTGCAAAGGGATTTGCCGAAGGACTTGGAATCAGGGAACCCATAACAAGTCCGACCTTTAACATTCTCAAGGAATATAAGGACGGTCGTCTTCCCCTTTATCATTTTGATGTCTACAGGATCGAGGACCCGGATGAAATGTATGCCATCGGGTTTGAGGATTACTTTTACGGAGACGGTATCTGTCTTATCGAATGGAGTGAACTTATTGAGGAGCTCATCCCTGAAGATGCGATACGTGTTAAAATCAGGCGTGTGCCTGAAGAAGGCGATGATTACAGGAGTATAGATTTCGACTGATGAAGATACTTGCTATTGAGTCCTCTGGCCTTACCGCCGGTTGTGCGTACCTTGAGGACGGAGTTTTAAAAAGCGAATACTATATCAATAACAAACTGACCCATTCCCGGACGCTTCTCCCCATGATCGAGGAAATGTCGAAGCTTTCGGGAATTACGTTCTCTGAGCTTACGGCCGTGGCAGTTTCTGCAGGGCCGGGTTCGTTTACCGGGCTCAGGATAGGTGCAGCTACCGCAAAGGGGCTTACCCTTCCTTTTGATATTCCTATTGTAAAGGTTTCATCCCTAAAGGGACTTGCGGCCCTCATACCTTCAGCAGGAACCCTCATCTGCCCCATCATGGATGCAAGGAGGGGCGAGGTATACTGTGCCGCATACATATGCAGTGATGACGGAGAGGGTAATTACGGATACGTTCCCTTAATTGAGGATTCAGCCATGTCCATCGATGATTTTCTTTCCATGGTTGAAAATCTCATGAATGATAAAGGAATCGGCGTGAGCCTCTTTACAGGGGACGGCGTGCCGGTACATAAGGCACTTATCAAGGGACGCCTTTGTGAAAAAGCCTCTTTTGCACCAGAAGGCCTATCAAGGCAGCGTGCGGCATCGATTGCGGTTTTGGGAGCACAGGAGCTTGAAATGGGGAACGTGGTTTCCTCTGATGATTTTGTGCCGGATTATTTAAGGAGACCCCTTGCTGAAAAGGAAAAGGAAGAGGGAATCCTTGAGGATCCCGGAACGCATTCCTTAAAGAAGATACAGAAGGGTGAGTTTAAAAGGACGAGGCATCCGTTATGATAGAAATTACTGAACTTACTGAGGAATACCTTGATGCAGTGACCCTGCTTGATGCCGCTGTTTTCCCGGACAGTCCCTGGGGAAGGGATTCCTTTAAAAACAACATTATCAATGATTATGATTATCCCGTTGTTGCATTAACCGACGGGAATGTTGTCGGATATGGAATCATACGGCAGATTGACGCCGGTGAGATACTGCTGATCGGCGTAAGCCCTGAAGAAAGAAGAAAGGGAATCGGAAGGATGATAACCAATGAACTTCTTTCATGGGCAAACAGGGGAGAGAACATCTTTCTTGAGGTAAGGGAAGGAAACACTGCCGCAAGAAAGCTCTATGAATCGGCGGGCTTTACTGAGATAGCGAGAAGAAGAAACTATTACAGAGATCCTGTCGAGGATGCGATAATAATGATGTGTTAAAGGTATCATATGTTGGATTTATGTCTTCTTGGCACGGGCGGTATGACGCCCATGCCAAACCGCTGGCTCACGTCCCTTATGGTAAGGTGCGAGGGCTCCGACATTTTAATAGACTGTGGTGAGGGTACACAGGTGGCAATGAAGGAGGTGGGATGGTCCCCGAAATCCATTGACATCATGTGTTTTACTCATATGCATGCGGATCATATATCAGGACTTCCGGGTATGCTTCTTAACATTGCAAATGCCGACAGGACGGACCCGATAGTCATGATAGGCCCGAAGGGACTTTTCAATGTGACAAAGTCATTAAAGTGCATTGCACCGGATCTTCCGTACGAACTTCGCTTCATTGAGCTTGACCAGGAGACCGAGGAGTATAAGATAGGGCCGTATGTAATCAGCTGCTTTAGGGTGAAACACAACCTTACCTGTTACGGCTATAGCTTTTCAGTCCTTCGGAAGGGACGGTTTGACGTGGAAAACGCCAGGGCACTTGGGATACCGCTTGAGTACTGGTCAAGGCTTCAGAAGGGTGAAACCATTACCGACAGGAAGCTTGCCAGGACCTTTACGCCTCAGATGGTCATGGGACCTGAGAGGAAAGGACTGAAGGTGACTTACTGTACTGATACCAGACCTTGTGAAAACATAGTGAAAGCAGCCTCGGGAGCGGATGTCTTCATCTGTGAAGGAATGTACGGTGAGGAAGGAAGCGAGGCAAAGGCAATTGAGCACAGGCACATGACGATGCGTGAGGGTGCCATGCTTGCGGCTAAGGCAGATCCCCAGCCTGGCGAACTCATTTTCACCCATTACAGCCCGTCAATGATAAAGCCCAAAATGTACATTGACGAAATAAAGGAGATCTTCCCGAATGCGACCTGCGGAAAAGACGGGCTCATAAGGGAACTTGCATTTACAGAAGAATGAAAGACATAACTATTCTTGGAATTGAATCATCATGTGACGAAACGGCAGCCGCGGTCGTAAGGAACGGCCGGGAGGTGCTTTCCAATATCATAAGTTCGCAGATAGACATACACACCGTCTATGGCGGCGTAGTGCCGGAAATTGCGTCACGGCTTCACTGTGAGAATATCAACGGCGTAATACGGCTTGCCCTTTCAGAGGCCGGCATGACTTTTGATGACATTGATGCTATTGCCGTCACATCAGGCCCCGGACTTGTGGGCGCACTCCTGATCGGCGTTTCTGAGGCTAAGGCCTTAAGCTATGCACTCCAGAAGCCGCTTATCGGTGTTAACCATATAAGGGGACATGTGGCAGCTAACTACATTTCGCATAAGGAACTGGAGCCTCCGTTTGTTTGCCTTATAGTGTCGGGCGGTCATACACACCTTACTATTGTCAAGGATCACAGGGATTTCATGATAATCGGAAAGAGTCTCGACGATGCAGCGGGCGAATGCTATGATAAGGTTGCGCGCGCCGTCGGGCTTGGATATCCCGGGGGACCAAAGGTCGACAGGGCTTCAAAGGGCGGTGATCCGTATGCAATCACGTTCCCGAAGGGGGAGGTAAAGGACAGACCCTATGATTTTACCTTTTCAGGTCTTAAGAGTGCAGTGCTCAACTACATTAATAAGGCTAACATGCAGGGTGCCATGATAAATGTCCCTGACCTGTGTGCTTCTTTCCAGAATGCCGTAGTTGAACCTTTAGTGGAACGTACAATGAAATGCGCTAAGGCATATGGGATAAAGAATGTGGCACTGGCAGGCGGAGTGAGCGCTAATTCAGCTTTACGTGCTGCCATGAAGAAGGCCTGCGATGAAAACGGTTTTAACTGTTATTATCCGGAGCCGGTTTTCTGTACAGATAATGCCGCCATGATAGCGGCAGCAGGTTATTATGATTTCCTGGCGGGCTGTACTGCTGATACGTCCTTAAATGCAGACCCGTCACTCAAACTCTGATTATGGCTGAAAGACTTAAAATTGCTGCGATTGTTCTTGCAGCCGGAAGCGGTTCAAGGATGAATTCACAGGAAAAGAAACAGTTCATGGACCTTAACGGACTCCCGGTACTTGCCTGGAGTCTTCTTGCATTTGAAGAAAATCCGGCTGTGGATGATGTGATACTGGTAACCGGTGAAGAGGATCTTGAAAAGGCACTGAAGATATGCCTTAGTCTCAAGCTTTCAAAGGTGAAAAACATTGTTGCAGGCGGAGACCTGAGGTTCAGGTCAGTATATAACGGCCTGCTGGCCCTGTCTCCTGAAACGGATTATGTTCTTATCCATGATGCCGCCCGTCCGCTTATTACGCAGGAGATAATACGTAACTGCATAAAGGGCGCCGTAATGAAACGTGCCTGCGTTGCGGCTGTAAAGGAAAAAAATACAATTAAGAAGGTCGATGAGAAAGGGTACGCCATAGAGACCATAGACCGGTCATCTTTGTATGAAATACAGACCCCGCAGGCGTTCGATTACAAACTCATTCTCCGTGCCTACTATAACCTGAAGAAAACCATAGAGGAGTACCATCCTGATGTTTCAAAGATTACGGATGATGCAGTAATCGTTGAGAACATGACGGACTGCCGTGTGTCCATGGTGGAGGGTGATTATAAGAACATTAAGATTACCACACCTGAGGATCTCGTCATCGCCAGGGCGCTCATGCATACATGATCATATATTTGATTTTCTAAATTTTTAATATAAGCATTTAACCGCAGAAGCATTCAAATGAATGACCTGCGGTTGTTTTTTTTGCTTGACCAATGAAAAAAAAAGTTAAATTAACCGCCAGCAGTATAATTAATGCTATTTGCGGTCAATGGCAGGGTTGAAAATAACCGCGGAACGTAATATAAGGCCGCCTGGCGGTCAATGGCAGGGCTGGACATAACCGCGGAATGTAATATAAGGCCGCCTGGCGGTCAATGGCAGGGTTGAAAATAACCGCGGAATGTAATATAAGGCCGCCTGGCGGTCAATGGCAGGGTTGAAAATAACCGCGGAACGTAATATAAGGCCGCCTGGCGGTCAATGGTAGAACTGCAATAACCGCGAATCGTCGCAAGACGTAGCCTCGCGGTCAGTAAGGGAGAAATGATATTTGAATTATGTGTAAATAGTAGAATAAAAATGTCCGCACCTCCCACACCACGCTCCAGTTTGGGGAAAATAAAAATGTAGGATTCCTACATAATTTATACTGACTTTTATAAAAATAACCGCAGGTGCCGGTTATTTAACTGTTCTTAGTTAAATGAACATGATTCGAAAGGATTTGTTAAAACGAAAGTTTGGAGAGGGAAGCATGTTGTGTGGCGTTAAAAGATTTGTTTAATAATGGTTACGCCGTTTTAAGTTTTTTGTTGCAAACGCCCAACAAACAGTGTAATATATAGTTGCCTGGAGGTCAGCGCAAAGATCAAATGTTGCATTTGGTTTACTTGCAGTACTGAAAGGAATGGTATGAAAAATCAATCGTAAGGATATGGCGCAGGGGCTGCACCTCTCGAAGGCGACAAATGACAACGGATTCGGGCAGTTCAGGACATTCCTTGCATATAAGGCTGAAAGAGCAGGAAAGAAGCTTATCACGATAGACAAGTGGTATGCTTCATCAAAGATCTGTTCGGTATGCGGGGAAAAGAAGGAGGACCTGACACTGAAAGACAGGGAGTGGACCTGTCCCTGCTGCGGAACGCATCATGACAGAGATGTGAATGCCGCAGTAAATATCAGAAACGAAGGCCTGAGGATGCTGGCCATGTAAAAGCATTCGGAACCGTGGGGCACACGGGGATAGCTCATTTATGCTTGACGCATGAGCGTCATCGAGTGAGAAGCCCCCACTTCAAATGCGAAGCATTAAGTGGTGGGAGTATGTCACGAGAGTTATAAAGTCCGTTTTTCTATAAAAATGCCAAGCCGGCGGAAAACAACCCGGCGATTGAATTGCCGGGGATTCCCGCTTCTGTCCAAAAAAAATAGGAATAGAACGAAAAAAGGATCTTCTCATTGAAGATCCTTTTAAGCGGAAAGGATGGGATTCGAACCCATGTGCCCTTGCGGACAAACGGTTTTCAAGACCGCCTCGTTATGACCACTTCGATACCTTTCCATACACAACCCTAAATAAGGCGCGCTCAAGTATAATAAAATATTCTAAATGCTTTGTCAAGCGAAAAATAGTAAAATGTACTTGACGTGAAGTGAAAAGTTTATTTCCACTTTGAAGGGGGCAAAGTGGATTTTAGTC
>JAKSPD010000012.1 GCA_024405115.1 Lachnospiraceae bacterium
AGTCTGCGTTAGCAGACGTTTAACAGAAGTCTGCGTTAGCAGACGTTTAACAGAAGTCTGCGTTAGCAGACGTTTAACAGTAAGGGTGATGAGCAAGAAGCGAAGCGGATTGCGAATCACACTTAGTCTGCGTTAGCAGACGTTTAACTGGTTCCTTAGCTCAGTTGGTTAGAGCAACCGGCTCATAACCGGTCGGTCCTGGGTTCGAGTCCCCGAGGAACCACTTTTGCTTTTAAGCAAGATGCCGGAGTGGCGGAATTGGCAGACGCCCGGGACTTAAAATCCCGTGAGCAGTGATGCTCGTGCCGGTTCGACCCCGGTCTCCGGCAGTATGAAAAGAAGAAGCAGTCAGTGATGACTGCTTTTTTGTTAAGAAGAGGAAGGTTAAATTGAAAAAGATAAATATCAAAGATGCTTTATTAGATGAAAAGGTAATGGTAACAGTATCAGTGTTATCAGTTGTATTTAACTTGCTGTCGTTAGCAGTACTGTGGCTTTGTCATGAGCTTCAACTGATGGCGATATTCGAAAAGACAGTTAAGATTACCATGACACTACTCACACTATGGACTTTTCGAAGCCTTAGATGGGATGCAATGAAAGGAATGCTTGGCGGACTTCTTTTCAGCCTGCTTTATCAGGAGGCAATACTTGTTCTTGGCGGTCTATGGGGTGCAACATCTGATTTTGACTATTATTTGATCATGGGGGTACAGGGAAGCCTTTATCTTGCTGCTCAGACTACGAGTTTTATGATGACTGTGATAATCATTCTGAATCATTTCGTTATAGATTACAGTCACTGGGGGAATTATGCCAATCTGATTTTCAACAGAATATCCATCATATTTAAGATAATCCTATATCTCTCACTTATGATAATAAACGGAACGCTTGAATTACCGTCCCTCCTTCAGTTCAATGCCGGATTTGAATATGCAGCGGATCTGGCGGTAATTATTGCAGTCATCTGTATAGAGACACAGCTTGACAGCTTCAGAAGCTTAAGGCATGAGTTAATAGAGGAAAAAAGGAAAGTGGGTAAGAATGAATAAGAAGAAGATGATAATGGGCATATGGCTGATGATAATGACCCTGATGTCCCAGACGGCATTCACAATGTATTTTGTTGCCCAGATGAGGTACAGTATCCTGCTTTATTCATACACTGCCCTGATGTTCAGCCAGATGTTTGCACTGATCAGTTTCCTTATAGGAAAAGAAAAAATCAGGAGCAGGATTTTACAGATAGTTTACCGTTTATGCGTATTAGCCTCTTTTACCGTAATACCGGCATTCATATTTATTTTTGAGGGGCTGGTTTCCCAGTACCACGCAGAAATTAAGGAAGCGGTCGTGATAAGCGACTCAGAAGGTGAAAAGCTTATACCCGGTGAAAAGTCGACAGTGTACAGAACTGATACATTTTATGTTTTTTTTCCTGAGTATTCACATGTGGATCTTGAATTGGAAAAAAGGCCCAGAAAGTCTGATAAGTCCATTACCTGGTGCAGCGGGGCTGCATTTCAGCATGAAATAGAGTTTGGATTTTCAGATGTGAATATAGAAGGGTACCATGCCTCAAAAGGCAGGTATTCTGACAGTCCGTACACAAAGGAAGGATTTGGCGCCGTTACATTTTATGACGGCGGGTTTAAATTTGAATTTGATGACCCAGAGACTGCCATGAAGGAGGCGGCCGCTAAGGGCGGAAGCGGATTCATGCAGTTCCGGCTGCTAAGGGACGGAGAACCTGTAAACAGTTTTACCATGCCGCGTGTACGCTCATACCGTGCAATAGCTGAGATTAACGGAAATCTTTGTATAATCGACACAATTGAAATGATGCATTTTGAGGACTTTCTTACTAAAATAAAGGAACTTTCGGTTACTAATGCCCTGTATATGGACATGGGTGCCGGATGGAACTATTCGTGGTATAGAACCGACAAAGGAAATGTCCGTTCCCTGTTTGGCCTCAAGGTACCGTGGTCACATAACTGGCTGGTTTTCAGAAACTGACACTGAACCATGAATTATCGGAAAAGAGCAGCTTTTACTGCTCTTTTTCTTAAATTGGCGTTTATCTTAACATTATTTTTTATTAAGAAGAAAATATATCAATATTCAAGATTAATCATGCGTAATCTGTTATAATAATATTAAGTGTGAACTGTCTTTTATTTTAAATGTAAAGGAGAATTCAGAATGAAAAGAATCGTTGTATTGTTAATGACCGTTATCATGACTGCTTCTCTCTGCTCATGCGGAAGCGCTAAGAGTCAGGGAAGTTATGTATATGAAACGACGGCTGCCGCAACCGCATTTTCAGGTAACGGTTATTACGGAGCAGCTGACTACGCAATGAAAGAGATGGCATATGAGGAGGAAGCGCCATATGCCTCTGAAATGCCGGCTCCAGGAGTGGGCTCTTATAACAGCGGAAGCGAGAGCGGACAGAATGCAACCACACAGACCAATGACACGTCAGAGGCCGATCATGGACGCAAACTAATAAGAAATGTAAACGTAAACATGCAGACTCTTGAATTTGACGCACTTTTTGAAGGCATCAAGACAAAGATATCGGCGTTAGGCGGATACATAGAAAACTCAAGCGTCTATAATGGAAGCTACAGCAGCTATTCCATGAGAAATGCAAACATCACGGCACGCATTCCCCAGACAAGGCTTGATGAATTCCTTAATACGGCATTTGTGAATGCAACAATAACAAACATGTCGGAAAGCACCGAGGACATCACCTTAAGGTATTCTGACATAGAATCCAAAGTCGCTTCACTGAGAGTGGAGCAGGAACGCCTGATGGAACTTCTGGAGAAGGCTGAAAGCGTTGAGGACCTTATTACAATAGAAGAAAGACTTTCAGAAGTGCGTTATGAAATTGAAAGCTATCAGTCAAGCCTTAAAAACTATGACAATCAGGTGACTTACAGCACGGTCTGGATCTACATTGATGAAGTTAAGAACATCACGCCACCCGTTAAGGCAACGTTTGGTGAGAGGATCAGGACCGGCTGGCAGAAGAACACGGCTGAGCTTGGAGAGGACATTGAGGACTTCTTTGTATGGCTTATCACGAACTTCCTTGAAATAATTCTTACGATTGCAATCATCTTTGTGGCAATAGTGGTTCTTAAAAAGGTTTTCAGGTGCCTTTTCGGAAAGAGGGAGCCAAAACCCAAAAAGGAAAAAAAGAACAGAAAAAATAAGAAGAACACTGTCGAAACACCCACCGCTCCCATGACAATGGCTGCACAGGATGAAAAAGTTCCGGAGTCTTCCGCCAATGACACCACTACAGAAAAATAAAATCGTAATATACAAAGATTAAACTTGATAAAAGCCTTGACTTGTGAGAAAATAGTCAAGGCTTTTTTATGCGAATCTTTTTGAAAGGAGTTTTTTCATGACTTATACAAAGGAAGTTGAGATGATGTGCCCGGTTAAGCAGGGTGTACATCATGGTGCTGCTCCCATTCCGGAAGAGGGAAAATGGGTTCAGGCAAAGGAAGTTAAAGACATTTCAGGTTTTACACACGGCGTAGGCTGGTGTGCTCCGCAGCAGGGTGCCTGCAAGCTTTCACTTAATGTTAAGGAAGGCATCATCCAGGAGGCGCTTGTTGAGACACTCGGATGCTCAGGAATGACACATTCAGCAGCTATGGCAGCAGAGATCCTTCCCGGACTTACAGTAATGGAGGCACTCAATACTGACCTTGTATGTGATGCCATCAACACAGCCATGAGAGAGCTTTTCCTTCAGATCGTTTACGGACGTTCACAGTCTGCTTTCTCAGATGACGGACTTACAATCGGTGCCGGACTTGAGGACCTTGGAAAGGGACTCCGTTCACAGGTTGGTACAATGTACGGAACACTTGCAAAGGGACCCAGATACCTCGAGATGGCAGAAGGTTATGTAACAGGCATTGCTCTTGACGAGGAAGACCAGATTATCGGATATCAGTACGTTAACCTTGGAAAGATGACTGATTTCATCAAGAAGGGTGACGATCCCAACACCGCATGGGAAAAAGCAAAGGGCCAGTACGGCAGAGTAGCTGACGCTGTAAGGATCATTGATCCCCGTACAGACAAGGAAAATAAATAAGGGTTAAGGAGGAAAAAATAATGGCACTTTTCGAAGGTTACGAGAGAAGAATTGAAAACATTACCAAAGTCCTTAACTCATACGGTATTAAGGACGTAGAAGAAGCAAGGAAGATTACCGAGGATGCAGGTCTTGACGTTTACAGCCTCATCAAGGGAATCCAGCCCATCTGCTTCGAGAACGCTTGCTGGGCTTATATCGTGGGCGCAGCAATTGCCATCAAGAAGGACTGCCGCAATGCAGCTGATGCTGCAGCAGCAATCGGAGAAGGCCTTCAGGCTTTCTGCATCAAGGGTTCAGTAGCTGACAACCGTAAGGTTGGTCTCGGACACGGAAACCTTGGCAAGATGCTCCTTTCAGAGGATACGGAATGCTTCTGCTTCCTTGCAGGACACGAGTCATTCGCAGCAGCTGAGGGCGCTATCGGTATCGCAAACAATGCGAACAAGGTACGTAAGAACCCCTTAAGAGTCATCCTTAACGGACTTGGAAAGGACGCTGCGCTCATCATCTCACGTATCAACGGTTTCACATACGTAGAGACAGAGTATGATCCCTATTCAAACACTGTAAAGGAAGTTTACCGTAAGGCTTACTCAAACGGCCCCAGGGCTAAGGTTAACTGCTACGGTGCTAACTCAGTTCCGGAAGGTGTTGCAATCATGTGGAAGGAGAACGTTGACGTGTCCATCACCGGTAACTCAACCAACCCCACACGTTTCCAGCATCCCACAGCAGGAACATATAAGAAGGAACGTATCGAGGCCGGCAAGAAGTACTTCTCAGTTGCTTCAGGCGGCGGCACAGGCCGTACGCTTCATCCCGACAACATGGCAGCAGGTCCTGCTTCCTACGGAATGACAGATACACTTGGACGTATGCATTCAGATGCTCAGTTCGCAGGCAGCTCATCAGTTCCCGCTCACGTTGAGATGATGGGACTCATCGGCGCAGGCAACAACCCCATGGTTGGTATGACTGTTGCCACTGCAGTTGCAATCGCAGAAGCAGCTAACGCAGGAAAGTTCTAAATTTAATCGAATTCACTTAAGGCGGAGTCTTTTGGCTCCGTCTTTTGATACTAAAGCAAAGGCTCCCGGCAACCACAGGTGTGCGCAGGACTAAGCTCGCTTCGCTCGCGCACGACGCGGCTGCACGAGAGCCTTCTGCTCTTAATATCAAAAATTGTGACGTAAATGATGTAATCGAGCATGGAAAGCGGTTTTTGAGGAGAAAAACCGCTTTTCATGCGAAAACTTATTTTAGTCATTATTGATATTTTTTCTGAGCATATTCTGTGAAAGATAACCAAAGATTACGGAATTCTTAACTACCATATTGCTTTTACTGTGAAAATTGTGGTATAAATTCAATCGGAGCAGACTCTGGATGCGCTTTTTTTACAATGTTAACATCTTTGAAGGACATAAAAAAATGAGTGATAAGCCCGAGAAAATTAGAATAGTTCAGGAAACCGTCTGTGGTAAGGAAATAACCCTTGCTCACGTCATGGGCGGGCCGTCCCCGATTATCTATCAGAAACTGGGACTGAATCCTGACATTGATTACAGGACTTCTGCAATCGGCATTATGAACATGACTCCTCCGGAATCAGCCGTTATCGCTTCGGATATAGCCTTAAAGAGCGGTACCATTTATCTTGGATTTGCGGACAGATTTACCGGAACGCTCATCATTACTGGTGAGATAGGTGACGTTGAGAGTGCCGTAAGGGAAGTGGTAAGTTACTTTAAGAACATTCTGGGGTATGTGACCTGTAACGTCACTAAGAAGTGATCATGATAGACGGAAAGAGACTTACAAGAGAAGAACTTCTCGAGAAAATTTTTTCCGCTCACCGTGAGAACCTTGAAGAAGACCGGTTAAGGATCACCCGTGTGAGAATCCCCGGAAAGGAAATGATGTTTGCAGATATCATCGGACATCCGTCCGACAGGGTGTATGTGAACCTGGCGCTTAACATAGGTTCACATCAGGGAGAGGACCACAGGGGAGAAAGTATCGGTCTCATGCAGTTTACTCCATGGGAATCGGTCGTGATAGCTGCAGATGTGGCCACCAAGGAAGCGGATGTGAGCATAGGCTTCATGGATCGCTTCAACGGGTCGCTGATAATTCTTGGCGAGCTTTCAAATGTCCGTACGGCATGTGAGGGAATAGAAAGGTTCTTCACAAAGGAACTGGGATTTACGTCCACTGGGATTTATGAGGTATGAGAACTCTTTTTCTTATGGGCAGGAGTGAGGCCGGAAAGACTTCGCTCATGCAGGCCTTAAGGGGCGAAAAACTTCATTATGTAAAGACGCAGTTCACCGGCGTGGACAGGGGCGGAGTTGACACCCCTGGAGAGTATGCGGAATCAAAAAACGTGGGAGTAGGACTTGCATGCTTTTCATTTGAGGCGGATGTAGCCGCAATCATATGTGCGGCGAACGAACCCTTCTCAGTATTCGAGCCGAACAACAACTGTTTCCTTAACAGGCCGCTCATAGGCATTATTACGAAGATAGATCTTCCGGATGCAAACGTTCCGATGGTGCGGCAGTGGATGATAAATTCAGGCTGTGAAAGAGTGTTCTGCGTCAGCAATGTGACCCGGGAGGGCATCGATGAGCTGAAAGAATACCTCTCCCAGGAGACTCCGAAACTGTCACTTATGGAGGCAATTGAAAAGCAGAACAGGGGCCTCAGGGACTGGGATTAAGAGTTTTTGTTTTTAATAAAGTACATAAATTAATAAAAGCGTAAGTTTTGAGCACGACAGGCGTAAGCCTGTCTTTTTCTTTGTGCAAAATAAACAAAAAATTAACATGAAATAAGGTCGTTATGCTGATTTTACAATAGGTGTTTGACTTAATTCTTAAGGCGATGGTATACTCTCAATAGGTGTTTTTGCGTACATTTTTTTAGTGAGCATGAATTGAGCACAGGAGAAATATGGCAGCTGTTACTATAAGAATTATGAAGACGGTTTCGACGGGAACGAAACAGATAATTATGCGCCGCGCCCGTATGGAAAACCTTCCTGTTCTTTTTGAAGAAAACTCTGCACTTGCCCTTCTCAACGGAAATGTCACAGACCTTATTTACGCAAGTGATGTTGCCCAGAAGGCTTCGGCCGTACAGGTTTTCGAAATCAGCGGTAACTGTCCGCAGCATCTCACATGTCTCGCGGTCCTTGGTGACCCGGCAGCAGTCGATGAGGCGGTCAAGGCAATTAAGATCAAGCTATCAGCGGAGGTTGAACTGTGAAAAGCTTTTATTTGAAACCGCATGTTTACATGGATTCGGATGGCGTTACTGAAATCCTTAATAGAAGAAAACGTGCATTCATCGTATGTGATGGTTTCATGGTAAAAAGTGGCATGACCAGATACCTGACAGATGTCATGGACGAACTTTGCATTCCTTATATGATCTTTTCGGATGTAAAGCCGGATCCCGATATCGCAACCATCGCAGCAGGAATGAGCATGATGGAACAATTTGAGCCGGATGTCCTCTTCGCGCTAGGCGGAGGATCGGCGATAGACGCGGCAAAGGCCATGAACTACCTGCTCTGGCAGGACGGGCGTCTTCCGAAATGCTATTTCGCGGCAGTTCCCACAACGAGTGGAACAGGAAGTGAGGTCACTTCTTTTGCAGTAATAAGTGATCCTTCCACAAAGTCAAAGTACCCGCTCATTTCAGAAGAACTTCTTCCGGATGCGGCAGTATTGGACGCAAAACTTACAGTGACCGTTCCGCCGTCAATTACGGCAGACACGGGAATAGACGTTTTCACACACGCCATTGAGGCATTTGTATCCACCAATCAGGATGATTTCACGGATGCATGTGCTGAAAAGGCAGCAAAGCTTGTAAGAAGCAATCTTCTTAAAGCTTATAAAAATCCCCAGGACATGGAGGCAAGACAGAAGATGCATCATGCATCCTGTCTCGCGGGAATGGCATTCTCGAATGCAGGACTGGGACTTAACCACGGAATGGCACATGCGCTGGGCGCACACTTCCATATCCCGCACGGAAAGGCAAACGCTTTACTTCTTCCTTATGTAATGAGTTTTAACTGCGGATGCCAGGACGGATTAAGGGACGATACCGCAAAGAGGTATGCAAGGCTTGCAAGAGCCTGCTGGATCGATTCAGGAAGCGTAAGGCAGAGTGCCTTCCAGATGATAAGGTCGACAAAGGGTCTTATCGCAAACCTTGGTTTCCCGGCATGCGTTAAGGACATGGGAATTAAGGAAAAGGAATATAAGGAAGCAATTCCGGAGATGGCGGTAGCGGCGCTTAATGACAGATGCACGGCTACGAACCCCAGGATACCGACCCAGGCGGACATCGAGGAAATGTATGTAGAAGCTTACATAGGAAGGACTATTTAAAGTCGGGAGGCATAAATGGCTTTTTATGACGAGCACAACAAAGAGCGAATAATTCAGGAATTCGTCCCCGGCAAGCAGATAACACTTGCACACATAATTCCAAATCCCGTTCCGGACCTGTACGCGAAGATGGGACTTTTAAACGGAAAGGGTGCGATCGGAATATTCACCATTACCCCCAGTGAGGGTGCCATTATAGCAGCCGATGTGGCAAGCAAGGCAGGCGGAGTTCAGATAGGTTTTGTGGACAGATTCAACGGCTCACTGGTCATAACAGGACAGGTTGGTGAGGTAGAAGCAGCAATGAAGGGCGTTATTGAAGTTTTATGCGACAGGATGGCCTTCGCAAAGCCCATAGTAACGAGGTCGTAAGTAATGCCCGAAGATTTCAAGACCAGGATCATCCTTATAGGAAGGTCCATGGCAGGTAAAACAACATTAATTCACTATCTTACGGATGGTGATCTTGGTTACAAAAAGACACAGACAGTTGAGATATTCAACCAGAACATGATAGACACACCCGGTGAATATCTCGAAAGAAGATATTTCAGGGGAGCCCTGATGGTCACGGCGGCGGATGCAGAGGTAATAGTATTCGTACAGCAGGCCACCGAGCACGGAACAATGTTTCCTCCCGGATACGCCAGCAACTTTCCAAAGCCCTGCGTAGGAGTGGTCACAAAGGCTGACCTGGCAACACCTGAGGAGATAGAGGACGCAAAGAAATACCTTGAAATAGCGGGAGCTACAAAAATCTTCGTTACGTCAAGTTACGAAGGCACAGGATTTGAAGGCTTTATCGAGTACATTGAGGAGGCGGCAGAACAGTGCAGGAAATAATTTTCAGCGTTGGAATTGACATCGGTACTTCCACTACTCAGCTCATATTCAGCCGGCTGACTATTGAAAATGAAGCAACCAGTTATGTTGTCCCAAGGATCAACATAGTAAAAAAGGAAGTTATCTACAGAAGTGACATTTACTTCACACCTCTCCTTTCAGCGACAGAGATCGACATGGAGAAGGTAAAGCAGATAATTAAGAAGGAATACGAAAAGGCCAACATGAAGCCGGAGGACCTCACGACAGGTGCCGTAATCATCACCGGTGAGACTGCAAGAAAGCAGAATGCGAGCATAGTGCTCGAGGCACTTTCCGAGATGGCAGGTGATTTCGTGGTTGCAACGGCAGGTCCGGACCTTGAGTCAGTCCTTTCAGCTAAAGGCGCAGGAGCAGATGCCATTTCGAAGGAAGACCGTACGGTTGTAGCGAACCTTGACGTAGGCGGCGGAACCACTAACATCGCATTCTTCAAGGTAGGAGAGCTTAAGGGAACGAGCTGCCTTGACATCGGCGGAAGGCTGATAAAGATAACGAACGGAAAGATAAGCTACATCTTCCGCGGGACTAAGGAACTGGCAGAGACAAACGGCATCTACATCAACGTAGGCGACGATGCAGATGAAAAGAAGCTCTATAAGATTTGTGAACTGATGGCTGACCAGCTTGCAATGGCAATCCACTTAAAGGAGCCGGATGCAATGCATGCAAAGCTTTACACAAACGCAGGAAAGCCGCTTCCGAAGGAACCGAAAATTCAGGCAATCACATATTCAGGAGGAGTGGCAAGCTGTTATTACGAAGGTGAGCCTGCAAATGTCTTCCAGTATGGGGACATCGGAGTACTCCTTGCAAGGGCAATTAAGAATAATCCGTCACTGCAGAAGATGAAGACACTTCAGGCAGTCGAAACGATAAGGGCAACCGTCGTGGGTGCAGGATCGCATACCACGAGCGTCAGCGGAAGTACGATAGCATACTCAGATGGAAGACTTCCGGTGAAGAACATTCCGGTACTAAAGTTAAGTGATGACGATGAAAAGAATCCGGAACAGTTCGTTGCAACACTTAAGAGAAAGCTTTCACTTTACAGAAGCGAAGGCAGCCTCGAACAGATAGCCATTGTTTTCCCGGGCTATCACCATCAGAGCTTCATGGAAGTTCAGGAGCTTGCAAAGATGGTTGCCGAAGGGGCAAGGGAAATCATTGACGGACCATTCCCGCTCATAGTAGTGGTCGAGAATGATATTGCAAAAGTGCTCGGCAATGCACTGAACGTGCTGTTGGAACGTAAAAAACCGTTCGTGTGCATTGATAGCATATATGCAAATGATGGGGACTACATCGACATCGGCGTGCCGGTTGCCGGAGGACGTGTGGTGCCCGTGGTGATCAAAACACTTATATTTAATTCTTAAATAAGTGACTGATACCGCAATCGCTTATAAAACAAAAGGAGGGCAAAGATTTGATCTTAAAAACCAAATTACGTGGAAAAGTGTATGAATTCGGTTCTCTGCGTGAAGTAATGGGAAAAGCCAACGAAGAAAAGTCCGGCGACAAGTTGGCAGGAGTAGGTGCAGCAAGTGTTGAGGAAAGAGTTGCAGCAAAGGCTGTTCTTTCACACATCACTCTTAAGGACCTTTATGAGACTCCCGCAGTTCCCTACGAGCAGGATGAAGTAACCAGAATCATCATTGATGCTGTAGACCCCATCGTTTACGCAGGCATCAAGAACTGGACTGTTTCAGAGCTCCGTGAGTGGATCCTTGACACAGCAACAACAGGCGAAATGATCAGGACCGTATCGGCAGGTCTTACATCAGAGATGGTTTCAGCTGTATGTAAGCTGATGACCAACCTTGATTTGGTCTACGCTGCAAAGAAGCTGAGAGTTCACGCACACTGCAACACAACGATCGGTAAGGAGGGAACATTCTCTTCAAGACTTCAGCCGAACCACACCACTGATGATCCCAAGGGTATCCTTGCATCAACAATGGAAGGTCTTTCACTCGGCTGTGGTGATGCCGTAATCGGTATCAACCCCGTTGATGACTCCGTAGAGAGCGTTACAAGACTTCTTAATTCACTGACAGATCTCAAGAACAAGTGGGAGATCCCCACACAGATCTCTGTTCTTGCACACGTTACCACACAGATGGAAGCAGTTGAGAAGTTCGGTGCTCCCACAGACTGCCTGTTCCAGTCGATCGCCGGCTCTCAGAAGGGTAACGAAGCATTCGGTCTTACCGCTCAGATGCTGGATGACGGTTATGCAATGATGGTTGAGAAGTCAACCGCTGCAGGTCCCAACTACCTCTATTTCGAGACAGGACAGGGATCAGAGCTTTCATCAGACGCTCATAACGGCTGGGATCAGCTTACAATGGAAGCAAGATGCTACGGATTCGCAAAGAGATATCATCCGTTCCTTGTAAACACTGTTGTAGGATTCATCGGACCCGAGTATCTGTATGATTCAAAGCAGGTTACACGTGCAGGTCTTGAGGACCACTTCATGGGTAAGCTTACCGGTATCCCGATGGGATGCGATGCATGCTACACCAACCATATGAAGGCTGACCAGAACGACATCGAGAACCTCGCAACACTCCTTGTAGCTGCAGGCTGCAACTACGTAATGGGCGTTCCGCAGGGTGACGACTGCATGCTGATGTATCAGTGCACAGGCTTCCACGAGGCAGCAGCTCTCCGTGAAGCATTCGGACTTCGTCCCATCAAGGAATTCGACGAGTGGCTCGAGAAGATGGGATTCTCAAAGGACGGAAAGCTTACACCGCTCGCAGGTGATGCTTCTGTATTCTTAGCATAATATAAGGAGGTGGACATTTTGGTAAGCGAGAAAGAATTAAAAGACATTATTGCTCAGGTCCTCTCTGAGATGAATGTTGCTGCCCCCGCTGAAAAGGCAGCTCCCGCTGCAGCATGTGCTTGTGAAGTTGAAGACGGCTTCATCGAGGATGTTGCAATTATCGACATCAAGAAGCAGTATCTTGTTGAGAATCCTGTAGCAAGAGACGCTTTCTATGAGCTTAAGCAGTACGCTCCCTGCCGTCTTGGTATCGGCAAGGCAGGTGCACGTTATAAGACACTCCCCGTACTTGAGTTCCGTGCAGCACATGCAGCAGCTCAGGACGCCGTATTCAAGGATGTAGATCCCGAAGTAGTAGAAGGTCTTGGACTTTTCTCAGTTCAGACACAGTGCGACTGCAAGGATACATATCTTACAAGACCTGACCTCGGCCGAGTACTTTCAGATGAAGCTGTAGCAGAGATCAAGTCGAAGTGCAAGATGAATCCCACAGTTCAGATCTATGTATCTGACGGACTTTCATCAGCTTCAATCGCTGCTAACGTTAAGGACGTTCTTCCCGCAATCCTTCAGGGACTTAAGAGCTACGGAATCGATGCAGGAACTCCGTTCTTCGTAAAGTACGGCCGTGTTGGTGCTATGGATCAGATCTCTGAGATCACAGGTGCTGATGTTACCTGCGTTCTTATCGGAGAGAGACCCGGCCTTATCACAGCAGAGTCAATGTCAGCATATCTTGCATACAAGGCAACCGTAGGTATGCCCGAAGCAAGAAGAACCGTTGTATCAAACATCCATAAGGATGGAACGATCCCGGCTGAAGCAGGTGCTCACATTGCCGATGTTATTAAGAAGATCCTTGATGCTAAGGCATCAGGAACTGATTTGAAGCTTTAATTATCAGAATTGGAGGATATTGAAAATGAAAAGAGATCCTTTACCGGCAACCGTCCTTGCCAGCAAATTGATTCCCAATGCTACTCCCAAGATGGTTCAGGACCTTATCGCTGCATCAGGCCTTGACATCGAGTACGATCCCGTTCGTCACAGATCACTTGCACTTGTAACAGCTGACTGCGATGATGTTACATACACAGCTCTTGACGAAGCTACAAAGAAGGCTGACGTTGAAGTTATCTACGCTCGTTCATTCTACGGCGGTGCTGCAAATGCAAACACCAAGCTCGCAGGTGAAATCCTCGGCGTACTTGCAGGACCCAACCCCGCAGAAGCAAGAAGCGGCCTTGAGGCTTGCTGCGACTTCATCGAGAACGAAGCTCACTTCGTATCAGCAAATGAAGATGACACAATTCCTTACTATGCACACTGCATTTCAAGAACCGGTTCATATCTTTCAAGATCTAACGGTATCGAAGAAGGCGAAGCAATTGCATACCTTATCGCTCCTCCGCTTGAGGCTATGTATGCAATCGATGCTGCTGTAAAGGCTGCTGATGTTTCTATCATCGCTCTTTACAACCCGCCGTCAGAGACCAACTTCGGTGGCGGACTTCTTACAGGCACACAGTCAGCTTGTAAGGCAGCTTGCGACGCATTCGCAGCAGCTGTAGAGTTCGTAGCTGATCAACCCAAGGAATAATCGGCGTCTTTCAGGCAAAGGTAGAGGTATAGGTGATGAATGCATTAGGAATGATTGAAGTATACGGATACCTTGCAGCCGTGGAAGCACTTGACAGTGCATTAAAGGCAGCCAATGTAAGAAGAGAGAAGGTTGAACTTGTAACAGGCGGACTTGTTGCCGTACTGGTTACAGGCGATGTTGGAGCCGTTAAGGCTGCAATGGATGCTTCTGCAGCAGCTGCTGAAAGAGTCGGTAAGGTCATATCTGTTCACGTTATTCCGAGACCGCACAGCATGATAGATGACATGCTCAATGGGCCGAAGGAACCCCCAAAGGCACCCGCACCGGTTGCTCCCAAGGAACCCGAAGCTTCCGCTGAGCCAGAGGTTGTAAAAGAGCCAGAGCCAGTCATCCCTGAACCTGTAAAGGAACCGGAACCTGCAAAGGAAGCTCCGAAGCCGGCGAAGAAGCCAGCCGAGAAGAAGCCAGCCGCAGAAAAGAAGCAGACAGATCTTACTCCTGAAACAGTTCAGGGAATGTCAGTTCCGAATCTGAGAGCTCTTGCAAGAGAACTCGATATCGACAACATGACACGTGCCGAAATCAGGTACGGCAAAAAGGATGAACTGGTCAGAAAGATATCCGAATTCTTAGGATGGGAGTGATGACAAATGCAATTATACGATGAAGATTTGTTATCAGTACAGGAAGTCCGTGAACTCGTAGCCACGGCCAAGAAGGCCCAGGAAGCTTATCAGAGGATGAGCCAGGACCAGGTTGATGCTATCATCAAGTCAATAGCAGAGGCTGGTGTCCGCAATGCCAGAAGGCTTGCTAAAATGGCACATGAAGAAACAGGCTTCGGTGTTGAAAACGACAAAGTAATTAAAAACGTATTCGGCAGCCGCGGTGTTTATGAATCCATCAAGGACATGAAGACCATCGGTATAGTAGATTTTGACGAAGCCAACAAGCTCGTTAAAATTGCCGTTCCTGTGGGAGTTGTTGCAGGACTTATCCCCTCAACAAACCCGACTTCCACAGTATTTTATAAGGCTGAAATAGCCCTTAAATCGGGTAATGCAATTATTTTCTCACCGCATCCCAATGCAAAGAACTGCATCATGGAGACCGTTAAAGTCATCAAGGAGGCAATTGCAGAGGCAGGCGGAGACGAGAACCTCGTAAACGTAATTACAATACCCACACTGCAGGCAACATCTAACCTTATGCAGCATCCGGACGTTGCAATGATCCTTGCAACAGGCGGAAGCGCAATGGTAAGGGCAGCATATTCATCAGGAACACCGGCCATCGGTGTAGGCCCCGGAAACGGCCCCGCTTACATTGAGAAGACTGCAGATGTTCCGACAGCCGTAAAGATGATCTTTGACTCAAAGACATTTGATAACGGTACGATATGTGCATCAGAACAGTCAGTTGTCTGCGACTATGACATGGTTGACTGCGTTAAGGCAGAAATGGAAAAGCAGGGTGCTTATTTCCTTAATGATGAGGAGATTACCAAGCTTTCAAAGTTCATCCTTCGTGCAAATGGAACCATGAATCCTGCCATTGTTGGTAAGAGCGCACAGGTAATCGCAAACCTTGCAGGAATAAAAATCCCTGAGGGTATAAGAGTACTTGTTGCAAAGGAAACAGGAATTGGAAAGGGTCATCCGTATTCAAACGAGAAGCTCTGCCCCATTCTTGCATTCTATACAGCTGAAGACTACAAGGCAGTATGTGAACTGTGTGAGGAGATCCTTCGTCATCAGGGAGCAGGACATACATTCGCAATCCATTCTCAGGACCAGAAGGTTATTGAGTACTTCGCAATGCGTATCCCGGCTTCAAGAATCGTAGTCAACTCACCCAGCGCCCTTGGCGGTATCGGAGCTACAACAAAGCTTCTTCCCTCACTCACACTTGGTTGTGGAGCTATCGGCGGAAGCGCAACATCAGAGAATGTCGGACCTATGCACCTTCTTAACATCAAGTATGTTGCATGGGGAATCAAGGACATGGACATCATCCGCAAGGAAGTTAATCAGACGATTGACCAGAAGTGCGAGTGCTGCCAGACCGGCGATGTTGACGTAGATGCACTTGTTGCTGAAATCGTTAAGAGACTTAAAGCATTATAATTTCAAGATATCTATTTAGGAGGATATAAAAATGTCAATTACACAGGCTTTAGGAATGATTGAGACTAAGGGTCTTGTTGCTTCAATCGAGGCAGCAGATGCTATGGTAAAGGCTGCTAACGTTACCCTTATCGGTAAGGTTCATGTAGGTGGCGGACTTGTTACAGTTATGGTACGTGGCGATGTAGGAGCTGTTAAGGCTTCTGTAGACGCTGGTGCTGCTGCAGCAGAGCGTGTTGGAGAGCTTATCTCTGTTCATGTTATTCCGAGACCACACGAGGAAGTTGAAGGAATTCTTCCGAAGATCGAAGGCTAAACCTGATTTTGTCGGTGCGGCCTGAAGGCCGCACCGGTAACATGCAATCGTCAGGAGGTGGCAATTCAAAATGAAAGTTATAACCGAAGCAATCTTAAGAGATGAGCTGAGAGATGAAATCCCGGAAGTATACACAATACCCGAGGGAAAGATACTTTCTCCCGCTGCAAGGGAATACCTTCAGCAGCTCAAGGTAAAGATTGCGGACAACAAAAAAAAGAATAGGCCGCTTCAAAGATACGAAGCTGAAGTCGAAGCTGAAAAAGCTTCGGGTGCACAGGAACCTGTACGTACTGTAACGGCACAGGCAGCCGCTGACAGCAAACCCAAATATGTCGACGAACAGACAGGAGCTTATTACTTTGAGAAGCCGGAGCATATGACTCAGCTTCATGGTAATCTCCTTGTTACGAAAGATGATAAGAGGATTGCTTTCAGAGGAAAGCTTGACAGCCTTGAGGCAACTTTTATCCTCGAGCAGACAGAGCTCATGGGTATGGGTGAACAGGCAATCGTGGAGAATCTTGAGGATATTCTCGGAAGTTTACGTGAGATGATGCGCTGTGACGTTCTGAACCTGCCTTTCAGCAGAGACAGGATGATCGGCCTGACACACGAGGAACTGAGGGATCATTCGCATAATCCCATGAAGTACTACAAAGTTAAACAGATGGTGCTCCCGAACTATTCATTGGGCAAGACATATGCAATCCTTAACTACCTGCGTACACAGGTAAGAGAGACAGAGGTTGCAGCTGCCACTGCATTCAACAATGGAAAAGGCTTTGACAGGGCGGATATTATAGAGGAACTGAACCGAATGTCAAGCGCCCTGCATATACTTATGTGCAGATACCTTGCTAAGAAGCAGTCCGGAGAGGAGAGATGATGCAGATAGCTGATCAGGTCGTTGATTCAATTCTGAATTCAGGCCTTGTTGAAGTAGAAGTCTCTGCGAGACATGTACATCTTTCTCAGGAGGATGTTGAGAAGCTGTTCGGAAAAGGAGCAGAACTTCATTTTAAGCGTCCCCTTTCACAACCCGGACAGTTCCTGAGCGAGGAACGTGTTTCAATTAAAGGCTCAAAAGGCAAAATGGAGCGCGTGGCGGTGCTGGGACCTGTAAGAAAAGCTACTCAGGTGGAAATATCCATCAGTGATACGATTGCCCTTGGTGTTACTGCACCGGTCAGGGAATCCGGTAAGCTTGACGGCGCCGGAGCTATAACGATCGAAGGCCCATGCGGCACACTCGAAGACGTACCCGCAGCCATCGTGGCACATAATCACATACATGTGCCGGTAGATGTTGCAGCACGGCTCGGACTTAAGGACGGGGAACGTGTAAGCACACAGATACTTACCGAAAGGCCGGTTACGTTTGAAGATGTCGTAATAAGGGTCAGTGATAAATTCAGGTTCAAGATGCACATTGACTTCGATGAAGCCAATGCGGCCATGGTTAAAGGTTTTACCTTAGGCAGGATAATAAAAAGATAAATTTCGGAGCAGTATTTTATGGATTTAAACAGTATCGAGAGCTATATGAGAAAGGTAAGCGAGTCAGAGCATACCACCTTTAAACCCGAAGGAAGGTTGAAATGTGGGCTCGACCTTGGTACCGCTTATATAGTAATGGTGGTCCTTGATGAATATGATAACCCGGTTGCCTGCGAAAAAAGGGCAGCCAGCGTCTTAAGGGACGGAGTGGTTGTCGATTTCAAGGGGTCAAGGGATATTGTAAAGGAACTGAAAGCAAAGCTTGAAGAAAGACTCGGAAGGGAAATTACACAGTGTGCAATAGCAATGCCCGCAGGAACTGAAAGCAGCACAAGGACACATGCATATGTGGCTGAGGGTGCAGGCATGGAGGTTACGGCAGTGCTTGATGAACCAAGTGCGGCAAACGCAGTTTACCACATTGAGGATGGTGTAATCGTTGACGTAGGTGGCGGAACAACAGGACTTGCAATCATTAAAAATGGAGAAGTTGTAGATATTTACGACGAGCCCACAGGAGGAACACATCTTTCCCTGGTACTTTCCGGAAACTACCACATTCCGTTCGAGGAAGCTGAGAAGATTAAGATGGATTACTCAAAACATGCAGAAATCCTTCCCATCTTAAAGCCTGTAATCGAAAAGATTGCAACAATCATCAAGAAAAACGTGAACCCTGATGAGATTGATACGATCTATCTTTGCGGAGGTACCTGCTGTCTTACCGGAATGGAAAAAATAATAGAGAAGGAAACAGGAATCAGGACCATAAAGCCCGAGGATCCGTTCCTTGTCACACCTGCCGGAATAGCAATGAATTGTAAATTATAAGGAGGCAGCATATGGAATTTGAAGCTCTTGTCAATGCGATATGTGCTAAAGTCCAGGAACGCATCGCCGCCTGTGAAGAAGTGAAGGTAGCAGATAAGCCGAAGATGCTCGTATTAACAGACGAACATGGGACAAAGTGCCATGAATGTCTTGAATGTCCAGAGCTCGGTGCCCACTTCGATATGGAATGTGCCCTTACAAAAGAGTATGCATTTGATTTAGCTGACTACGAGGGAATCGTGGCGTTCAACCTTACAAATGCAAACCTGGCAAAGATTGCCCTTGGCATTCTGGACACACCCTATACCAAAGCGTTTGGAGAGGCTATCCTTCTCGGCAAAAAGATTTTCGTTCCCAAGGAAGAAGTCGAATTCTACGCATATAAAGAGACTTCGCCAAAAGGTTACCTGAATAAGTTTGAGGAATATTTAAATCTTCTCCGTCAGTGCGGAGTTACCGTACTTCCGGCAAAGGAACTTCATGAAGCAATTCTTGATGAGGCACCGGCACCGGTACCGGTATCAACAGTATTCGTAAGTAACCGTGCGGATAAGGAAATAGTAATTAAGAAAAAAGTTGTAACAGAAAGAGATCTTATCGAAGCAAGGGCAGCTGAGGCTACACTCCTTGTGGCTGATGAGAAATCAATCATCACAGATCTAGCAAAGGACTATGCCGGAAGATTCGGCATCGTTATCGAACGGAGAAAAGGCGTAAGATAATAAGCAGAAAGGAGTCCCACATTGAAAACAGGTAGAGTTATCGGAAACATATGGGCTACCAGGAAGGATGAAAAACTTTCAGGTGTAAAACTGCTAATTGTTCAGCCTCTTGATCTTGTCACAGGCAAAACGGTAGGTGACCCGTTAGTGGTTGCGGATTACATCGGAGCAGGAGAAGGTGAAAGAGTTATCTACACCAGCGGAAGCTCTGCAAGAAAGGCAGCCGAAAGGGATTTCATACCGATAGACGCAACTGTAGTAGGCATTATTGATGATCAGGAAATAGACCGAAGTCTGTTGGAAAACGAGTGATGAAATGGAATTTATAGAAGCTATAAAAAAAGCAGGTGTTGTGGGAGCCGGCGGTGCCGGTTTCCCCACATACGTAAAGCTCAATGCCAAGGCAGAGTACCTTATCATCAATGCCGCTGAATGCGAGCCTATGATTGAGACGGATAAATATCTCTGCAGGACATTTGCGGACCGTATAATAAAGACGGTAGATGCCATGGGAGCACACCTTGAGGCTTCCCACAAGATAATTGCCCTTAAGGCAAAGTATAAGAGGGAGATAGAGGCACTTGAGGCTGCGATAAAGGCAGCCGGCTCTGATGTAATCGTTTGCGGAATGAGGACTTATTACCCCGCTGGTGATGAGCAGATTATGGTGCAGGCGGTTACCGGCAGAAGCGTACCGGAGAGGGGACTTCCCCTTAATGTAGGATGCGTTGTTGTAAATGTAGGAACTGTTCTTTCAATTGCGGATGCACTTGAAGATACTCCCGTTTCAATGAAGTATCTTTCTGTAACAGGTGCTGTTAAGGAGCCTACAATGTGGAGAGTTCCGCTTGGAACACCCATAAAGGAAATTCTGGCAGCAGCTCCGCTTACAGTGACGGATTATGCGGTTATCATGGGCGGCCCCATGATGGGTAAGATGCTCGGAACAAAGGAACTCATAGAGAATGCAGTGGTTACGAAGACCACAGGCAACCTGCTTGTTGTTCCGGCCGATCACTATCTTGTCAGAAGGACACAGCTCAGCATAGAAACGATGATGCATCAGGCTGCATCTTCATGTATCCAGTGCTGTCAGTGTACTGACCTTTGTCCCAGAGAGGTAATTGGACATGATGTAAAGCCGCATCTTATAATGAGAAATGTCTGGAGACAGGCGCAGATTACAGACAACGCGGAATTTGAAAGAGTATTCGGACATGCCGCTAACTGCTCAAGCTGCGGAGCCTGCGAGATGTTCTCATGCCCCATGGGTCTTTCACCCAGAAAAATGAATGATTATGTTAAGGGCCTTCTTCGTGAGAGAGGAATCAATCCCGCAAAGAATCAGGCACCTGTAGCAAAATCATATATAGAGGATCGCAGGATCCCCACAGGACGTCTTATCGCAAGACTGGGACTTTCACAGTACGAGACACATGTACTTCCCGAATTTGCGGAGCTTACTCCCGAAGAAGTGATCATTCCTGTATCACAGCATATCGGAAAGCCTGCGGCACCGGTTGTCAAAGTTGGAGACAAGGTGGCGGCAGGTGACCTTATAGCAGCGGCTCAGGAAGGTCTGTCAGCAAACATTCATACTGGATTTGCAGGAACCGTTACTGAAATCGGTCCTCGCGGAATCCGCATAGTGAAATAAGGAGGGATAAAGCATGTCAAAAGCAATCGCAATGGTAGAGCTTAACAGCATCGCCCGCGGAGTAGAAGTGAGTGATGATATGGTTAAGGCTGCACGTGTGGAGCTGCTTCGTGCCTCCACAGTGTGCCCGGGTAAGTATATCGTAATAGTCGGCGGAGATACAGGAGCTGTAAAGGCTTCTCTCGCAGCCGGAATTGCAAAAGGCGCAGAGTATGTGGTGGATCATCTTATGATCCCCAGTGTACATGAGCAGCTGTTCCCTGCAATCCAGGGAGTTCAGGAAGTTAAGAATCCTGAGGCTATCGGAGTTGTTGAGTATTACTCAATCGCTTCTGCCGTTCTGGCAGCCGATGCCGCAGCTAAGGCAGCTCAGATAACACTTATTGAGGTTCGAACCGGTTTTGCAATCGGCGGAAAGGGCTTCTTCACACTTACAGGTGATGTTGGAGCTGTTCGTGCGGCAGTAAAGGCGGCTGAGAGCATTGGAGATCTGTTCATCGGCAGCACGGTTATTCCGCGTCCTGCTCCGGCAGTTGTCCAGTCACTTTTATAATCAAAAGCTTTAAAGGGGGAATTTATGTTTAAACAGTTAATTGGCGAACTTGGCGCTGCCATTAAGCCAGAAGTTTTCACTGAGAGTATTGGAGCCTGGGTTAAAGGTCTTTCAATCAACACAATTATCATTTTCATAATGATGATCTTCATGCTTATCGGTGCATGGGACAAGATCCAGGGCAACAAGCGTGGATATGGTGAGAAGTTTGATGATGGTCTTAACGCTATGGGACCTCTTGCAGCAGCTATGGCAGGCGTTGTAGCAGCAGCACCCGTTCTGAGCCTTATCCTCAGCCCGATCATCGTTCCGATTTATGGTCTTCTTGGCGCTGACCCCTCAATGTTCGCTACAACACTTCTTGCATGCGACATGGGTGGTTATCCCCTCGCAATGAAGATGGCTGCCAATGAGTCAGTTGGTAACTACGCAGGACTTCTTCTTGGAACAATGATGGGACCCACAATCGTATTCACAATCCCCGTTGCTCTTTCAATCATTAAGGAAGAAGACAGACCTTACCTCGGCGCCGGCGTTCTTGCAGGTCTTATCACAATCCCGATCGGATGTATCGTTGGTGGATTTGTAATGAAGGCTACCGGATTTGACATCACTGTTGGTGAGATCCTTGTTAATATGATCCCCGTTATCATCATTGCAGGTCTTATCGTAGCAGGTCTCTGGTTCATCCCCGACAAGATGATTTCAGGCTTCAACAAGTTTGGTACAGGCGTTACAATCGTTATTACAGCTCTTACAGCAATCGCTGTATTCGAGTATGAGACAGGAATCCAGTTCCCGCTCTTCTACCTCATGGTAGACGACAACGGAGCTTGCGGTCTTGAGGATGGTCTTCTTGTTTGCGGACAGATCGCTATCGTACTTATCGGTGCATATCCGATGGTTGAGTGGATCACACGTAAGTTTGGTAAGGCTCTTGGCAAGGTTGGTGACAAGCTTGGCATGAACGCTGAAGGATCAACCGGTCTTGTAGCAACTCTTGCTAACAACATCGCTATGTTCAACATCATGGACGGCATGAACCCCAAGGGAAAACTCATGAACGTTGCATTCGCAGTTTCTGCAGCATTCGTATTTGGTGATCACCTCGGATTCGCAGCAGGTAACAACCCTGACATGATCGCATCCATGGTAGTTGGTAAGCTCGTTGCAGGTATTACAGCTCTCGTAGTTGCTAATGCACTTGCTCCGAAGCTTCTTGAGAAGGTTCAGGCTTCAATCAACGCAATGAAGAAGGACTGATCAGTCAAAGCGTAACAAAAGTTAACGGCGGACCGGTCTGACCGGCCCTGCCTGACTGGAGGTTTACAATGAACGTAAGTGAAGAACTTATTCGTGCCATAGTTGAAAAGATTCTTAAGGAAGCAGAACCCGCTCCCGCAGAAGACTTTGTAAAGGAAAAGGATCCCAGCGGCATTATCAAGGTCGTAACGGATACCGTAAAGACAGAGCGTTTTGAGGTTGATGGCGTTTCACTTAAGGATGTCCTTACTCTTGAGGAAGCTCCCAGAATGGGATGCGGACTTATGGAATTAAAGGACGGTGCTGCACTTGAATGGACACTTACATACGACGAGTATGACTGCGTTCTTGAGGGAACACTTGAGATCGAAATTGACGGACGTATTGTAAGTGCGGCTCCTCACGAGGTTATCTATATCCCGAAGGGATCACACATTCATTTCCAGACCCCCGATTATGCAAAGTATTACTACTTTGTATATCCGGCAAACTGGGCAGAGCTTTAATGAAAAACAAGCCGCCGGTAATCCCGGCGGCTTTATAAAAAATGATAAACAATAACGAAATTACAGTAAAGAAAATAACGATGAAGGGACTGGCTGCCTATGCAGACATTCAGAACACACGTTCCCAGTGTGAGAAGTGTCCGCGCTATAACAACAGCTGGTCATGCCCTCCGTGTACCCCGGATATTACAAAGTATACCGGGAAGTTTCGCTTTGCATATGTAATTGCCGTTAAAGTTGGATATCCTGAGGAACTCTGTGACAGTGAGGCTGACAGGAAGCAGATGGTTGCAGAAAGAACCAGGTATTATGACATGCAGCGCCGCAGGATTCAGACCATGCTTTTAGGGCTTGAAAAGAAACACCCCGGTTCATACAGCGTAAGCACATGCCTTATATGTGAAAAATGCGCAAGGAGCGAGGGCCTTCCATGCAGGCACCCCGACAAGATGCGCTATTCCATGACTACACTCGGACTTGATTTCACACGTCTTTTGAAAAAGGAGTTCGGGGTTGAACTTTCATGGTCAGGTGAGAAACTGTCAGAGGCAGATTACTGCATTGCTGCACTTTTTGTGTAAAATCTCTTGACTTAAAATCCTTATAATCTTATAATAAAGATACTCTTAAATCAGTGGGCAAATGCCACGCCCGGATTCACATTTATAAAACTGAATATTATGGCTTTATGATTTACTGTCATAAAGTAGTTTTCGTATTTCAATGAGCCTGTCACGTAAGGAGGCAGCCTCCTCAAAGTTAAGTTCTGCAGCGGCTACACGCATCTGCTTATCAAGTTCTTTTTCGAGCTTTTTAAGTTCAGGTATGCTCATTGACTCAGGATCCTTTGCATTCTTTGAATTTGATCCTTCAGCGGTACGCTTTATGGTTATCAGGTCACGGACCGCCTTTTTTATGGTCTGTGGTGTAATGCCGTGTTCCTTGTTGTATGCGTCCTGTACGGCACGGCGGCGGTTTGTCTCATCAATGGCTTTTTTCATTGAGTCAGTGACTGTATCGGCATACATGATGACATGTCCGTCCGCATTTCTGGCAGCTCTTCCTATTGTCTGAATAAGCGAAGTTTCGCTTCTGAGAAATCCCTCCTTATCAGCATCAAGTATGGCAACAAGGGATACCTCAGGAATGTCAAGACCTTCCCTTAAAAGGTTGATTCCGACAAGGACGTCAAATACATCAAGTCGCATGTCCCTGATGATTTCTGAACGTTCCATAGTGTCTACGTCAGAGTGCAGGTAACGGACACGGATACCGATGTCCTGCATGAATTTTGTCAGGTCTTCTGCCATTCTTTTAGTGAGTGTCGTCACAAGGATTTTATTTCCATTAGCGGTTTCTTTTCTTATCTCGGATACAAGGTCGTCGATCTGTCCTTCGACAGGATGAATTTCAATCGAAGGATCAAGAAGCCCTGTGGGCCTTATGATCTGTTCGGCACGGAGAAGTTCATGGGAAGCTTCGTAATCACCGGGAGTTGCCGATACGAACAGCATCTGGTCAATTTTCTCCTCAAATTCCGCAAAATTCAAAGGACGGTTGTCGAGTGCGGAAGGAAGGCGGAAACCATAATCCACCAGGACCATTTTTCTGGAATGGTCACCTGCATACATTCCCCTTACCTGCGGCAGGGTTATGTGGGACTCATCGATTATGATCAGAAGATCTTTCGGAAAATAATCTATCAGGGTATATGGAGGGTCACCTGCCTTTGTGCCGGCGAGATGTCTGGAATAGTTTTCAATGCCTGAGCATATGCCGGTTTCCTTAAGCATTTCCACGTCAAATGTGGTACGCTCACGTATACGCTGTGCCTCGATGAATTTTTCCTCGGATGTAAAGAATTCGACACGCTCAGACATTTCCTTCATGATTTCTCCGCAGGCGGCATCCATTCGCTCCTTCGGAACGACATAATGCGATGCGGGGAATACGATGCAGTGGTTCAGTGAATCCTTTTTCCTTCCTGTCACTGAGTCTATGGAAGTGATACGGTCTATTTCATCCCCGAAGAACTCTATCCTGTAGGCTTCACCGCCGGAGTAGGAGGGATAGATTTCAAGAACGTCACCATGGACGCGGAATGAACCTCGTTTAAAGTCCATTTCGTTCCTTACATACTGCATGTCAATGAGTCGCCTCATTATTTCTTCACGGTCGTATGTGACGCCCGGGCGGAGTGAAACGGTCATGTTTCTGTAATCGATGGGAGAACCAAGTCCGTAAATACAGGATACTGAAGCAACAATTATGCAGTCATTACGTTCAGAAAGCGCAGCAGTAGCTGAATGACGCAGCTTGTCGATCTCGTCGTTTATGTCCGAGTCTTTTTCTATGTATGTGTCAGTCGAAGGGACATATGCCTCAGGCTGATAATAATCGTAGTAAGACACGAAATACTCGACACAGTTTTCCGGGAAGAATTCCTTCATTTCCCCGTAAAGCTGTGCGGCCAGGGTCTTGTTATGTGAAATGATGAGCGTGGGGCGGTTGAGTCCGGCAATGATGTTTGCCATTGTGAATGTCTTGCCTGAACCGGTTGAACCGAGAAGGGTCTGAAACTGGTTTCCCGCATTAAAACCGTCCACGAGCTCTTTTATGGCCCGTGGCTGGTCGCCGGTAGGTTTATATTCTGAATGAAGCTTAAATTCCATGCGCCCATTATAACACAGCACAGACTGTTAAAAAAGACAGTAAACAAACACGGCTTAACTTTACTAGACAACTTTGTTGTGATAAGATTAACGGCGGTTCAAAATCACAATAAAGCAGGGAGGATATGAAATGAAGGATAAACCTGTAGTACTGTTAATCATGGACGGTTTCGGATTAAGGAAGGAAACCGATGGCAACGCAATTTATGAGGCAAAGACTCCGAATCTCGACAAGCTCATGAAGGAATGCCCCTTTGTTGAGGGATATGCTTCAGGACTTGCAGTAGGTCTTCCGGACGGTCAGATGGGTAACTCGGAAGTGGGACACCTTAACATGGGTGCCGGGCGTATCATATATCAGGAACTTACAAGAATAACAAAGTCCATAGAGGACGGGGATTTCTTCCTGGTTCCGGAGCTTAAAAAGGCAGTTGATAACTGCAGGAAGAATGATTCAGCAATGCATCTTTACGGTCTCCTTTCAGACGGCGGAGTGCATTCACATATCACACACCTTTTCGGCCTTCTGGAGATGTGCAGGCGTGAAGGCCTCAGGAAGGTATTTGTTCACTGCTTCATGGACGGACGTGACACTCCTCCGGATTCAGGCCTTTCCTACATAAAGGAACTTGAGTCAAAGATGAAGGAGCTTGGAGTAGGTGAGATAGCATCCATTTCAGGACGTTACTATGCCATGGACCGCGACAAGAACTACGACAGGACAAAGAAGGCTTATGACTGCCTTACAAAGGGTGAGGGAAATACAGCTGAAAATGCGGTTGAGGCAATGGAAGCATCATATGCGGCTAAGGTTTATGATGAGTTTATAATTCCCACTGTCATAACAAGGTGTGGAAAACCCGTTGCAACTATAAAGGATAATGATTCAATCATATTCTTCAATTTCCGTCCCGACCGTGCAAGACAGATCACCAGATGCTTCTGTGACGATGACTTCACGTTCTTTGACCGTGGAGAAAGAATCAGGGTTCAGTATACCTGTTTCACGGATTACGATGAGACAATAAAGAATAAGGACATTGCGTTCCACAAGGAAGAAATCAAATGCACGTTTGGTGAATTCCTTGCCCAGAACAATCTTACCCAGTGCCGTGTGGCTGAAACAGAGAAGTATGCACATGTTACGTTCTTCTTCAACGGTGGTAATGAAGTACCCTCAGAGGGGGAGGACAGGGTCCTTGTTCCTTCACCGAAGGAAGTTCCAACATATGACCTTAAGCCCGAGATGAGCGCTCCGGCCGTATGTGATGAGCTCGTAAAGGCAATTGAGAGTGGTAAGTATGATGTTGTCATCTGTAATTTTGCAAACTGCGACATGGTTGGACACACCGGTGTTGAGGCAGCAGCTGTCAAGGCAGTTGAAACCGTTGACACGTGTGTAGGCAGGGCCTGCGAAGCAGTTAAGAAGACAGGCGGTGTAATGTTCATCTGTGCTGACCACGGAAATGCTGACATGATGATCGATCCATGTACCGGTGACCCGTTCACGGCACATACAACAAACCCCGTTCCGTTCATCCTCTTCAACGCGGAACCGTCACTTAAGCTTAAGGAAGGCGGAGTGCTTGCTGACATCGCACCCACGCTGGTTGAGCTCTTAGGACTTCCGAAGCCCAAGGAGATGACAGGAAAGTCACTTCTCACAAAGTAAAAAAGGCGGTGTAAGCCGCACTCATAAAAATGAAACATCCGCTAGTAGTCTTTGTTGCGGCCGTGCTGTCCGGAATACTTATCGGCGTTAACGAGACTCCACCACCATGGAGGGCGGCATGTCTTTTTATGACTGTAATTGCAGTCTTAAAGGCGTACAGAAAATGCAGGGATCTTAGAAAAAAGACCCTGCTTTTTTGTGCGCTTTTTGTATTTGCCGGATTCATCTGCGGCTTTTTAAGGGCTTTTCATGTATCAGAAGAGTTTTCCGAAGGTGAGAAGACGGCATTTTTCAGAAAATATGAAGCGACAAATCCCGGAGAATTCGATTACGCACTTTACCTGAAATCGCTTGGAATCAGCGATGAGGCTGCAAGAAAAAGACTTAAGGAAAAGGAACCTGATCCCGGGTCGTGGCTTGAGGTATCGCTCGACAGGCTGAACAGGAAGGCCGGATCTGTTCTTGATGGAAACCTTTCAGAACATGATGCCGGGATAATGCGGGCCATGCTTTTAGGCGACAAGTCTGAAATGGATACGGCCGTAAAGGAGCTCTATCAGTCATCGGGCATAGCGCACCTTTTAGCAGTCAGCGGACTCCATGTATCACTCATCGGCATGAGCCTTTACAGCATCTTAAGAAAAAAAGTAAAAGTGCCCGTTCTGGCTTCAGTCATTACGGCATCAGTGGCAACATTTGCCTATTCACTTTTCACGGGAGGTTCCGGATCATCCTTAAGGGCTGCAATCATGCTGATAATAAGCCTTTTGGCGATACTTTCAGGAAGGACATATGACCTTGTATCCTCGCTTTCAATAGCCGCCGTAATTCTTCTGCTCTGGAGACCATACATGATCCTTCAGAACGGGTTTCAGCTTTCCTTTGGGGCGATAGTAGGGATATTTGCCGGCTCTTCCCTGACTTCGGAGGGAGTTTTCAGAAGCAGCGCCAAAGATGAAGGCATTTTTAATAAGGCCCTTAAAATGATTTTGCCCGCTTTCTCAGTGACAATGTTCACCCTGCCCACGATAGCCGCTGATTATTTTTACATTCCAATGTACAGCGTGCTTCTTAATGTCATTGTGATTCCGCTAATGACAGTTGTCATGGTTTCAGGGATACTGACGCTGTTTTCAGGAATGATACTGCCGGCCGGAAGAATCCGCGGACTTGTGTCATTGGCGTTTTCGGCTCCCGGACATTACGTGCTGAAACTGTATGAGATCCTTTGTGATTTTACCGCCAGGCTCCCGTATTCAGGTGTTCTTCTGGGAAAGGCCGGACCATGGCAGGTGATTATATATTACATCCTTCTATGTTTTGTCATCACCGTTTTAAGGAGGGCCTGTCTTACCGGCAGCAAAAGGATACTGGCCGGGGTTTGTGGAATCATTTTACTCCTGATCCTTCCGTCAGCTGTCAAATACCATGAAACGGACGGTTTTTATGTCTGTGCGGTTGATGTGGGGCAGGGTGACTGTTTTCATATTCACTATGGGAAAACGGATGTTCTCATTGACGGAGGCTGCTCTGGATATGACAAAATCGGCCCGAATACGATTGAGCCTTATCTGCTTTCAAAGGGAATCAGCAGGATTTCGCTTGTTATAGTGAGTCATGCCGATTCTGACCATATAAACGGGATAGAGTATCTTATCTCGGAGGATTCAAAAGTCGAGGTGGAGAGAATCATGCTTCCTGCGATGGCTAAAAAAGACGATAAGTATAAAACGTTTCTGGAAAGTGAAATACCGGTTCAGTACTCGAAAAAGGGAGAAGAACTGCGAAGCGACAACGGTATCCTCTTAAAATGCCTTTACAGCGCCGAGGAGGGGCCTGCCTTAAATGACACGAACAGACAGTCATCCGTTTATCTTCTTGGCTTTAAGGGCTTCAGAATGCTTTTTACGGGGGATATCACCAAAGAGGATGAAATGATCGTATGCAGCCTGTATGAAGAAGGTGCTGACCTGAAGGGAATCGATGTCTTAAAGGCGGCACATCATGGTTCAAAGACTGCCACCTCTGAAACTTTTGTCGACAGGGTCAGACCTGAGTATGCCCTCTTATCCTATGGGGAAGGAAACCGTTTCGGACATCCGCATGAAGAGACGCTTGTGACCCTGTCAGAACACGGTGTGAAAGTGCTGGAAACCGCCAAAATGGGTGCGGTTACCATAAAAGTGAATGAAGACGGATACAGTATTTCCGGCTTCAGGGAGAAGGGAGGTTGAAAACATTAAAAGAATAGTTAAATGTATGTTCTTTCTGTTTGTGCTGTCTTTTACATGCAGTATGCCGGGGTATGCCGGTGACCTTACGGTATGGATGGAAAGGGCGAAGGAAGTTCAGGCGGAAATGATGAATCAAAAAGCGGAAAACATACCGGATTCATCAGTGGTCTGTGAAACCAGGGGAAAGGCAGAGGAAAGACTGATAAGCGCGTTTTCAGCATTAAGTGACGGCAGGCCACGGGAAGTATGGGTAATAGGAAAAGACATCATTCCAGTGGGTACATGCCTTAAGGAACACTTTGGGGAAAACGCTGTCTACTCGAATGATTCAATGGACATTATTGAAAACAAAGATGGTACATACCACGTACACAGGTTTGTTATTCAGAAGAAGAATTTAAAGGAGGGAAAAGATAATTCAATGGATACGTATAAAATGCCGGATGCAAAGAACCACTGGGAGGTGGGGGATGAAACAGGAGCTTTCATTGACGGAAACCCGTATTTTTTTACATGTATTGACAGTGATTATAAGGGAGGGGCCCTTTTCCTGTGTAACACAGTGATACCGGCCGATTTTGGAACTGATTATGAAATATATTATTCGCCTGGTCCCATCGGATACTTTGGGGAAACAAACGACTATGAGACTTCAAAAATAAGGAGCTTTCTTGACAGTCAGACGGCCTCATACATGAAAAGAAGCCTGATAGGAATAAATGAATCGGCATCAGGAAGTACCATGGAAGGAAAGTTCGGCGCCACTGACAGCATCGGGGTTAAAAGGTACTCAATAGGCTTTCAGCAGATAACGCAGGGCCTTTTCATTTTTTCCCTGAACGAGGCAATTATGTATGCTAAATGGCTGTGGCGTTTTGAAGGTTCAGAAAGTGACAACCCAAAGACGGTATTAAGCCCCTTTTTAAGTGCATACTGGCTCAGGACACCTTACGGAAACGGTTTTGATTATGAAAGTTCAGACATGGTGTATGTGGTTGACCTTGAAAAAGGAAACATTCACCCGGCGTCAGTCCGTCCCGAATCTTCTGTAGGTGATGATTATACGGACCTGTTCACTGCCGTGGGGATAAGGCCGGCATTTGTTTTGGATAACGACTAACGGAGGGAGTATGAAAAGAATTTTTTCAGCCATGATGGCGGTTTTACTGTTTCTTGTATCTTCTGTAACGGCGTTTGCCGATGAAACGGCTGAGATATATAAGGATACAGATATTATTGCGGTGGAAGTTGAGAATGTCACTGAAGGGGTATATGAAACAGCTACCCCTTCAGAGTTTTCCAATTCCGTTTTGCTGGGCACATCGGCACTTGGAGACAGATGGGAAGGCTGGGATGAGTATGCCACGGATTTATATAAGCCGCTTGGAGAAGGGACTGCTGACATGCCGTACGGAATAAGAACCCCGGGGAATCTGATGTGGCTTTCTGTTAACGTGGCAAAGGGGACCCCGGGAGTTTCTACCGCACATTACATACTTCAGAATGACATTGATCTTACAGTCGTGGCAACTGCTTCCGGAGACGGTGACTGGAACCCCATAGGCTGGTACCAGAACAGGAGCACCCCTGATACGTTTAATGCATTTAAGGGAACTTTTGACGGTAACGGTTACACGGTTACGGGTTTATATATTTCCGACCCGGACGGAAGCAGGAAAAAATATGTGGGACTGTTCGGGGTTCTTAACGGAGCGGTGATAAGGAATCTGAATGTTACGGGGGCATATGTAAAAGGTTATGACCACGTGGGGCTTCTGTGCGGCATGGCTGTTGGTACCACGGAACTTCACGACGTGACGGTATCGGGATTTGCGGGATCAGCTTCATTGGTAAGTGAAACAGCAGACCTGGGCGGAATTGCCGGCAGCGTGAAAGGAAACGGTACAGGGGCATCGGAGTCAGTGGTACTTGAAAACTGCAGCGCCGTAAATTTCAGTGCATATTCAAATGGTTCGGTGTCATCCATCGGGGGAATTGCGGGAAAGGCTGAAAATGCATACATAGTGGATTCGTTCGTACAGGCAGGCTCGACATCGGTTAAAGGTACCGGATATGTGGGAGGAATTGTAGGAGAGCAGGTAAATACCTGTATTTATAACGCTTATATAAATGGAACGGTCGGAGGTTCTGGAACGCTTGCGGCCGGCGGAGTGACGGGAAAGTTCTGTTCAGGTGAAATATTCCTCATACAGATGGATGGCTCGATAGGATCCACCAATCAGGTAGTGGCACACGAGGGGATATTTGTAGGAACCAGGGACGCATCGTCTGGCCTTACGTTAGGAAACACAAAGACAGACAACATGGCGTATCTCTTTTATGATGAGGAACTGAACGGATGGCCGTTGTCAGCCTCCGGGTTAAGCAGGGATTCGCGAAGTGAAACCCGTTCCGCCCATGTGGGATTCTGGACATCCAATGAACTCAAGTACTCGCTTACAGAAGGGTCAAATGAATTTCCCTGCGGCGATGACAGGTATTTTTATGAGGAACTTGAGGATGGTGTAAGGTTCATAATTACCGAAAAGCTTAACCGCAAGTTTTCGGTAAACGACTATGATAAAGGACTCAGGTTCAGTATTGACCATTTTGCCCCTGGCGTATCAGGCTCTCCCGTAAAAGGGCATCTTCTTTCAATTCCGCAGATCAATTCCCGCAACTCATCTGACTATGACGTGGCATATCTTACAGCCATTGCAGGGGGCGGAAGCATTTATTACAAGGTGATGGACAAGGAGAGTGCCGGGGCGGTTGCCCCGGGGACGCTGGTCACGGTAACGAGCAGTTCAAAAAATGACAGGGCTAACGGCAAGTACTTCCAGAGGGTGGTTGATGAAACCGTAAGTCCGGAAAAGGCAGTGCGCCCGACCTATACGGATGCCTCCGGAGGCGTTGTTGAGGTATTTGAAATGGACTATCAGTCCGGAGGTGCATATACCTTCATAATGCCAAACAGCGACACTGAGATAAACATCCTTTATGAAAAAGTGCTGTCAGAGGTAATAACAGATCCGCTTTCAACATCGTTTTCGGTTACTGAAATACGCACCGGGGACCGCAAAAATCCTGACATTACATGGAACATTTCTGATGAAAACGGACACTCGCTATGTACAAATGTTTCGAAAAAAAGGACTGAAGGCAATCCGCTTACTGAACAGATGCTGCTGACATCTGAGGTGACGCCGGTTGACGTCAGTGTCATTTTCAACAGTGTTTCATCAGACAATAAGGTAATGTGGTCGATTGACGATCCTTCACTGATAAGCATTGAAGGGACCGATACGGGATACACCGGAAGCTCCGCAAAAATACGGCCGGTGCCGGATATGGGAAATACCTGGCTGCTTTCGGTTTTAAGCCGTCTTGAAAAGACACAGGCAGAAAGCGGATATGCATTGACAATTCCTTCGACGGAATACGAGAAGAGTGCGGTCCTGACAGCCACTACTGACCCTGAACACTCAATAAACAATAAGGCACAGTATGCGCACTGCACAGTGACGTTCAAGTTCAAGGTGATTGATGAGACTTCACTGCTGGCTGAGGATGTGGCCGTCAGCAGGGATAAAGTGGCTTTTAATGTCATCAGGAAATTAAGCGGAAAAAGGTATGCCCCAAAGGAAACCTTTGAAGTGACCGGCCCTGAGTCCGTCATCGCCATGGTAATCCCGGATGGAGCGGACATTAAGAATGTGACATGGGAGCTGACGGGAGATGCGGCTTCATCATTAAGGTCTTCAGTATCAGGAGAATATGGGCAGAGCATCCTTATTTCACAGGTTTTCAATTCTTCGGATATCACGACCCTTCCTGCGTGGATGAAGGAAATCTATGAAAAAGACAATCAGATCAGGATGAATGACAAAAACGCAGTACTAAATGGAAATGGCACAAGGTCAGGCAAAATCACCGTTACAGCGGTGGACAGGGAACTGGGAATACATAAGGCTTCCTGTGTTTTAACGGTGAGCTACAGCACATCTGATGAGACAAGGATAAGTTCCGGGGGATCTTCCGGGTCTTCAGGAGGCGGCGGAGTCTCCGGCGGAGGAACAACCACTACAAAATCGACAAAAGGAAGTGTCACAGGACTTCCATCGTATGTGGTGGGCGGAAACTGGTCACTTGGCGGAAACGGAATGTGGCGCTTTGCCTCTACTGACGGGCATACATACACCTCTGAATGGGGGGCGATTTACAATCCGTATGCAGGAAACGGGCAGGCACAGTTTGACTGGTTTTCATTTGATTCTGATTCAAACATGAGAACAGGCTGGTTTACTGATTCTGACGGGGAAGTATATTACCTTTTTGAAAAAAGCGACGGAACGCTCGGGCACATGGTTGTCGGGTATCAGTACATTGATGGATTCTGGTATTACTTTCAGGAGAAATCAGACGGGCATAGGGGAAGGCTCATAAAAAACGGATACACGCCAGCTGGCGAGCCGACCGGCCCTGACGGGCGTGTGCTCATCAGCGCTATACCGGTGAATGACCCTGTGGCATTTACGGAAACAAAAAACACGACCGAAAGCCTAAAGGCTGCAGGCATCTGAAAAAAAGCCGCAGAATGAAGAGCGGCAGTCTGAAAGCACATTGAAAACTGAATACCGGAGAGACGACCTGATAAAAACAAAGAGGAGAAACAATGACTGAATACGTACAGGATTATGACAGGATCATGATATCCAAAGAAATGAGATATTACAAAAATACACAGATAAGACCATTTTCAGACCTTAAGAATAAATTATCAGAAATTGAGAAAACAGTCAGTGGAGGAGAGCATGTCTTGACAAAAAACGGGCATGGCAGGGGATGTGTTTTTCTGTCACTGGTGTTCCTGCTGTCCGGTTTAATGGCATTTAATGCAAAGGCCGCTGCATATTCAGAATACTGGAAACAGGATAATGACGGTTCATGGTATGTGGAAGAACCCGGTGGAATGAGAGTGAGGAACGCATGGCTCTGTGATGATGCAGTTTATGAAAACGGAAAGGATGTCTGGTACCTGATAGACAATGACGGAAGTATGGTGGTGAGCCCTTTAGTGAGGGATGGAACCGGAAACTATTATTCACTTGAAACAGAACACAATGGTCATTACGGAATGCTGCGTTATAAAACGGGAACTTATGAAGGAGTTGAGTTAAGGCTGCAGGGGGAACATGATGGAAACTTTGCGGCACTCCTTAATGAAGACGGGAAGGCGGCACTGGAAGCGGTTTACGGAGTTACCGACGTGGCACATATTGACAATTCAAGATGTGTATACACAGGGGATTTTCTAAGGACTGCGGATGATACTTATTCTGGAAGGGAAAGCGGGAACATAAAAGCGTCATCGGAGGAAAAGGCCGGAGGCGACAGTCAGAAAGGCGCGAAGGCAATGGCATCGGATGTGGATGAGGAACTTTGCGCCGGATATTTCATGGAATACCTTAACGATTACCGGAGAGAGATTGGGCGTGGCGATCTGGAGATTTCTTATGATCAGATGGAGTATGCAAAAGAAAGGGCTGAAAGAGAATCAGTTTCCCATGAAGGAAATCTGGCGGCATATGAAATCTGCTGCACCCATGGAGTCCTGCCTTCCGAGTACGAAGACATAAGCGTGGAAGAGGCTGTTGCCCAAAATGCGCTTAAGGCTTTTAAAGCTTCAGCATCTCATAATTCCATACTGAAGCTTAAAACCATAAGTACGATGGGTGCGGGATTTCACGTGATAGGAGATAAGGGTAACGGCACGTTTAATTTTTACTACTGCGAAGCGAATTTTGAGAAATGAAGGGAAGTCTTTCCGGCATTTACGTCAGGCTTCCTTTTTGATTTGAAGTGGTGAAAATAATGGCAAAAAGAGTAAAGATAATAAGAGAGGTTCAAAGAAAGGCGACTGCGGTATTGCTTACGGCAGTGCTTATATTCAGTGCGGCCTTTCCGGATGTTTTAATATCATATGGTTCCACACTGGGGGATGTCGGTACCGTCATTCCAAGGCTGGGGCCATACATGGACAATACCCTGCAGTGCATCGATGCATATGCGGAACTGGGACCGCAGGGCGGATATGAGCATGATGGGGATTCATATGTACGAGTACTGCCTTCGTCCACACTTACTAAGTATGAGGAAGGGCTTTTATTCTGGGGGAGCTTTTTCCTTTTTGCCGTGATTCCCGCTTCAGATGAAGATGGTTTTTCAGATATGGATTTAGACGGTATCCGTAATGGCTATGATTCGCTTCTGTCTGCAGGGCTGCCGGTGGAAGGAATATACTATCAGGATTTTAACCGCCTCATCCATAATTCGTCCATACAGTCAAAATATCCTCTTATAAAAAGCCTGGCAGCAGATGACACAAAGGCACGGCAGTATCTTGACGCCATGGGACTCATGGGGGGTTTAGGAGGAGAAGCCGGAATTGGCGGCAGAACGGTACCGTCAGTATTTTCAGGCCATATGAGCCTTGATACAAGGCTGGTCATCGGGACTTCATTAAGTGTAGATACCGGGGATCCGGAGTTTCTTCGGCAGGTAAAAATCGAGTTTGCCCCGTATGATGATTCGGAAAACTTTTCCACTGTTCCATGTGGCGGATGGTCATATGTCATTAACGGAGGAGAGGTAGCTTTTTCAAATCCGGATGAAGACGCAAAAGGAGCTTTTATCAGATTCAATACCGAGGGAACCGACTATATGGCAGCAGGCGGGTCTTTTGCGACACCGCTTGACGCATATGAGGAACTCCTTGAAGTATGGATTGTGGAAAACTGCAATGGCGGAAATAACGGGGGCATTCTGGAAGCCTCAAGGCATCAGAGATTCGCCTCACTTTCGTTCGATGGCGGAAATACTGTAATGCCATATGCAGAACTGGGCAGAACAACTCCCTTAGGCGGAGGAGACGGGGCTTTTTCTTTTACTTCATACAGTCACGAGGAAAAATTCACCTCACACTATAATCTGAAGATTTTTAAAGGAGATTACGAAACAGGCAAGCCACTTTCCGGGGCATCCTTTACGGTATATGAAAGTACAGACGGAATAAACTTTACAGACATAGGAGGTGTGACTACAGGAACAGACGGGACGGCAGGGAAGACAGTGGAGCATCATGAGACATTCCGTGCTACCTTCTGTGACGGTCATCCTGCTCCGGCCTTTACTGAAGTGCCTGAAGAAGAAACAGATCCGGAAACAGGCCTTTTACTGAATGAGGATGAAATACTGTCGGCACAGGAAGCCAATATGGCGGCGGCTTCAGGATGGCTTACAACACTTTCTGAATGTGAGGCTTTTTCCGGCAATGGACATTACCATTATGTGATGGAAGGTGTATCCGAAGCTGAAATAAGTTCTGTTGCCTCATACGGCGGTTATCCCGGTGATGTTCCCGATGCAGGACCATCATGCTCTGATGATGGAGGGACCGCCTTCGTGAAATCAGGATGCAAGTCTGCCCGGGACCTTTCTTATGAAAGGTTCATACATAAAGAATATCATTATACTTTCAGGGAAATAAACGCACGCTCAGGATATGTATTGCACGGGGGACATCAGGATGACATGCCAATAGAAGTAATAAGGACAAATTCATCCGAAGCGGGCGCGGTAAGTGCCTTTACAGGTAAATATTCTGATGACATTTCCACTGGCGGGGGATTATTTGGCGTGACAGTGCTTTCCGCATCTAAAAAGCTTTCTGACATTAAGAAGGAACATAAGGTGAACGTGCCGGAAGAAACAGAAAAAAGAGAATTATCATTCGGTGTACTTTTAAAATCAGCTGTAAGTTCCATTATTGGTGAAGGAAAAGGCACTCCTTCAGAAGCAGAAAAAAACATTCAGAAGGAAAATGAAGAAACCGTCACCAAAACGACTGAAAGTGCACAGGGTTACGGTGAACATGTGACACCTGTTGAAATTCTGGAAGAAGACACATCGGAAAATGTAGAAGACGTGGAGGAGGTCATCGAACTCCCGGTGGAAAATACCATTACTGAATTCTTTGATGGGGCCGTGAAAAAGGTACGGGGCCTGTTTACAATCGAGTCCTTTGCGGCCGAAGGCACCGGCCCGGATGGCATTTTTTATGAGGGTTATGGAGAATCAGCTTACCAGCCGGCGGGCACAGGTGTAATAAAAGGTCCGTCTGACAACCAAAGCCACTGTAACGACGTGGACGGCGAGGGAAACATGTGGAGAGTATATGATCACCGTACAGAAGGTGAAATCCACATTAATAAACGTGACCTGGACCTGTCAGACAATGTCTCGTCATTGTTCGACGACTATGGAAGGGAGAACGGTGACGGAACACTTACGGGGGCATTGTACGGGCTATTTGCAGCTTCTGACATAATTCATCCCGACGGACATACAGGAGTGGTATACGCGGCAGATGACCTTGTTTCAATAGCAGAAACGGACATTGACGGAAATGCCTCATTCCTTGTCAACAGGGTAGGACCTGACTGCACATTTGATTATGTGACAGGTACGGTCACAAGAAGAAACAATCGTGACATTTCGACGGTTACAAACCTGTATGATCATTCGCACACTGAAACTGACTATTCGGAAGGGGGACACGAAAGGATATATGAGGACCTGAAAACTCAAAGCGGCAGTGAATGGATTGGACGTCCCTTACTTCTGGGATCGTATTACGTAAAGGAACTGAAACGGTCTGAAGGTTATGAGCTGTCAATAGGGAAAAAGGATGGAATCATTACAAACTTCGGTCAGGACCTGAATGCTGATACCGGAGGAACGGTTTCCCGGGGAATGGCTGCGGTTTCTAAAAAGCCGTGGTCAGATGTTCAGATAAGAGGGGGAAGGAGTCTTTATGATTATCCGGATCCCGGCGACCATGATTACAATGAAATATATTTTGACGTTATTTCAACGGGGACGGGAGCGGAAGGCTTTGACATGAAGCTTTCAGGCTTTCCTTCCGGCACAAAGCTGTACCGCCTTGATGAGGGCAGCGGTACAGTGACATATGAAGTGGGAACAGGAATATATGACCTTGTGAACGTACTTGATGAGTCTGGGAATCCGGTTGAACTGCAGGCTGTGACAGGATATGACTATCCTGTGTATGACTCAATGGGTATGCCTGAAACATACGTGACATATCCGGATGCTGAGGTTAAAAACATACAGAAACTGTCTGAAAAACCATTAAATCCGGATAAAGTCAGCGAAGCCCTGTCAGCCGGGGAAGAAGGCATGGATGAGGGCGAAGTTTTCCTGGCCCTTTCAGATACATTCAATGCATCAGACTATTTTCTTTTTGTAAAAGCCAAGACTGAGCGCATTCTTAGGGCCAACGGAAGAAAAACACCTTTGGAAGGCGGAAGATATTCCGGAGTGTCATTTGGGTCCTTTGATGACGGTGACACTGTGGCCGGGACATATGGAGCCCCCGTAGTGACGGTCAGCATACCCGGGCCTCTCTCTAATGCGGACCTGATTGAAAGCATAGTTTCATTTTATGCCGATTCTGCATATTTCACATACGGAGGCGTTAAGTCTGTTACGGATGACGGTTCTTTCTACAGAGTTGAACTTTATGCCGGAACGTCATCAATGAAAACGTTTTATACAGAGGTATCGGGAGTACCGGCAGTGTTTTGTCCGGTTGAGCATGAATCTTCATCAGATGACATGCAGCGGTATGTATGGGCAGTGTATACGGACGTCATGATGACAAATCTGCCGGACGGGATACCGGTATTTGGAAGATATGAAGCCATCAATGAAACATCAGGGCTTTTGTCTGCGTATCTTAAGCCGAAAGCATCTGCGAAAGATCCTGTCTCATATGACCTTCAGTCATACGAAGAGGTTAAGACCGGGTTTTACCCGGCTGGTACATGTCCTGTTTATGACGCCCTCGGAAACATTATATATAAAACTGAGTATAGGGAGCGTAAGGTATCAAGGACCGTAAATGCAGTCACATCCGCATGGACTTATCTTAGTGATGTGGATGAGGGAGGGATAATCCATATTGATACTTCATACACTGACCATTACGGCATCCCTCATGATGATGCGCTTTCTGAGACCATTGGATTTCTTGCAGTAGTGCCGTCTGATGAAGGAAGGCATGTGACACTTACTGAGTCAGACATTGTTTCGATGGGAGAGATGAATGCCTGCGGATATGCTGCGGGAGACAGTGTATCCATAGGTGAGTATTACACACTTGTAAAAAAGGTGTCAGTATCAGTAAAGACCGGCATGGGACATCTTTCGGGGCTGACAGGGCCGGAAAGCTATATTGCTGTCTGTGATCTTGATTATCCGGGGCAGGAAAAAGTCAAACAGGATGCCGGCACTTTGGATAACAGGATCATAGTCCATGAGCGCCCTGTAAGGCAGTCAGTAAAGGTAAGAAAAACAATTGCGCTTAACGGCGACTGTAACGGGGATGGAACAGGCGATTCCTACATGAATAATACCTATGGCGTTGATGAAGTCATAAAGGAGACAAATTTCCGCTTTAAGGCGTACCTGAAAAGTAACCTTGAGAGGCTTTCCTGTGATGATGACGGAAACATTGTCTGGGTGGATGAAGGAGAATGGCCCGATATAGATAAGAGCACAGGAACCGGTGACTCCATGTCCATCATTTCAGTCAATGTCCGCACGATAGATGTAATTCCAGGAAGCAGAAAGATACTGGAGGTTAAGGACGGTTTTTATAATTATGAGAAATTCTTTGATGCCGTCGATGCCGCTAATACTGATAAGTGGGATGATGATGCACCCACTTACAGCAGTTTCAGGCCGATTGGTAATTATGTAAACCGTTCCGCCTATCAGGTCCAGAATGCCAAAAGGAGCGACCGGGTGCGTCAGTTTGCCATCACATGGTATCTGGAGGATGAGGTCAAGGCCCTTACCAGAGATGTGCCGAATTCTTTTACAGGTATCGGGTTTACAGAAAGGGAGGCGGACAGGCTGATAAGTGAGAACACTTATCAGGGGACGGTTTTTGATGAGGCACTCTATAATGCAATACTGAAAGCGGAGGAATACCTCAGGCCTTTCTACAGATATGACATTGACGGCATATATTCAATAAGATGGGACCATGAGGAAGGAGGCGGTACGGACGGGGACTATACCACACTGTCCGCGGACGTCCACGACCTGGAGGAAACAGCCGGCCGTTCGGCATATCTGCCATATGGAAAATATGTAATAGTAGAGCAACAGCCGAGATACACCGGTGAAGAAGCCGGTGCGTTCAATGATTTCATCAATAAATGGTACAGGACAGATGCCCCGAAAGAAATCGAGGTCCCGAAAGTTTATGATGGTTCATACACACACAGGGAGATACCGTATACACTTACAGTTCCCACTTCCTGGACATATTATGACAGCACGTCATTTACAGGTTTTTCGGATGCCGTTTTCACAAATGAGCTTTATTATACAAGGCTGCGTATAGAAAAGACAGATTCTGAGACTCATGAGGACATCCTCCACGATGACGCGGTTTTTGCAGTATATAAGGCTGAACGTGACATGAGTACCGGCAATGTGATCTTTTATGAGGCGGACACTGAAATCACGGGTTCAAAGGAATTCATGGAAGGATACTGCAGAAAGGAAACCGTGGTGCCGGTGAGCGACGGTGTATATAAGGGCATCGTGGCAGCAGGTACTCCAAAATGCAGCGAAAGCGGTCTTATAACACTTTCAGGCACTGATGAGTATTCAACAAAGATGAATATAGTAGCAAAAAAGGAGGAAACCAACCTGTCGACAGTACCTCCCACCTTTATCTCCCAGAATACCGGTTATCTGGAAACACCGAAGCCGCTTGGCGCGGGAACATACGTGCTGCTGGAAATAAAAGCTCCGGCCGGATATGTGCGCTCTGACCCCGTAGCAGTGGAAATATATTCTGACAAAGTCACCTATTACAGCGAAGGTCAGAGGAAAGAGGCACCACAGTTTCCGGATGATGGTAAATCGGAGCTTTTTATAGAGGATGAGCCCATAAAGCTTACGGTAGAAAAAGTAAAGGAATCATCAGCGGAATCCAGCGATAAAAACTCGGGAAAGGCCGTGACATACCGGTATTCCGGAAGAGTGGACGGCAGCATTAACGAACTTTCAGATAAAAGCAATTTTGTGTATGCATTTAATGATTCCGGCAATTACCAGGGATACGCCTGGAAAAAAGGAACCCTTGAGTATCTGGCACGCATAAAGGAATTTTTTGAAAATGATGCGGATCCGCTTACTAAAGTTGAGATAGTCTATAACGGTAACCTTTTTGCAGGTTACGGATACATTACCAGACCTCTGCTGACAGCGGACGACGGAAATAAATACGTGACAGGAGCCACTCTCACACTGTTTGAGGCAGTGGAACTTGAAAGAAACAGTGACCGCGAGTTTGGAAGGAGCGACCACTCATTTTCCGGTCTTTCCGTAGTCCGTGACGTGAACGCTTCGGTTAAAGGAATTAAGGCGGAAGGGAGGGACATCCTTTTTTATTCACTGGATTCCCTCGAGGTAACTGAAACAAGGAGAATAAACGGAACTGATGTCTTATACGGGTATGACATGAACCATTGTCCTGTGCCTTTAAGACAGCTCATTTCGGACAGCTTGAATTATCATAAAGACGACAGGGAAATATCCGTTTATGCATTTCAGGGAGGAACCCCCGTTTTTGAACTCACAGGCGGGAATCTGGAAATGATAAGCTACTCCAGGATCAACAAAACGCTTACGGTTGATAAAGATACAATGGTTTATCATCTTGATGCAGATGGAAACAGGGATTCGCTTGTTGATCCTTACACCGGTATGGCATATGTCATCGAAAGGGACGACGGAAAAACGAAATACTTGGCATGGGCTGTGGAAGTCATTCGTGACGAAAGCGGAAACGTGGTTGCAATGGATAAGATCACGACAGCAAGAACTGCCACCATAGGAGAAAACGATGTAACGCTGTCTGGTGATTCAATCACTGTCTCAAGGGCATTAAGGCCGGATGGTGAAATGGTTTCGGGTATGGCGGCGTCATATGATTATCCGGAGACCGGTTCTATATCAGGAACCTGGAAATCGGACGGAAGCGGACAGTCACATGTACAGACATCCTTAAGGAAAGATAAGATGGGCGGCAACATGAACGGGGAACCCCTTACCACTGACAATAACGGAACGTTCAGAAAGGAGTATGATCCGGTTTATGACAGTTACGGGAACACTGTTTATTATCAGAGAAGTAATGAAACTTATTCAAAAGGTACCGATGTTCATGACAGGAACGGTAACTATGTAAGGTATGATTATTCGGATGAAATAAAGGAGTATGACAGTGCATCTTATGCGTGCCGCGAAGACACAGATGAAGCTGTAAATATATATCACCGTTACGGTGAGGGATACGTACTTCAGAACACATGGGTCACTTCAGAATATGCACCGAATGATCCTTTTAATGAGATGATGACTGACGGACAGGCTGACATAATAAAAAGACTTCCGGAAGGCACATACATCATGGAAGAACTTAAGACACCGGACGGATACGTAAGTTCATTTCCTGTGGGAGTTACGGTAAAAGAGCAGGAAACAATGCAGTATGCGAAGATGGTGGATTACACGACAAAGCTTGAAATATCCAAATTGTCATCGGAAACGCACATGCCTTTAGGCGGTGCGGAGCTTGCGCTTTTTCCCGCAAGGAGGATATACAGCACGGATTATGAGAAATACCCAAAGGGATATTTCCTTGTGAAGACCTCTGTTGAACCGGTTACCTATAAGAGCACGGAATGGACTGTCTCTGACCAGGTCATGCTGACCGCAAGATGGATAACAACGGATGAGGGACCTGTTTATCTGGAAGGCATTCCAGAAGGGGAATATATCCTGGAAGAACTTTCGGCACCGGATGGGTTCAGAAAGGCAGCACCGGTTGAAATCGAAATTGATTCCCTGCCTGAGGTTGTGAATGTCACCATACATGATGACTGTACGGAAGTGGTGGTGGAGAAATACTGCATAGAAACCGGGACATCATTAAGGAAAAAGCTGAAGGGGGCGGAGTTTACCCTGCATGAAGCAGAAACGGACGCTTTTGGGAATCTTGTCCATGATGAAAACGGATCCGTAAGGTACAGGCCTTCAGTGCTTTCTGCATGGACCTCATCAAATGAGAACGAGTGGACGGGATTTGCCGAAAAATTTCGTGAGGCTTACAGGGCACACGGCAGTGAGATGGTATCGTTCGGGTTTTCGGATGATGAGGGTGTAAGTCATACCGCCATGGTCACGGGATTGATCACGCTGGATGCCGCACTGGCTGGCGGGTTATCCATGAAATATCCTACGAACGCACTGTTCACGGTTGAGGATGAGCTTGGAAGGATAACAAGGGTCAGGGCCTACGGACAGAGGCCATCTGACGGAAAACCTGACTTTGCGTTAGAATTCCAGTTTGATTACAAAGAGCTTTCCCCTGTAAATGAAAACGCTTTTTCCTACACTTCGCTTTCAGGGGAGAGGCATTTCAAAGGCTTAAGCGTGGAAGGAAAATACGTGGCAGTGGAAGTAACTTCCCCTGCCGGCTATGAAAAGGCAGGATTGACAGTCATTGAGGTGAATGATGGGAGAGATCCTCAGAAGTTCTATATCAGGGACATGGAAACCGAAACCCCGCCGGTCCCGGTAACAAAAGAAACAGAAGTCCATTTTCATAAAACAGACGCCGTAACCGGGGAAGAACTTCCAGGTGCCCATGTGGAGGTAAGGGACAGCGAGGGCAGGCTTATAGATGAATGGACTTCTTCAGACAAACCACATGAAATAAAGGGAATCCTGGAAGCCGGAAAAAAATACCGCTTCATTGAAACGGTAAGTCCGGATGGCTACGCGCTTTCAGAGTCAGTTGAGTTTGAGGTAAATGACGACGGAACGATCCAGAATGTCTACATGGAAGATAAGCCTGTGGAAAAAGTGCCGGATCCCACATTTGGACCGGAGCCGGAGACAACGGAACCGGAAGAAACTGAAACACACTCAGAACATGAAACAGTTCCGGAAACGACGAAACATTTTACACCATATGATGAACCTTCGGGTGAAACCGTAAAAACTTCGCATCCGGAAAGAGAGTTCATTGTCACTGTAAGAAAAACTGACGGAGTGTCGGGAAAGGGAGTAGAAGGAGCGGAGTTTACGCTCTATGACAGGGAGACCGGCATTAGGTTAATGAAGCTTCAGACTGATGAGTCAGGGGGATGCGTTTTTTCCGGTCTGAAAGAAGGAGGGCATTACATCGTAAAAGAAACCGGGGCACCGGAAGGATATACGTTATCGCCTGAGGAAAGGTACCTGACCGTAAAGGGAACGTATAAGAATGACGCGGTCATATACTGGGTGGATCAGCCGGAAAGGTTCAAAAAATTCGGCCTCCTTTATGCAACCGGGGACACATCCCCTTCGGTACCGCTTCTTCTTACAAACCTTGTGGCTTTACTGTTGCTTTATCTTTTTATATGCAGAAAGGAGGAACCTTAAGTTTCAATAAACATTGATAATAGTGATTAAATGTGTTTAA
>JAKSPD010000013.1 GCA_024405115.1 Lachnospiraceae bacterium
TTAAACACATTTAATCACTATTATCAATGTTTATTGAAACTTAAGGTTCCTCCTTATTTACTTAATCTCGTTCAGTATTTCCACGCCTTTTTCAATGATCATCTCAGCGGCACCGGCTCCATAACGGGAACTTCTTGCCTCATATCCGCCTTCAGTATATGAATCCATCATCGGGAAATATCCTTCCTTGGCGTTCGTGTTAATGGTGGGCATAATAACTTTCCAGCCTTCTGCCTTCTTAAGTCCACGGCCCACGGCATTAAAAGGTTCTCCAGGTACTCCGAAGAATGCCACCCGTCCAACAGCCAGCGCCGTAAGCGGCATTCTGAATGTCTCAGGCCCGTGCTCAAGTTTGAGCATGCGAAGCGCCTCTGCCACCCTGGTAGTAAGCTCCATTTCCTTATAAGGAAGTTCAGCATCCCTGCCTTCATTATGAAGCTCTGCGATGTGCCTTGCTTCGGGAAGTTCTTCAGGCTTTGGCAAATTTGAAGGGATGGCAACCTCCCTCTTCAGGTACCTGATGGAGTCAGGGTCCTCATATTCTACCTTGTCGTAGACGGAAAGTACCGCACCTGCAACTACTCTGCCCATATGGCGCGCATGACCATATCCTCTTGCCACGCCGTCAAAATCGATGAACATGTCATTCATGTATCCGGGACCGGGGTGGACATTGACGTGGTTCACATCGCCCTGGGCGCCGTTTAACATGATGCAGCGTGTGTTATCAATTGTCTTTTCAATTGTGCGCCTTACAAATCCGGGCCAGTCAGCAGAGATGAGCTCGCCTCCAACCGTGTCGGGATGACATCCAAAATTAACTATCACTACACTTTCAGCACCTTCGCGGTCAAAGCGAACCACGCTTACTTCCTCGTCCGTGATTCCAACGGGGTGGTCAATCATGGGGTTGTTGACGCCGGGATTAGTCTTTACTGATCCGTCCTTCATCACATACCGCCTGATGAAGGCGATGCCGGGTGCCTGACTTTTGGCAGTTCCCATTTTTGCAGGCTTCAGGTCAGAAAGGGCAAACTTTGCGGCATCCGTAATACGACCACACAGAAATGCACGGTATCTTATTATTTTTTCATCCTTCGTGTCCGGTTCAAAGAACGGCCCGGATGTATGTGTGTGAGTCACATGAATATAGACCGCCTCTCTTTCGAGACCGGTCTCCCTGCAGACGGAATCAATGAAGTATTCCATCGTATCCCTGTAAATTCCCACATGATCAATACTCATGAGGACAGCTTTTCTGTCCCCGATTGAAAAAGCCACGCAGTTGACCTCAAGGTCGTCAAGCACTCCTTTTACAAAACGGTCAATGAAATATCCTGAGATCAGGGTTCCTGTTTCGGGATTAATATTCACACGGCTGAAGCCGACAAACAACTGGTTTCTGTCCATTTGACCACACTCTTTCAGATTTTGTCCCAACCGGGTTTTGGCGCACCATTTTTGGTAAGGTAACGCACGCTCCTGCATTCAGCATGATCAACTCCGCTGTCGTCACGCAGGACCTTGATTCCGTTGTCCTCGCAGGTCTTGGTGTAAAGCATTGCGCAGTGACCGCAGTAATCGTAGTAAGGCTCCATCCAGGTATACTCAAGAAGGTGCCCTTTAGACGGGCAGTGACGCATGTGGCTCATGATCTGCTCGTTGTCGCGGTCATAAACATACTTTACGTCACATGCCTCCTCTGAAAGTGAACGTGTCCAGTACTCCCAGGCTCCGTCAAGTCCTTTTTCCCTTACCAGGGGTTCAAGATTATTTCTTAAATATGTTTCCCCAAGCCACAGCCAGTAACGCTCTACCGCATCATGGCCGCCGCCTTTTTTATCGATGTACTTGAAAAGTTCTGAGTACATGGGGATAAATTCTGTACATGATACCATTTTTATTCTCCCAAATTTTCCAATTATTAATTATATTCAGCCCCGATAATCCTGTGGTTCAGATATTGTCCCAGCCGGGCCTGGGGCCTCCGTTTTCCTTTTTGTACATGACACCCTTGCATTCGGCGTGATCTACTCCGGAATAATCATTCTCCCCATAGATTCCGTTATCCTCGAGCGTCTTCTTATAAAGCACCGCACAGTGTCCGCAGTAATCGTAGTAAGGCTCCATCCAGGTGTACTCGAGAAGGTGTCCCTTTGAAGGGCAGTGGCGCATATGGGATAAGATCTCCTCATGATCACGGTCATACACGTACTTTATGTCACATGCCTCTTCTGAAAGCGAACGTGTCCAGTACTCCCAGGCTCCGTCCATTCCTTTTTCCCTTACCAGAGGCTCAAGGTTATGCCTTAAATATGTATCCCCAAGCCACAGCCAGTAACGCATGACGGCATCATGACCGCCGCCCTTTTTATCTATGTACTTGAAAAGCTCTGAGTACATGGGTATGAATTCTGTACAGGATACCATTTTGATACCTCCTCTTAGAATGCGCGCTTGAAATACTTATATTTGCAGGCACCGTCTTCCTCATTGTAGTATTCCATTGAGAATCCGAGGTCGAGTTCATCGGCGATAGCCATGCCCACGGTACGGGTAAGCTCGATGTACCATTTTGAAGGAGTGTAGCCGCGGCTCTTCATGAATGTAACGCCGGGGCACTTGTCAATAGTGATCGTAAGTGAGTCATCGGTAAGTTCCGCATGGAATACCTCCGGCATCTTCTCCGCCTCGTAAAGCTTCTGCTGGTGGTCCATGAGCGCCTTCAGGCCTTCCTTTTTGTAAACTTCAAACATGGGGACATAGAATGCCTTTGTGAACTGGTAAAGGTATTCCCTTACGCCGTTGTCACCGTACTTCTGTCCCACATACAGAAGTCCGTTGTCACCGGAAATGTGAAAATCCTTGTGAAGATATTCATTATCTTCCGCTTTGATGTCCATTACTAAATTTTCCATATAATCTCCTTTTTGCTAATCCGTTTCCTACGTTTCCGGCTTAAGCTCCGCCAGTTACATAGTGGCGTTTTCATATTTATTCATCCATTTGTTTTTAAATGAGCCAGGGGCCGTTTCCCTGACTCACTTAATAACACTTTCCGAAAGTGTTTTCAACCTATGATTAACCCTTTACCGAACCTGCAGTAAGGCCGCCCATTACCTGCTTATGGAACAGGACGTACAGAAGAAGGATGGGGGCGATGAAAATTACGCAGGCGGCACAGGTAATTCCCCAGTCGATCTTGAAACCTGATACGACTCTGAACTGCAGCATACCCATGGAAATCGTATTTTTTGACTTGGAGGAGATGAACATGAGTCCGTACATGTAATCTGACCAGTAGTCAATGAAAAGGAAGATTCCTGCGGAAACAAATGCGGGGCGTGTCAGCGGGATAATGATCTGACCGAACACTCTCGAATTGGAAGCACCATCAATCATGGCGGCTTCCTCGAGTTCAAACGGTATCGACTTCAGGAAGCTGATCATGATGAAACAGCAGAACGGCATGGCTCTGGCCGCAAACAGGATGATGAGCACGAACCTTGTGTTGAAAAGTCCCAGGAACCTTGCAAGGATGAACATGGGGGTAAGACCTACCATGCAGCTTGTAAGAAGTCCTATGAGCAGAAGGGTATGTACTGTTTTCTTTCCTTTAAATTCCTTTCTTGCGATGGCATAAGAAATCATCACTGAAAGAAGAAGTGACAGAAACAGTGCACATCCTACAATTATGATAGTGTTAAGGAAGTTCGAACCGAAGTTGCCTTTTGCCCATGCAGCCGAAAAGTTGGAGGCTATTGTTGCGCCCGGGTTTTTGGGAAGCGCCCACACGCCTGCATAGAATTCCTCGTTTGTCTTCGCAGAGGTAAGGAACATCATTGCGAACGGTATGATGATTAAGATGGTCCAGAGGATAAGGAACACTCTGGTGAGCCATGTGCCTACACCGGCTTTGGTTTTCATATGTCTTACCCCCTTCCTTAATATTCGTACGACTCACGACGGAATACCTTGAGAATGATGAAGGCCATTCCGAGTGTGAGAAGAAGCATTATAGCGCCTACCGCCGATGCCTTGCCGTAATCCAGGTTCTCCGTGATCATTGAGAACATATATGATGACAGGATTTCGGAAGCGTTGTCAGGGCCACCGCGGGTAACGATGTAAACAACGTTGAATCCGAGCGTTACGGAAGACTCGATGAAGAACAGCATTGCCGTCGTGATAACGTCCCATGTAAGAGGAACGGTTATGTAGAAGGTCTGCTGCACGTCTGATGCACCATCGATGTATGCCGCCTCGTATATATCCTGCGGGATATTTGAAACCGCCGCCATGAAATATACGAGGTAGAATCCGAACTGTCTCCAGATCACGATCAGGAGAACAGACCACATTACTACCTTTGAACTTGCCAACCACTGAACGGGCTGAAGTCCGATTGCCGTAAGGAATGTGTTGAACACGCCAAATGACGGGTTGTACATTACCATCCAGAGGATGGCTATGATAAGCATGGGGACTGTTGAGGGGAAGAAGAAAAGGATCTTATAGAAGCTGCTCTCCTTCAATGCCCTGTTCCTTGTAAGTGCGATGGCAGAAATGAATGCCAGCGGGAAACAGAATACCACAGTACCCAGGTATAATTTCAGATGATTGACGATTGCCTTTCTGAAGGCATGATCCGCGAAGATCTTTTTGTAATTATAAAGGCCCACCCACTTTACATTAAGCGAATATCCCCCAAAGTCCGTGAAACCGAAAAACAGTCCTGCAAAACACGGAATCAGGAAAAAGATAAGATATACGAAAAGCGGAATGGCCACCATTGCCAGTATGAAACGTTTATCATGCTGGGCTTTGGTCAGCGTTTTATTCATATTTACCTCCGTTTTTACCGCCAGTACTCATCGTACTGATAGAGGGTTTTTAATGGAAACAGGGGATGGCGGATAAACGCCATCCCCCTTTTAAAACTAATTTTCAGATCAGCCCTTGAACTCGAATTTCTCGATTGCTGAATCTTCCTTGATGCCCTTGAAGAGGTCATAACCTCTCTGGATGAATTCATCCTCTGTAAGGTCTCCGCCCATGAATCCAACGATCATGTTGCCGATTTCCGGCGGAATCTCTGTGTACCATCCGCAGCACGGAGGATTGATTGTTGTGAAGTCTTCTGACTTTGTTGCTACGTCCTTAACTGAAGGAGCAAGGTACTCTGCGCAAAGGTCGCCGTATCCGGGGATCTTAAATACGTTGGTATGGATTGCAGCGCCGCCCTTAAGTGAATCAGGATCAGAGAAGAGGAAGCGGTAGAATTCGCATACAAGGTCCATGTTCTTTGTGTCAGGATGAACAAGTGAACCAAGTCCGCCAGCCTGCATGTACTTCTTTCCTGCCTCATCGCCGAATGAGTACGGAAGGAATTTAAGGCTCCAGCCGGGTGTCCATGCATCAGCCATTTCAGCCTCAAGCCATGAACCGCAGGGAAGGATTGCAAACTTATGGTCGATGAACTCGATCTGAGTCTCAGCGTTTCCAAGTCCGTTAGTGTCTGTGTCATAGTATCCGTTGTCACGGATCCAGGCCATCTTCTCAACTACTCTCTTCATTTCGGGTGACTTCCAAGCCTCGTAATCAAGGTTCTGAAGCTTAACATAAAGATCATAGCTTGTTGAAGCTACCATCGGGAACCACCAGTAACGTGTGGGGTACTCATGTGACATAAGTCCGCATGCGCCAAGTGCGTCAGCGCCGATAGCGTCACACTGCTTAGCCATCTCCTGGAAGCTTGTCCAGTCTGTGGGAACTGTGATTCCATTAGCCTGGAACCAAGCCTCATCATACCAGAGACCTTCCATGTAAAGCATATCTACCATTGCGTAGTAGTTGTCGCCCTTCTTGCCAGGGAAGAAAAGTCCGAGATCCATAAGATCGCCGAGTTTCTGCTTTCCATCAAGTGTGGGAACATCGAAAAGGCTGTTGATGGGATATGCGATTCCCTGATTGATTGCATCCATCCAGGGAAGGTCACCTGAGTTGCAGTTGTAGATATCGTATGGTTTTCCGTCAAGGATTGCTGTACGAAGAACATCTGCTGCACCAGCCGTGAACTCGTATTCGATCTCAAGGCCGGGGTAGAATGCCTTCATTCTCTCGATTGCTGGCTCATAATAGTTTCCGCCGCCGCCTACGGTCTGAAGGATACGAAGCTTTCTTCCTTCGTACTTCTTGCTGCCGGGCTGTGTCTCCCATGTGTAGTCTCCGATCTTAAAGCCTGCAGCTGTTGTGTCGGTCTTTCCACCGGTGCCGCCGCCTGAGTTTCCGCAGGCTGCAAGTGAAAGTACCATGGCTGCCGCCAAAAGCATTGCTATTAACTTTTTCATGATTTCTCCTCCTTTAATAATACAGTTTCACCAAAACTGATACTTAAAGAATAATTTTTTTGAGCATTTTGAACAATCCCTATTTTTGATTTAATATTTCCCTATTTTTGTCATATAGCATAAACAGATGGTTAATTTCCTTTCCTTTGTTTATAATGTTCATATGATTCAGAAACTTAAGGCCGCATTCAGCCGGCTGTCAATCAAAAAGAAGATGTACCTGGCAATAATTCCCGCTATCCTGCTTTTGGTGATAGCGTTCTTTGCCGTGTTCAGGGTAATGTTCGGGAAGCTTCGTGACAACGCAGTCCAGACAAACTATCAGCTCCTCTCCCTTATGGAAAAGGACATTGAAAAGGAGATGGACATCGTCAGACGTTCCTCCTCTACGCTTGTCACAAACCAGTACGTAAAAAACTATGTTTCTTCCAATGCCACCGATTTTGACAAGCAGGCCCTAATGGGAAAGGCTAAGGATATCGGGTTATCTTCAGTACTGAACAGCTACATGGTCGTAAAAAGTCCTGTTGATTACGTATATGCAAACTTCGGACGTTCCATTCCCTCATATGATAAACAGCTCCTTGCAACCTTCGTATGCAGCAACATTGAGGACCTAAGGGGTCCGTTTGTTCTTCACAGGACCGGCTCCTCCATGCTTTATACCCTGGTGCCTCTCGCCGATGACGCTTATATCCACACCGATATCATAGCCGGTGGTGTCCTGGTCGTGGGAAGTTCGACGACCTTCCTGTCAAACGTGGTAGTAAACTACAGCTCCGGACAGGAAGTCCTCATATATGACGGTTTCGGAAACTGCATATATGGCGATGTCGCTAAAAGTTCCCTCCCAAAGATGGATTCCGGCGAATTTTCTTCCTATACCGATGACAAGTCCGGTATCCTTTACATGAGCCATCACCTTTCAGACCTTAACTGGGACATAGTCGTCCGTGAGCCGCTTTCAGTCATAACGGATGAGCTCCGTAATTATGAACTCCTTTTCTGCCTGGCTGCAGTTGTGGCCGTGGCCCTGGCCTTCATAACCATATCCCTCGTCTCCTCTTTCACAACCAGACGCCTTACTGAAATGACCAATGTCCTAAGCAACATAAAGGACGGTGACATTGACTGCCGTTACCCTGTTGTATACCAGGATGAGATAAGCGAGATAGGAAGCGAGTTCAACAAGATGTTCGACGAGATCCAGACCTACCACATCGCGGCGTCAAAGCAGGCGCTCCGTCAGAGGGAAGCGGAACTCCATGCGCTCCAGAGCCAGATTAACCCGCACTTTTTATACAACTCCCTCGACTGCATACGTTCAGCCGCACTTGTTTCCAATGACAACGTGGCTGCAGACCAGATCCAGATTCTGGCGAACATGTTCCGCTACACCGTGGGAAATAAGGGCGGTGTGACACCGGTTCCCGTCAGTGCGGAGATAGGCCACGTGAACGATTACCTGGCCATGCTCAAATACCGTTTCGGGGAAAGGTTCCTGTTTGACGTTAGTATAGGTGAAGAACTCGGGAAACTTAAAACACCCAAGCTCATCCTGCAGCCCGTTGTTGAGAACAGCTTCGCGCATGGCATAAGAAATATGAGCGAGGGCGGAAAAATCAGTGTTTCGGGCGAGATTTCAGAAAAAGAAAATGCCGTCATCTTTACAGTTACTGATAACGGCCAGGGCATGAGCGAGGACAGGCTCTCCTATCTGAAGGAGCAGCTTTCAGCAAACCCGGTTGCCGGAAAAGACACGCCGTTCATGGGACTTGTAAACACGAATGACAGAATAAGGATTGCCTTTGGAACAGATTATGGTATTTCCATTGAAAGCCGTGAAGGCGAGGGAACTGTCGTAAAGATAAAGATTCCCATCATTAAATAAGATAATTCAGGTCTGCACTTCACGCATTCCGTTTTTAAGGGAAAGACCGCTGAAACCGGCTAAATCCGGCCAGATGAAGTTAACCGTGAATATGGCAGATATCTTGGAGGAACATATAATGCTTAGGGTAATGCTCATCGATGATGAACAGGGAGTAATTGAAGGCTTGAAACGCCTTATAGACTGGAATGCCGCAGATGCAGAAATCTGCGGTACGTTTACTGATTCAAAAGAGGCCGTAAAGGCCTGTGCCGCCGCCTCTCCCGAGCTCATAATTACTGACATTGAAATGCCAGGGCTTTCTGGTCTCAAATTAATTTCCGAATTAAAGAAGCTGGTGCCCGGCGCTGTTTTTGCAATCCTTTCCGCTTATGATTACTTCAGTTATGCACAGGAAGCCATAAACCTTTCAGTTTTCCGTTATCTTTTAAAGCCACTGTCACCGGAAGATCTTCTAAAACTCATAAATGACGCCAGGGAAGCCATCTCTGACAGGGAAACTGCCCTTTCGGCGGCCTTTGGATCAAAGACGGCTTTTGTACAGTCGGCTCGGGCCGGCCAAAGGGCCGACGTTAACGCAGCCTCTGATTTTGCTGCAGCCCCGTATGAAATACCACTTACTGAAAGCGAACAGCTAATTAAGCGCGCACAGGAACTGATAGAGAAAAATTATGCTGACCCTGAGTTCAAGCTTTCGGGTATAGCGGATACGCTTTTTGTGAACTACAGTTACTTAAGCCACATCTTTAAAGCCAAGACCGGAAAGACCCTTTTCAGCTGCCTCCTTGACGAAAGGATGGCACATGCGGCATACCTTCTCAGGAACTCAAACCTCTCGGTGACGGACATCGGTCGCAAGGTCGGGTATCCCCTTTCAAAGAATTTCCACCAGGCGTTCAAGAAATACTTTAATGAATCGCCAAAAAGCTACAAATCAAAGAACCGTTAAAAAAGGCCTGCGGACAAAACCGCAGGCTCTTAATTTAATGACGTGTGTCATCGACATTTCCACGGTGACCTGATACTATGTGCCTGAAATACTTAAAGTTAAGCCAGAGCACAGTATAGCGGTCCTTAATGTCCTTTGCAAAGTCTATGGCATCCCTTATTTTTTCAGGACCGTAGGTAGTTAAAAATTCGTTATAGTCAAGCCCTATTTCGGATACCATCTGAAGCATTTCAGCTTTCGTGGGCGCTTCCTTTAAAAGCTTTACAATCTCATCCCACTTTGAGAATACTGCTTCCGAATCATCCGTCTCATACCTTCCGATCTTATCCTGAAGGGCTATCATTCCGTCTGCGGTCTCCTTATAGATCCTTCTCATCTCAGAGATCCTGAAATCCTGGCTCATGTATTTTTTAACAGGCTTCAGTTCCGCTATTCTTTCCCTTATTCCCGCGGTAACAACTGCCGAATAAAGCACGTCTGTTCCGTGACTGAAATAAGGCTCATTATTAAGTATTCCCGTCACTTCAAAGAAATGCGAAAGGTGGTGTTCGGAACCTGAGGCTGGGCGCGAATTGCCCACAAAGCTCATCATGATGCCCACGATTACAAGGGCCTCCATAAGCTTTCCAACCGCCGCTTCGTCACGCGCGGTAAGTTCCTTTGCCAGGGGGCGGAGTTCATCCGTGGTAGCAAAGGTCATGTCCCAGATGTTCTGGCAGAAATATTCACCGTTAAGTAAAGCCGCAAGCTTCCAGTCATTAAGACAGGAATACTTTCCCATGATGTCCCCGTATCCTGACTGGATCATGTCAAACGGTGCATCCTTTAATACCGCCGTGTCAGCAATTATGGCTTTTGGGGGACGCGCATTTATAGTAACCTTCATCCCGCCAAGAATAAGTGCGGAACCGTTAGATGCATAGCCGTCCATTGAAGGGGCCGTGGCCACGATATAATAAGGAAGGCCTTTATTAAAGCTCACTATCTTGCAGAGATCGTTGATTACGCCGCTTCCCACTCCTATGATAAGGTCCGTGCCGTCCGTAACCTTTTCTGTGATTTCCTCAATCTTTTCCTCGTTTGGAATAACGACCTTCCCGTTATCTGAAAGCACCAGAAAGTCCTTTTCACACGGAATGAATCCGTAGACGTTTTCGCCGCAGGCTGCCCATGTGTTTTTGTCCGCTACTAAAAGTACCTTCTTATATCCGCCCAAAACCTCCGGAAGCTTTTTAAGTGCGTCCTTTTCAATTACAACGAAATCTATCGGGCAGGCATGGTCCTTCCCGCAGGTACAGTTTCTTATTCCATTTGTAAGTTCAGTTACGTTTATCATTTTTACCCCTTAAACAGTCTTTACCAGCCGGTACGGCCAGACACCTTTTTATGTTATAAAACATTACCGCTATTATCTGTTTTTTGCCCGCATTTTGCAATACCTTTAAAAATCCCTGAGAAACCTTTGTCTTTCCATTGAAAGTGTTATACTTTCAGTAAGAATGTATTAATTAAGGAGGCATCATGAAACGTTTATCAGGACTTACTTTAGTCATAGCTATTTTATCCCTTTCATTGGCTTTCACGGCTTACGCCGATGGCTTTTCAGAGGTTACGGTATAAAGAGCCGATGCGGAGGCACCGATCGTCACAATGAGGCTGTCGCCGATGTAATTCTTCATTTTCGGAAGAACTGACGGTCTGCAAATACGTTTTTGATCCGCATCGTCCGCATATGGTAAGTAATAACACACTACCTGCTGCAATGGAAGAATCATCAATACCGGTTTTCTTCAGCCGGGCGCACATCAAAGGAAAAGAGGTCTTCCTTCCGGAAAACCCCTTTCTTAAATACTTTTTCTCTTTTATTACTTTTTCTTTTTTCAGGTCTGGTTTATCTTCCGGTCCGCGCTCCCGTTGCATCGATCTCATAACCGTCAGGTGTTACTCCCGGTCCGATCAGACATGCTCCCAGTGTGCCGTCCTTTGTCGGATTGAGGTAATACCACTTTCCGTCGATCAGCTGCCAGCCTGTGAGCATGATCCCGTTTGCATCAAACCGGAACCAGTCCGCTTCATGCTGTCCGCTGTGAGCATACGGGTTACGGATATATGCCCAGGTATTGCAGAAAAGCTGTGTCGTTGTATAACGCCATGCTCCCGTATCATCCTGTGACCAGTGTCCGTCCGTTACGGGATTTCCCCATGTGCCGGTAAAGAGTGTGGAAAGCTTTACGACACCTGTTCCCGATCCGCCTGATGAGGAGCCGCCGCCCGAACTGCTGTTTTTGCTCCACTTTGCATAAACGGTCGTATCTGCACTGATTCCTGTATTGAAGTCAAATGCTTTTGTACATACCGTATCTGCATACCAGCCTGCAAAGCTGTATCCGCTTCTGTTCGGTGAAGTAGGCTTTACTGCCTTATCTCCCGATGCAACCGTCTGTGCCGCTACTTCACTTCCGCCCATGGAATCGAATTTCACGGTATACAGGATCTTCTCAAAGTACGCCTTGACCGTTACATCATTCAACGGCATTTCGAACTTATTATCGACAACGGTCACGTCTTCCGACTCCCAGTGGTCGAAGCGATAGCCCGCAAGCGGCATCGGTTCCAGAACCACGGTATCTCCTGTGATTACATTTACACTTCCGCCTCCGTTTGTTGTTACGTTGACGGTATAAACGATCTTTTCAAACACCGCTATGGCCGTAACATTCTTTGACGGCATTGTGAAAGTTCCGTCATCGGCCACGGTTACCTCTGCCGATTTCCAGCCTGCAAACGTATAGCCTTCATCAGGTGAAGCCGTAAGTGTAACTGTTGTTCCCATAGCAGCACTTTCATGATCTGCGCTTACTGTTCCGCCTCCTGCCGTGATGGCATTCACGGTATATGATTCTTCCTTAAATACTGCCTTTACAGAAACATTCTTTGCGGGCATTGCGAACTTATTATTTACCGGGATCACGTCTGACGATTCCCAGTGGTCAAAACGATAACCTTCGTCCGGAACAGCTGTAAGCGTTACCTCTGTTTCCAGGACTGCTGTAGAAGGATCGGCATTTGCCGTTCCGTTCCCTCCGCTGCTGACATTTACAGCATACTCTGTTTTGCCAAAAACAGCCTTTACCGCAACATCCTTTGACGGCATCGTGAAGGTTCCGTCATCGGCTACGGTCACGTCATCCGATTCCCATTTAAGGAGACGATATCCTGCAGCGGGAACCGCCGTAAGTGTTACGGTCTCATCCTTTGATGCAGATGCAGGGTCGGCACTTGCTGTTCCGTTTCCGTCATCAGTAACCGTTATTTTATGCGGGAATCTCCATCCTTCCGGTATGTAGTGACAATTCGTAGCTCCTCTTTGGTCGGGAAGTGTTCCGGGTCCGTAGAACGTTCCCTCCGCTGAAACATTCATAAGCCATTCCTGAGTATATTGTATGCCCCAGCTGCTGAACCCTACTTTAACCTCCTTCAGGCTGCTGCAATCTTTAAACATGTAGAAATAGCAGTCGTCAACGAGTGTCTGCGCGGGAAGTTCGGGGGCTTTTTCCAGGCGCGGACAATTATTGAACATCTCTATATAGCATCCTTTTGCCAGCGTTTCTGCAGGAAGAATGTCAGGAGCCTTTTTCAGATATGTACAATTACCAAACATTGAAGAGTAACAGCCAATTCCAAGACTCTTTGACTGAAGTTTCGCCGGCGCTGTTTCAAGATAAGTACAGCTGTTAAACATTCCCGCGCAGCAACTCTTTCCAAGCTTTACATCGGGAATAACCAGATTCTCCGCACTTATCAGGTATTTATTGCCAGCAAACATACCCTCGAAAAAATTATCGGGAATATCTGCATTTCCTTCCCTGGTGATCAGCGTAGTGATATCACCGCCTACACTGAACGGTTTATCATTGACTTCTGTCTGGAATGCACCGTGGGAAACGGATATCCGATCATTATAAGTCGATGCTTTGAAGTACACCCTGTCTCCCTTTTTTGGCAGTCCAATGCTGTATCCGATGTAATATTCAAACCAGCCGCTTCCATCGTATGAAAACTCAAGTTCCATTCCCGACACGCCGCCTGCATACTTTAAAGCAAACTCAAGTTCATCCCATTCCGCCTGTACATAAAAATAGTTTATTCCGTCTCCAAGAAGCGCACCGTCCTTCAGTGCTTCCTTTTCCGCGGTCTCCTCTGCGGAAATGATCTCTTCGACTGCTTCCACAGCCTCGATCTCTTCCAAAGAACCTATCTCTTCAATAGACCCGGTTTCTTCCACGGAACCTGTTCCTTCCGCAGATCCGGTCACTTCTGCAGTATCTGCTGTTTCAAATACCTCAGAATTAACTGCCGTTTCCACATTTTCTGCGGCATAGACAGGCATTGCCGCCGTCAATACCATTACTGCGGAAAGCAGTACGGCCAATCTTTTTCTGAAATTCATTTTACCCTCCTGAATTTTCTGAAATAAACCATTTACTGTCTTAACGTTACGAACCGCCGATTATTTTATAGGAATATATAAAAATTAGCAAGTATTTTCAGAAAAATCATATTGCACCATTCTATGTTTTTTGAGTAAACTGATTTGCTTTTATTCTGCAGCATGTATTTAAATAATAAGAGGCCCTCCTTTCGGAAAGCCTCTCTTTGATATATACATTGTTTAAGCTCTTTGAATTCCCTTTGTTCAGGATCCGTCTGCTCTTGTGTCCATACACACGGCACAGGTTACCTTCCGGTCCATGCTCCCGCTGCGTCTATCTCATAACCGTCAGGTGTTACTCCCGGTCCGATCAGGCATGCTCCGAGTGTGCCGTCCTTTGTCAGATTCAGATAATACCACTTTCCGTCTATCAGCTGCCATCCTGTGAGCATGATTCCGTTCCCGTCAAACCGGAACCAGTCGGCTTCGTGCTGCCCGGCATGAGCATACGGATTACGGATGTATGCCCAGGTATTACAGAAAAGCTGTGTCGTTGTATAATGCCATGCTCCCGTATCATCCTGTGACCAGTGTCCGTTCGTTACAGGATTTCCCCATGTACCGGTAAAGAGTGCATTCCCCTTTACGGTGCTTGCCGGTCCTCCGCCCGACGATGATCCTCCGCCCGAACTGCTGTTTTTGCTCCACTTTGCATAAACTGTTGTATCTGTGCCGATACCTGCATTAAAATCAAATACTTTTGTGCATGCCGTATCTGCATACCACCCTGCAAAGCTGTATCCGCTTCTGTTCGGTGAGGTGGGCTTTACTGCCTTTTCACCCGATGCCACCGTCTGTGCGGCTACTTCACTTCCGCCCATGGAATCAAATTTTACGGTATAAAGGTACTTTTTAAAATTTGCCTTTACCGTTACGTTCTTTAACGGCATCTCGAACTTATTATCGACAATGGTCACGTCATCCGACTCCCAGTAATCAAAGCGGTAACCTTCATATGGCATAGCCGTCAGTTCCACAACAGCCCCCGGATTTACGCTGACTGTTCCTCCCCCGTCTGTAACTACTATTACAGAATAATCGATCTTTTCGAATACTGCCTTTACCGTGACATTTCCGATGGGCATCTCAAACTTATCGTCTGCTACAGTTACATCCGAAGACTCCCAGCGGTCAAAGCGATAGCCCGGGTCCGGTGTGGCCGTAAGTGCCACCTTCGTTCCCATGACTGCTCCCGCCGGATCCGCTGATGCGGTTCCCTTTCCTTCTTTTTCCACTGTCACGGTGTATTCGATCTTCTCAAATACCGCGTTAACCGTTACGTTTTTATAAGGCATCTTAAACGCATTATCAACAACGGTCACGTCATCCGACTCCCAGCGGTCAAAGCGGTAGCCGGCAAACGGTACAGGCTCAAGGATCACGGTGTCTCCTGTCGTCACATTGACGCTTCCGCCGCCGTTTGTTGTTACCGTGACGGTATAACTGATCTTTTCAAAAACCGCTATGACCGTAACATTCTTTGCGGGCATCGTAAACGTTCCGTCATCGGCCACGGTTACATCTGCCGATTTCCAGCCTGCAAACGTATAGCCTTCATCAGGTGAAGCCGTAAGTGTAACTGTTGTTCCCATAGCAGCACTTTCATGATCTGCGCTTACTGTTCCGCCTCCTGCCGTGATGGCATTCACGGTATATGATTCTTCCTTAAATACTGCCTTTACAGAAACATTCTTTGCGGGCATTGCGAACTTATTATTTACCGGGATCACGTCTGACGATTCCCAGTGGTCAAAACGATAACCTTCGTCCGGAACAGCTGTAAGCGTTACCTCTGTTTCCAGGACTGCTGTAGAAGGATCGGCATTTGCCGTTCCGTTCCCTCCGCTGCTGACATTTACAGCATACTCTGTTTTGCCAAAAACAGCCTTTACCGCAACATCCTTTGACGGCATCGTGAAGGTTCCGTCATCGGCTACGGTCACGTCATCCGATTCCCATTTAAGGAGACGATATCCTGCAGCGGGAACCGCCGTAAGTGTTACGGTCTCATCCTTTGATGCAGATGCAGGGTCGGCACTTGCTGTTCCGTTTCCGTCATCAGTAACTGTTATCTTGTGCGGGAATTTCCACCCGTTGGGAATAAAGCTGCAATCAGTCGATGAATCATCATCTCTTCTGTCAGGAAGCGTAGACGGTCCATAGAAGGTTCCTTCAGATGCAGCGCCGCGAAGCCAGTTGGTTGTCCAAATGCCTTCATTCCAGTCACTGAATCCCACTTTTACTTCTTTTAATCTGCTGCATTTATCGAACATCTGTGCGTAGCAGTATTCTGCCAGTGTCTCTGCGGGAAGCTCTGGCGCTGTTTCCAGGGCACCGCAGTTTGCGAACATCTGCCGGTAGCATTGATATGCCAATGTCATTGCGGGAAGCTCTGGCGCCACTGTCAGACTTGTGCAGTTAAAAAACATTTGCAAATAGCAGTCTTTTGCCAATGTCTTTGCGGGAAGCTCTGGCGCTGTTTCCAGGGCACCGCAGTTTGCGAACATCTGCCAGTAGCATTGATATGCCAATGTCTTTGCGGGAAGTTCAGGGGCTGTTGTAAGGTTGCTGCAGCCTTCAAACATAAACGCATAACAAGACTCTCCGAGAACCGTCGGCCGAACAACCGGTGCTATCTTAAGGCTGCTGCAGCCATAGAACATAGAAGCGCAGCTGTTTTTTCCAAGCTTTACATCGGGGATCACCAGGTTTTTCGCGCTTATTAGATTGTCATTCCCCCAAAACATCTGATTAAAGAAACAGGCTGGAATGTCAACGCTTCCTTCCGTTCTGATAAGTGTAGTGATATCCCCACCAACGCTGTAGTCTTTATCGTTTTCAGCTATTACCCGGAATGAGGCTTCAAATTTTTCCAATTCAGCTATTTCATCATTATGAACACCGCTCGGTGCCTGGAAATATACCCTGTCTCCTTTCTCTGCTAACACTATAGGAGTTAGAGAAGTCTCATCGACTGGATGTTCTGCCGCAAGGAGATAATTATCCCAGTAGATTCCGTCCATTGAAAACTCAAGCTTCAGCCCTGATGCCGGGTTATCCCCATACCCTCGCGTTCTTATGGATACACACGTTTGATCCTCTTCAGCCTGTATATAAAAATATTTAGGTTCTCCTTCTCCAAGAAGCGCGCCATCCTTCAGTGCTTCCTTTTCCGCGGTCTCCTCTGCGGAAATGATCTCTTCGACTGCTTCCACTGCCTCGATCTCTTCCAAAGAACCTATCTCTTCAATAGACTCGGTTTCTTCCACGGAGCCTGTTCCTTCCGCAGATCCGGTCACTTCTGCGGTATCTGCTGTTTCAAATACCTCAGAATTAACTGCCGTTTCCACATTTTCAACGGCATAGACAGGCATTGCCGCCGTCAATACCATTACCGCGGAAAGCAGAACCGCTAATTTCTTTTTTAAATTCATATCCACCTCCAAAAATGATGATCAATATTATTCAACGAGAAATGATTATTGCCTCTGTCCAAAAATACTATTATAGAAGACTCCGTGAAAATGCACAAGTTTTTTTTATGATTTTCACTTCAGTAATGAAACAAAACTTGCGTCAAAATATTGCTATCTGACGAAAAAAGTGTATACTTCTTCCTTGGTAACGTATTGAAGTATATATTCTGGTTTATATATGGAAAGTGTAGCCCGGATGGCAGAAAAAACAGCAAACAAACATTATTCAAATATGACCGAGGGTTCAATTCTCGGTGCCCTTGTAGCCTTTGCCGTACCCATGATGCTTGGAGGTCTTTTCCAGGACCTTTACAGCATGGCGGACATGACTATTGCGGGATACACTCTGGGTGACCACGCAATCGCGGCCATCTCAGCCTCTGCAGCAATCGTCAACATGATGAACTATGCGGCCCGTGGCTACAACATGGGTAACTCCATTCTTATCTCGAATGCCTTCGGAGAAGGAAACATGGAAAAGACGAAGAGGGCCCTCATTGCGATGATCGTGCTCTGCGTGGCTTATTCCGCAGCCTTTACGGCACTTTTCCTCATCTTTCTTGAGCCGCTCCTTAATTTCGTTAATACTCCGGCTGAACTTTATTCGGATGCAAAGCTTTACGCAGTAATCATCATTTCCGGACTTACCTGCACCATGTTCTATAACGTGTTCGCATGCGCGTTCAGGGCACTCGGAAACTCAAAGATACCGCTTTACTTCCTGATTTTCAGCTCTCTTTTAAATATCGCGCTTGACTTTGTCTGCATCGTCATCTTAAGGCTCGGAGTCATGGGTGCCGCAATTGCGACCATCTTCTCGCAGTTTATTTCCGCGGTCCTTTCAGGTATCCAGTTCTTTAAGGTGTTCCCGGAAATGAAGTTTAAGTTTTCTGACACTAAGGGTATCGATCCGGTTGTCGCCGATATGTTCCCCGTGGGTATATCCGTTGCCATCACCAACTCGATTTTCTCAATCGGTGCGGTTTCCGTACAGGGTGCAATCAATGCGCTTGGTTCAGATACGATCATCGCCCAGTCCGCATGCTCAAAGATCCGTATGTTTGCAACCATTCCTTCTGTCAACATTGCGAATGCCGTTGCAACCTTTGCAGCACAGAACTACGGTGCAAGGAAATATAAGAGAATCACAGAGGGCGTATGGACCGGCATCGGCTTAAGTGCCGCCATCAACGTACTTACATATCTCATAGTGTTCTTCTTCGGAGGAAGGATTGCTCAGCTTATCACCAATACGAAAAATGACGACGTCGTATTCATGGCATCCACCATGCTCAGGATTGAAGTGCTCTTCATATGGGCACAGACGGCTGTCATGAGTTTCCGTATGAGCATCCAGAGCTTAAAGCGTAAGGTCATCCCCATGGTGGGTACCGGTGTCGAGCTTGTAATCCGCTGCGTGTTTGCCTTTGTAATCACGCCGCTCATCGGCTTCCGTGCCATCTCCTATGCCGAAGTAGCCTCCTGGCTGATCAGCGGTGCGGTAATGGCTGTATGCTATTTTATACTGATCAACGGACTGGTTTCCGGAAGAAACAGACAGATCTAGATCAATCCTGCTGTTTATGTTGAAATTTTTCACTATATCATATTTACCACTCCGCGATGGAACCGTCTTCGTGACGCCAGACGGGATTCTTCCAGTTGTGGGGGGTCTTATTCTCCTCAAGAACAAGCTCCCTGTTAACATCGACTCCGAGACCGGGTTTCACGGGAAGATCCACATACCCATCCGTAAAAGCAAAATCCTCTTTATTGTGTATATAGTCAAGAACACTCTTGCCAACATTGTAATGGATGCCAATGGACTGCTCCTGAATCACAGCGTTATAACTGATGGCATCCACATTAAGACAGGCCGCCAGGGCAATAGGGCCTAACGGGCAATGCGGAGCCAGGGCAACATCATAGCTCTCAGCCATAGCGGCTATCTTCTTCACTTCAGTAATGCCGCCTGCGTGGGAAAGATCAGGCTGGATGATATCCACGCCGCCGGCAGTCAGAAGCCGCTTGAAATCATACTTGCTGAACAGACGCTCACCGGTGGCGATGGGGATGTTGCATGCTGCCGCGATGTCCCGGAAGTTCTCCATGCTCTCGCAGAGAACAGGTTCCTCTATGAACATGGGATCGAATTCCTCAAGCTTTTTGGCCAAGACTTTGGCCATGGGTTTATGCACCCGTCCGTGGAAATCGATGGCGATTCCGAAATATTTGCCGCAGGAATCACGAATAGCGGCCACCCTCTCCAGCACCGCGTCAAGCTTATCATAGGAGTCCACCATCTGAAGTTCCTCCGTAGCATTCATTTTGATGGCGGTAAATCCTTCTTTTTTCTTCTGGAGGGCAGCGGCACCCACATCCGACGGACGGTCGCCTCCGACCCAGGAATACACCTTCATCTTCTCATGACATTTCCCGCCGAGAAGCATATAGACCGGAGCGCCAAACACCTTTCCCTTGATATCCCAAAGGGCCTGGTCAATGCCGGAGATGGCGCTCATCATCACACCGCCGCCCCGATAGAATCCGGCGCGGTACAGGGTGGTCCATATGTCTTCGATGTTGCCGGGATCCTGTCCGATGAGATAATCCTTCATTTCCTCCACGCAGGAAAGTACAGCTCCGGCATGGCCCTCGAGAACAGCCTCCCCCCAGCCGACCGTTCCGTCATTGGTTATTATTTCCACAAATCCCCAACGGGGACGTACAAAATAGGTATTTATCGCGGTGATTTTCATTCAATCCTCCTTTTCGGGTAACTTTAATACAAACAATATCACATCCGACGAATTTTCAGATGTTTTATTGTTTAACGTAATTCATTCTTGATTGATGATTTACGGGGTCTGTGGGGGAATATCCGAATCATTCATCTCCCCATGAACATCGTACGGTCCAAGCCATTTCATTAACGCAACACTTCGTTCAACAATTCCGTACTCGTTGAAATTTGACAGGATCCCATCACGGATTTCCGTATTATACTTTTTGTAATCGCCATTTTTTCGTTTCATTAAAGTTGCGAAATAATAACTGATGATACTGGCATTAATCACTTTAGGGCCTGAATGCTCAGAAGTCATACGAATGACTACATCTGCATATTCCAGCCTGGGAGAGGGACCGTTATCTGTGATCAGGATAATCGGAACCTCCTTTTTTTTGAAAATAGAACAGATTTCCGTCAGTGCCACGACATAGTTAGCCAGATCATAAACGACTGCAACATCCCCTTTTTGAGAAAGGTTGACTCTATCTATGAAGTCTCCGATTCCGGGTTTGATGACTTCTGTTCTGTATCCGATACAGGTCAGGCGCAATGCCGCTTCATCTGCCGCCGGAGAAGCGGCATAAAAACCTACAAAATAGATATGATTCGCCTGCTCAAGGACAGAGATGGCCTGTGCGATAGCATCTGTATTTTCTTTATTTGTAAAATTTGTTATCATGTCTGCTGCTATATTTCTTGTTAAGGCAGCGATCGTTGAATCAAATTCATTATTATTGGCTTCCTTGATGATTTTCGTGTTCTGATTCTGAACATCATCACGAATTGCCTTTTTCAACCCCCAGAAACCGGAAAAACCGGCATCCATGCTGAAGTTGATGATCGTAGTATCACTTACCCCTATTTTTTCGGCCAGTTCCGTAACAGTATTATAGTGAATGGTATTATAATTGTTCAGAATATAGCTTGCCACTTTTTTCTTGGCAGGTGTCAGTCCGGGATATAAAGCCCTGATCTTATCGATTAATTTCTCCATGAGTCAAAACCTTTAATAGTAATCATTTCAATAAAAGACTGTTGGCAATTAAAGTATATCACATGGCATAGAAACTTCCATAAAAATCATTCAGACGTCTTATGATCTGAAAGTTTTATCAGAATCCAGATAGCTGTGAGTGAAACTGCGATCCAGGATAAATACATGGAGGAAAACCCCCAATGTGCAATCATTACGCCATAAAGCAGCGCCCCGATGCCGTTTCCGAAATAAGTGCTGAAATCCATGATTCCGCTGACCGAAGCGGAACATCCTCTGGCGTCAAAACGGATTGGAAAAATTGAAAGCATTGATGAATTTATCAAAGACATAAACGAATATATTACACTTAAGCATACTACGGAAAGTACCGGACTTTCGGAAAATACGATGCAAAGCGAGCAGGCAGTGCAACCGAAAAATGAGAAAATAGAAACTCGATGCTCGTCATTGCGGCATTTTTTCAGGAGACACGGATAAATCATGCGTGCCGCAAAGCCAACAATGGGAATAAACAATACATATCCGGCAATTTTAGAAATATCGATTCCGAAAGTATCGACAAAATACACCACCATCCAAAGAGTAACATTATCCTTGATGATACCATGCAGAAGAGAAGGAAAAGCTGCTGTGCGAATCTCCTTGTCTGATAACAAATTCCGGAGCTGACTGAAGATTTCCCTGATTCCGGTCTGTTTTTCCGGTAACCTGTTTTCTTCCGTGATACGGGGAAATATAAGAAAAACCGTTGCGCCTAAAACCAGTGTAATGCATCCCGGGATAAGGAATGCCATAACAAGATCCATTTTTTCGATGATCCATGTGCATATGAGAATCCCCAGCACATTACCCGCGGCAACAGAAGAAACCATCGCGGACAGTCTGGTCAGTTTAGCCTTGTCATTAAGGTAAATGTAATTGATAAACCGCAGCACGCTTGACCAAAGCATAGACTGTGCGAAAGCATTGACGCACCAGAACAGCAGCATGCCTGAAAAAGGAGGAAGAATTCCCATTCCCAGATTTGCAAAAAAGCAAAGCACCAGACCAATGCTTATCATAACTCTGGGCTGAACGAAATCAGCCCTGACGCCGTTCAGCAGACGTCCAAAAGCATACACAACGGAAAATGCAGTCCCCAGATACCCGATCTGTTCCGTACTCATTATATGAGAATCACGAAGCAGTGGCGTGGCTACGCTTAGATTAAGTCGTGCAATATATATAGACGCATAGGCGAAATAGCACAAAATATATATCAGGTTTTTTCTGTTTTTCTGCATGACTTTGATTCAAAATAGTAAGGCTGTGAAAACGCTCTTTTCATATCTGTTGTCCAGATCTCCAGTCGAAAATATTGATTCGTTTCGCGGATTCCGGCCAAAGGAAACTCGGCAAAAGTAATATCATTTCTGTTGGAGTTCGCATGAGCTGCAAGGCCAATATGGCTGCCTTTGATACTGATGTTTTTTACGGGGGAACATCTGACAACGATCATGTCACGACTCTCATCAATATAGTAATCATAGATCTTTGGTCCCTGTGTTGCGTAAAAACTTCCGCTTCTGAAAGCTTCAAAAAAGTGTCTGACGGTCAGTTCAGGCATAGAGATCTCGATCCATCCGCCCAAAGTATCATCATCGTGTGTCAGATCTATATCTTTTCCGCCAATGCCCGCATGGTTGTCGTCTGCGGCCAGTGCCCATGCCCTGTGACCGGAATTCAGATACATGGCGTACTCAATATTCCCGTTTCCGCAGTTGTTGTTCCATTCTGCTCCGTGATTGTAGACTTCCACGGCATCCAACCCGTCGATACGTTCAATATCATTTCCCGGCAGCATTGACCAGCCGGGGTGATTCAAACAGCAATAGAATCCATTCTTTTTCATAGCTTTGATATATGTGTTAATGGTATCGACTTTGTATTCATGTGTTTCCGGAACATATACGGCCAAAGGAGACTCCGGAAACTCCTGCCAGAAATTGATGTGACAGGAGATCGTCTTTTTCTGCGGAAAGTGCGGATCGTAGGAGCAGAAATCGGTCTCTACTCCGGCGATGGGAAGAAAACGTTCATCCCTCAGTTCCGGATAGTCGGAATACACGCTGTGATCTGTAAACGCAACGATCTCATATCCATGGTCCTTGTACCATTCTTTAACTTCCGAAGCAGTCATGCGTCCGTCAGTCCTGGTGGTATGGCTGTGAAGATTAGCCTTTCTGAAGGGACCGTTCTTTCTAAGCAAGTCAATCATTTCAAGTCTTCCTTTTTTCACTTTTTGTGCGAATATAACAGACAAAAAAAGAAAGTTCAATATCCCCGAAATTTATATTTTCCCACAAAATTTGGATTTTTATTATTATATACAAAATAATAATTTTATTATTTATTCCGGTATTGAACTGTCATTTTCTTTTTGTTATATTCTGATCAGTGGCCATGGGCCGCTTAGATCAAATTAGGAGGAAAAGTTATGAGAAAAATGCTTGCAATGCTTCTTGCAGCTATCATGGTGCTCAGTTTAGCTGCTTGTGCAGCTCCGGCAGAATCAGCTCCGGCAGCTACTACAGAAGCAGCAACACAGGCAACCAATCAGGCAGCTACTCAGGCAGCGACTCAGGCGGCTACTCAGGCAGCTACTGAAGCTGCGAAGGAAGAACCGGCAGAGATCATTCAGGTTGATTATTACTGCTCTATTGGTGCATATCTGTTTACACTTCAGGATGAGGTGACTAAATGGAATGAAGGAGAGGGAAAGGAGAAAGGGGTCTACCTCAATATCATCTCCAATATCAACTCTTATACTCCCGATCTGACAGCACTTCTCGAAGCTGGTACACACTATGATCTTATTGATGCCGGTACCGCAAATCCCCAGTGGGTCGAAAAGGGATATATTCAGGATCTCAGTGAGATCGAAGATGCAGAACTTAAGGATTTGATTCAGTCCTATTCTCCCTATCTGAAAAAAGGAACAAACTATCAGCAGGGTGTTCTGACAGGTCTTCCGCTTGAAGTAGTTCCGCTCAAGTTTGCTGTCAACGTCGATCTGTTTGAGAAAAACAACCTTGAATATCCGAAGACATGGGACGACGTGGTTGAATGTGCAAAAGTCATCACCGAAAACGGTAAGGGCGCCGGTCCCGAGGGTGCTGATGTATTCGGTTTTGGAGGCACCACATGGTCAGGAATGTTCCAGAGGCTCGTTATTCAGTCTTCTCTGAGTTCTGTTGGTAAAACCTGGTGGGATCCCAACACAGAAACATATGACTGGTCCGCTTTTAAGAAGCCCCTTGAGTGTGTTAAGGAAATGTATGAAAACGGCTGGATTCTCGGCATGGACGATCTTGCCATCGATCCGATCCGTGCCCGGTTCGCTGATGGTGTTGTGGGCATGTTCCCTGCTCCGTCCTATGACTATGCTGTTTATACCTCTCAGTTCCCTGCCAAGTGCAACTGGACCGTTATTGATATGCCCACTATTGAGCCGGGTGAGGCTCCCTTCAAGGGCGGTTACATGGATCGTAACGGCTGCTCCATCGACAAGATCGCATACGAAAAAGCTGACGATGCGAAGAAGGCAGCTATTGTTGATGCTTTTATTTTCCTGAACAGCGATTATCTGAACGGCAAGATTTATGAGTCCGGTGGAATGATTCCGTATAAGCTTGAAATAATCCAGAATGCTACTCCCAATGCAGATCTTGGACCGCAGTGGACTCTGTTTGGTGACATAACAAACTATACTTCACTTCCGCTCGTACCCGACAGCCTTGTTCCGCTTGAGGGTGATAAGCACGAGCCTGTGCTGAGTAACTGGTGTCACACCCCCGGAATGCCTGTTGAAGAGGCAATCGAAGATCTGAATACCCGCTATAACGCAGCGTATGCAATATTGAAGGAAGATGCCGACGTTGATCTCTCCTCTTTCGCTTACGAGTATAATACAAAGAGGTAACAGATAATTTTGAATTCCTGAAAAAAGACAGTCTGTCGAAAGGCGGGCTGTCTTTTTCAGAAAATTTGAAGTGGTAAAGTACAAGCAGATACCATAGGGGACATTACTATTTTGATGATAGTATCATCTGATTTATACCGTAATCGCACCTGTTTTTATAGAAAGAGAAGCTCTGTAAACATGGATATGATTTCTTACAGTAAAAGAATACCTTTGACAGAAGAATATGATGTTGTCATTTGCGGCGGAGGGCCGGCAGGGATCGGTGCTTCGATTGCGGCGGCGGAATGCGGGGCAAAGGTGGCACTGGTCGAACGTTTTGCCTTTCTTGGGGGAATGGCCACAGCCGGGTATGTGAACCCCATGAGCGAGTTTTCCTATAACGGAAAGCAGGTAAGCGGCGGCATTCCCTGGCGTTTTGCCACGGAAATGGTTTCTGCGGGCGGTGCCATTGTGGAAGAACCCAGATGCAATATTTCTTTTGATCCGGAAGTGTATAAACTTGTGGCGCGGAGAATGGCGGAAAGAGCCGGCGTAAAGCTTTTTCTGAACTCCTATCTTACGGATGCCATCTATGACGGGAAAACAGCGAAGGCTGTAGTGATCGTCAATAAATCCGGAATGTTGGCGGTACGGGGAAAGGTTTTTGTGGATGCCACAGGGGATGCAGATCTTTCCTCGTTTCTTGGCGTTCCGATGCTCCCGGAGACAGGTGCCAGACAGCCGGCCAGCCTTTGTTTCTGCCTTTCCGGAGTAGATACATCATCCGAAAGGATGCACATCATTCACCAGAAAAACCACCGTTTCAACCATCAGGCCATGTGTGTGCGAGACCTGCTTTTCAAACTGAGAGAAAAGGGCGTTTTAGTCCCACAATTTGGAGGACCATGGCTGGCCACGACAATCTCCGAGGGATGTATTACGGTGAATCTTACTAGAACTTCGGTGGATGCTACCGATTATGAAGATCTGCAGAAGGCAGAAGCCGGGCTGCGTGAGGATATTTTCCGTCTGGTGGGATTCATGAAAAAGTATATTCCTGAATTTAAAGACTGTCATATTACTTCGATTGCCCAGACGGTAGGCATCAGGGAAAGCCGGAGAGTAGAAGGTATTCATGTACTGACCGGAGAAGAATATGTGCATTCCGTGCATTTTGAGGATGCGGTTGCCAGGGCCTGTCATCCCGTGGACATTCATCTGCCGAACGGGGAGGGACAGAAGCTGACATTCCCCGAGGATGCCGGGTATATTCCTTTCCGTTCGCTGATTACCAAAGACTATCCGAACCTTCTTGTAGCGGGCCGCATTATCTCCGCAGATGAAGAGGCCTTTGCGGCAGTCCGTGTACAGGTGCCCTGTATGGAGACGGGGCAGGCTGCCGGAATTGCTGCCGCAATGTGTGCAACAGACCAGATTCCTGTGCAGGAGCTGGACGCAAAATTCGTTGTGGCAAAGGCAAAGGAGTTTGGATCTCCGCTATAAAGAAGCCGGTGATCTTTCCGGCGAGCATATGCCGCGAAAGCCCTTGACATAAGGTTCATGGATCACCCTTTCCTGCCTCCCGGTATGCCGCCTTTAAAGTTCCTGCATATCTTTATTGCGTTTTGCCGGATCTTCTTTTATGATTAGCAGGGAAAAGGAGATAATTTCATATGGTAAATGACGCAAAGCTTATTATAGATAATGCACTGAAAAGTGCCATGCCGGGAAATGCGGTAAAGAAGGCACTTTCCGGGATGGATCTTCAATGTAACGAGCTTGTCCTGATTGCGGCGGGAAAAGCAGCCTGGGAGATGGCAAACGCCGCATATGCGGAACTTGGCACGGCTGTAAAGCGGGGCGTGGTCGTAACAAAGTACGACCATTCAAAGGGTGCCATCGGAAACCTTGACATCTACGAGGCCGGACATCCCGTACCGGACGAAAACAGCTATAAGGGAACTGCTGCCGCACTCGAAGCCGTAAAGGGTGCGGATAAGGTTCTTTTCCTTCTTTCAGGAGGTGGCTCCGCACTTTTTGAAAAGCCGCTCGTTCCCGCAACGGAAATGGAGGCAGTCACCAAGGCCCTTCTTGCCTGTGGTGCTGACATCGTGGAGATCAACACGATAAGAAAGCGCCTTTCAGCCGTAAAAGGCGGCCGCTTTGCAAACTACTGCGCACCCGCACATGTCTACACTGTGGTTCTTTCCGACATCATAGGTGACCCGCTTGACATGATTGCGTCGGGCCCTGCATATCCTGATACGTCAACCTGCGAAGAGGCTCTCGAGATAATTGGGAGATATGGTATAGAAGTATCGGCGGAAGCCGGAAAATTACTTGAAACTGAGACCCCGAAGGAACTTACAAACGTTACCACCTTTGTTACCGGAAGTGTAAGGCAGCTTTGTAAAAGTGCCTCCGAAACCGCAAAAGAGCTGGGCTACGAACCCGTTTTCCTTACAGCCTGCATGTCCTGCGAGGCCCGCGAGGCGGGAAGGTTCCTTGGTGCAGTTGCAAAGGACCATGCCCATGACGGGAAAAAGCTTGCATACATATGCGGAGGAGAGACCGTGGTTCACCTTACCGGAACCGGAAAGGGCGGCCGCAACCAGGAGATTGCTTTAGCCGCCGCTGAGGAAATCCGCGGACTCAAAAACGTATGTGTATTTTCAGTAGGCTCTGACGGAACTGACGGCCCCACTGATGCCGCCGGCGGAATCGTCACCGGGGCTACCGCCGATGCGCTTAAGATGGACATTAAAAAAGTCCTTCAGGATAACGATGCCTACAACGCACTCAAGTCCGTGGACGCGCTTATCATGACCGGGCCCACAGGAACGAACGTCAATGACCTGACGGTACTTCTGATCAACGGCTGAGAGAGTAAAAGTAAGTAGAACGCCTCCTGTTAAGGAGGCGTTCTTCGTTTTCAGGATTAAAAGGCGTGCGGATAACCGCACGCCAATGGCTTTCTGTATCTTTTTCCGTGGCCCTTAATAATTCTCTTCCCTTACCTCGAAATAAGCCTGGGGATGGCTGCATACGGGGCATACCTCGGGTGCTTCGGTTCCCACTACCACATGTCCGCAGTTACGGCATTCCCATACGGTCACTCCGCTCTTTTTGAATACTTCCATGGTCTCAATGTTCTTAAGAAGCGCGCGGTACCTTTCCTCGTGAAGCTTCTCGATGGCCGCCACGCCACGGAACTGTGCCGCAAGCTCGGTAAATCCCTCTTCCTCCGCTTCTCTCGCCATCCTGTCATACATGTCGGTCCACTCTGCATTTTCGACCTCGGCTGCATGAAGAAGGTTTGCGGGTGTATCGCCCAGCTCACCAAGTGCCTTGAACCAGAGCTTTGCATGCTCCTTCTCATTTTCAGCGGTCTTGAGGAACAGTGCCGCTATCTGCTCATATCCCGCCTTTTTTGCAACTGATGCGAAGTATGTGTACTTGTTTCTGGCCTGGGATTCACCTGCAAACGCCTCCCAGAGGTTCTTTTCGGTCTTTGTTCCTGCAAATTTGTTAGCCATTTCTTTTTCCTCCGTTTTCTATACGACCTTTTCAAAATCTGATGCCGGGTGCTTGCACAGGGGACATATGAAATCCTCCGGAAGCTCCTCGCCCACATATTCATATCCGCAGATGGTGCAGCGCCAGATGGTCTTCCCGTCATCTGTTTTTCCGGCTTCCTGCGGCTTTGGTTTGATATTTTCAAAGTAATACTCGTAGGTAGCCGAACCGGCGGGGCTCAGTACCTCCATATCAGTGATTTCACCCACGAACATTGTATGCGAACCAAGGTCCATGGACTTATCAACCCTTACTGAAAAATACGCATTTGTTCCCTCTGTCACATAAAGTATTCCGTTTCTGCCGCGGCCGGCTGCCGTGAAGTCCGCAAATTTATCGGCAGTCTTACCTGACTGAAAACCAAAATGCTTAAAAAGTTCAAATGTCGCCTCTTTGCTTATCACGGAAACATTAAATGCGTCCGTGCGCATGATCATGTCATGCGTGTAATTTGCCTTGTTAACACAGATGCTTATCTGATTGGGTGCCGATGCAGCCTGAATGGCGGTATTGATAATGCACCCGTTGTCCTTCTTTCCATCCCTTGCGGTAAGGACGAACAGACCGTAACTTAGCTTAAACATTGCCTTCTGATCCATCAAATCACCTCCTATGCTTATTACTGACAGACCCTGCAGATTCTCTTTTATGTGGTTACTGTCGGACCACTTTTCTTCTCTTCATCGGGTATTACCCTTAATATGAAATATATAACATTAACGTTTTATGTCAAGATGATTTTAAAAAAAGTATTGACAACCACTCTTTCCAATGATACAATCGGCCACGTTAGGAAATATATTACTTGCTTCTACGCGTATTTATAAGTAATATATTTCTCCTAGACAGGAACCTCTCCCTGTTTACGGAAACTAAAAGAAGGCGCATCATGAATAAAGAAGAACAGTCAGTTCAGAAAAAACGATTCTCCCAGATATGGCTTACCTCCCGTACTGACGCGGGAAAAACGCAGGAATTCATGGCCATGGGCTTAGGTGTTTCAACTAAGACCGTCCAGAACTGGGAAAACGGTATAACTTCGCCGGACCTTTTCATGGGAAGTGAATGGTTCAGGGTCCTGGGCGTGAATCCACTACCTTACTACCTCTCCTATCTATTCCCTGATCTGTTCGAAGGCCTTTCCCCTGAAAATGATGATGACGCCATTGATCAGGCGCTGATGGCACTGATCAGAAACTCGACGGCAGTTGAAAAAAGGGAGCTCCTCTTCCTTATGGCCGGCAGACACGGAAGTCCGTGGTATTCGCTTCTTCAGCTGTTTACGGCCCACTGCCACACGAGTATGCAGTCGAGAGTTACCGCTGCACGCTCTGTACTGGACAGTTATGAGATGGACGCGGCTGCCGGAAGACTTGTCTGCCCGTCAAACGTAAAGCCCGACATCGCGTTTTTGAAAAACGCGATTGAAGAAGGAAAAAAAGCCGTTATCGCCGGAAAAGCCGGCTATACGAATGTTATAGAAACAAACGGAGTTAAAAAAACATGAAAAACATTATCCTCATCGCAAAGATTTATTACTGGTTCAGCTTTACCAAGAAATTCGGTAAGGTCGGTTTGCGATGCACGGAACTTTAAACATGTAAAAGACACATGGGGGGTGCGGCTCAGATCGATCTGGCCGCACTCCTTTTTTCTTGCTTTAAACGGAGGAATATAAATGATAGTTGTTCTTAAACCAGATGCGGACTGTGAAAAAAGGGACCAGCTTATTGGCTGGCTTCGGGGCATGGGGCTCGACGTCCACATTTCAACCGGAAGATTCCAGACGGTGCTTGGGCTTATCGGTGACACGGCCAGCGTTGACATGGACCTTATCGGCAGCCTTGAAATGGTGGATTCCGTAAAAAGGGTTTCCGAAACCTTTAAAAGATGCAACCGGAAGTTTCATCCTGAGGATACCGTCGTATCCGTCGGGAACAAAAAGATAGGCGGCGGCAGTTTCTGTATGATTGCAGGCCCCTGTTCCGTGGAATCAGAGGAGCAGATAGTCTCCATTGCAAAGGCCGTAAAGGCGGCCGGCGCCGATATCCTCCGGGGCGGCGCATTTAAGCCGCGTACCTCCCCCTATGATTTCCAGGGTCTCAAGGAAGAAGGGCTGAGGCTTCTAAAGACGGCCCGTGACGAAACGGGGCTTCCCATCGTGACTGAGATTTTAAGTGTATCGGACCTTGAACTCTTTACGGATATCGACGTCCTTCAGGTGGGTGCCAGGAACATGCAGAACTTTGACCTCCTTAAGGAGCTGGGGCATCTAAATAAGCCCGTACTTTTAAAACGCGGACTGGCCAATACCTTAAAGGAGCTTCTCATGAGTGCGGAGTACATCATGGCTAACGGAAACGAGCAGGTAATCTTATGTGAACGCGGCATCCGCACCTACAGCGACTACCTGAGAAACACCCTGGATCTTTCCGCCGTTCCTATGCTGCATGAGCTCTCGCACCTTCCGGTCATTGTTGACCCGAGCCACGCTACCGGCATGGCACGCATGGTTCCTCCCATGGCGATGGCTGCTGCCGCATGCGGTTGCGACGGACTCATCATCGAGGTACATAACGACCCTCCGCACGCGCTGTGTGACGGTGCCCAGTCGCTGAAGCCTTCGGATTATGAAAAGCTGGCCGGAAAGATATCAGCAGTCAGGGAGGCGGCATCATGACGGTAGGAATCGTGGGCCTTGGCCTTATCGGCGGGTCATTCGCAAAAGCTTTCCGCAGAAACGGCTGCATCGTCCTTGCAAGGGACACGGATTCCTCCACGATGTGGTTTGCGAAACTTAACGGAATCATCGACGGGGAACTTCATAAGGAGCATCTTAAGGACTGTGACCTTATCCTTATCTGCACCTATCCAAAGGCCGCCATCGAATTCATGGAGGAAAACGCGGCGCATATCGGCGCAAGGCCGCTTGTCATGGACTGCTGCGGAACAAAAAGAAAAATGGTGAAAAAGGGAACTGAACTTTCCGAAAAATACGGTTTTACATATGCAGGCGGTCACCCCATGGCGGGGACGCAGTATTCCGGAATAAAACACTCCTCTGCTGACATGTTTACAGGCGCGCCCATGGTCATTGTCTCGTGTAATCTTTCCGTGATTACACGGGCAAGAAAACTTCTGGAGCCGTGCGGGTTCTCACAGATAACTGCCACGACTGCAGAGGATCACGACAGGCTGATTGCCTATACCTCGCAGCTGGCACATGTGGTTTCCAGCGCATATGTAAAAAGTCCCACCGTAAGAAAACATAAGGGCATTTCCGCGGGAAGCTACAGGGACATGACTCGCGTTGCCTGCCTGAGTCCGGAGCTTTGGACTGAGTTATGCATGGATAACAGGGAACATCTTCTTTTCGAACTGGACACACTGATCAGAAACCTGAAGGCCTACAGGACAGCTCTTGTCAAGGAAGATTCAAGTCACCTTATGGCACTTTTTGCCAAAGGCAGTGAAATTAAAAAGGAGGTTGACGGATAAGATGCAGACAATAAACATCAATACCTCAAAACCCTACAGCGTACTTATCGGGTCAGGACTTCTCCACGGTTCTGTCCATTCGGAAAAAATCCGGGACAGAAATGTCATGGTAGTATCCGACGACACGGTTTATGCCTTATACGGAAAGCCGCTCTGCAGCCTTTTAAAAAGAGGGGGCGCCCATATCTTCACGTTTGTCTTCCCTCACGGAGAGCAGAGCAAGAACCTTTCCACATACGGAAAACTCCTTGAGGAAATGTGCCGCGTAAGGATGACAAGAAACGACCTTTTAGTGGCGCTTGGCGGCGGTGTTACGGGTGACATGGCCGGATTTGCGGCAGGAACATACCAGCGCGGCATCGACTTTGCGCAGATACCGACCACCCTTTTAAGCGCAGTTGACTCTTCCGTGGGCGGAAAGACAGGCGTGGACCTTGAATCAGGAAAAAACATGGTGGGAGTGTTTCATCAGCCCTCGCATGTCTTATGTGACACTGATACACTTCTGACGCTGCCCGAAGATGAATACAAAAACGGCTGCGCTGAAATCATTAAATACGCAATGATCGGAAGCCGCCGGCTGTTTCAAAGCATTAAAGAAGTCCCTGTATCAGGTCAGTACGAAAATGTGATAAGTGAATGCGTGACCATGAAGAGGGATCTTGTTGAAAAGGATGAGTTTGACAATGGACCGCGTATGCTCCTTAACTTCGGCCACACTGTGGGTCATGCGGTGGAGACCTGCAGCGGCTATAAAGTGCCCCACGGTAAGGCTGTTGCCATAGGAATGGCCGTCATTACCAGGGCGGCTGAAGTTTCAGGGCTCTGCAGTAAGGATACATGTGATAAACTCCTTGACCTTCTTGCTTCTTACGGGCTTCCGACAGATACCTCCTGTGACCTAAGCATGCTCAGTGCCGCAATAATGACTGACAAGAAGAGCCGGGGCGGGAAGCTCACCCTGGTGGTTCCAAGAGAGATCGGAAGCTGCGAACTTATGGAAATTCCAAAAAGTTCCGTCCCGGAATGGCTTAAAGCAGGAGGAGTCAGATGAACACGCACATAAGCTGCGGTCAGAGAAGCGGGGTACTGACCGTCCCGGCATCAAAATCCGAAGCACACAGGCTGCTTATCTGTTCCGCCCTTTCAGGCGAAGCCTGTTCAATTAAATGCAGCGGTGTCTCAAAAGACATTCTGGCTACGGTAAGCTGCCTTTCCTCGATGGGTGCCGGCATAAGTATTTCAGATAACGGATTCATCTCTGTCACCCCGGGAAAGCCTTCCAAAGACATGGTCTGCAGACTTTCCTGCAATGAAAGCGGGTCAACGCTTCGGTTTCTTCTTCCCGTAGCAGGCGCACTGGGACTAAATGCAGAATTTCATATGGCGGAAGGCCTTTCAAAAAGGCCGGTGGGGGAACTTATCGGATGTCTTAATGCACATGGTGTAAAGATCACAAAAAACGGAAACCTGCTGACTTTAAAAGGACAGCTTACCGCAGGCGAGTACCGCATCCACGGAAACATCTCCTCACAGTATGTTTCAGGACTTCTGTTTGCCCTGCCGCTCTTAAACGGTGACAGCACCCTTACAGTTACGGAAAACACGGAGTCTGCTGACTACATCCTGATGACTGAACATGCGCTTAAACGTTCAGGAATCTCTTTTGAAAAAGAGGATAACCTTTACCGGATACCCGGGAATCAGCAGTACCATCTTCAGAAAAACGTGGTAATCGAGTCCGACTGGTCCAATGCCGCATTCTTTCTTTCAATGGGTGCTCTGTCAGATAAGGGGGTTGCCGTAAACGGCCTTTCGCTTTCTTCTGCACAGGGTGACCGGAGGATTCTCGAAATCCTCTGCAGAATGGGAGCCCTGGTCACGACAACGCCCGGCAGTATCCTCGTTAAGCGCGGAATCATTAAGGCAGTAACGATCGACGCCTCTTCCATCCCGGACCTGGTTCCGGTAATCAGTGTGCTTTGTGCGTGTGCAGAAGGCACCAGCGTGATCACAAACGCGGGACGCCTCCGCCTTAAGGAATCAGACCGGCTTGCAACCACCGCCTGCATGCTTTCAGCACTCGGAGCAGACATCAAAGAAACTCCTGATGGTCTTACTATAAAGGGAAAGCCGTACCTTTCGGGCGGCACCGTAAATGCCGCCAATGACCACAGGATTGCCATGGCTGCGGCTACGGCGGCGGGTTTCTGCAAAAATGACGTATTTGTGGAAGGAAGCGAATGTGTTGAAAAATCATATCCCGATTTCTGGAAGCATCTAAAAGTGCTGGAGGTGAACAAATGAGCAGTTCTTACGGAGAAAATATAAAACTTACCATCTTCGGCCAGAGCCATTCACCTGCTATAGGAATGACCCTCGAGGGCATTCCTGCCGGGGAATCCATATGTATGGAAACGCTTAAACGTTTCCTTTCAAGAAGGGCTCCCGGAAAAAACGACTGGTCAACAAAAAGGAAGGAAGCTGATGAACCCGAGTTCTTATGCGGTTTTATCAATAATACCACCTGCGGGGCGCCCATCACCGCAATAATCAGAAACACTGACACACGTAAAGGTGATTATGAAAGCTTTTCATACATTCCCCGGCCGGGACACGCGGACTATACGGCCTTTGTCAAATACGGCGGATTTGAGGACCATTCCGGGGGCGGTCACTTTTCCGGCAGGCTGACTGCACCTTTATGCATCGCCGGAGGCATCTGTAAACAGCTTCTTATGCGTGAGGGGATAAATATCATTTCGAGGATAAAGTCGATTGGCCCGCTGGAGGATTCCGGAGATTTAGACCGTTCCACTGCGGAAAAGGACTTTCCTGTAATTGATGACGGGCAGGGCAAGCTGATGCAGGAATACATCCTTTGGGCTAAAAGCCGCGGGGACTCCGTGGGAGGAACCATTGAGTGTGTTGCCACCGGTCTTCCGGCGGGCCTTGGGGACCCTATGTTTGACGGAATGGAAAACCGCATATCACAGATCGTGTTCGGTATCCCTGCTATTAAGGGAATCGAATTCGGGGCAGGCTTTGCGGCAGCAAAAATGACCGGAAGCCGGAATAACGACCAGTTTTTTATTGAAAACGGTACGGTACGGACACTTACCAATCATTCCGGAGGAATCCTGGGAGGCATCACTAACGGAATGCCGCTTTGTTTCAGGGTAGCCGTGAAACCCACACCTTCCATTGCCGTTTCACAGAAAAGCTTTGATGAAACCACCCTGAAGGAAACAGAGCTTCTGATTCCGGGAAGGCATGATCCGTGTATTGTCCCACGCGCCGTGCCGTGCGTGGAGGCAGCCGCGGCGGTTGCCATATATGATGCACTTTTAGGGCGCAGAAAGGAACTAAATGGAAATTCAGGATATTCGAAATGAGATAGATGCAATTGACAGAGAACTGGTAAATCTGTTTGCAAGGCGCATGGACATCTGCTCCGAAATCGCATCATTAAAAAAAGAAAAGCACCTTCCTGTATACGATCCCGAAAGGGAACGCAGGAAACTTAAGGAGATAGCTGACATGTCCCCTTCCGAACTCAGGGATTATTCCCTCCTGTTATATTCACTCATTTTTGAGCTTAGCCGCAGCTACCAGAACAGGCTTATCGGCGAAGCCGGAGAAATCGCGGAAAAAATACAGAGGGCTGTTGAAAACACGGATAAGCTGTTTCCCGAATCGGCGACAGTCGCATGTCAGGGAGTGGAAGGATCAAATTCGCAGGCGGCATGCGACAGGCTGTTTCGCCATGCAAACATCATGTATTTTTCAGACTTTGAGTCAGTTTTTTCCGCAATTGAAAAGGGGCTGTGCCGATACGGCGTCGTCCCCGTGGAAAACAGCACCGCAGGCTCAGTAAACTCCGTATATGACCTGATGACGCACCACAATTTTTCAATCGTACGGAGCATAAGGATGAAGGTGGAGCATAATCTCCTCACAAAACCGGGCGTCTCCCTTTCAGACATACGCGAGGTCTATTCACATGAACAGGCAATAAGCCAGTGCTCTGACTTCCTCCGTACGCTGAAAAACGTAAAGGTCATTCCCTGTGAAAACACTGCCGTGGCGGCAAAAATGGTGGCTGAATCAGAAAGGAACGACATCGCGGCGCTTGCTTCAAGGTCCTGCATGAAATACTACGGCCTTAAGTGCATTGAAAGTTCAGTCCAGAACACCCGGAACAACTATACCCGCTTCATCTGTATCTCAAAGGATACGGAAATATATCCCGGGGCTGACAGGACAAGCCTCATGCTGACCCTCCCGCATGAGCCCGGGTCCCTCTACAGGGTTCTTGCGAAGCTCAATGCGCTCAATATCAACCTGAATAAACTTGAAAGCAGGCCTCTCCCAGGGAGGGAATTTGAGTTCATGTTCTATTTTGACATCGAAACTCCCGTATACTCCAAAAGACTTCCGGAACTTCTTTCCGAACTTCCTGATGCATGCGAGGAGTTTCATTACTTAGGCAGCTACAGCGAGGTGCCCTCATGAACAGATACGGATTACTCGGTGAAAAACTCACACACAGCTTTTCGCCGCTCATACACAAAATGCTCGGAAATTACGAATACGGGCTTTATGAGAAAACATGCTCAGAGGTTGAGAATTTTCTCAAAAACGGGGACTTTAAAGGGCTCAACGTGACCATCCCCTATAAAAAGACAGTTATCCCGTACCTTTCATCATTAAGTGACACGGCAAAATATACCGGAAGCGTCAATACCATAATCCGCACGGATGACGGCAGCCTCTACGGCGATAACACGGATGTATACGGCTTTTTAAGGATGGTTGGGCACTCCGGGATATCCGTGGATGGGAAAAAGGCGCTTGTGCTTGGAAGCGGCGGGGCTTCCGCTTCCGTGGTCAGTGCCCTCATGGCACTTAATGCAGAACCTCATATCATCTCAAGAAACGGTGAGAATAACTATGAAAACCTGTATCTTCATTATGATGCGGAAATCATTGTAAATACAACGCCCCTTGGAATGTATCCCGATACGGGAGTCTCCCCTGTGGATCTTTCACACTTTAAAAAACTAAGTGGTGTTTTTGACCTTATCTATAATCCTGCGCGTACCGCTCTTTTGCTTCAGGCAGAGAAACTCGGGATTCCGTATGAAAACGGTCTTTATATGCTCGTGGCACAGGCAAAAAAAAGCGCGGAACTGTTTATGGGACATGAGATTTCTGATATGGAGACAGACAGGATATACCGGACCCTTAACCTCTCCCTTCAGAACATCATCCTGATAGGAATGCCGGGAGCCGGAAAAAGCACAGTTGCCAAAGAAATTGAAGAACTTACGGGAAGAAAAAGCCTGGATTCGGATAATGAGATAACAAAAAGACTCGGGAACACCCCAAAGGAGCTTTTGGAAAAGGTTGGGGAACCGGCTTTCCGCATGATCGAATCTGACATCATAAGGGATCTCGGGAAAAAGTCAGGCGTGATCATATCCACGGGCGGAGGCGTGGTAGTAAATGACAGCAACTACGACCTTCTGCATCAGAACGGAGTCATCGTCTGGCTTCAGAGAAGCCTTGACCGGCTTTCGTACGATGACAGGCCCCTCCTAAAAAAAAGCGGTGCAAAGGAACTGTACCAAAAAAGGAAGGATCGTTATCAGAGGTTTGCGGACGCAGTAGTTACAAACGGCGACGATGTGAAGGAATCGGCGCTGGACGTATTAAAGGCAGTTTACGGAGGTATTTTATATGAAGTTACTGGTTATTAACGGACCAAACATAAATTTTCTGGGTGTCAGGGAGCCTGATATCTACGGAAAGCAGAATTACGAGGCATTGCTTACATTCATCCAGAGAGCCGCGGAGGCTGAAGGCGTGGAGGTCGAATGCTACCAGTCGAACCATGAGGGGGATATCGTGGATAAGATCCAGTCAGCTTACGGAAAGTTCGACGGCATCGTGATCAATCCTGCCGCATATACCCACACAAGTGTCGCGATTCTTGACGCCCTTAAGGCCGTCGCGATTCCTGCGGTCGAGGTTCATATTTCAAAGGTTTCAGAACGCGAGGACTTCAGGCAGATATCATACGCCGGAATGGCCTGCGTGAAAACATACGCGGGGCTTGGTTTTGAAGGTTACCGGCAGGCCATCCTGTATCTGAAGGCACTTCTTCAGGATACATGTGAAGCCGCAGGGTGAGTCATTGAAAGGAGAAAATAAAATGAAAGACATCCCTTACAAAATCTATCTTAACGAAGACGAGATGCCAAAGGCATGGTACAACCTGAGGGCGGACATGAAGAATAAGCCCGCACCGCTTCTTAACCCGGGCACATTAAAGCCGATGAAGCCGGAGGAACTCTCGCCCGTTTTCTGTGAAGAGCTTATCAGACAGGAGCTTGATAATGAAACCCCTTATTTCCGGATTCCCGATGAGATCCTGGACTTCTACAGGATGTACCGTCCGTCACCGCTTGTACGTGCATACTGTCTTGAAAAGGCACTCGATACACCCGCAAAGATCTACTATAAGTTTGAGGGAAACAATACAAGCGGCTCCCACAAGCTTAATTCCGCCATTGCACAGGCCTACTATGCAAAGAAGCAGGGACTTAAGGGAGTGACTACCGAAACAGGTGCAGGCCAGTGGGGAACAGCGCTTTCCATGGCATGCTCATATCTGGGACTTGACTGCAGAGTATACATGGTAAAGGTATCCTATGAGCAGAAGCCGTTCCGCCGCGAAGTTATGAGGACCTACGGCGCATCGGTAACACCCTCCCCCTCTATGACCACAGAAGTGGGAAAGAGGATCCTTGCCGCTCATCCCGGAACCACAGGAAGCCTTGGATGCGCTATCTCTGAGGCAGTTGAAGCAGCCACCACAACAGAAGGCTACAGATATGTTCTCGGAAGCGTGCTCAACCAGGTGCTCCTTCACCAGAGCATAATCGGTCTTGAGACCGAAGCAGCACTTAAAAAGTATGATATTCACCCCGACATCATCATCGGATGCGCCGGAGGCGGATCAAACCTCGGAGGACTCATTGCACCGTTCATGCGTGATAAGATCAAGGGACTCGAAGATTACAGGATCATCGCAGTAGAGCCGCAGTCCTGCCCCAGCTTCACACGCGGTAAATACGCCTACGACTTCTGTGACACGGGAATGGTATGCCCGCTCGCAAAAATGTACACACTCGGAAGCAGCTTCATCCCCGCACCCAACCATGCCGGAGGCCTGAGATATCACGGAATGAGCTCCACCCTTTCACAGCTTTACGATGACGGGCTCATGGAGGCTGTTGCAGTACCGCAGACAAAGGTATTTGAGGCAGCAGAATTCTTTGCAAGGACGGAGGGCATCCTTCCTGCTCCTGAAAGCTCCCACGCAATCAGGGTGGCCGTCGACGAGGCAGTTAAATGCCGCGAAACCGGCGAGGAAAAAACCATCGTATTCGGACTTACCGGTACAGGTTACTTCGACATGGTCGCTTATGAAAAATTCCATGACGGTAAAATGGATGACTACGTTCCTACCGATGAGGAACTTTCAGTAAGTTTCAGTAAACTTCCGTCAGTCTCTGTTTGATGAGATGTTTAAGAACAGACGCATGACATAAAGGAGAAGATTGATGAATAATTATGTGATCATGACAGATTCAGGCTGTGATTTAAGCACAGCAGACCTTTCAGAGTGGGGAATCAGATGTATTGACCTTACTTTCAAAAAAGATGACGACCCCTCAGTGTATACCGTCGGTAGCATACCCGTATCTGCTTTTTATGAAGAAATGAAGAACGGTACCGTTTTCCGGACATCTGCCATCAACCCATCCGCATATGAGGAATCTTTTGAGGCAGAATTAAAAAAAGGGCTCGACATCATATATGTGAGCCTCTCATCCGGACTCAGTGCGACCGTAAACATGGCAGAACTTTCCGCAAAGGAGCTCTCTGAAAAGTATCCTGAACGGAAAATAGAGGTTTTTGACTCTAAATGCGGTTCCGGAGGTCAGGGTCTTCTCCTTTATCATGCGGCAGTTAAAAAAAATTCAGGGGCGGATTTTTCTGAACTTTCATCATATATCAGAAAAACTGCCCCATCCATCAGCCACTGGTTTACCGTGGATGACCTCAAATATTTAAAACGCGGTGGCAGGGTAAGTACTGCCGCCGCCATTACGGCAACCGTTCTCGACATTAAGCCGGTCCTTAATCTTGACGATGACGGCCACATTACCGTTACCGCCAAAGTCCGCGGGCGCAAAAAAGCAATCCATGCCCTTGCGGAAAAATACCTGACGTTTTCAGTGGATCCTGATAACTGCGGATATATGATTTCACACGGAGCGTGCCCTGAGGACGCGCTGGAACTGGAAAGGCTGATTGAACAGAAAACCGGGCACAGGGCCTTAATGATTACGGACATAGGCCCGGTGATCGGGTCCCATTCAGGTCCGGGTACACTTGCCTTATTCTTTATCGGAAAACAGAGAGGATGACAGCATCTTTTGGGCCTCATGCAGTATCGGAAGTTCCCTTCTCGCAATGAGTCTCCCGACTCTTGTATCGGATCTTTTCTCATACTCTTTCACGGCTTCATCATATGTAAGCTTTAACGTGGAAAGATGAAAATCCCTGATTTCCTCTTTTGTCAGGCTGTTCTTTCCAAAGGAAAGCGCCCTGCAGAGGAAATAATTATTGATGTTATGACGGTGGATCAGGTTATAGTAATCACTTACCATCCCTATTTTGTCAATAATCTCGACCTCTGCCCCCAGTTCTTCCAGAAGTTCCCTTCTGATGGCGGTCTCCGGGTCTTCCAAGGGCTCGATGCCGCCACCGGAGGTTTCAATCAGGGTGGCTTTACCGAAATCATCATCCCTTCTTGCACGGACGAAATAAAGATATCCTTCGCCATCAAAAACGATGGCGCGGGCAATTTTGCGGTCATGATCAGTAAATGTAAACGGCCATTCCGTATCTGTCAATTCCAGTTCTATCATGCTGATTCCTTTCAGTGACATACTCCCACCACTTAATGCTTCGCATTTGAAGTGGGGGCCTCTCACTCGATGGCGCTCATGCGCCAAGCATAAATGAGCTATCCCCGTGTGCCACACGGTTCCGAATGCTTTTACATGGCCAGCATCCTCAGGCCTTCGTTTCTGATAGTTTTGTGAGCCTTTCTGCATTTTCGAGAGCTTCCTCTGCTCCCTTCCGAGCTTTTCTTCCGACTCTCTGTAGAAATGGGGCATGGAGGCTTTCTTCCCCTCGCTGGTTGTCTGAAGAGTAGCGCGCGTAGATTACAGCTTTCATTTCCCACACTCCTTTCCCTGAATATCCGGAATGGCAGTTTTCAAGACTTTTTGTCGTCGCTGTTCTCGATCAGCTTTGTTACAACGGCATTCAGCTGCGCTGCATTTTTCGATGTGATGACAGGCTTGCCGGTATTCTGCTCAATTTCTTTTCTGGCGTTCCCTGCAATCTTTCCGCCCTGACGGGCAATGCTCTTGTTTTCTTCGAGCCCCTGCGGTTCATGCGTTTTTGAAAGCTCGGTCGTGGTAGCTTCGGCAAGCATGTTCAGAACAAGCTCCA
>JAKSPD010000014.1 GCA_024405115.1 Lachnospiraceae bacterium
CGTCAAAATCTTACAGCCACTCCCTGCGTATCAGGTCCTCGACTATCCTTCGGTGGTGCTCTGCCTTCTGGAGGAGTTCGAGAACGTCACCCTGGATGCGGAATGCGGCGTCTGCAGGATTGCGGTGCATCGGATAGCGCCCGGACTTCCATTTGTCTATCACGACCTCATAACGGTCCATGGCCGTCTTTATCGCATCATCCCAGGAAAGATACAGATTTTCGGAGGCTTTTTCGCCCACGGATTTCATGAAATCAGGATGCTGCATCACCATTGCCAGACATACGGCAAGTGATGCGGCGTTTTCCTCGACCAGAAGTCCGTCCACGTTGTCGGTTACACCTTCCGCGGCACAGCTTCCCTTAATCATGACGGCGCCCAGGTTACATGCGGCTGCCTCACGCACGACAAGGCCGTTCGTGTCAAAGGTTGAGGGGAAAAGGAAAAGGTCAGCCCTTGCATACCATGCGGTCAGCATCCTGCGGTCGTGTATGGGACCCAGGAAGATACATCGGTCATTGAGCATCAGCTGTGAACACGTGGAGCGTATCTCATCATAGTCGCTGCCTCCGCCGATGAAGACCATGCGGAAGTCGAGATTCCTTGACTTAAGTGCGGCCAGTGCCTCAAGGATTATTCGTATTCCCTTGTACCACATCATTCTTCCCACAAAAAGGAATACCGGGACGCCTTCCGGAATACAGGTACCGGATGTGAGTTTCATGGTTTCGGCTTCTGAAATGGACTGCCGGGGAATGTCAACGCCGTTTGGCATTACTATGTAGTCACCTTCATATCCGAGGCTCTGTATGTTCTTTCCTGCACCGTCGCTTACGGTCCATAGCTCATCGCATGAGGAAACGCTCTGGACAAGAGCCAGGATAAGGCCGTCCTTGATGGGTTCAAAATCAGTTATGTTGGAAATGTCCACGTCAAACTTTGTGTGGTAGGTCATGACGATTGGCACATCCATGCTGCCGCGGAGTTCCCTTGCAAGGATGTTAGACATGATGGGACAGTGTGTGTGAAGCAGGCTTATTTTACGTTCATTCAGGCTCAGCTGTATCTTCCCGGAGAAAGGATTCCCGGCGGTATACCCAAGAGTCTTCCTGAGGTCGATGCTCGGGTAGCGGAATACAGGATACGGGAAAGCGCTGTCATCGGCACCGGGACATTCCGGCGTAACTACACAGGTAGAAAACCTGTCGCTTTCAGTAAGTACCCTTGCATAATTGGTAACGGCATTTGCGACTCCGTCGATGAGGGGCGGGAAGGAATCGTTAAGGAGGCATATTTCACGCTTGTCACTCATGATTCTTCATCCCCCTCCTTCTTTAAAAGCCCCATGTCGAAAAGGTCCTGCTCAAAATAACCGTCGCTTTCAAGTGCGGCAGCCGCTTCCGTGGCCTTTTCAAAAGATCCTTCTATGGTCATGATGGGTTCCTGGCTTTTCGAGGCCCTTTCAGGAACTATTCCTACCGTTCCGTTGCCACGGTCAAAAAGTACCCATCGGTTTTCCTTATAAAAAACAGCTTCTTCTTTCTTTGGCATTCTGAGTTTCCCATTCATACGCCTGCTTTCGCCGATGCGGCCAAAACAGGGCAAATAACATTAATTGACAGATTCTGCGGCATCCGTGAAATTCATCTCACTGTCTGCCCCGTCTACGGCCTTTGCAAGCACCTGGCAGAATTTAAGCTTATCATATATTTTCCCGTCAATCCCAAGAAGGGTTTCACCTTCAGCAAACGTGTCATAAGCATCACCTGCATCGAACGCGTTATGCAGCGTGCGGAAAATCCTGCCGTCCTTACTGATGTAAAGGCACGGCTCGTAGGGATGGCTGGAAAGGGTATAAGTAACGCCGCCGTGAACAAAGAGGACGTTCCCGCCCGCTTTTTTAAGTGTAAGGTCATTAAGGTCAGGCAGTGCCTCCATGAGGTCATAGTCAAAGGCGGACACGCGGATTTTACCCCCGTTTTCATCTTTAAGGAATATGTAATCGCCATCATAACATGAGAGTGACCCTGTCACGGTCATTTTCTGGCTGTTATAGTCAATCACGCAGCCCACGTACTGGTTCATATCCATGTCAAAAACCTCTTCATCTGGCAGTTTTTCTTCATTCTTTTCCGGTTTTGTTAAAGAAGCGTTTCCGGTGCTTTCGGGAGTATTTACGGCTTCGTTATCAGCAGCTTTGCTTTCGGAAACTGCAGCCTCGCTTTCCTTAATGACCTCAGGCTCTGTCACGTCAGCTTTAGCCTTCTTCCCAAATTCATAAGGCGGGAGCTTGATGTCCGCCTTATTCTTAATGGAACCCTTTCCGGTCCACAGCATTGCGGTCACGATGAGGGAAATGAGCACCCATATCCCGAGAATGATGAACGTAAAGTAAAGCGGTATCGGGAACAGCCTGTGCAGCACAAAGCATAAGGCTGCCAGGAGGGCCCATCCTATACGGAACATCATGTTTGCAAGAAGACTTTTCAAGAACAGCTTCATTAATTGATACCTCGCATACTTTCTTTTCTACATTATATATTTTTTTTATCAAGTTTTCAATTCGGGGAATAAGGGCTTTCCAAACACTTAAATCAGATTGAAAGGCTGGTGTGGCGTGGGTATAATGTCTGTATTGACAGGACTTTCCAGCAGAAGAGGGGAAAAAATGGACAGAAAATATCTAGCCTTCATAAGTTACCGCCATACGGTGCCGGACGGCATCTTTGCGGAAACACTGGGACGAAAAATCGAATACTGTCATCTGCCACGGGGCAGGGAACTTTTACGGAGGACCTTCAGGGACCGTGATGAGCTCCCCACAAGCCGTGACCTTGGGGAAGACATTGAAAACGCCCTTAAAAACAGTGAGTATCTCATAGCGGTATGCTCGGAGGAGTATGCCGCCTCAAAGTGGTGCCGCAGGGAACTTGAACTGTTTATAAAGGCGGAAAAAAAGACAGGATACTTCCGGTACTCATTTCCGGAACGCCGGAAAACGCCATACCGGAGCGAATAAGCGATGTACCGGTAGCGGCTGATTTAAGATGGGCGGTAAGCGGTTCAGGACACGGTGCGAAAAAAGCAGCCAGAGACATAGTCCCGCATCTGATTTCCCTCATGTCCGGAATAAATGAAAAAGACATCGTATCAGCGGGAAAAAGGCACAGGACACTTGTGTGCGCCGGGATTTTTGCCGCCGTGATTTCAGTGATCATCGGAATCGGCGCGTACGCTTCACGCACCGCGAACCTGATTTTTGATAACAATGCCGCCATAGCGGAGGCAACGGCACTTACGGCAAAAGCGCAGGCGGAGGAAAAGAAGGCCTTTGATGAGGCAGTCCTTAAAAAGGCCTCATACAATGCGGAACAGGCCTGGGTCGAAATCGAGGCGGAAAACGACAAGAAGGCAATCGAGCTTCTGCTTTCAGTAATACCGGAGGACTTAAACGGAGACACGCCGGTTTCAGCGGAGGCTCTGGGTGCCTTAAGGGCAGCAGTGAGCATGCCCATGAAGCAGGAAAATAAATACGTGCTTACTCATTCCGTACCGTTTGATTTTGAATTAAAGGGAGTCGTAATGACAAGTTCAAAGCTGGCCATCATACTGGAAGACGGCGAAGGCATGGCGGAAAAACCGGTTTTATATTCAGACGGGGTCCTTGATTACATGGAGGGCTCCATTACAGAGGAAGCACTCAAAGAGGGCTTCAGCCGCTCATATTACGCTAACAGCGGCTCTCCGAGGAAAAAGGTCTTTTTTGGGCCGGAAAAGCCGATGGAGGTAAGCCGGACACAGTGCACTTTAAACGGTGAGCCATTTTATGCGGACAACGTCCTTGAAAGCGGGGCCAGCTATTACATGCTGGCATGGCTTAATGAACCGGTGCCGGGGCAGGGGCAGAAGGCGGCGCTGTTTTACATTATGAGAGGGGATGCGGTAGCGGAGATCCCGGCGGAAAACGGAATACTGTGTGCGGCTTTTTCAGGAATCAGGAGGCTGTGTGTCATTGACGGCAATAAGGACCTTAAGGTCTATGACGGTGTTTCAGGTAAATTTATAAGTAAGGCTCCGGGGAAATATGTCTATGCGGATTACGGCGGAAAAGACGGACAGCTTTTTGTCATAAGGGATGACGGTACGGCATGCTGTCTGGATCCTGACAGCTATGGCGTAAAATTTGAGCTTGAAAGTGCGGCAAAGGTAAAACAGCTGACCGGGTGCACCATAAAAAACACCATCCTTGCATGCTGTGAGGACGGGATACGCATTTACGGCATGGATGACGGGAAACTTCAGTTTACGGTCAGGACCGGGGATGAGCCCTCCAGTGCGTATTTCAAGGGATATGAGGACTGGACATACCTTCATGACGGTGAAGGCTTTTTCGTGCTTTTTGATGACCATGGGGAAATATACGACATTGACACATTATCCGGTAAAGATGACCAGAAGGTGGTTTCAATATACGAGGATGGACTTAGCGGAAGGATAAGGACCGCATTCTACTCACCGGACGGCAGAATCATATATGTCGACTACTTAAGCGGCAACCTGGGCGCATGGGACGTGGAAACAGGGGAGCTTCTGTGGAAGAACATAAGTGGCTGGATAATACAGGGCAACGCCCATATAAACTCATTTTCAGACAGTTCCGGCAAGTATGTCTTCCGGTCGACCGATGAAATGAACGGTCTCGAAAAGCTTGACGCAAAGACCGGGGAACTGATTTACACGGCCTTATTCGACATGGATGCAGACCCCTTCATTGAAAGCCCTGACGGTAAACTTGCCTTTGCTAAGTCAAGATATGGTAAAGGCCGCGTGGTGTTTGAGCTTGAAAGCGGGAGAATCCTCTGGAGTGATAAAGAAGACGCAGGCGAAACCATCTTTTCAGAAGACGGGAAAGAACTTCTTTCCATATATGAGGAAAGCGATACCAGTACCTTTACTAAGACTGTGAAGTGGAGAAGAATAGATGCCCTTACAGGAAAGATTCTTGAGGAAAAGCTCATTTTGGAGGCAGTACCTGATGATTACGTGAGGGTGGAGGCTGGCGCCGATACCTCAAAGGCACTGGTCATAGACGATAATGAAGATTACTCATGTGAAAGAAGCCTTCTCTGTGACATGAGGACCGGCAGTGTCACGGACATATACCCGACAAGGACTTATTATCTAAACTGTGACCCGGAAGGAAAAACGGCAGTCACATTTATTGATGACAGTATCGAATACTGCTGCCTGATTTATGATGACGGAAGCCTGGGAGAGGTCTTCAGGGAGGACACACCGGAATTCAGGTACCTTACGTGCGAAAAAGGCGGGCTTTACTATTTTGCAGGTGATGCCTGCCGCATTTCAGATCCTGTAAACAGGCAGGGCGTGCGTGCGCAGAGGCTTATAAGGATTTCTGACGGCGCAGTGCTTTTAGATGCAGGAAGCCTGTGCGACATCGCGGCCACGGCGGCAGACGGCACGGCCTGCATTTACGGAACGTATAAGACGCCTGTCATCGTAAAGGCTGAAGATGCCGTGGACCTTATTAAGGCGGCAAAAGAAAAACTGGAGGCGGAGTCATATGAAGAGGATTAACCTTATTACCATAGTCTCGCCGAAAGACGAAAGGGCGGAAACCGCGGAACGTCTTCTTTCTGATGAGATCAGAAAATATAAGATACCGGCTTCAATCAGGATGAAGAGCGGCATCAGCCACCTTACGGAGACGGACGGGGAATGGCTCATAGTGATATGTACTGAAAATACTCCCGGGGATGAAGACATCCTTAAATGTATCAGTGATTTTAAGGAAAGGGGTCTCTTTGACCATATCCTCACGCTTTTAGTAAGCGGTGAGCCTTCTGAAAGCTTCCCGGAAAACCTTTTCCATGAGAAACTTTCTGACGGGACCGTGGTCGAGCACGAGCCGCTGGCTGCGGATGTAAGAAGCAGTACCGTAATCGGCATGAGAAAGCTATTAAAGGTTGAAAAGCTGAGGATTTTTGCCCCGATTGCCGGCTGTGCGTTTGATGATCTCATGAACCGTAAGAGGCGCAGAAAGATGCGCATCCTTCTGGCATCGGCATGCGCCGCACTTCTGGGAGCAACCATCTTTCTTTACTTTGCCATTTTCAGGATGAGGACGGTTTCCGCACAGAACGTCCTTCTTAATGAACAGTATGAGCTTACGGAAAATTCGTTTAAAGCCACTGAACAGAAAAGAAATGAAGCTGAAAAGGATGTAACGAGGTTTATCGCCACTGAGGCACTTGAGGTGCTCGAAACCGGGGACACGGAGACCGCTCTCCTTTTATGCCTTGAAAGGATGGGGGAATATGAGACGGAGGAATTATGGGATGCCTTTAATACCGCCCTTTCTGACATCTGTAAAAAAGGCTACGTGCCTGTCTGTAAGTATGATGACTATAAGGGCAGGATGCAGGAGGAAGAAAATGTGTCCTACGAGGATGCTTTCCCCGGAGACATATATATAGACATGCCCGCCTTCTGTGACGGTTATGAGGAAGGAAGCCTCATAAGGCTTCAGAAAAATTCCATTTCAGGAAAAGGGGAATGCGGCTTATATTACGGGAAGCTTACAATAGACGGAAAAGACAGATATGTTCTTTACGCATATTTTCCCGGGAATCCCGAAAGGGGATATTTCCTCAGGGACTCTTTCGGGGAGTATGCATACGCCTTCAATACCTTCTTCCTTAAGGATGATTCCGTGCTTCTGGCTGATGATGTTGATTTAAGGAGATTTGACCTTTTTTACGGTGAGGGCGGAAAGGAAATCCCGCTTTTTGAAGACGGAAATGATAACGGATGGCCCGGTTATAAAAGCAGTACATCGAAACGTTTTACCGCCTGTGACGGTGCGGATCTTCTTCTTTTTGCTGATGGCAGGAAAATATATGTTTTTTCGCAGACTCCGTTTAGATATCTTTACTGCCTGGATGATGATTATATAAAAAATCCGAAAGGCTCACCGCCAGGATTTACGGTGGCAATGTGTGATGATGGAAACGTGTACATGAGTTTCCGTTCAAGATATGAGTTTGCGGTATACGACCTTCTTACCGGGCAGTTCATGAATACGGTTGACACCGTGGGAGTGACTCCCGGAACACATTCAGCCTTTTCCTCTGACGGGTATCTGCTTATCGCGACAGGGAGCGGGTGCATCATATGGGATCCTGAATCGGCATGCGCCGTGGGCACGGTTCCCTACACGGGAAGCTACATAGATAACTGCTCATGGTGCGGGGAACTAAGCGAAGACACAGGGATTCGAGGTTCGGAAGCCGTATACACGGGAAAAATCGTCTACAGGAAAAACAGTGAGGAAATCCCGGTGCCTTCTGACAGGGGCGGGCAGGTTGAACTTGCAAAAAAACTTCTTGGAAACAGGGAGTTGACCGGCAGGCAGAAATTACTGTATCATCTTGAGTGAATGGCCTGCATGAAGTCAGGCTTTGAGGCGCCTGTAAACGGTGTCAGGAAATGAAGTAAATCTTAAAAAAGAGAGGGAGACAATGAAAAAAAACATGACAGGACTGATCATTGCAGGGCTTTTGGCAGCCTGCATCATAGCATTCGTGGCAGTGTACTTTACACGTTTTCAGACAATGTCCACCATAAAGCAGATAACGCATTATGATGACGGATACAATGTTTACTCCATGACCGTAAAGTATAATTACAGCGTCCAGGACATCATAGATTCCGGCTTTACGGACACGCAGGGGTATGTAAACGCAACCATTAAGGAGGCGCTTCCGCTCATCCCCGTAAAGATGGAGCTTCCTTCATACGGCTGCAGCACTTACCGTGCGCAGAATGCGGAGGGCTACACCATAATGGGCAGAAACTATGACTTTAAGCTCAACACCTCATGCATGGTCGTTTACTGCATACCCAAAAAAGGATATAAGTCAGTGGCGTGTGCAGCCCTCAACAATCTGGGCGCCGATGACGCGATGGGAAGCCTGAAGAACAGGATGGCCTGCCTTGCGGCCCCGTTGAGCTGCCTTGACGGTGTAAATGAAAAGGGAGTTTCGATTGCGGTCCTCACACTTGACAGTGACCCCACTGACCAGAAAAACGGGCGTGAAAAGATCACCTCATCCCTTGCAATCCGTATGGTGCTTGATAACTGTGCAACGACGCAGGAGGCGGTGGACCTTATTTCAAGGTATGACATGCTGTCAGTGAACGGAAGGGACTACCACCTGTTTGTTTCAGATGCCAGCGGTGACTCACGTGTAATAGAGTATGATCCGGAAGATCCCGCCCGTCCGATGGTTGTCACACCCATTCAGGCCATAACGAATTTCTACGGCATGTACATCGACAAGGTACAGTCAAAGCAGAAAAACGGCATCTATGGTCATGGAAAAGAGAGATATGACTACATGATGGAAATCATTGAACCCAACGGCGGAATACTTATGAATGACCAGGCATGGGATGCATTAAAGGCTGCCGCAACGGAGCCGAATCCTGAAAGCGTCACAAGCAACACGCAGTGGAGCATCATATACAACAACACGGAACCTGCGGCAAATGTCATCCTCAGAAGGCACTGGAATGACATTAACTCATTCCCGGTATGGAAGGCCGGACTTGACTTATGACCGCCGTGGACACTAAATAACAGAACTTTTGGAGCAATAAATGTTAACTAACTATCATACGCATACAAGCAGATGTTTTCATGCTTTCGGAGAGGATGAGGAATACGTAAGGACGGCAGTTGAGAGCGGGTATTCCATACTCGGTTTTTCGGACCATACGCCCTGGCCATACACCAGCGGATACGTAAGTAAAAGTGAACGTATGCCGGTTTCCCAGATGGAGGAATACAGGCAGTCAGTACTTTCACTGAAAGAGAAGTATAAGGATGAGATAAAGATACGCCTGGGACTGGAATGTGAGTACTTTCCGCAGTTTTTCGGGTGGCTCCGCGACGTTTCACCACAGTTTGATTACCTGATACTGGGCAACCATTTTGAACTTTCAGATGAACACGGTGAGCCTTACTACGGCCACGCTTCCACAAAAAAGCAGCTCATAAGCTACACTGAAAACACAATAAAGGGAATGGAATCCGGAATGTTTGCATATCTTGCCCATCCTGAGGTCGTTCTGGCAGATTACCCTTCTTTTGATAAGGACGTCGAGGAATGCATGAACGAGATCTGCATGGCGGGACAGAAGAACGGCATGCTGTTTGAGTACAACATGTACGGCGTCATCAAGAAACAGAGGGGCGTTTTTAAAGGGCTCGGATATCCGTATGACAGGGTCTGGGAGATAGTGTCACACTATAAGATTGATGCAATCATCGGCGTAGACGCACACAGGCCCGAACAGCTTGCGAAAGTGGAAAACATCAGAAAGGCAAAAGAATTTCTCAGGTCATTAAACATAAACGTGGTCGAGGAGTGGGTATGAACTGACGTACCCGCCCTCAGCTTTTGCTGCGTCCCGCCTTCATAGGCAGTTTCTGCACCTTCCGTCGCAGAAACCTGCATCTCTTTCATCTTTCTTTCATCATCTGGGCAAGGATACCACATGCAACCTACTGGATTGGGTGTGGTAATTGACTGTATACGCCTGACGGTTACTTTGCAGGGACCAATGGAGAATGGGACGGAAACGCCCCGCTTTCAAAGAGCTCCAGCGAATAATACAAACGGCATTTATTCGAAAAGAACATTGAAAAACTCCCGTAGTATTGTATAATAAAAAATACAAAGCCAGGAGGTGTCGGTCATGAAAAAGGCAAGAAGAATATTGGCAGCAGCGTTAATTATGATTATGGCGTTTTGTGTTCCGGCAAGCGCAGGAAGCTGGATGCAGAATGAAAAGGGCTGGTGGTATCAGAATGATGACGGGACTTTCCAGAAGAGCCAGTGGTTTAAGGATACTGACGGACTCTGGTACTACTTCAATGAAGAAGGATACATGCTCAGGGACCAGTGGGTCGGGAACTACTATGTTGGCCCTACAGGGGCAATGCTGGTAAACACCACCACTCCTGATGGAAAGAAAGTGGGTGCTGACGGGGCACTTATCGGAGCATCGGCGGCAGCCACGGCTGCATCAACAGTAACGCCCACAGCAACTGAAACCAAAACAACGGAAACGGTCAAGACGGCCCAGACTAAGTCTTACAGCTATATAGGAAACTGTAATTCGGGTATATTCCATCGTTCCACCTGCCCTTCAGTAAAAAGGATGAATGACGAAAACAAGGTCGAACTTGAATCGAGGCAGGATGCAGTTGACAGGGGATACAAACCGTGCAAGAACTGTAATCCGTAAGACTGTATGCTTTATACAGAACACGCCATCGCGTAAAGCGGTGGCGTTTTTATTTCCGGAAGTTTGTAAAACTGCCATTAAAAACGGGTGAATTACAAACTTTGATTTTTTATTTTAAAGAATGATTTTTTTAGGAACGTAAAGTTTGTAATTTGGTGGCATTTCAGTGGTAGTTTCACCAGTGGAGTTTGTAACTGAGCCCGTTTTTGGCCCCTGATTACAAACTTTGCAGGTCCCGGTTTGTAAATTGAGGTGCTACACCAAAGATGTAATACGAGTGTGTCTGAGGTGCTACACTGAAAATGTAATATGGGTGTGTCTTTTGTAAAACACAGAAAACAAGGAGGCACACATGGTAAACACAGACCCGGGCTAAAAAACAGGCTCATCAAACTCCGCCTTCAGGAAGGGCGCTCCTGCAAAAGCCTTTATGATGCGTCTGGATTTTCCGGGGAAGTCATCACACGGCAGTTTAGGGAAAAGGTTTACATAACTTTGGGGACTGATTTTGGCGGTTTATGCCGTTTACAGTTAAAACACGTCCCGCGGGGTATAAAAATCAGCCTGGTTCAAATAAAATTATTCCGTTTAAGGTCCGAAACGCACCTGCGGGGAAAAAATATCGGCGAAAGACGTGAAAATTATACCATAAGAGTGAGAAATCAGTCATAAAGGGCATAAAACGTGAAAATTATACCATAAGAGTGAGAAAGCAGACACAAAGGGCACAATCTGCCTCAAAGGGTCAAACCAGAAATCCCATTTACACAAGCTTATATGATTTGATGTCCTTTCATAAATGTTCTGAGGTGCTACACTTAAGTTTGAGGTGCTACACTGAAGATGTAATACGGGTGTGTCTTTTGTAAAATAAAGAAAACAAGGAGGCACACATGGTAAACAAAGACCCGGGCTAAAAAACAGGCTCATCAAACTCCGCATTCAGGAAGGGTGCACCTGCAAAAGCCTTTATGATGCGTCTGGATTTTCCGGGGAAGTCATCACCCGGATTGTCAGGCAGTATCAGAAAAGGGCAACCGAAGACGAGGAGGCGGCAAGGCGGCTGTCCAACATGGAGGAACTTCACCGCCTTCAGCTTGAGGTCTGGGGGATCAAAGCGGAAAATGATTTCCTAAAAAACGGCGGCGTTCTTTGCGAGGGAGAACCGGTAAGCTCCTGTCACTTCATCGACAGGTATAAAAAGCGCTTCGGCACCGCCTGGCTGCTGAGGCGGATGAATGTCTGTCCCAACGCTTACTACAACTACAGAAAGCACCGCAAGAACGCCAGCAAGACCAGAAAAGCTTTCATACTCAAGACGATCAGTGAAATCTATCATGCGTCCGGCGGGAGAGGCCCGAAATGGCTTCCATTTACAAACTTTGTTGTGTAAACGGTGGGCTGAAACGGCCCAAATTACAAACTTTACGTCAAAACGGAAAAGGCTTCGGGAATGACAGGGATGCTTCACGCGGCGGTGCCGGTAAATCAGGCCTTCTTACGCCTTGCAGCGATGAGGAACACGCCGAGTACGGCGATAATTCCGGCAGATACTTTTGCGGCAATCAGCGGGACTGTTAGTTCCGGAGCCGTGGCGGCAACATAGGCAAAATGGTCACCCACGGCATAGCCGGCACCCACGCCGAACGCGCAGTTTATCATTATACCGGTATCGGTCATGTCAGGCAGACTGTCAATACTGGGAAAACTGTTAACAAGATTCACGAGAAGTCCCTTGCTGTCAGTGAAACTCAATCCCAGCCTGTCAGAGCCCCTTATGAGGGGCTTTTTAACTGCCTTCATTAAGAGGGCAAAGCACGGGAACACTCCGATGAGGACCAGGATGATCTTCCCGATTACTGACATGATCTCATTGAAACTCATGCGTATGGGCAGTATCTCGATACCAAAAACCTCGCCAAGTGCGGCTATAAGAATGCCGCTCACGCAGATGAACACATTGACCTTTCCGAATACCTTAAGTACATTTGTGAGTGCCTTTTCGAAGCGGATCATGGAGAAGACAAGGATGGCGGATATTACTATGAGGGGAAGCAGGTTTCCAAACAGGACCTTTGTATTCATGCCGCAGAGGATTCCCCCGATGGCGCATCCGAAAGGAATGGATGCAATACCGAAGGCAAGTCCTTTCAGCACAAAGTTGCGCCTGTCACCTTTTACCGCAAGTATTGAAAGCGGGATGTTTCCCATGATGGCAGAACCGAACATGGAAGCAATGAAGTATCCATTCAGTATGGCGGCGTCACTGCTTAATGCCATTTCTTCCGAAAGTATCGCACCACCTGAGTCAATGGACAGGAGAAGCCCGGCGATGAGTGACGGATCAGCCCCTATTTTTACAAGCATGGGGCCCAGCGTGGGTGTGAGAATGTTGGCAAGCCATGGAACAAGCGTCATGAAACCGCCCATGCACAGAATGAGAGGGGCGGCAGTCTTAAGGCCGCGCTCGAATTCCTCCCCGATTCCGTACCGGTTATCAAGCGCATAGTCGATTCCGCCAATTATGGCGAATATGAAAAATATGATGTTAAGTATGAGGTCTGTGGACATTTATTTCACTTTCTTTATTCCGGAAATGAACACGGCTGCGCCGATGACGGTGACGGAGAATCCCACCATGAGTGTGGTTTTTACGCTGGTTACGTCATAAAGCTTTCCGGCAACCAGACTTGCAAGGACGCCGCTTAACATTTCCATGGTGTAGACAAGACTCTGCCCTTTGGCAAGGTTCCTTTTTGGAATGACTGCAGACACGTATTCAACGATGGCCGCGGCAAAAAGGGCATATCCGAATCCCTGAAGAATCTGGGTGGCAAACAGTGCAGGAATGGTGGATACCATGGCTGTGATAAAGACCTTAAGTGAAAACGCGATGATGGATAAAGTGAGAAGTGTTGAGATCTTCCACTTTTTTCTCAGGCTTGAAAACAGGAACATGAACGGGATTTCAATGGCCGCCCCAACTCCGGAGATAATCCCCATTATGGCGGTGTCACCGCCGACATTCCTGACAACGTTGATCATAAAAATGTTGTATGAGTAATAACCGAAGAACAGGAGCGAGGTACCTATAAGAAGACGTGTGAACATGGGATCTTCCCTCAGGAACTTTATGAGGGGAGAACTTCCGATGTCATCCTCCTGAAGGGAAACAGAGCGCTGTCCCTTAAAGAACATGCCGGCGTAAACATTTACGGCAAACTGAAGGACAAGCAGGATGATTCCCACAGCCGGAAGATAAGTGGCGGGAATGCGCTTGAATAAAATTCCCATAAGTACGGAGGGAATTATGAATGCAAGCGAACCGATGCCGCGGGCAACCCCGTAATTAAGCTTATAGCCTCCTACCGCGCAGTCACCGCAGAAACGGAGGACGACGGAGTTTGTGGCTATGAAAAGTCCGGCCACCATCGCAAAAAACATGCCGGTAATGAGGTTGTTTCTTCCAAAAAACTGAAGGAGTGCGAAGAGTGCCACCTGGGCCAGAAGAAGCGGAGTGTTCATCCTTGCCGTGGGAAACCTTGGATGGCTGTCAAGATACGAAGCGATTAGCGGACCCGAAAGTGACCCGAGTACCCTTCCGAAAGCCGTGATGATTCCAATGGAAAAATTACTGAAGGAAAGTGCCTGAAGGTATATGACCGCATAACTCAAAACAGCACAGGCCGTCATCCAGTAAGTGGCTTGTACAAGTGAAAATGCAAATGTAAATGATTTTTGTTTTCTGTCAGTCATAGCTAGCATTATATCACGGTTTTGGATTACTACAACAAAAGAGTCAGAGGACATTTCAATATAAATTGATGCGTCGGCATTAGGCACAAAAGCACGTACCGATAATAGTGCAAATTGTACAAAAGCAACTATATAAAAATGTATATATGTATAAAAGTTACATATATAAGTTTAGTTTTTCCAATTACTTGAGGCACGGATATCAATATAATTGTAATATACGAAATTTTAACCACAGATTTAATCAGTACAGGAGGCGAAATATATGGACAAGATTCTGAAAATAGGTGTTTTCGGAGTATTCAGGGGAGCGGATTACTGCCGTGAACTTCAGAAAATACCCAATGCTAAAGTAGTGGCTATATGTGATAACAATCAGGCCATGATAGATAACTGCATGAAGTACGTTGATCCCGATGTCAGGATTTTTAACGATTATGACGAAATGCTTGATTTCGATATTGATGCAGTTATTTTATGCAACACCTTCGATAAACATACACCTGCTTCAATAAAGGCATTCAAAAAGGGAAAGGCCGTTCTCACGGAGACAACACCCTGCGCCACCCTCAAGGAGTGCGTTGAACTGGTAGAGGCAGCTGAAAAGTACAATGCAGTTTACGCCCTTGCAGAAAACTATCCTTATATCCGCGGAAATAAGGAAATGAGAAGGGTATACCAGACCGGCATCCTTGGAAACGTATCATTTGCAGAGGGCGAATATGTTCATCCGATGGATCCCAAGCTTGCTGTAAAGTATCAGCCAACCCCCCACCACTGGAGAAGCTATCTTCCGTGCACATACTACTGCACTCATGCACTTTCACCGTTGATGTTCATGACGGACCACATGCCCAAAAAAGTAATGGGTAAGCAGGCCCTCAATGAGGACGGAGATGTAATGGGAGGACTTATGCTTGTTGAAACAGACAGAAAAGCACTTTTCCGCATCTTCGGTTCAGCACATTTCGGATGCATGGAAAACTGGTACCGTCTTGGCTGTGACAGGGGAGAAGTGGAGAATGTACGTGGATCAAACGACATGGTACGTCTTGTGCTTAATCCGTGGCAGAGAGTTCCCGGAACAGAAAATATGGGTGACGAGAACATGTACTATCCCGAGACAACAGAAGTTGACATGATTGCAACAAACTCCGGAAAGCGTACGGATGACCACGGTCACTGGGGCGGAGACCAGTGGATGATCAGGACTTTCGTAGATGACGTGCTTGAAGGCAGGACACCTTACATGAACGTTTACCGTGCAGCCGCACTTTCAGCCGTGGGCATCATAGGCTGGTACTCAATACTTGACGGAAGCACCTGGATGGATATCCCGGATTTCACAAAGAAGGAAGACAGGGACAAGGTAAGGGACGATGACAGGAACCCGTTCCCCGATAAGGATCTTAACACTTCATTACCCAGTGTTTATCATCAGGACTGATGAAAACAATATATTAAATAAGGAGGAAACAAATGAAAAAATTATTGGCAGTTCTGCTTTCAGCAGCAATGATCCTCGGACTTGCAGCATGTGCAAGCCAGCCGGCAGCTCCCGCAGCAACAGAGGCAGCTACAACTGCAGCAGCAACAGAGGCACCCGCAGCAGAAGCAGAGAAAGTAACACTTGAACTTTACTGCGTAAAGACAGAGAATCTTGAGGCTTGGCAGGAACTTGAGAGAAGATTTGAAGCTCTTTATCCCAATGTTGATATTGAGCTCATCACACTTGAGTTCTCATCAGGAAGCTCAGAGTTCATCACAGCTCGTATCGCAGCTGATGACCTTCCCGATGTTCTTCAGGTTTCACAGGGTGGTGTAACATCACAGCTTCTCGATGCAGGTAAGATCGAGGACCTTAAGCGCTTCAAGGCAGCTGACAGCATTCCCCAGGTATATAAGGATCTTCTTACATATTCAGACGGAACACTCTTCGGCCTTGCACAGGGAGCTGCTTTCGCAACAATGTACTACAACATGGACATCCTTGAGAAGGCCGGTTGGACAACAATCCCCACAAACTGGGATGAACTTATCCAGTGCTGCAAGGACGTTAAGGAAAAGACAGATGCTGCTCCCATCGTTACATCAGGACAGCACGGAACACTTCTTTACTTCACTCCCGAGCTTATAGCTGCACACGTATGCGGACTTGGCCAGAATGAATATGAGGAGCAGTTCAGGGCAGGTAAGTTTGACTGGACAGCATATCCTGAAATCGAACAGAGACTTGAGGAAATCCAGCCCTACTTCATCACAGGCGCAGCTTCAATGGTAGAAGATGACATCGCTACAATGATGGCTGACGGCGCAGCAGCTATGGCACTTGCAGGAAACTGGACAGCAGCTTCCGTATGTGATGCAACAGCTGAGGCAGCTGGTGGAATGGATAAGGTTAAGGCATCACTTCCTCCGTTCAACAAGGCCGGTGAGGCAACTTGGGCTTCAGTAGCACCTGAGGATGGATTTGGTATCACCAAGGATGCAAAGAGATCACCTGCTGAGCAGGAAGCTCTTGAGACATTCTATGAGTGGTTATATCTTCCTGAGAACTTCCGCTGCATCCAGAACTCTTCAGGATCAGTTCCGGTTCTTACAACATTCACTGATGATCAGATCGTTCTTCCCGAGCCCATCGTTCCGGTTGTAGCACCCATGAACGCAGCTCCTTCAATCCTTATGGGATTCAACATCTGGACAACAGAGTACAACGATGCTGCTAAGACAGTTCTTCTTGACTGGATCTCAGGCAATGCAACAGCTAAGCAGGTTGTTGACACAATGTGGGAAGCAGAGCAGAAGTACCCCAAGAACAAGTAATTTAAATGATTTTTTCAATCCTTTCCGGGGAATCATCCCCGGAAGGGAATTTTGTGGGAAGGAGGGATATCATGAACAGAAAAAAACTGGTAGGTCTTGAACGAACGCATACCAGAACATGTCGTATTATGCTGATTCCGGCATTTATACTCTGTTTCGCTTTTGTAATTATCCCGCTTATTGACGTTGTACGATACAGCTTTACTGACTGGGACGGAATCCAGCCACAAATGGCCTTTGTGGGTTTTGAGAATTACAGAAATCTTCCGCAGATGGAAGGTTTTAAAGACATGCTGGTGGCAACGTTCACATTTGCCATAGGAATGACGGTGATCACAATCCTGGTTTCCTTCATTACTGCACTTGCACTTGATAAGAAAGGACGCGGAAGAATGCCCAGAAACCTTGTAAGGGCACTCTGGTTCATTCCGTCACTCCTTTCAGGAACGGTTGTGGGTATCCTGTGGCACATAATGTATAACTATCACAATGGTGTAGTAAACACTGTTCTTAAGACCGTGGGACTTAAGTCAGTCAACTGGCTTGAGACATATGTTGTTACAAACATTGCAATAATAGTAGCTGCAGCCTGGGTGCAGATTGGTATGTGTATCATCATATTCATGGCAGGACTGCAGGGAATTTCAGCTGATATTTATGAAGCTGCCACCATTGACGGCGCTACGGACCGTCAGCAGTTATGGAGCATTACGGTTCCCATGATGGCACCTTCAATCACAATAAACGTTATCACCACCACGATAGGCGCCTTTAAGGCCTATGAACTTCCATATTTCATTTCAAAAGGAATGCCGGGTTACACCACGCTTCTGCTTACTGGAAGAATTTCCTTCTATGCATTTAAGGCAGGAAAGTACGGATACGGTTCAGCCCTGGCAGTCATCCTTGTGCTTATCATTGCGCTGTTCTCACTTCTTGAACTGCTTATATTACGCAAGAGGGAGGATATTTACGGATGAACGAGAAAAAGAAAGTAACACCGGCAGTGATAATAGAAGAGTTCATCCTCTTCATATTTACGATAGTTATCCTTTCTCCCGTACTTTACATGCTTTTGGGAGCATTTAAGAAGAGATCGGATATCGTAAAGCACCCCTTCCAGCTTACGAAGGAAATGTTCATACTTGAAAACTTCCCGAAAGCTGTCAAGAACATGAACTTCTGGAAGGCACTGACATATACGGCAATAATTACAGTAGTATCACTTCTTATCGTTATTATAGTATCCTCAATTGCAGGATTTGCAATTGCAAGGGCAAAGGGCAGACTGTTTTCAGCTTTCTATGGAGCCACGGTATCAATCATGGTAATTCCCTTCATAAGCTGTCTCATCCCGTGTATTGCCCAGGCAACAAGGCTGAATATTTACAATACCCTGTGGGGATGTATCGCATACGAGGCGGCGTGGAACATACCGATGGCCGTTTTCCTGTATACAGGCTTCATGCGGGCACTCCCCGGAGAACTTCAGGATGCGGCTTATATTGACGGCTGTTCGACATTCAAGGTCTACTCGACCGTGTTCCTTCCGCTTCTGGCACCTGTTACCGCTACCACTGCCATCCGCTGCGGAGTTGGAATGTGGAATGACTACATCCTTGCAAAGTGTATGCTGAACCATGTCAAGTATCCGACACTGATGGTTGCTATTTATGCATTCTTCGGAGACAGGGTAAATGAGTACGGGCTTGCGTTTGCCGGCATCATCCTGGCATCGCTTCCCATGATAATCATATACATCGCACTGCAGAAATACTTCATCAAGGGTATTGTTGCGGGAGCTGTAAAAGGCTGATATCAGAAAGGAGTTTCATTATGAGCAAGGAGTACAAAATTGGTGTTATAGGACTTGGAATGGGCATAAACATGCTGCCTGTAAATGCAAGCCCGATCCCTATGAAGGTCACTGCAATCTGTGACATAAATATGGATAAGTTAAAGGCTGTTCAGGCTGAACATCCGGAAATCGAGTTCATCACATCAGATTATAAAGAGCTGTGTGCAAGGGAAGACCTTGACATAATCGGTGTATTCTCTCCCGATGCCCTTCATTTTGACCACTGTAAGGCTGCCCTTCTTAATTCAAAACACGTTATCTGCACAAAGCCTCTTGTAACAAAACTTGAGGATGCAAAGGAGCTCTGCCGTCTTACTGATGAAAAGGGAGTAAAGTTCCTTGTTGGACAGACAATGAGATATGAGCCGCAGTTCTCAGCAGTAAAGAGAATGTATGATGACGGTGAGCTCGGAGATCCGATCTTCGCAGAGGCACATTACGTTCATGACATGCGTCCTGTATTTGAAGCTACTCCCTGGAGAGTTGAAATGCCTCAGGACCTCATGTTTGGCGGCACATGCCATCCCGTTGACGTTCTCCGCTGGTTCTTCGGAGATGTTGAAGAAGTTCACTGCCTTGGAAACAACGCAGACATCTACGAGTCACCTAAGGGTACCCATATCACCATCCCGAACAACTTCCTTCTCAATGTAAGGTTCAAGAACGGAGTTATCTCCAGAGTACTTGGTGCATACGGACTTATCGAGCCCCCGATGCCCATGATGGGAGTTAAGATTTTCGGAACAAAGGGATCTGCAAGCGGAGAATTCTCAGATTTCCTTGGCGGAAAAGTAGAAGCGGTGTATGATAAGTATGAGATAAAGAGCCCGTTCACGGCACTTTATCCGCCGGAGAAACAGGGAGCTTTCGGACATGGTACTACAGTACTTCGTTATCTGGAGCACTTTGCAGACTGTCTTGAAAACGACAAGACACCTGTTCCTGACGTTAAGGAAGGAGCAAAGTCAGTGGCTGTATGCTGTGCAGCATATGAGTCAATAATGTCAGGCAAAGTAGAAAAAGTATTTAACGAGTTCTGATAGATTTATCAGCACGGCTGCCCGGGTAATATATCCAGGCAGCCTCTTTTTTGAAAATGGCAGGAAATCATCTGTTAAAAAACAGAAGCATCAGGGAAAAACTTATTATTGCATGCATCATCATTACCATGGTTCCACTGATAATACTGGAGCTTGTTTTTGCGGTGCAGGCAAAAAATACTGCATTTGAGCGTGAGTTAAAGGACGCTGAAAGCATCTCGGAAAGGCTGATCTATAACTTTGTGAATGAGATGGAAAAGGCGGAGCTCGTTGTCGACACCTTTGCTGACTCGACGGCGCTGAGGAATTTCCTTACGGGAAGCTTTTCCGCCAGTGCGGAAGCACGTGACTATTACAGGCAGAACATTTATCCGATGGTCTCTCCGCACAACAGCATAGGCAGCGGGACAAGAATAAAAATCTATCACAATTTCGAATCCAAGGATGTAGCACTTGAAATATCGGAAAATCTTGATGATTTCGTGGCCAGGAATTTTGAGGAGGACCCGTTTAAAAACGGGGAAAGCTTCTGGACAAGCATGGACTGTTATACATTCCATCCTGTCATAAGCTTCTTCATGCCTGTCAAGAGTTCGGATTACAAAAAGATAGAATATGTTGTTTCAGCACACATAAAGGAAAGTTACCTGTACTCTTATGTGTCCAACGAATCACCTGAAGAACGACTTATGGTGCTGACGGATAAAAACGGAATCATCCTTACGTCAAACTTAAGAGACATCATAGGCAGCAATTTCTATTCAAAGATAAATGGCATTGACGGCCTGGAGAGCCATAACGGTATCGTGCAGCTGAATAACCGGTATTATCATGTGGTTTCACAAAAGGCTGATAACATAAATTTCTATATTCTTCTTACGGATGAGCTTCTTTCAAGGCAGGCAAAGGATTCAATACTTAAAATGCTCATGGTGGGTCTCTGCCTCATGGTGCTTTCCGCATGGCTCATCCTGGTCATCACAAAAAGAATGACCGCAGGAATGAGCAGGCTTGCCGACAAAATGAGCACGGTCGACCGTGGAATGATTCATACGATGGCTCAGGATATACCTGATGAAGAGAGCCGGGATGAAGTTGACCAGCTTGACCATGCATTCACTAAAATGATGCACAGAATCGATGACCTGGTAAATACCGTTCAGGATGACCAGAAAAAGCTCAGCGAGGAAATAATCACAAGGCAGCAGGCGGAACTTCGTTTCCTGCAGCAGCAGATAAATCCCCATTATCTGTTCAATACGCTTGAATCAATCAGGATGAACCTGGTATACAAAAATGATTTTGAAAATGCAAACATCATTAAGCTGTTTGCGGAAAGCTTCCGCCGGTACATAGACATGAAAAACGGTTACTCCTCGCTTTATGAAGAGATGACTTTCATTTCCAAGTACATTCATATCCAGAACTACCGTTTAAATAACAGGATAAAGTATGAATGCAGGGAAGGCGGAACCGCCATGACAGTCCAGGTTCCGAAGCTTCTTGTTCAGCCTGTAGTGGAGAATGCGGTTATTCATGGAATCGAGAGCAGGGCTGAGGGTGGAAGGATCAGTGTAACCATAAAGCTGAAGGGGCCAAAACTTTTGATTATTGTCGAAGACGACGGAATGGGTATGGATAATGATACTCTCCAGAAGCTTCGTGAACATATAAAAGGAGACGGCGAGGAAGGTTCCATAGGTCTCAGGAACGTATATAAGAGGCTTAAGCTTGTATACGGGGAGGAAGCCGGAATAGAAATTGAAAGTACAGAGGGAGTCGGCACAAAGGTAACCCTTATAATACCGTTACAGACTGAAAGGGCAGAGTGAAAATGTACAAGGTTTTGCTTGTTGACGATGATTTAAATATATGTAAGGGCCTCCAGAGGCTTATTGACTGGAACGAATGCGGATTTGAAGTTGCTGGAATAGCAAAGAACGGCCAGGAAGCCTATACCATGTGCACCCAGGACTCATATGACCTCGTGGTGACGGACATAAAGATGCCGGTCATGGACGGACTCAGCCTCATAAAGAAACTGCGAAATGACGGCTATCCCGCACAGCTGATAATTGTCAGTGCCTATGGTGAGTTTTCCTATGCACAGGAAGCCATTCAGTACGGGGTTGCCTATTACCTGCTGAAGCCGGTGGAGGAAATGGTCCTTGAAGGATACCTGAGCCGTATCAAGGAACTGCTTGATGACCATGGTGAGGCGGTAGGCAGTATAAGCAGCATACAGTTTGAGGAGCAGTATAAGCTTTCCTCAAACGGCGTGATACCCGAAATAAAAAACTTCATAAGAATGCATTATTCTGAGCAGATCTCCATCAACACGCTGGCAGACATGTACAATTTCAGCCCGGTATACCTCGGACGCGTATTTAAAAGAAATACCGGAAAGACTTTCAACGAGTATCTGAAGAACATAAGGATAAATGCCGCCTGTGAGATTCTGGATTCTTATCCGGATGTGTCAATAAGTGATCTGGCGGAAAAGGTGGGATATTACGATCTCAACTATTTCTATAAACTTTTTAAACAGGTGACAGGAAGTACGCCAAAAGAGTATAAGACACAGAAATGACAGGAAGGACAGCCGTTAAAGTGGCTGTCTTTTTGCTAATACCTTAAAGAGAATTAAATATGAAAAAGACTCTCAGAAAGATAGCAGTATTCATGCTGACAGTTGCAATGGCAGTGAACGGAGTCATGACCGCGTTCGCGGAACAGACATACTCCGACATCTGGAAGGAGGGGGAAGGCGGCGTCTGGTACGCGTACAACAAAGGCGGCGAGCAGATCAGCAACGCATGGCTCTGCGACGACGCGGTGACCTCCAACGGGAGGAACGTGTGGTACCTGATGGGCAGGGACGGGAAGATGATCTCCGCGGGGCTCGTGCAGGACGGGACCGTAATACTGTTCACAACGGCAGAAGAGCTCAGAAAGGATATATTCGGATAAGATTTACACCGGCTGCAGGGCAGACCTTCCACGCTCACCTGACTTTTTTAATACCGGATATTGACAGGGCGGTTCCGATAACCGATACTGCAGATCCAACCAGGAGCGTGGTCTTCACGGAAGTGACGTCATACAGCCTTCCGGCGATGAGCCCGTTTGCAATTGCTCCCAGCATTTCCATGGTGTAGATAAGGCTCTGGCCTTTTGCCTGGTTTTTCAGGGGGATGACATCTTCAACATAGACAACTATGGCGGCGGCATAAAGTGCATAGCCGAGTCCTGTCAGTGCCATGGCTGCAAAAAGTCCTGGAACTGTATTTACGATGGCAAACAGCAAGGATTTCACGGAAAACGCAGTAAAGGCGAATGTAAGGAGGGTGGAAACCCTCCATTTTTTACGCAGTCTTGTCAGCAGGAACATAGCAGGTAACTCCATGGCGGCCCCAAATGCGGAAAGGACGCCCATGGTGGAAGTGCTGCCTCCCACATTGTTTACCACGTTTATCATGAAGGTCTCATATGTGCTGGTACCAAAGAACAGAAGGGCATTTCCGATAAGAAGGCGTGCAAATGTCGGGTCACTTCTTATAAACGCAAAGAGCGGGTCACCAGCCTCCTTGCGATGAAGGTTGACGGAATGCTGCCCCTTGAAGAACCGGCCCGCATAAAAGTTTGCCGCCATCTGAAGTATAAGCAGCAGTATGGCAATGAGCGGGAGGTATCTTGCGGAGATTTTCTCAAAGATGATGCCGATGAGGGTACATGGAATGACGTACGCCAGGGAACCCATTCCCCTCGCAAAACCATAATCGAGTGATAATCCCGCAACCGCGGAATCACCGCAGTAGCGCATGTTTACGGAGTTTGTGGAAAGGAACAGCCCATATACGACTGCAACCATGGCTCCTGTCAGAAGGTTGTTTCTGCCGATAAGCATGAGAACACCATGAATCAGGATAAGGAGCAGGATGAGCGGGGTGTTCATCCTTGAAGTCGGGAATTTCGGATGACCGTCAAGGTAGGTGGCTATGGTGGGACCAAAAAGCGCACCCAGTACTTCTCCGGAAGCGATGATTATTCCTGTCTGGAAATTGTTGAATGAAAGCGCCTGAAGATAAACCACCTGATACGCCAAAATGGCGCAGGCTGTCATCCAGTAAGCAGACTGCACCAGGGAGAAGGCAAATGTGAAGGATTTATGTTTATCGTTTCCCATGTAAAAAAATTATAACACGCACGGAAATAATGACAACAGGACGTCATCTGTTTTTGCACTTTACCGCATTTTCGTGATATAATGGACGGCAGCAAAATTAACAAAGAGGAAAAATCATGAACACAGAGCTTTTTGAGGAAATGTCCTCATTTATTGACGAAAGGGCGGAGGAGATGAAGACACTCCGTCAGGACTTTCATAAACATGCGGAGGCAGGCTGGAAGGAAATCCGTACATGCTCCATCATAGCGGACCGCCTTGTGAAGATGGGATATACGGACATACTCATGGGAAAGGAATGCTTTGCCCCGGAATCACGAATGGGACTTCCCTCAAAGGCGGAGCTGGACAGAGCATACGAAAGGGCGATAGAAGAGGGCGCCATCCTTCCTTATGCGGAAAAGTTTAAGGACGGATACACGGGCGTCATTGCAATACTTGAAACAGGAAAACCGGGGCCGGTAATCGGAATCCGCTGCGATATAGATGCGCTGGGAGTTTGTGAGTGCCAGGATGACACACACCGTCCTGCAAGGGAAGGCTTTGCCTCCATTCACACCGGTGAGATGCATGCCTGCGGACACGATGCACATGCAACGATAGGACTCATAAATGCGGAAACCTTCATGAAGTTTAAGGACAGGCTCTGCGGCACCATAAAGATGGTGTTCCAGCCTGCAGAGGAAGGCGTCCGTGGAGCGAAGGCAATAGTGGACTCCGGAATTCTTGATGATGTCCAGTACATGCTTGCAAACCACATGACACCGAGACCCAAGGATTCAGACGCACAGTTAAAGTTCTGCTATGCCACATGCATGGCTAATGCAAAATGGGACGTGTACATTCACGGAAAGGCCTGCCATGCCGCACAGCCTGAAAACGGCAATAACGCAATGCTTGCGATGGCGGCCGTGGTACAGGCGATATACGGGCTTCCGAGGGCATCGGCGGGAGACGCAAGGATAAACGTGGGAGTGGTACAGGCCGGAAGCGGCAGGAACGTCGTGTGTGACGAGGTGAAGATGATGATGGAGCTTCGCGGACTCACACAGGCATCACTTGAATACATGGTACCCTATGCGAAGAGGATAATCGAACATGCCGCCGCCATGCACGGCTGCACCGCGGAAATCGTGGAGATGGGCGCCACACCGTGCCATCCGGTTGACGTTAAGGAGTTTGTCGACAGGATGAACGGACTCATGAAGGAACTTGGGTATAAGACCATCGACCCGAAGGAATCATCTACATCAGAGGATTATGCATACATGGCTAAGCGCGTGCAGGAAAAGGGCGGCGTGTCACTCATGTTCAGGACATTGAGTGAGTACCCGGCAGCAAGCCATTCCGTGCACTTTGACCTGCAGGAGGAGGACCTCCCCACGGCCAGCAAGACTTTTGCAGCCATGGTCACAAACATAATGGGCATAACCGCCTGAGTAACGGCCATCACATCTTTGGAGAGAAAAATGTTTTACGAGATAACTGACGAACTGCATGAAATAGAAGTTAAGGACATTGACCCGGAAAAGCTTACCGTCGGATGTGTTTCAAGTGAGGAACTGCAGGAATACGGTAAAGGTTTCGGCTTTGACGAGGAAACAATCGTGGCCAGCCAGAAGGCAAACCCGATGTTCAGGACAGGCGTGGACGTGCATGAAAACTATACGTTTGCTGAACTTAAGATCGTAAACAGCGACGGCCATGAGGATAACCTTTCCATATATATAAAACACAACCTCCTTCTGGTGGTGGACATAAACGATGAGGATGACTCCACGGTGAACAGTTTCATAAAGGCCTTAAGAAAGTATCCCGTAAGCAGGATCAACGAGGAAAGGATAGTTTTCTGCTGCGTTGAGGCACTGCTTTCGGACGGCAACATGATAGCTGAAAAGATCCGTAACAGACTGACGAAAATGGAGGAGTCAATTTTCAAGGGAACCCCGGGCGCTAAGTTCAACGCGGAACTGTTTGAACAGAAGAAAAAAATCCTCAGATACTATAACTATTACGGACAGATCCTGGACATCACCGAAACACTTGAGGAAAACGAAAACGAGATCCTCAATGAGGATAACCTCATATACATCATTAACCTTACCGGAAAGGTAAAGAGGCTGTATGATGACATGAACCTTCTGGAAGATGTCGCTAACCACATACAGGACGCATATGCCACGCTTCTGGACCAGCACATGAACAGCACGATGAAGGTACTTACGGTCCTTACGACCATCTTCTTCCCGCTCACGATCATAGTGGGATGGTATGGAATGAACTTCCGCTACATGCCGGAGCTTTCCTGGAGATACGGATACCTTTATGTGGGCCTTCTGTCAGTGCTTGTAATAATCATACTGATAATAATAGGCAAAAAGAAGAAATGGTTTTAAAAAGAAAGAGAAGCCCTGATGAAGATAAAAAACAGAAAATTATCATATGAAGAGGTGTGCGCCCTTCCTAAGGAGCCGCATGTAAAGCCTAAAAAGCCCACCATGCCCTACAGGACGCTTTTAAAGCTTGTGGGCGCAGGGGACTTAAAGGCAACAAATTTTAAGCTTACCACGGAGGGCATGGAACGGCTTGCGGCCGATGAACCGGCTCTTTTCCTCATGAACCACTCTAGCTTCATAGACTTAAAGATTGCCGCGAACATCCTTTATCCGAGACCCTTTAACATCGTGTGCACCTCAGACGGATTCGTCGGGAAGTCAGGACTCATGCATAACCTTGGGTGCATACCCACAAAGAAGTTCATCACGGACACCACTCTGGTGCGCGACCTTCTGTACACGGTAAAGGACCTTAAGTCCTCAATACTCATGTACCCTGAGGCAAGCTATACCTTTGACGGTACTGCAACACCCCTTCCGGATTCGCTTGGAAAGCTCCTTAAGATGCTTAAGGTCCCCGTGGTCATGATAAAGACTGAGGGCGCATTCCTCCGTGACCCCCTTTACAACATGCTGCAGCTTCGAAAGGTTAATGTGAGCGCAAAGATGACATATGTGCTTTCACCTGAGGACATAAAGGAAAAAAAGCCGGAGGAATTAAACGCCATACTTAAGGAACTCTTTACCTTTGATAATTTCCGTACCCAGCAGGAAAGGGGAATAAAGGTAACGGAAGCATTTCGTGCAGACGGGCTTAACCGTGTCCTCTACAAATGTCACTCCTGCGGAAAAGAAGGGGATATGGAAGGAAAGGGGACGCATCTTTGCTGTCATAACTGCGGAAAGACATGGGAACTTACAGAGGACGGCTTCCTTAAGGCGGAGGACGGAAAGGACATATTCACGCACGTCCCGGACTGGTATGCATGGGAACGTGAGTCAGTACGTAATGAACTTCTTGACGGAACATACAGCCTTGACATCCCTGTCACGATACGGATGCTTGTGGACACAAAGTGCGTGTACACTGTCGGGGAAGGCCGCCTTACACATACGACGGACGGGTTCACCCTCACGGGATGTGACGGGAAACTGAATTACCATCACACACCTGCAATGAGCTACAGCCTCTATTCGGATTACTTCTGGTATGAGTTAGGGGACATGATCTGCATAGGTGACAATGACGCGCTTTATTACTGTTTCCCAAAGGAAGGCGGGGACGTGGTTGCAAAGACCAGGCTTGCCGCGGAGGAACTGTTCCGTATAAGGACCTCTGAAAAATCAATGAGGAAAAAATCGGAATAGCACGGGAGGTTTTGCCTTTTAAAAGGTTTATTTAAAGATAAAGGGCGGGTATACTGAAATTAACAGTACATGTGATACATACCGCTGTTGGAAAGGGGAAACATTATGTTTAACAGAAAAGAGATAAAAGCACGCGCAAAGAACGCATTTAACCGTAACTACTGGAGATGCGTGGCAGTCACACTTATCATTTCCGCCATCACCGGCGGTGTTGTGGGAGGAAGCGGAAGGGGCGCAAGCGGTGCGAATGACGTACAGCTTAATGATGCAGTCAATGCCCTCAATAACAGTTCTCCCTCGGAGGAGCTTGCAATCCTCCTCGTAATACTGGGGATTTTTGCCGTTGCTGTACTGATTGCATCAGCGATAGGCGTTTTCCTTCTCCGTCCGTTCCATGTGGGTGAGGCAAGCTTCTTTACAGAAAATGATGCGGCACCTGCTGAAATAGCCACCATCCTGGACGGCTTCAGAAACGGATATTTAAGGAACGTCTTTTCACTGTTCCTGCGTGATTTCCTTATCGGGCTCGGAAGCATCGTAATCATTCCCGGAATCATACTTAAGTATGCGTACAAGATGGTTCCCTACATCCTTGCGGATGATCCGGACATCAGCGCCACTGACGCACTGAAAAAGTCACGTGAGATGATGAAGGGCAGCAAGTGGGCCACATTCGTACTCGAATTAAGCTTCATAGGCTGGGACATCCTTGCGGCACTTACACTCGGAATTCTGGGAGTTGTATATGTGGGACCGTACAAGAAGCAGGCACTTGCGGAAGTTTACCTTAAGCTTAGCGGAAAGGCAGATAAGCCTGAAGTCATAAGCTGATATTAGCGGAGATATTTGCGGGAGCAACCGGGTACTCTTTCCCAAGCGGACACAGCTTCAGCAGCGGCGGATTCTGGTAATACCCATCGGCAAAGCCGTGGAAACAGGCCTGGTACATTTCATTACAATGGCAAGTACGCCTGTTGTGATGATGACGGTATATCCGCTGTTATTTACTAAGATTGAAAAAAGAGGAGGAATTGAATGAAATTATTGAAGATAATGGTCCTGGTGCTTGTTACCGCTATACTTGCATGCTCATGCAGTAAGAAGCCGGAGGTCGTTACCGAAGCTTCACAGGCAGCGACAGAAGCTGTTACCACTGCTAAACCTGAAGAGACCACTAAGGCTGCTGAGACCACGGCTGTTCCACCCACGGAGGCAATAAGACCCACTGAAACCGTAAAACTTGAAACGGAGACAGTGGAGGCAACAACTGACGCAATTGGCGGAAGGCCCACCAAGGCCGTGGAGGAGGAAACGACTGAGGTTAAGGCAGCTGTACCTCAAAAGGGCGGATTCGGCTACATTACCTTTACGATACCTGAATCATGGGGTGAGGATTTTTCCATGGAAAGCCATAAGGACCAGGACGGTACGCTCTGGACGGAATTCCATGAGGAGCCTGACTATTCAAACGGTGAGGGCGGCTGGCTCTGCTCCATCCTGCAGTTCCCTGGGAACGAGCTCACGCAGTATAACTACCTGCCCAATTATGAATACCTGGGAGAGATACGTCCTGCCGGCTCAACGGTATACGGGCTTGTGATAGAATATCCTTCTGATGTACAGCCCAGCACCGCCCAGATGGACAGATACTTTAAGATGTATGATGACCTTGAACTTCTTAAGGAAAGCATAACCGCAAAAGGTGCCGCAAAGATTGCATGGGGCGAGGGCGGTGTGACTGAATACATCATGCCTGAAAGCGACTTTGTTTATTTTTCCGAGTATGACTTAAAGGACATGACTAAGGAGGAACTGAGACTTGCACGAAACGAGATATACGCGCGTCACGGAAGGAAGTTCAACAGTGCGGACCTGCAGGCTTACTTTTCATCAAAATCCTGGTACGTGCCAGGCGTGGATGCGGACAAGTTTGACGAATCAGTGCTGAATGATGCGGAGAAGCACAACATCAAGCTGATTGAGGAGTTTGAAAAGAAGGCTGAGTAATTCCATGTCAGGACTTGAAAAGAGGACAGTTCTCTTAAATACACTCAATAACTTTGGAGCGGTACTTGTATCGCTCTTTATATCTGTATACCTTTTTGTATACACAAATTCAATCCCCGTCATGTGCCTGCAGGTCATTGCGAGAATTGCCATGTTCCCGTTCTTCTTTTCGCTGGCATACAAGGTTTCGCTTAAGGCAAAGCTTGCAGTCACATACACGATAGGGCTTGTGTTCATCACGCTTTCGCTTGTATACACGCTCATGATAGGGGAGCGCTTTGCGACCCGGCCGCTTCTGGTGGTGGTGCAGGCCATGATATATGGCTCCGGTGAGGGCTTTTACTGGTACAGTGCAAACACCAGCAACCAGATAGTCCCGACCAGGGAAAGCAGGAATGTATTTCTGAGCTATAACGGGATATTCTGCAATGTGGCGGGAATACTGGCACCTGTGTTCTCAACGGTAGTGCTTTCCATGTACCAGAGTGAGACTGAAGGCTACAGGATGATCCTTTTATGCATAACCGCCATTTTCGTTCTGGTGAGCTTTGTTGCCTTTTCCATTAATAAAAGGGTTGAGGATGCGGAGGACTGTCTCCGGGAGACATTCAGGCTTGGACGTACGGACAGGCGCGTGAGGGATCTTCACACATCTTATTTCATTTACGGACTTGTAAACGGAATGAGTCTCGGACTCATTAACCTGCTTATATTCCGTGCGGCCGGTTCCGGAAGCACATATTCAAAGCTTCAGATATTCTTTGCGCTTGTCACCGTTTCAGGCTTCAGCCTCATAAGGTATCTTTTTGCATGGGGCAGGCTTAATGCAACGTTTAAGATTGGTGCATTTTTAAGGGTGGCGGCAATACTGGTCCTGGTCATTTTTCCAAGCGTTTCTGGCGCGATCGTGCACGGAGTGCTGTTTGCGGCATCAAACGTGTTCTTTGATAACTGTGTTGCATTTATAAGCGGATACGTGCTGGATGATTACCCCAGGCAGAAATCGGCCCTTGTGGTGACGAGGGAGGTAATGCTTTCCTTCGGAAGGATAGCCAGCATGGGCGTAATGCTTCTGTTTTACCGGATACTCCCGGGAGACCTGTACCTTACTGTGGCACCGGTGATTCTGTCACTGGCGGCCATACTGACTGAAAGAAAAATGATAAAGTGCATGAAGTGAGCATTAGCCGGCCATATTAAGGGTAGACGCTTTGTAAAATGCACTTCCTTTTCTGTATTGAAAATGATACAATATTCCCATCTGGTTATAAGTATGTCACCCTCACAGAAGAAAGGGGAAAAGAAGGAAAAGATAGTTGGATTAATCATTATTCTTGTTCTTTCAGTGTCAGCCGGAATGATTTCGCTTGCTGCTGATAATGGCGGTAAAATAGGAGAAAATTCAAGCGGGACAACAATTGATACTAACAATGGCACCGTGAAAAAAACTATTGGGTGATTGATAATAACTACGGCACTGTTGTCGATAATTACGAAATGAATGCCGACACCGGAATTGGGAGTAATTATGGCACTGTCAATAATAACTATGGATATATAGGCAATAATCAAAGTGCCGGCACCGTGGAGAATAACTCCGAAAAAGGCAAGATATCCACCAACGACGGCTATGTAGTTACTAACAATGGCACAATCGATAGAAACACAGGTACTGTAGAGTATAATTATGGCACAGTCACAAATGCAGGGGGTACAGTCACTAATAGCAATGGTATTGTGAAGGATACTTTTGGTAGCGAATATGACGGTATATTGGTATGGGGTACGAATGGCGTGGCTGACTCAACAGCCACAAAAGCATACCTGTCTGAACTGAAGGGTTCCGTAATAGACCTGGTTCTATTTTGACGAAAGCGGTACAGACAAGATAAGCCCTGTTCCGGGGAAAAAGAGAAGGTTTATGAAGACTGTACATGTTGTGGCGGCCGTCATACGAGACGGTGACCAAATATTTGCGACAGCACGCGGATACGGAGATTATAAAGGCGGATGGGAGTTTCCGGGCGGAAAAGTGGAGCCCGGGGAGACATCGGCGCAAGCCTTAGTAAGGGAGATAAGGGAGGAACTTACCGCGGAAATTGAAGTGGAGGAGTTCATCCGCACACTTGAGTACGATTACCCCGCATTTCATCTTTCAATGGACTGCTTCTGGTGTCGCGTTGTGAGCGGAGAGCTAAAGCTCCTGGAAGCACAGGACGCGAGGTGGCTTAAGAAAGAGGAGCTGTACTCCGTTAACTGGCTGCCTGCGGACGTGGAGCTCATACCGCAGATTGCGGAAAAAATGTAAAATAAAATGACGCTTCAAGGACTTAAAGTCTGAGTGAGCACCGGCGTGACAGCAGTTAATTACGGGCCTGTGGGAGATATCCCACAGGCCCGTTTTCAGTCATGGAGCCGCTTCCGTTACAAAAGTATGCGACTTTAAGGAAGTCCATAAAAGGCTTATGTACATGCAGGTTTTTACAAGTTGGAAAAAATGCGGGCAGGTGATAAAATGAAACTTAGAAAGCTCTGAAAAGAGGTGGCGAAATGATTACAAGAAGCATGCCGTGGTACGAGTTTGCACCTGGAACGATAGAAATCGATGAATTTGACTGTGCGTCCATTTTCCTTTTTCTGGGAAAGGAGAGGGCGCTGTTACTTGATACCGGAACAGGTATCGGTGACCTTAAGGGACTGGTGGAGTCCATAACATCCCTCCCCTACGACGTGGTCCTTACGCACGGACACATGGACCATGTGGGTGGCTGCGGCTGGTTTCCTGAGGTGTATATAAATGAAAAGGAGCTGGCACTCAACCCGTTTGATGTTTCAGTGGATGAACGTAAGTGGTACGCAAACGTCATAATGACGAGGGAACATAAAAACTATAATTACGATGTTGACCGTGACATACGCGTGTGGCCCGCTAAGCCTTTGGTAAAGCCACTTTATGACGGACAGCAGTTTGACCTTGGGGGAAGGGTGCTGACATTTTATGAGTGCCCGGGCCACTGTCCCGGTGAAATGGTCATGATAGACCCGCAGACCAGGATCCTCTTTTCAGGGGACGCCGTAAACAATAACCTTCTTTTTAAGAAAAAGCCCGGGGAACCGGGATTTGTGAGCGTTGAGGACGGCGGAAAGTATCTTGAACGTATATGGGAAATGCGTGACCGTTATGACCATGTCATGAACTCACATCATGACTTCAGGGGGCTGGGTGCACCACTTTGTGATTCCGTAATGCCAAACGCCATAAAGTGCTGTAAGGACCTTGCTGACGGCACGGCTGACATAAGGCAGATGGAGGACGCATTAAGGCCCGGACACATGGTTCCGATGGCAACAGTTGACGGAAAATCCTGGGTGGTATTTACACCCGAGGGGATAAAGGGATAACGTGAGGTGGTTTTATGGAGAAGATGAGGGCTGCCATACTTAAAAGTGTGGAGCCTTTTGATTCGAGGATAAAGGTTTCGGAAAAGCTTGGATTCAAGGTATTTAAGCCCTGTGCGGATCTTAAGAATAAGCTTGTGGCAGAATGGGGACGCAGGGCGAACTTCTGTATATGCGCAGCTCCGGGAACACTTAATGATGCAGTTGATGCCGCGGAGTTCTGTGGAAAGATTCTCTGCTTCGCAGGGCCCGGCAGGAATTATGAGAACTGGAACCTAAGCCCCATCCAGGGCAAGGAGCTTGAGATAAAGGGTTCATTTATAATAAAGGATTCAATGCCCAGGGCAGTAACCATGCTTGAGGAGGGAGTTCTTGACCTTGCCCTGATCATAACGCACCATATCACGCTTTCGGAGCTTGATGAGGGCATGCGTCTCATGAGGACCGGCGAGGGTATGGAAATCATCATAAATATCGGGGCATGAAAAAAGGAGGATTTACATGAAAGTTTTGTTTATCGGCGGAAGCGGGGTCATTTCACCGGCTTCTGTGGACCTGGCAGTTGAAAGAGGATACGAGACTTATGTGCTTAACAGGGGAAACCATTTAGATAAGGTGAACCCGAAGGCCATTCTGATAAAGGCTGACTATAATGATGAGGAGGCAGTGGTTAAGGCGCTTGATGGACGGGAGTTTGATGTTGTTGCGGACTTCAGGGTATTCACCGCAGACGACATGAAGAAGGCCATCAGGATTTTTGGGAAAATCACGAAACAGTACATTTTCATCTCATCAGGCACCGTCTATAAAAAGCCTCTTGAAAAGTTCATCATTACAGAGGACGCACCCCTTGGTAACCTTCATTCCTATTATGCAAGGAACAAGCTGGCTGCGGAAAACGTGCTGAGGGAGGCACTTGAGGACGGGTTCCCCGGAGTAATCGTACGTCCGTCACTTACATATGCGGACTGGAACATCCTCACGTCCATGCGTGGAAAGACACCGTATTCCTTAATCGACCGCATGAGAAAGGGTAAGGAGATAGTTGTAAATGGCGATGGTACGTCACTTTGGACCATCACTCACAACACTGACTTTGCAAAGGGATTCGTGGGACTCTTTGGAAATGAGAAGGCCATCGGCGAAGCCTTCCATATAACGCAGGACGAGGTTCTTGACTGGGACAGGATCTACACGACAATCGCAAATGCGGCAGGAGTTCAGGCAAGGCTTGTTCACATGTCAACGGACTTCATCGGGGAGATTTATCCGCAGATGAAGGAGGGACTTGCAGGTGATCATTCAGTTTCAGCGGTATTTGACAACTCAAAGATAAAGAAATTTGTTCCTGACTTTAAGTGCACGGTTCCGTTTGCTGAAGGATGCCGCAGGGCCATCGAGTGGTTTGACGCTGACCCCGCAAACCGTGAGATCGTGGATCCCGAGTTTGACGTCCAGATGGACACGCTTTTAAAGGCGAGAAGGGCGTATCAGCTTATCGGCTGAAAGTAAATAATAACGGAAATTCATTCATCAGGCAGCTTTTGCTGCCTGGTGTTTTTGTATGTAAAAGAACCAGGGGAATGAACAGGTACCTTTACGGGTGCCGCTTTTTATCCTGTCAGACATGAGGCTGACAAACATAATTTTACATAGATTTTACAAACTGCATATTTTAAACTTTGCATTATTACAGTATGATGGTGCTGCTATGGAGGGGTGAACCATGATTTACTGCGTGGAAGATGAAGACAGCATTAGGGAACTGATGCTTTATACCTTAAACATGGCCGGATTTGAAGCGGTTGGCTTTTCTGAAAGCAGGACATTTTGGGATGCAATGGAATCAGGGCATCCGGATCTCATCATGCTTGATATCATGCTCCCGGGAGAGGATGGGATGAAACGTGAAAATGTTGATTTATTCCAAATTGCGCAAAATGCGGTGGACAGCGTACTTGCCTCGGCGGAAAAGCAACAGATCGCGCTGACACTTTCCGGTGAAAAGGCTTCCTATTACGGCATTCCGCAGGTGCTTTACAGCATAGTTTATAATCTTTGCGACAATGCCATAAAGTACAACAGGGAAAACGGAACAGTTGATGTGGCGGTAATGAACACTACCGAATCGGTTGTGGTAACCGTAAGCGATACCGGCATAGGCATTCCGAAGGAGTATCAGGACCGCATTTTTGAGCGCTTTTACCGGGTGGATAAAAGCCACTCCAGGGAAATTGGCGGAACGGGTCTCGGACTGTCAATCGTAAAACATGGTGCTCTCATTCACAATGCGGAAATCAGAGTGGAAAGCACTCCGGACATGGGAACAACTTTTACCGTTACGTTTCCTAAACCTGATGAAAATCAGAATTGAAGGCAATAATGATAAACCATGAAGTTACGGAATAAAGAATGAACCGGTAGAGTATCCGGTGAGAGAATAGGAGAAGACATAGGTGAACAGTACGATAGTGATTAAGGCAATATTGAACCTGATGGCAGGAATTGGCGTTTTTCTCGTGGCCTGTACGATGATGAGTAAAAACCTTGAGGCCGCAGGCAGCAACAAACTGAAAGGGCTTTTTGAAAAAGCCTCAAAAAGCAGGCTCCTTGGTGTTGGAATCGGTGCATTGGGAACAGCCGCGATACAGAGTTCCGGAGCAACCACCGTCATGGTCATAGGCTTTGTAAATGCCGGAATAATGTCACTTGCCCAGGCCGCCACCGTAATATACGGAGCAAATATCGGTACCACGATTACAGGCCAGATAGTTGCCCTTGGTATGTTCGGAGGTGACAATTACATATCAACCACCGTCATTTTTTCTGCAATGGCAGGTGTCGGTGCCTTCGTAACCCTTTTTGCAAAGAAAAGCTCCCATAAAGTGCTGGGAGGCATTCTTTCGGGATTCGGAATGCTGTTTGTGGGTCTTTCCATGATGAGCAAGTCCATGGAGAACTTTGCACAGCTGGAGAATGTAAAGCTTTTTCTGGCTTCAATAAACAATGCGGTTTTACTTGTAGTAATCGGTGCAGTTCTGACTGCGATTGTACAGAGTTCTTCAGTAATGACATCCGTGGCAATCACCATGGTGGTGGCAGGACTCATTTCCCTTAATCAGGGAATTTATCTTACCATGGGTTCCAACATAGGTTCATGTGCCGTTGCACTGATTGCAGGACTTTCCAGTTCGCGTAATGCAAAAAGGACATCCGTCATACATCTTCTTTTCAATGTCAGCGGTGTAGTCCTGTTCATGGCAATAAGCGGAATACTGTTCATGACAACGGCGGGAAATGTGAGCTTTGGAACAATTTTTGAAGGCATGTTCCCGGGCGTGCCACAGACACAGCTTGCGATGTTCCATACCGTTTTCAACCTTCTGACAGTTGTAATCATGCTTCCGCTGACGGACGTGCTTGTTTCTTTAGTAAAGAAAATCATTCCGGAAACTTCGGAAGAAGCCGAGGAAGGTGGTGCGGAACCTCATTTTTACTTTGTGGACGAGCATATGCTTAAGACACCTCCGATTGCCGTTGCAATGGTGAAAAAAGAAATAGTCAAAATGGCTGAGGTTGCCATTGAAAACTACAACCTGTCCCTGGACATCATCACCAGTCTTGATTTTACCCACAAGGAACGTTTCGAGGCAAACGAACGCCAGCTCAACTTTGTAAACCAGAACCTGGTTAAAACCCTGGTCAAGCTTTCACAGATGCCCCTTAATGAAAAGGACCATCAGTATATCTCTGATTCAATAAGGACGGTAAGTGATCTCGAGCGTGTCGGGGATTACGCTGAAAACATAGTTGAAGAGGCAGAGGCCTTAAAGGAAGGAAACCAGGAAGGCTTCTCAGTTTCCGCAAAGGCTGAAATCGAATACATGCGCGAGTACGTCAACAGGCTGTATGAGCAGATAATGACCGCATATAAAAACCTTGATATAAAGGCTTACGAAAAGGCAGATGAAACAGAGGAAATGATTGATAAGATTACAGAAAGAATGCAGCAGAACCATATCATCCGTCTTAACGAGGGCACCTGTACTCCTGTTACCGGAGCACAGTATCTTGAGCTGGCAAATAACTCTGAGCGTATCGCAGATCACTTCATAAACGTTGGAAAGACCATTAAGGCGCTGATATAAGAATATATTGATAAAGATTATCCATTGATGTATTGTTATTAATCATGAACCGGAAAATCACGGTCTGCGGCAGATTAATACAAAACGGAGTCTTAAAATGATCTCATACGATGAAATAAGGAATAACAAAACAATAAACACATATATCAGGGCGGCTGATGAGTCACTGACCGCCCTTGGGTATACAGAGCACAGTTTCGCCCACGTTGTTTATGTGGCTGAAAAGGCCGGAGCCATTCTTGAAACGCTGGGATATCCCGAAAGAACAGTGGAACTTGCAAAAATTGCGGGATACATGCATGACATCGGGAATGTCATAAACAGGGTGGACCACAGCCAGAGCGGTGCACTGATGGCTTTCAGAATCCTTGACAACATGCAGGGGAATCCTGAAGAGATAGCCATGATCATATCTGCCATAGGAAACCATGATGAAGGTACGGGTGTTCCGGTCAGCCCTCTTGCTGCGGCACTGATACTTGCAGATAAAAGCGATGTAAGAAGAAACAGGGTGCGCAATGAGGACCAGTCCTGCTTCGACATTCATGACCGTGTAAACTATTCTGTAAAGAAGGCAGAACTTAAGATAAATGATGTGCATACGCAAATTATGCTCAAGCTGTCGGTTGATACAAATTTCGGTTCGGTCATGGACTATTTTGAGATATTCCTTCAAAGGATGATACTCTGCAGAAAGGCAGCCGAAAAGCTGGGACTGGAATTCAAGCTGATGATTAACGAACAGCAGCTGATATGAACAGGAGAGAGATTACAAGAATGGTAATACCCAGAAACGAACACCCGAAACCGCAGTTTGAAAGGGACACCTGGAGATGCCTTAACGGAGAGTGGGATTTTGAAATCGATAACGGAAGGAGCGGCCTCGAAAGAGGAATGGAATGCGCTGCATATAAATATGCGGAGAAAATAACTGTGCCGTTCTGCCCGGAAAGCAGACTGTCAGGGTTAGAGCATAAGGATTTTATGTACGGAGTGTGGTACCGGAGGGAAGAGGAGCTTTCGAAGGAGGAGATATCAGGAAAGGTATTTCTTAATTTCGGGGCTGTCGACTATGAGTGCTTTGTGTATGTAAACGGCATCTTCTGCGGATCGCATAAGGGCGGATATGTATCGTTTAAGGTTGACATAACAAAAGCTGTAAAAGAAGGCGCAAATCTCATTGCGGTAAATGCGATCGATGACACCCGTGATCCGATGATCCCTTCAGGAAAGCAGAGTGACAGATTTGGCTCCTACAGGTGTCTTTACACAAGAACCACCGGTATCTGGCAGACTGTATGGCTTGAGTTTACACCGGAATCCTATATCGAGTCCGTAAAGTTCGATACATCAGTGGAAGACGAAACAGTAACGGTTGAAGCGAAAGTCGTAACCGGAAATGACGTGAAGATGCCGTTTAAGGTTAACATAACTTATGACGGAGCATACGTCGGCGGCTTCACAGCCGATGCGGCAACGGGCATCATTCGCCGTACGGTAAAACTTTCCGAAAAGCACCTCTGGGAGGTTGGAAAAGGCGGGATTTATGATGTAGAGCTTAAGCTTATCGGCGAAAGCCATGAGGATGTGGTTAAGAGCTACTTTGGACTTAGGAGCATAAGGCTTTCCAGAAAAGGATTCTATATTAACGAAAAGCCAGTGTTCCAGAGGCTCATCCTTGACCAGGGGTTCTATCCGGACGGGATATATACGGCACCCACTGATGAAGCCCTGGCTCACGACATCGACATGTGCATGGACATGGGCTTTAACGGCGCAAGGCTTCATGAAAAGATTTTTGAGGAAAGGTTCCTTTATCATGCGGACAGGAAGGGTTACCTTGTATGGGGCGAGTATCCGAACTGGGGGCTTGACCACACAGACCCGATGGCAATCTACAGCATTCTGCCGGAGTGGCTTGAGGAGATAAAGAGAGATTACAATCACCCGTCGATCATAGGGTGGTGTCCGTTTAATGAAACCTGGGACAAGCATAATCAGAGACAGTATGATGACCTGATCCGCGATATCTACCTTGTGACAAAGGCTGCGGATCCGTACCGCCCCTGCATCGATACTTCGGGAAATTTCCATACGATAACGGATATTTTTGACGTCCACGATTATCTTCAGGATCCGGAAACCATGAAGGCACACTATGACACGGTCCTTGAGACCGGAAAGCTCTACAACCGCTTTGATGTTGACGGCCCCACTGTGCGGCACGGTGATAATTCCGGGCGCCAGGACCATAAGGGGGAGCCTGTGATGTTGACGGAGTTTGGCGGGATAAAATGGACCGCTGACATGGCCAGTGAAAACTGTGACACCGTAAGCTGGGGATATGGTAAGAACATTGAAAGCCATGAGGAATTAATGGCGCGGTTTAAGGGACTGGTTGACGCTCTTTTGGATAACCCATTTATGCTCGGGTTCTGCTACACGCAGCTTACTGACGTGGAGCAGGAGCAGAACGGACTTTACACGTATCGGCGCGAGCCCAAGTTTGACGCGGCCTGGGTGAAGTCCGTGGTGGGAAGAAAGGCCGCGTGCGAGGAGTGACGCTTAATTTCCCAGCGTCTCCTGGTTTTCAAACAGGAGCTCGAGTTCCTTAAACCTGTTAAGGGCCTTCTGCGGGTCTTTGACGGCAAGGACGTTGCACAGGTAGTCAAGAAGACAGACAGGTGCTATGGAGGTGTTCTTGATTCCGGACCCATAGACAACGCATGGGATTAATATATCCGAATATTTTTCGATTTCATCGACAGGTTCATTCGTTATGAGAATAATGGATGCGCCTGTTTTTTTGATGGCTTTAAGGACATCGACGGAAGTCTTCGTGTACCTGTGGAACAGAAAGATGATGCAGGTGTCATCCTTTGTGATGTTTAAAAGGCTTTCCGCGTCCCCATGCGCGACATCCAGAATGAAGACGTCGTTTCTTACTGTGTAAAGCCTTGTGTATGCATAGTGTGAAAGGGCGTAGGACTCCTTCATCCCGAAGGTGTATACGCGCCTTGCGTCCTGAAGTTTTGCGACACATTCGTCAAGAGTCTTTTCCGGAATTTTCGTGAACGTGTCCTCAATGCATCTGAATGACTGATTGATTGTATCGGCGAGAAGCCGGTCACCGGACATGTAGTTGATGCTGTTAAACTTGCTGGTGAGGGTAGGGCTTATCACCGTGTCCTCACAGAGGGCTTTTTTAAGTTCCCTGAAGCCCTCGAATCCAAGGCGCCTTGCAAACCTTATGAGCGTGGTCGTGCTGGTGCCGTTTTCATCTGCAATGTCTTTTATTGATTTCTTTATGAAGTCGTCCCTGTGGGAAATCAGGTATTCGGAAATCTCCTTTTCTGACTTTGTCATTTCAGGGTACAGGGTGTGGATTTTTTCTATGATGGTCATGTTCAGGTCACCTCGTTAATTATGGTTGGAGGAGTTTCGCACAAAAAGATGCGAAATCAGTGGATATGTACAAATGGTGAGGGTGTTTTCGCACAAAAAGGGCGGAAAACCGCGGATTTGTGTAAATGGGATTTCTGGTTTGATCCTTTTAGACAGATTGTGTCCTTTATGTCTGCTTTTTTATTCTTATGGTATAATTTTCACGTTTTATGCCGTTTATGTCTGCTTTTTCACTCTTATGGTATAATTTTTACGTTTTATGCCGTTTATGTCTGCTTTTTCACTCTTATGGTATAATTTTCACGTTTTATGCCCTTTAT
>JAKSPD010000015.1 GCA_024405115.1 Lachnospiraceae bacterium
AAGTTTTCTGCCATTTAAATTTAAAAAACAGTAATATACAATTCAATAATACTATTATTTTGATTTCACTAAAGAAACGGAGGCACCTTTATGAACTGCTTTTTAAATATTTCAAACCACCCTTCTGCCTTATGGAGCGAGAAGCAGAAAGCGGAAGCTGAAAAATACGGTCCGGTCATTGATGTGGCGTTTCCAGCCGTTGATACATCTGCGGGGGAGGAAAACTTCATTGACATGGCAAAAGCATTCTTCAGCGAAGTAATTAAATATAAACCTTCAGCTGTAATGTGTCAGGGTGAATACACCCTTTCGTTCTGCCTTATCAATATGTTTCTCTCTCATGGAATCAGATGCCTTGCCGCATGTACGGAAAGAAAGGCCGAGGAAAAAAAGCAGGAAGACGGAACATCCCTAAAAATAAGCCGGTTTGAATTTGTAAAATTCAGGGAATATGTTAAATTTTGATCTGACAAAGGCCTTTTATCCAGTCTTTTCTTTTAATCACTGAAAGCCACTCCCTTGGGATACCCTCATAACCATAGTACAGCCCGGCAAGCCCTCCGGCTATTGCAGCCACGGAGTCCGCATCATCTCCAAGGTTCACGGCCCTGAGCATGCCATCCCTGTATGAGCACGTGGTGACAAGACTCCATATTGCAGCCTCAATTGAATGGACCACATAACCGCTTGACCTTATCCCGCTTTCAGGGATGTTCTTAAACTCATTAAGGTAAAAGAGCCTTTTGAGATGATCCAGTTCATAAAGGTTTTCCGTTTTCCTTCCATAGAACTTAAGCCCGTTATCGATTCCTTCCTGGAGAAGCCCTATAAGCTCCGGCTCTGCCTGTGACTTTAAGCCGTCAAGAATACTCTTTACCATGAAGTAATATATTCCGCAGCACATTCTGCTTCTTAAATGGTTATGCGTGAGTCCGCTGATTATGTGAATCCCCTCAACTGCCTCATCATCCCCGGTACCCTTTTCATAGTAATAAAGACATGCCGGCAAGATTCTCATAAGGGCTCCATTACCATTTGCATACTCACCCCTGATACCGCAATCCAGGATGCCTGAACCGTTTTCAAAATTTTCTATGGCACTGGCACATGTATTTCCAATATCAAATGCATATCCGGACGGAGTATACTTTCCTTTCTCAAGCCACTCCACGAACTTCTTCATTATGTCTTCCGGGTCAGCTGTTTTTTTCTCATTTATGCTTACCAGCGTTGCCAGTGCCATGGCGCTGTCATCAGTCCATGTCCCCGCAGGCGTACAAAACGCCCCACCTGCTTCCATTCCTGTCACGGGGCCCTCTGCCCTTTCTTTTATTAAACCTCTTTCCATAAACTGAACGGGATTACCAAGTGCATCCCCAACAATAAGTCCCATCATTCCGTCGAGCCAGATATTCTTTTCCATCGTACGTAATCTCCTTTTCATAGTATAGTCAGTTTTGATTTTTGCATTTTCAGGACATTTAAGTCCTCCCACCGGCTATACTATAACATCCCATGTAACAAAAAAGGTCACCTCAAAGGCGACCTCCCTGTTTTCCTGTTTTATGGCTTTTTCCCTATCAGTTTCCTTATATCCTTTTCAGAAGCTTTGGGATACAGCTTTTTTACCTGCGTAACGATTCTGCCATATGATTCAGACGGTTCATTCTTGTACTCACTTCTTACATGGTCAAACCCAAAAATATGTTCCGGAGTGGCATACATTGCAACACTCCAGCCGTATTCCTCACCCTTTTTGTTCTTCTTTCTTTTAAAACAGCTGGTTGTGAGATACATTTCCTGCTGCAGGGCCGAAAGCGTTCCGTCAAAATTTTTCTCTCCTTCCTTCCCAAATCCGGCCTTTTCCTTCATTTCAAAAGAGAACAGTTCATCGTTGACATCAAACAGGTCCATTATCCTTTTCTGCCTGCGGTTTGCCTTCTCATCGTCCCATAAGGCGTCAAAATCATATCCGTCGCGACGGTAGTTGGCAAAGCATGGGATCCATTCCTTTGAAATAAAACCTGCCTTGCCTGAAAAAAACTTACCATAAGCGACATTATGCTCCTCCGCCAGTACCGCCCTCCACTCCCAGGGGTCCCTCGGGTCCTCGGTCCACCAGTATTCCTCCATTGTGTTTTCCTCCACTGAAAAGCCTTCTATCTCATTTTTAAACAGTGGCAGAAATCCGACTTTGTTTATATATTCCGTGAGCTCTTCCGTATCATGTATGCATCCATGATCCTCAGCCTTTTTTCCGTGCATTATCCATGTTCCGCTTTCGTTACCCATTCTCCGCCTCCGACAGTGTGGTCTTTAGTTTATTATAGCAGATTACAAATTCAGTGTGAATGTGATATACTTACAAGGCTTTTGCAGTCAGCTTAAAAGTCGAAAAAGGAGAATGAAGATGGATCTTAAAACATACTGCAACGGAATACAGCACATTGGTATACCGGTATCAGACATGGATGCCGCTATAGCATTTTATGAGAAGATAGGATTTGAAAACGTATATTCAACAATGGACGGAAATGACAGGGTTGTTTTCCTTAAGCTTGGGAACCTTGTCCTTGAAACATTTGAAATGGATCCCGTGGCAGGCATTAACGGGGCAATCGACCATGTGGCTCTTGACGTTAACGACATCGAGGAAACGTATGCCTGGTCCAAAGAAGCTGGACTTCCTGTCATCGAAGATGAGATTCAGTTCCTCCCCTTCTGGGAAAACGGAGTTAAATTCTTTAACGTACTTGGTCCCGACCACGTGACGGTTGAATTCAGCCAGATGCTCTGATTCACTGACACTTAACAGCGAATACTGGGATTTCGGGTTTGACCCTTTTAGGCAGATTGTGCCCTTTGTGTCTGTTTTTATACTCTTATGGTATAATTTTCACGTTTTATGCCCTTTGTGTCTGTTTTTATACTCTTATGGTATAATTTTCACGTTTTATGCCCTTTATGACTGATTTCTCACTCTTATGGTATAATTTTCACGTCTTTCGCCGATATTTTTTCCCCGCAGGTGCGTTTCGGACCTTAAACGGAATAATTTGATTTGAACCAGGCTGATTTTTATACCCTGCGGGTCGTGTTTTAAATGTAAACGGCATAAACCACCATAAACAGTGTTCAAAGTTATGTAAACCTTTTCCCTGAACTGCCGTGTGATGCCTTCCCTGGGAAAAATTTCCAAACTCGTCAGAAAGGCTTTTGTAGGAGCATCCTTCCTGAAGGCGGAGTTTGATGAGTTTTGTTTGAAGCTCGGGACTTACTTGCACCATGTGTGCTTCCCTGTTTTCTATATTTTACAAAGGATACACCCATATTACAACTTCAGTGCATCACCTCAAAGCAAGTTCGGTTTCTCATAAAACAGGGTAATTACAGTGTTTTTGTGAAAACACATAAAAGATGCTGCCACCAACAGATATGTACTGATGTGTACCCTGTTAGTGACAGCATCCTATTTAGTTAATCTCCAACAAGATTTAATTACTCCTGGTACTCGTAAACCTTGTAGTCGTTTTCGAAGAGCTTGTTGATGTCCTTTAAGGTCTCGCGAACGAGCTGTTCTCCACCCTGATGTCCGGTGTATCCTGAAGGAATGAATGCTGAATAATGTCCGTGCTTTTCAGCCTTTTCCGTGGGAAGGTATCCTTCTGAACCGCAGCAGAGCTGTACAAGAAAGCTCTGTTCACAGAGCTGGCGGGCCTTGATCTGGTTAGCATAGTCAAGGAAGAGCTCGAAGGGATCGGTAGCGAATACCACTGAACCCATGCGGATAACGTGTACCTCGGTGTCAAGAGTCTCAACTCTTTCCTGAAGGTCGAAACGGCGGATTACTCCAAGGTACTGCTGAAGGTTTGCAAGGTCGTTGAAGTCAACGTCCCTTTCAGTCTCACGTACGAAATCCTTAACTGCCTTTACTGCGTTATTGTACTCTGTAAGGGTTGCACGTCTGAGCGGAAGCTGCATGTTGTGAACATGGTGCTCAAACTTGATGTCGCTCTGATGCTCACCTACGCCATCCTCCCATGCGTCGCGTACTGCGTTTGCAACTCTCTTTCCGGCCTTTCTCATACCCTCAAGGTCGAACATTGACGGGTCTGCCTTACGTACGGGCGGGTTGTGACGGATGAGGTTGGGATCGTGAACGTCCGTGTCGGGGTTGACCCAGCGAACAAGGTCAACGGGGCACTGGTCACCTGCAGGTCCGCAGAGTGCAAGTACGAATACATCCTCACCGAAGCGCTCACGGATGAGCTTTCTTGCCTCTCCCCAGTAGTCGGGAGATACGAAAAGTCTGTGCTGTACGCACTGTGCCGGGCATGCGATGTTTACAACGATACCGGTAAGCTTATCTTCCTTATTGAAGCAGTACATAAGCTCAACACCTGAATCATTTCCGCCTTCAACCTCAGTGAATACTGCGGTATTTGCATTGCCCCACATCTGTGCGGTGTTGTCTGTATAGTCTACACGGCGGCCCATGCCGATGCATGCACGGTCGAATGCATTGGCGAAAGACGCCTCTTCACGGTTCTTCCAAGCCTCGAGGGCTGCCTTTGCAACGCCTTCTGTTGAAAGCTTGAAGCCTTCCTCCATAGTCATGATGTCAGGAGCCTTTGTGTCAGCTGCCTCAACGTACTTCTGACCGGGTCTTAAATACTGTTCAAGGACTTCCCTGTCAGTTCTAAAGCCTTTTCTTGCATAAGCGGCAGTACGTCCGCTTCCGCCTGGACGGTATCCGGTATGTGTGTGGATTGCACATGCCATTACCTTTTCGGGATCAAGGCCTTCCTTGTTATCCTTAAGGAGTGCCCTTACCTGCTGCATCCATGTGTATGTAAGTGAAACAAGGTCACAGCTGACCATTACCATCTGATCCCCGCCGCACTCAACTGCCATTGCGGTAACCGTAAGGGGTTTTTCTACATATTCAGAAATACGCTCTGCAAACTGCCCTGCAAGAGATATCTTCTTATCGGGAGTGATGCATACTTCCGACCAGCCAATTTTTACCTGTGCCATAAGTTTTTTCCTCTTTTCTTTTTATCCATACCTGGACTTTTCCGGGCCTATTATATCACAACTTCGCTGAAATCAACGAAAATCTTACATTAACTGTTATTCCGGTCTTTTTTCAAGGTAATAATCCGTATAGTCCCACTTGGAATGGTCATCATTTGAGAAACTGTAACCGTCCCTGGCAAAAGAGCTCCCACTGCCGTCAGCAAGCAGCATTACCTCGTTATACTGCCTGTTACCCCCGCCGTTATACGGATAATAATCCGTCATGATCAGGGCACCGGCAAAATGTCCGTCTTTTACCAGGATGCGTTCCGGTATGATTTCCTCATATGTCGTAACACTCTCCTCCCCTTCCTGACAGCCGCCGTAATCATCGCCATACCTACGCTCACAGCGAAGAACAAAGTCATTTCTTTCAGTTAATATCTGACTGTATGCTTTGTCAGAATAATCCTTTAGAGAAATACTTTCCATCCCTCCTGACAGTTTTAAGATTCATTTTCTTACTCCTTGATATTCCGATTTCCAACACTCCACATTATCGGCACGATGCCAAAAGCGTTCCTGACATCTCCGTCCGTAATTTATAAGTAGTGTTCATTTGCGCCTTTTATGGCATATCTCATTGTGAACACACATCCCGCTGCAAGGAAAATGGCCGCAACCCATGAAGGAAGAATGAGACTTATGAGTCCGCTTACAAGGCAAGATGTCGCAATGAGCGCCGTCACCTTTCCAAGAAACCTGGCATATTCCTTTTTGTTTTTTACACGGGACCTGTTAAACTGCCTCAGCCACTCACCTTCCCCGTTCATAAAAAGCAGAATCGGTATCAGCGAAACAACTGCAAATCCAAACATAATTCCTGTATATGGTTTCATTCGGACCTCCTTATCCATCTAAGCACCTCATCATAATCAACTGAACCGTCAGCTATCCCAAGCCCAATCCTTATGATGTCTTCATCCGTGATGTGCATTTTAATGCCGTTAAGTTCCAGAAAAGTCAGCATGATGTGCATGCCTATCCGCTTGTTGCCATCAATGAAAGCATGGTTTGATATCAGTGAGGACCCGATTCTTGCGGCCTTTTCTTCCTTTGACGGATAAAGTTCCTTCCCACCGAAGGTAACAAACGCCTCTTCAAGTGCAGAATTTAAAAGCCCTTCATCCCTTACGCCGATACTTCCTCCGGTTTCCTCAGCAATTAACTGATGGAGAAGCTTTGCCATGTCTTCAGTTATCTTTATCATTTTGCAAGCTCCTTAAACGCATTAAGGTGCTCCCGAAGAATCCTGCGTCCCACGAAAAGGACCTTTTCCTCGTCGCTCATTTCAATCTGCGGGTTCTGTTCAATATCATAGATGATATACTTTGGCTTATTATTCTTAAATACGACAACCTCGCCATTTTCCTCCACAAGCTTAACTGCCCTGGAAAAATTCTGATTTGCTTCCGTGATTGAAATAATTGAATCCGTATTTATCAGCATATCATCACCTCCGGTTAAAATATTAGCATAATTATAGCTATATTTCAACCTATTTATCAATCGGTTAATGACGCAACCAGTTTCCGGGCATCAGGATTGCCGTTAAGGACCATGTCCGTAAGGCTTACAATTTTTTCCGTGGTAAAGTCGAGCGTTGAAAGAAGCTCCCGGAACTTCTTCTTAAAGTCATCCGTGGTCATGGGAAGCTCAGGTTCTCCTATTGCGTAGTCCGCCCTGAAGGTATATGTCTTTCCGTCCTTTGCGGTCACGGTTGCCTCCGATGCCCTCTTTTTGGGAACCCACGAGGTCATCTCTTCATCCGGCTCGATATGGATTTTCTCTGAGAATGCAAGAATCTCCTCATCCTTAAGATTCACGTCCGTGAATGAATCTATTCCAATCCTGCCTGTCTTAAGGGCCAGTGCTATGCAGAAGGGTCCGCTCATCTTTGCGGCTGTCGCCGATGGCACCGCCGTGTGGGTATGTCCCTTCACGCCCTGGCCGTACATTCTTATGTCAACCTTTTCAATGTCACCAAATGACAGTCCGCCTTCTTCTGCGGCCTTTAAAGATGCATAAACTGCACCATGCGTGTGCCTGCAGCAGGCGTAAGGCTTATGGTAACCTCCGATGATGTGGTACTCATTTTTGAGGTTTTCCCTGTCAGTAAGCTTAAGTACGCTTTCATCGTAAGTTTCACATGCCCCGTGCAGGTATCCGAACGTTCCAAGGATGGGATCATACGGTCCGTTGAAGCCTGCGTCCGCAATGAATGCCGCGGTAATTCCGTCATGGCATGCACGCCCGATGTTAAATGGTTTCATGGTGGAGATGTTTTCCATCATCTCGTTAATTCCCGCCGCACTTGAAAATGCTGCTGCCATGGCGTTTTTCATGGTTTCCCTTGAAAAGTCCAGAAGTGCCGCAACACCCATGGTTGCGGCAACAGCTCCCACGGTTCCTGAGGAGTGGAAGCCCCTTGCCCTGTGGGCAGGCTGGACGCACTGACCAAGCCTTATTCCCGTCTCGTATCCAATCACTATGCCACGAAGGATTTCCTTCATTTCCAGGTTCTTTTTTTCTGCGACCGCAAGCACAGGCGGTATGACTGTTGACGCAAGGTGAACCGTCGAGAACCTGTGCCCGTCATCAAAGTCGAAGCTGTGCCCACTTATTCCGTTTGCAAAAGCCGCATTCTGTAAGGATGCTTTACGGTTAAAGCCGATGACTGATGCATCCTCCCCGGTAAAGTTGTCAAGATATTTTGTGAGCTTTTCCTTCTGGAACTTTGCGCCCACGAGCATTAGGCCTGTCTCCTCTAAAAGGCACTTTCTTGCCATGAAGAGGGCGTCCTCCGGAATATCGGCTTCCTTTAAGGTATATAATGTATCAACAAATGTATCAGTTAAATTCATAATGTTGCCTGCTTTTAGTTTACATAACATATGGAAATCGTGTTGTTTCAAAACTATCTGGTGAAGGCGCCGTTTACTTCTGAGCTCCCTTACGTTCCCTAACATACTCCATGGCGTCCTGCCAGGTCTTTGGTTTACCGTGCGTCAGGTTGTTCTTTATGTCAAGTGCCCCGATTTCACGAAGCTTCTGCGCCCCCGCCCTTGAGACATAAGCCGGGAGGCCGTCCTCCTCGAGCATTTCCGCGGCGGAGTCAAGCTCGTGCGCTCTTCTTCCTGCGTGGATGACACCGCCTGCACAGCGGCTGTCCATTCCCTCGACAAAAGTCTTATTGTCCATGGTCTTTGCGAGGCCGTCCATCACGAACTCTGCAACCCCGTAGTGCTCCGCAGCCTCAAGCATCTCGAATACACATGCAAGATGAGCCTTCGTATACATTGAACGGAGAAGCTTTACGGCATCAGCCTTGCCGGGCTCAGTTCCCATGTTCGTGATGATCATTCCCAGTGAAGTCATTATCTTTTCCGCCTCGTCAACGTCCTTTCCGCAGAGTGTGGTGGGAACCTTGTGCAGATATTTTGGAACAGTGTCCATCATGGCGCCGTCCGCAAACCTTGCACCGGTCTTAACGATGATTTCCTCCACTATCTTCATGTCGTGAGGGCTTCCGGTACAGAGATCAACATACATTTTTGACTCGTCAAGATAAGGAGCGGTTTCCTCGGCACAGGATATGGCCGCCGCACCCGGAACCATCACAAAGATGACATCCGAATAATCAACAAGCTCCTTACGGCTTCCAGTGTAAATGACCCCGTTTTCATCAGGCACGTCGCTTTTTACGATTGATCTTGACCATGCGGCCATCTCACTTAATGTACCCTCATCCTTTATTCCTTTTGCAACGGCCCTGGCTGCATCGCCATAACCGATAAAACCTAATCTCATTTTTATTCCTCCCGTAATGTGCGTAAACTTTAATGCCCCGCCTGGTCCTTGCTTTTATGACTCACCCGGGACATACTTTTATGACTCACCCGGTATATGCTCTTATGGCTGACCCGGGACATGACGCTTTATTAAGGTTTCTGATATTTCTTCCGGTTACTTAAGGTAATCTTCCGGATTCTCATCGATGCCGTATTCCGCACATGCCTCACAGAGCTCCTTAAATGCCCCGTTACCCATCTTTATTCCGTTTTCCTTATTAAAGCTTTCCTTTTCCGCCTCTATCTCGCCGGGAAGGTAAATCTTTTCAACGCCCGGTGCCTTCTTTGCGTTCGCAAGCTCCTTTTTATAATTCTCAAGCCTTTCCTTAAACTCTTCCTTTGTCATGAAGGCCTCAGGGTCGATTGCAATCATCATGTGACCCACGTTGGGGCCTGTCGTGGTGTCCTCACGTACGTGCTTACTGGTAACGCCGGAATTAAGGATTCCGCACATGATATCAACCATTATTGCGATACCTGAACCCTTATGCCCTGCAAACGGAAGGACTGCTCCCACAAGTGCCTTTGCAGCATCTGTAGTCGGGTTTCCCTCAGCATCGATGGCCCATCCGAGCGGTATGTCCTTTCCCTCCCTCTTGGCATTTGAGATGTTTCCCCTTGCGGTAACTGAACATGCCACGTCAAGTACAAGCGGGAACTCCTCAGCAGGAACCGCAACAGAGAAGGGGTTAGTGCCCAGCATGCCCTCCATTGACCCGAAATGTGCAAGATTGCTTACGCCGTTTGTGCATGAAAAGCCGATGAGGCCTTCCTTTGCAGCCATCAGTGCATAGTATGAAGCCATGCCATAGTGCGCTGACTTCTTTACCTCGCACATGCCGATGCCATGCACCTTTGCAAGCTCGATTGCTTTCTTCATGCCTGCGGTTCCTGCCATGGAACCGAATCCGTCATCTCCGTCAAGAAGACATACGGCGCCATGTTCCGTAAATTTGAACTGCGGGTCGGGATTCCAGTTTTCCTTCTTTGCCCTCTGAAGGTAGCTCTTTATCCTGGCAACGCCGTGGCTTGACACACCACGGAGGTCCGCCGTAATTAGGTTATCGGCGACAACCGCCGCATTGTCTGCGGGTATACCGTCCGCCGCAAATATCTTAATAAGTATCTTTCTGACGCCTTCCGCATCAACTCTTACAAAATCTGCCATTTTCTTCTCCTTATCTTTTAACGCACCCTCTGCCTTTACTATGTCTCCACCCGTGCAGGTGCTTATTACCCACAGGTAATTTTAAATATTTGCCCCCGTTCATTCAATCACGAAATAATAATAAAATCATTCGCTTTTTGCGAACGATTGTAGTAAAGTATTTACGGAGGATATGACAGTGCAGATATACCAGATGCTTTATTTTAAAAAGATTGCAGATACCGGGAACCTGACGAAGGCTGCCGCGGAGCTTCACATGACGCCATCGGCCCTTTCGGGATCATTAAAAAGGCTTGAGGAGTCCCTCTCAGTAACGCTTTTTGACCGCGTGGGGAAGAACCTGGTCATTAACGAGTACGGAAAGGCATATCTTCCTTATGTCGAAAAAATCCTTTCACTTAACGATCAGGCCAACGAGGAAATCGCAAGCCTACGCCCTGTGGTCGAATCCTCACTCATGATTGCGGACGTGACGATATCATTTGCATCAAAGCTCATTTCCCTTTTTCTGATGGACCACCCCGATGTTTCCCTCCACCGCACATACCTGAACCCTGCAGACGGTTTCAATGAGCATGAACTCCGTAAATACGATTTTGTGATCGGTTCCTCAAACGTGATCAAACTCCCCGGTTATGAAAGGCGCATCATCAGAAGCGGCCATGAAGTTTCAGCCATAATGAATAGAAATAATCCGCTGGCTTCCGCCGATTCGCTAAAACTAAAAGACATCGCCTTGGAGCCGATGATTGTATATTCTAAGGGAATGCCCGGAAGGAAGATGATGGATAAGATTTTTTCGGATGCGGGGATGGAGTACCACGTTGCGTTTGAAGCAAACAGCCCTTATTCAATGGCACCGGCCCTTGAAAGAAACCTTGGAATATTCCTCCAGCCGCGCCACACGGCGGAGGACAACATGCACATATACCCCGGCTGTGTGGCCATACCAATCGAAGGCATCTTTTATGAGGCTGACACCTCTATCTATTTTAAGGCCGGTCACCCGCTTTCACGTGCAGCCTCAGAATTCCTTTCATTTGTACAAAAAAAGATGCCCAGTTAGCATCTTTTTTAAATCAATATGAAAAACCGGCGTATCAGAAGTCAGTAACCTGCAGGTCCCCGAATTTTTCCTTCCAGGATTTATTAAACATGTACATTGATTCATTCGTTGAAGGATGCGCAATCAGCATGTCAAAGAACTGGGGTGTGATGGTCACCGCATGGCAGCCCACTCCCGCAAGACGCTCTATCTGTTCGGCTGTCCTGAACGATGCACCCAGGACCTTTGATCCGTATCCATATTCCTTAAATGCCTCAACCATTTCCGCAACACATCTTATACCGTCCGCACCGATGTTGTCTATGTGGCTGACATACGGCGCGATATAATCCGCACCGGCCTTTGCGGCCAAAAGTGCCTGGTTAAGAGAATGGACAACCGTGACGCATACCGGAAGGCCTTCTTTTTTGCAGAGCTTAAGGGCTTTATAGCCCTCCTTTACTGCAGGAAGCTTCACTACTAGGTTTTCACCGAAATATTCACGAAGCTTAAGGGCCTGTGCCAGCATGTCCTCCGCCCTGTCGGCCGTAACCTGAACAAAAAGCTTATACCCCGTTTTTTCGATGTATTCCTTATACTCACTGAAATTCTGTGAAAGTGTTTTTTCCGTCTTTGTGAGTATGTTGGGGTTTGTGGTAAAGCCGTCTATAGGAAAATATTCCTCAACTGCCTTTACGTCTTCAATTTCTGCTATATCAACGAAAAATTCCATAAAAAATGCCTCCGCCTTTGTAAGCGGAGACATTATAACACATTTTCAAACCAGTGCAAGACGCTTATTTGCTTATCACGATCACGCCGTCCCTGTCATTAAGTGTGACGGTTTCGGAAATCGGCGGGTTGATGTGGGTATCGGCCTTATCCCTGTCATTAAGGACATACCCCAAAAATACCGCACCCGAGGCCTCCGCAATGCTGCGGAGCTCAGAGACTGTATGTTCCACGCCGTTAAAGCCGAAAGCTTCCGCAGGCAGAAGGACAATGTCTGAACCCTCATTTGATGTAAGTTCATGAAGAAGATCCCTTATGTCCGGATTGAGGGCAACCTGGGCCATGATCATGGACGACATGTCGGAAGCAACGATAAAGTCAGTCGAATCACTGCTCATTATAAGTTCACGGTTATGCTCACTCTTCATTTCAGCCGTTATGCTGAAAGCAAGGCCGTTCCGTGCCTTAAGGCTGCGGAGGTTGAGTATGGTCTTCATTATCTCAAGGTCAGCCTCATCATTTTCAAGGTCATCGTTATTTAACAGAACAACATGATCCACTCCGGTAACGGCCTTTGAAAGTGATTCCATGCCCACGTCAGAAACCGGAAGGATATCGAGTACAGCACCAGCCTCACTGACATAGGCTTCTGCACGTTCCCTGTCCTCCTCACATAGAGGAAGGAAACTTATCCTGTGTACGTCTTCCGGCATTTCTGAAAGTACTGTTCCAAAGACATCATTAAGTCCGATTACCAGGACCGCACCCTTAAACCCGAAGTTCTTCCTGACAGGATTTAAGGTCTTTGAATCCTCGATGTCCTCCCTCAGGCAGTAACCGTTACGCTTTTCCGCAAAATAGAGGAACCTGTCATCTGCCTTTAATTCCTCATTCCCCCTCGGGCAGAGCGTAAGTCTTCCCCCGCGTTCATATCCGACCGGTATCGCACCGTCAAGGTTTTCCGCAAGGTCTGCAAACGTCCTTCCGTTAAGCGACCTGTCTTCGTTCAGGTAAAACTCAGAACCCTCAAAATTAAATATGTCCGTAAATATTCCCGAAAGTCCGGGCTGCGTGCAGCTGTGCGCTATAAGCCTTGCAATAACGGCACCGGTATTTAAGAGTATCATGTTTTCGTTAAGCACATCCGTGGGAATCGAGTTCTCAGCCCTGTCAATGTCCGCAACCACGGTGATCTTATGATCGCTTTCGCCGATGATTTTTGAAACCGCAAGCAGCGACCTGATCACCGTACCGTCATCAAATGAGTTTATGATGACAGCCTGGGAATCCTCAAGGGCACAGCAGGAAAGGGATTTCGCATCCGTAATGTCCGCATTTCTTGTAATGATGCGCACCGTCTTGGGAATCTCAAGATTTTCGGAAAGAAGGCGGTCCATCTCGTCCCTTTCCATGTCAGAGGCAATGATTATGTGTTTCCCCTTCGCCTCGTATGCCAGCACCACCTGCTCTATCATCTTATACTCACCGGGCGTGAACCCGAGTATGACTATGTGTCCGGATTCAATGACCCTGCTGTTTCCGTTTCTGATTTCGTCAATCTTCTCCTCAAGGCCTGTTGAAATGATACCGATGAGGATACTTGTTATGAGAAGACCTCCGATGGCTGCAATGGCCGTAGCGATGATTGACGGAAACTCCTCTCCGTCACCCGCCTCGGGCATCCAGGCATTGATGACCGTCACCATCTTGTTCCATATGGCGTCTAAAGCATCCTCCTCGCCTCCCAGCAGGAAGGAAAGTCCCGTGGTTATGAGAATGAGCACGATGGTGGCCACTAAAAGCATGAGGACACGTCTCTTTATTCCGCGCTCAAAGTTAGAGTCAAACCAGTATTTGATTCTTTCAGACAGTTTGTGTTTTTTCATCCCTTTTCATCCTTTCGGCTGATGTTTACGGCTTTATCATTCCTTTAATCCGAACGGTCCGGCGAACCCGGTGTCCTTTAAGACGCCCTTCACATTCAAGATATGTGTCACTTATGAACGGCCATGAGAAGCCCGGACGGTAAAGGACATTCGCCGTGAAGCGCCCCATTCAGATTATTGTATCATTTTTATAGCTCAAGGGAAAGGGGGCTTACTCCCCCCTTCTTTTAAAGCCATGGATTTCATCATGCATCCGCCATGGCGGTAAGAAATTCCCTTACTGCCGAAAGCACTTCATCCAGATGGAAATTGTAACAGTGGTCGTCCCCTTCGATTGGAACAAGCCTTACATCCTCATATCTTTCCAAAAGCCACTCAGCCCACCCGAAAGGTACCGCGGCATCTGAGGTGCCATGTGTAATGAGGACAGGCTTTTTAAATTTTGCAACAGCCTCCTCTACGGGAAGCAGTGCCGCCGCCCTCAAATAATTGCCATCAAGTCCCGTACCGCTTGGGAGCTCTTCCGGGAGATGATCCGGATCAATTTTCTTTCCAAAATACTCACCCGTCCTTGCACCGTTCCAGATGTTAAGGGCCGGGGACATCGGCAAGGCCGCCTTTACCCTGTCATACATGAGCCCCGCGGCCAGCACGGTCGTAAGGCCTCCCTGCGAATGGCCTGAAACAATCACGTCCTTGCAGAAGGGAAGTTTAAGTGCGTAGTCTATCACGCGCATGGCCTCATGCATCCATATAAGGACGGTATGATTTCTGAATTCACCCTCACTCTTTCCGTGTCCGTAAAGCTCTGACCTTAAAACGGCATAACCGCACTCAAGTGCCGTGTCCTTAACGGCTATGATATGCCTTTCCTCTATGTGTCCGGTAAGTCCCGGAATTATGATGAGCACGTGCATCTTTTCAGCCTGCACAGCCGGGAAGTCCAGCTTTGCATGGATGTTTATTCCGTCACAGTTTATGTAAAACTCCTTATTTTCGTACATGAGCCTTCTCCCATAAATTTTCATTTACTTTCATTTCATTATACCCTAACAAAAAACGCCTGAAAAGATTATTCATCTTTCAGGCATTAATCAGTAAATATTTAGTTTTCTATGGGGCTTAGCTGGCAAGAGGAAGCATTTCTGCCTCCTCCGTTTCATTCATCACTATCAGGCTTTCGACGCTTACGTTAAGCAGTCTGCTTAAAGCCATCAGGTTGTCGACCGAGGGAAGTGTCTCCCCCCTTTTCCACTTGTATACGGCCTGGGGATTTACGAATCCCATAAACTCGCATACATCTGCCACCTTAAGTCCTCTTCCTGCCATACAGTCTGAGATGGACCTGCCTGTTGCCACAAGGTTGATAGTAGGATATTCCATTGTTAATCTCCTTTTTTAATGCAGAACACATTGGTTACATTTCATTCCCGGCCCTATGGCCCTCCCGCCCCTTAAGCGGTCCGGGGAATGCAAAAAAGGATACTCTCACAGCTAAACCATCATACAACTTTTTTATCAGAAAGCAACTTACAAATTCCTTACGCTGCTTCATAGGGATGATTGCCTGCCGTCCTGCACGAAACTGCTGATTCAGCGTCTTTATATCAGAATCCCGTTTGTATGGTCAATCTCGTGCTGGATGATCTGGGCCGTGAAATCACGGAACCTTTCCACCTTTTCTGAAAAATCCTCGTCCCTGTATTTCACCGTTATCTTTCTGAAACGTCTCGTATGCCGTTCACCCGTAAGTGAAAGGCAGCCCTCATCCGTCTCATATTCACCGGATGCGTGCACTATTTCCGGATTGAACATCACCCTGCAGGTTCCATCATCAGCAAATATGATTGCCCTTTTTCTGATTCCAATCATGTTGGCAGCCATGCCCACGCAGGAATCGGTGTGAGCCATGAGCGTGTCTTTTAAATCCTTTGCAAGGTATAAATCCATTACCGTGGCTGGCGCCGATACCTCCGAAAGGAAGGTCTCATCATGCATTATTTCCCGTATCATAAGACCTCCTCATTACCGGTGGAGCAACGCCTCAACAAAAGTAAGGTAGTCTGCCATGTCGCCGATACGTTTTCTGTATGCGGGGTCGTCCTCAACACTGCCCAGCCTGTCACGCCATGCGGCCTTTTTTCCCTGAAGTTTCAGATACCTGGAAAGCTTGTCAAAGTTTATTATGAGTGAATCATGAAGCGCGGTCCTTGCCGGGTCACCTTCCATCTTTTCCTCAACTGTCATAAGCCCCCATTCAGCGCGGGTTCTGGTATACCGTATGGATTTAGTGAGGACCGTCCTGTATATTTCCAGTGCACCTTCGTCATTTGCAATCTCTGAAAGCATGTCCGCGTGGATTTCCTGCATCCCGGAAAAAGTGAGTGCATATTTCATTCCCTGATAATCCTTAAATTCCATCGTCTTATCTCCTCTCCCTGTCCGTCAATTGAGCTCCGTATACTTAGCGGCGCTCCCCTTTGCCTTTTCGACGGGGTATTTTGCCTCATTCATCGTCATCTTCATGTTTATTATCTCATCCGCATCTAACCCCAGCTCATCAAGAAGGTTCTGCGAATACACCATGACATCCGCAAGCTCCTCCTTCACATGCTGAAGGTCTATGTCCGTTTCACTCCACTGGAAGCATTCCAGAAGCTCCGCCGCCTCTATCACAATTGATTTAGCCAGGTTTGCAGGAGTATGAAACTGTCCCCAGTCCCTGTCCTCCGAAAATTTCCTTATCCTGTCTACCGTTTCCTGTTTCATGCATCCACCTCCGGGATCTTACATACATCGACCCACTCAAGAAATTCTGATGTCTCCTCAAGTTCAGGTATGCTGAGCTTTACGGCGCTGTTGTCACTTCCGCAGGCCGGATAAACAATGTCAAACCTCTTAAGTGATTCGTCAAGATACACCTTAACGCCTTCCTTCGCACCAAAAGGACACACACCGCCCACGTCATGACCGATCATCTCGTGGACCTCCTCCCTTGTAAGCATTGCCGCCTTCGTATGGAAGAAAGCCTTGAATTTACTGTTCGCCACTTTTGCGTCCCCGGCGCACAGTATCATTACAGGGTCCCCGTCAACCTTAAATGTCAGGGATTTTGCTATCCTCGCAGGCTCAGTGCCTACCGCCAGTGCAGCAAGCTCTACCGTAGCGCTTGAAACCTCAAACTCCATCACCCGGTCCCCGTAACCTTTTTCACAGAGATATTTTTTTGCAATGTCAAATGCCATCCTGATGCTCCTTTTTACGCCTGTTAACGGCGATTAAACATGTTATGGAAGTTACTGTAATTACGGCATAAAGTACGGGATAAAACACTGTGATCATCTTCTGGTCATACGGAAGCTCACGTAGCGGAAGTATCATCCACCGTGCCGCTGAAAAAAGCGCGGCAAATAACGCGGCGCGGCTGCCCTCCTTTAATCTTAAAACCTTTGGCAGGCTTACTGCAAGAATCGCTGAAAGAAGCGCTCCCGCAATCTCATAAAGCTGTGTCGGGTGCACCACCGGAGACTTTGCGCTTATAATCTTCATGCTGTTAAAAAAGTAGTACTTTGCCTCGTTTGCCGGAAAAACCATTCCAAAAGGCCCGTCCGTCGGTTTCCCGAAACAGCAGCCATTAAGAAAGCAGCCAAGCTTTAGAAGCATTATGCCGGCCGCTGCCGGAACGGTAAATGCATCCGCGACGGCTGCCGGCTTTTCCCTTCTTAAAAGGCAGTATATAATGATGACAGCCGCTCCCGCAATCAGACCGCCCATCAGAGAAAGCTTCTGGTACGAAAAGGTCCACACCTTAAATTCTTTTAAAAAAGCCCTTGGGTTTGTGATGAAGTTTAAAAGTCTTGCGCCGATAACTGCCGCCAAAAGCACGATTATAGGCAGTAAAAAAGCCCACACACCCTGACGCTTTCTTCGAAGATATATCACTGAAAGCACTGCGCCGATTATGCCGGCCATGGCGGCACATACGTAATAGCTCTGCAGTTTTTGTCCGAAAATCACTATGTAAGGGTGCATGGGCAGTCCTCAGGTTACTTTAAAACATCAATCTTTGTCTCAATGAGAAGTGATTCCACTTCTCCATCCTGCTCCTCCCTGAGAAGGAATACCGCCTTACTGCTCTTTAAAGTGATAAGGCCGTCATTTGCAGTGACTTCAATTTCTGTATTTCCTTCCTCCGTCGTGAGTGTCAGTTTGCCGTCCTTAAGGACTGCAGGGGCCTTCATCGGATATACATCATTTCCTGTCACAGTGCCGCTCACTACACATGTATCTTCCCCGGTCTTTGTGATCGTTATCTCCTGTCCCACCTCTATCTGGTCGATATACTCATCAAGCGCCGCGTCACAGTCAGCCTTTGAATTGATGTCAAGGTCATACTGGCTTCCGGCACCCTCTCCGGACATGAATGCCTGATACATTTCTTCAGTAACGCGGAGGTCCGTAACCGTCACTGTTCCTGAATATGTTCCGACAATGTCCTCCATCGTCACGCCAAAGTCATATGCGGGATTAAGGACGCCATATGTCTTAAGCTGTGAAATGAAGAGCTTTACGGCATCATCCCTCTTATTTTCAGTTGCAAGCGATACCCAGTCGTTCATAAGGACGCCCCAGTTGTAGATTCCGTCCTTCTGGCTCTTTGAAAGGGCATCCTCGTCGACGTACTCTGAAACCATCTGCCTTACCCTCATGATACGCTCAAGACGCGCCGTGAGGTTAAAGTCATCATCAGACTGCTCCCCGAAGAATTTTTTGAAATTACCGGAGCTTAAGCAGCCGTAGGAACGCATCATTTCCTCAATGCATTCCCTTTCATTCTGCTTTATCTTCTCGATTTCAGCCTCCTGCTGAAGGCGCGTCCTGAAGTAATTTAAAAGTCCCTCCTCCGCACGCTTGTCAAAAATCTCACGGTAATGCTCGTCAAGCTCGTCATACTCAAGGCGGCCCCAGCCGTACTTTTCACAGGTCTCGGCAACCTTGTCCATGTTGTAGAAACGGTAAACACCCTTTGACCATGTAAGGCCGCTTGAAGTATAAAGGTATGTCTTAAGGGACGCCTCATCCCCTGCAATGACCTCATTTCCCCACATGTCCTCATGACCGTTTTTGAATTTCTGATAAAGGTCCTCTATCTGGTTTGACTTCCAGTTTGTGAAGCACTCATTGACCTTCGCGCCCACATATCCCACGGCCTTTGTTGTAAGTCCTATCTCGGGAACAATGTTTCCAATGACGTCGCCTATTTCCTTAAGTGCGGTCTTTGTGTCGCCTCCGGCGATGGCTCCCACTATCGTTCCGGCCTTTGCGACATCCTTAAACTTTTCCTGGGCCTTGCCGCCTGCAAGATTATAGTTGAGTATGTCATACAGCTTTCCGGAAATGATTTCATCCATCTTGTCCTGGAAATCCCGGGAATCCTTTTTATCAATTGACTTTATTGCTGTCGTGGTAAGATCGGTATAAAATCCTACGTCATCACCGCACTGTGCACCCACGTAATTTATTACTGAAAGCGAAAGCTCACGTGCCGCGTCCTCGGTAAGGTTGAGGGCGGCTATCTTTGCCTTAACGTAAGGCTCAAGTTCTGATGCCGCCTTTTCAGCGTCAGACTTCTGGATTGCAGCCTGCGTTGCGTACTTGTCAAGGAACATTTCCACCTGTTCCTTTTCTGTAAGCTTTGCAGCGCCAAACGGGCTTAAATGCGGAAGGTTTACCGCCATTGTGCCCGATGCGCTGTCATATGAGTCGGGAAGCATGTATTCAACATTTCCGTCATCATTAAAATACAGGAATACGAGCTGCCCAAGTCCGCCCTCAAGGTCATCAAGGTCCTCCGGCATGGGAAGCGTAAGCGTTACGTCAGTGCCAAAAAGTCCGCCCTTATAACCGTCAGAAACGATATGGACCGGAGTGCCGATGATTTCATATTTTTCATCATCAGCGTATTTTGCCAGGTCATTTTGTGAAACCTCAGTCACCTCGACCTTTGATCCCTCAGAAAACGTATCCGCGGGAACCAAAAGGGCATACCCGTCAGCAGAAAAGTTCCCAAGCTTCATTTCCTCATTGCCCTTTACGGGAGGAGCCTCGGTTTCAGGAGCTTTTGTCGTTTCAGCAGCCTTTGTGTCTGCTGCCTTTGTTGTGACAGCCTGTGTGGCCGTGCCTGTCTGGGCAGCTGTTTCAGCAGGCTTTTGTCCGCATCCAAAAAGACATGATGTTAAAAGAGCCAAAGCAAGAAATGCAGTAATTATCCTTTTTTTCATTATTTAAAGTCCTCCACCCATTAGTTGCCGGTCGAATAGCCGTATTCAATGGTTTCCTTTGTCCCGTCAGCATACCAGATGTCAATCGTCTCAATGGTAAATGATTCTGCCTTTGATGAATATCCAATCACATCACGGTATTCCACCTCGTCACCCGGAGCCAGAGTCTTCTTATACGTGACCTTGATTTCATTTGATTCATTGAAAGAATTCTGAACCGGTCTTCCCTCCGCATCACCACAGTTAATGTGGAGCTTAAGCTTTCTGATTTCCTTTTCAGAATTATTCTTAAAGGACCATATGAGGGTAACACGTCCAGAAATGGTCTTTTCATAAGTCAGTTCCTTTGGGGATGCGATGGAACCTTTATTGTCATCACCTTTTGTCTGGACAACGCCGTTTAAAACCCAGGCTCCGTCAGCATTTACCTCGCTTCCGTCAGGAGTGACGGTATCCGTTACAAGGTAGCCGCTCTCATCAAAAAAGTAGCACTCCGCAATGCCGTCGCCGTCACCGTCAATCCATGCCCACTCATTCTTAATGTAAGTGCCGTCACCGTTATCCCACCACCAGCCTTTGCCGTCCTGCTTCCACTCGCCCGCAAAGGCAGCAATTATAAACATGACGGTAAAAACAAATGTTAAAGGGATGAATGCAAGCTTCTTCATGTTTTCCTCCCGCATTAAACAGATATAATTTATAACGTAAGTATACAATATGCCAAAAGCCAAAACAAGGAAAACAATAATACGGCAGAAACTGCCGTATTGCCCTACATGAAATCAAATAGGTTTAGCTGTTCGTATTTCCTGTCATTATTAAGTACAGGACCTTTTTTACCAAGAAGCTTCCTTGCCACCCTCTCATCCCCAAGCCAGGCCGCCACCTCATCCTTATCCATGATGAGCGGCATCCTGTCATGAATGTCCTTCATCGACTCATTCGGGCTGGTTGTCAGGATGACAAACCGCTTTCCGTCTTTTGTGTCATCATAAAACCCGGCAAGATATATCGGGTTACCGTCAGGCCTTGAAAACGCCACCTTTGTCCTGTCACCGTCCCACTCATAAAAAAGAGAGGCGGGAACTATGCAGCGCCTGTGAAGGATTCCGTCACAAAACATCTTTTTTTCAAACACCGTTTCTGACCTGGCGTTTATGATCAGGCTCCTGTTTGGTCCCTCAATCCCCCATGTGATATTTTCAGGAACCAGGGCATCATTTTTATGAATAAAGACAAGCGGATTCTCACCCGGTGAAACCTCGCCGGTTTTCATGCCAGAAAGAGAGCCCCCGGATATCCCGAGCTCATCCCTTATCTTTTCCTTTAATTCAGATGCCATGTAATACCTGCAGCACATAGGCTTATTATAACAGAAAAAACAGCGGTTATATCTTAATGTTCTTTTGATAATGACGGTCGCCATATGGTATAATCCTTACAAATTATTCAAGCGGGGATTATCATATGCTTCTGTATTTCATCAGGCACGGCGAACCGGACTACGTTAACGATACCCTTACACCATATGGCATTTTACAGGCTGAAGAAACCGCAAAGCGTCTTCTCACGGAAAACATGACACATGTCTATGCCTCCCCTATGGGGCGTGCACAGCTTACCGCCCACATTTTTGCCGATAAGGCCGGACTCCCGGTGGAAACACTCGACTGGGCCCATGAGCTCGGAGGAGAGTCAAAAACGACTTTCCCCGACGGCAAATCAAAAGGAATGGGAATAGTGTCACCCGTACACTTTCACAGTAAGGAAAACCTTGCCGTCCCGTTTGATGATGCCTTTGACACCATTCCCGGCATATGCGACACGGAATTTAAGGGACGTTACCGGTTCATTACAGACGGACTTGATAAGCTTTTAAGCGAACATGGATATGAAAGGGAAGAAAACGGAGCATACCGTCTGGTATGCCCCGAAGAAAGTCATATAGCTGTTTTCTGCCACGGTGCGATGATCCGTTCAGTTGTGGCCCACCTGCTCCACATCCCGTATCAGTACATTGCCTCAACGTTTCATGAGCATCACTGCGGTATCACGCTTTTCCGCTTTGAAAAGATTGCTGATGAGACAGACGAGATAGTGCCGCAGCTTCTGTCCTTTGGAGATGCCGGTATCCTTTATAACCTCGGCGTCCAGCATTTCTACCTGACCGGCGAGGAGATCTGATCAGCCTTTTGCCAGTATCCTTCCGATTATGTCATCAGTATGCATGAGCATCCTGGGAGTGTGGAACGGCCCCTTATAAAGATTGCCCTTTGCAATGGGTTCAGTGGGCTTTCCGTCACGACGCAGATATCCGTAGCAGTCACCGTACTCATGGTCTGCAAAGTAAGTGAAGTAATAGTCAAGGAAGCGCTCAAAGTCATCATAGTACTCTTCCTTTCCGGTCATGAAATATAAGGTGATTGCTGAGCATATTGCCTCATCGATAACCCACCAGAACTTCATGTCGTGCTCATACTCCTCGGGAGGATATCCGAGGGCGTCAACAAACATGAGGATTCCCCCATACTCCTTATCCCAGCCCACATTGAGGCAGCAGCGGTAAATCTTTTCCGCCATTTCAAGAAGATACGGGTCATTAAGTGTCTCCGATGCTTTTGCAAGGAACCATACTCCCTCAAGTCCGTGACCGGGATTCACCTTACGTCCTACCGTCCAGTCAGAATAGAATTCACCGTTTGGTCCGACGCTCTCAAGTATGCATCCAAGGTCTTCCTTATAGTTATATTTGAAAATGTCGTATGCAAACTCGCTCATCTGTGAGAGATATTCCTCCGTACGCTCCTTATCAGAAAGACGCATGATGTCGCAGAGGTCAAGCGCTATCATGGCGGAGCCGAAAGAACGCGTGGGGCGCTGCAGGAATTTGGGTTCCCCCTCATTAATGAGACCATGGTAACGGTCCACGTAAATGCGGAACCTCTTTCTCGCATTTTCAAGATAGTGTTCTTCTCCCGTAGCCCTGTAATATTCCGCATTTCCGCTCACACAGAAGGTGTCGTCAGGATAACGGCGGTTCCTTAACGGGGTGCCGTCGGCAGATGTCGTATAGTAGCATCCGCTGGAATCCGGGCAGTAAAAGTACTTATCCATGAAGTCGAGGCAGCTTTTTGCTATTGCAAGGTATTCCTCGTTTTTTCCGTACTGATTGCTCGCACGTGAAAAAGTCCATGCCGCCCTGCCCTGCTGCCATACGTTCTTATCATGAGACGTAATCTTTCCGTCCCTTGCAAGACATGTGAAGAATCCCCCGTTCTCCTTATCGGGTCCGTACTTTACCCAGAAGGGAAGACTATACACGGTAAGCTCTTTTCTTATCAGTTCCTGCTTATCTTTTAACTGTTCTTTTGTAATCATGTTTTCTCCTTATAATCAAAACGGAAACAGCTCTTTTTCTTTTTCCTTTGTCAGCGGTGAACCGTACTCACTGACTGAGAATGCTTCGGCAAACTTTATCCTCTTTCCATTTTCCCCATACCGTTCAATCAGATTTTTACGGTACTTTGAAGCCGGGAACGCCTCCCTGTATTCTGAAGACGGACCTTTCACGACAGTATTGATTACAGCCTCATCGGCATCCATGCCGCCTTCCGGGATTCTCGGCTCATGAAGCCATGCTAATCTTTCTGCCTTTTCTTCCGGCACCTCGGAAAGCCTGCCGTATGTGTAAGGAAGCCATTCATACATCTGCGATTCATGGCAACTAAGCATTTCAAACTTTTTTTCGATTACATCGTCTATGCCCACTACCACATCCGGTTCAAACCTTGGGTTTGTGAATCCGTCATAGCAGTGCATGATGACCGGCATTTCCTTAAGCGCCTCTGCTTCCGGGCATATGCTTGGGACTATCAGCATGTATGAGGCATCCTGAACAAGCACTGAGGTTGCACGGTGGTCCGGGTGATAATCCCCCAGCCTGTGGGTTATGATTAAATCCGGTTTTATTTCCCTTATATATCGGATAAGTCTCCTTCTGTTCTCAAGGCCCGGCAAAAGCTCTCCGTCCCTGTTGTCCCAGACATCATACCTGATTCCGGCAGTAGATGCTGCTTTTTTTGCCTCGTTGCGCCTTCTTTCCGCAAGCTCTGCCGGTTTCATTTCATGATGACCGCTGCTTCCGTCGGTAACGGAAAGAAATGTGACGCTGTGCCCTTTCCGGGCATATTTAATTGCAATGCCGCCGCACCTGAAATCACAGTCATCAGGATGGGCGCCTATCATGAGTATCTTAAGCATATTATCCATAAGGTTACTTCCTTTCGTTCCATCTTTTCCATTTTATTTCATTTAAGAGCGCCCCGCAGCCCTCGTTTATGTCCCTCCACGTGGCATCGAAATCCCCGGAATAATATGGGTCAGCCACGTCACGGGAATTACCTGTATATTCCATAAGGAGATGAACCTTATTTTCCGGGTCATCGCCTATTATGTTCTTTAAGTTACGCAGATTTCTCGAATCCATGCATATCAAAAGATCGTACTTATCATAATCGCTCTTATCCATGCGGTAGGCCCGATGGGAGTCGCAATTGATTCCGATGCCTTTTAATAGCTTCTTTACCGGAGGATATATGGGATTCCCGTACTCCTCATAGCTTGTGGCAGCGGAAGAAACGATGAAATCATCCGCAATCCCCTCGTCCTTAATCATCTTTTTAAATATGTATTCCGCCATCGGGCTGCGGCATATGTTGCCGTGGCAAATGAATAAGATTTTTATCATTCTACACTTCTCCTTGGAAATGCGGTGATTTGCGGCGAAATGCCACGATAATCAACGGATTTCCGTCATGTTATTTGTGGTTCCCATCACCCTTGAAACAGGCATTTCGGCGTATTTTTCCGTATTTTGACGACCTATTTTCAAAGCGTTTGGTGTAAAAAAGGTGTAAAACAGTGTTCATATGTTAAGTTTTACACCTAATCGCATTTCGCTGCATTTCGTGGATATTTCCGGATTATCATGTCGATTGAAACTGTTATTCAGTCATAACACGCTTGAAATCCTTCATTGCATCTCGGAAGCCAAGGTGCGTATAGGTGTCAAGCGTGACACTGATTTCTGAATGTCCCATGATGTACTGAAGGTTCTTCGCATTCAGTCCTCTACGGGCCATCTTCGTCGAGAAGGTGTGTCTGCAGACATGCGGCGTAACGATGGGCATAGGTTCTTTATAATGGGCGTTATACTTGGCACGGATATGCTGGAAATAATGCTCCCAGTGCATCGCAACCATCGGCATGCCATTCTTATCCAGGAACAAGAATCCCGACTTACCGTCGATCTCAGGCTCAATAAAAGGCGTTGGCCTGTTATCGATGATATTTCGGAAAGCCTGCATGACCTCCTCCGACATCGGCACATCCCGAAGGCCTGCATCAGTCTTTGTCGGTTCGTAACTCTTCCCCATGTTGGAATAACGGACCAGCTGGCCCCGGACATGGATGCACTCCTGCTCAAAGTCCACGTCCTCCGGTGTCAGACCGCAGAACTCAGAGATACGAAGTCCCGTGTTCAGCAGGATGTAGATTGCATCGTAATAAGCGCAGAAATGCTGATCTTCCCGGATATAACGCAACAGCTCTGCCTCCCACTCAGGTGACAGTGCATCACGCTTTTTGCTGTCATTTTCGATGACAGAGCCCAGTTCGAAATCAAAGGGGTTTCGATTGATCAACTCATCCTCGACAGCCAACTGAAAAGCAGGTCTGATCACGCCACGAATGGTCTGTATGGAGCTGTATCCCTTGCCGTTTCGCTGCAGCTTAACCAGCCATAGCTTGGCATCGGACAGCTTCACACGGTCGATTCTGACCGCTGAAAATGGATCCTGCTTCAGGAAGTTCACCACTGTCTTATAGCCGGTTCTGGTGCTTTCTCTGACGCCTATCTTAGTCTCGATATACCTCTCCACCAGTTCCAGCACCGTCATATCTCCGCCAAAGTTTGCAACTCCGTTGAACTGATTACGAAGGATCTGATCCTCCTGTTCACGAAGAGAAGGGGCCATTCTGGCACCATCAGGAAGCTTATCCTTAGGCTCCAATCTGCTGCTGTAAAGGCATTTTTCCTTTCCGTCAATATCCTTGTACTTAAAGACATAACGTCCGTCTTTTCTCTGGAACTCTCCATTTCTTAATACGCGGCCCTTATTGTCGCGTCTTTTTGTTGTACTCATATGTGTCTCCTTTCAAAACGGAGAGTCCGGCACATACGCGCTTATTATAGCATATCGCCGCACTCTCCTCCATATAATCCTTTATAATTCAGTATTTATCGGCTCCTCAGGTGTAAAAGCAGGTGTAAAACAGTGTTCATATGCCATCCCGGTATTTACCATTTTGCCTTGTTGCTGCCATTCAAAGTTACCACTTTGGTAACTTTGAATGGCAGCATGTGTCTCGTTACGTTTTTCCAAGTTCCCATTTTGGGAACTTGCAGGAAACATAACGTTACGGTTATTTCAAATCCTCATTTTGTGGATTTGCAAGAGCTGTCTCATGACCTCAATTTGTGGTCTTGAACGATCTGTCCCATTACATTTACCGCAAGGTATCATTTTGACACCTTGAGATAAGCGTAACACCTAGCCTGATCATTCCGAAACTTCAGCAACCGCTTTCACTCTGTTCCGATAAGCTTTCTGCCTGCAGGCATTGCAGCAATATCTGGAATCCTTACGTTTTGCATCGTAGATGCCGCCGCAGTACTCGCAGGTCAGGTTACTCCTGGCCCGGATTCTTTTCTCCTTCTGTCGACGGTTATTCGCGATATTTCCGCACCTGTAAGGACGGCAATACATTTTCTTTTCACTCTGCGTATAGAAGACCCGACCGCATCCACCACAGATGATCTTCCTGGTCGATCCACGGTCTCTCTCATACCAGGACTTCAGCAGATCCTGATTTTCCAGTTCCCATTTATCTCTATCAAACATGACTCCCTCCTCAGATCGCTACCTGGCGATCAATAAACTGCTCAAAGCGCTTACGCTTAATCATAGTACGCTTGCCGCTTCTTAAGATGAAATCCGCATCAGGATAATCATCCAGGATCTCTTTCATCTTCTTTTCGCCGATGTGGAAGTACAGAATGGCTTCATTAACCGTCAGCGTATATTTCTCCCAGAAGGGCATGTCCAGTCCCTTAGTTTCGTACATCATTCCTTTCCCTCCTTCTTAATTCCCAGGATTTCTCCCAGGCGATCCATCTTACGTTTCCGAATGCCCGGCCGCAGACTGCCTCCTTCAAAATGCACCGGCGAACACATCTCAAGGATCCTGTCATAGACACGCTTATGATCGGTATCCTTAGGCGAAGTCAGAGTATTCAATGACAGGTTCGTTGTCACAATCAAAGGCTTTCTGCTCTGATACCTGGCGTCGATTACCTGAAAAGCAATCTCGTTTCCGAACTCTGTGTCTCGCTCCATACCATAGTCATCGATGATGAGCAACGAACACTGCCTGACCGCCCGGAGCAGCTCCTCTCTGGACTCAAAGGTCGCATTCATAACATCACTGAGATTCAGCATTCGCACTGATACTTCCTGTTGCAACAATGCATTGGCAATGCTGGCAGCCATATAGCTCTTTCCGGTTCCGACATCCCCCCATAGAAGCATTCCCAGGTTTTCTGCCTTTGCTTTCTCCCAGCCCTCTGCATATTTCCGACAGATCACAACCGCCGGGTTATCTAATTTTGACTCTTCAAAGGTCAGCTCTCTCATGGCAGGATTACCTGCAAAGCAAATACTACTGAGTCGATCAACCGTACTCATATGCCGCTCATGCTCATGTTCCGCCGCCTTCGCTTCATCCTCGGCACGCTGGCAGGCGCATCTTCTTGGATGGGTACTATGTCCCATAAATGTGACCCTGTTCCCGGCACGATCCCTGAAGAAATCCTGCAATGGCTCTCCACATACAGAGCAAACAGCAAACTGCTGGTTATCGTTCTCCAGATTTTCACCTGAAGCATCACTCGTCATCATAATGATTTTTCTTATCTCTTCCATCAGAAGCTGTCCTCCTTTTTGCATTCATAGTCTTCAAAGGTACGGTCTTCACCGACCTTTCTATCATTGGCGGCCCATCGCCTGATGGCAGCTGCATAATTTACATAGGTCCGTCCGGTTGATGCCACGTACTCACTGAGTTCTTCCACATATCGCTCGGCATTCCCGGCGAACTCCGTCTCCAATTCTGCCAATTCCTTGTCTGCCAGAAAGATATTTCCGTAACGGCCTCTGGGCTTGCGATCCATCACTCCGTAACTATCAGTTGGGTTACTATGATTCATTACTTTATTAGGAGCTGGGTATCTGCCTGTACTGAGGTCAGGATCCTGGCTATCGGAAGTATTGCTTTTTGAACCTACCGCAGCTGACTTTCTCACTCGGTCAGAAAACTGACTTTCCAAAGCATACTTTACGTAAAGATAGTTTGGCTTAGAGAAGCCGCCGGACCTTTTTACAAGCAGTCCTGCCTCACACAGTTCTTTCATTCCTGCTTTAACGGTTGACTCACTTTTGCCGATTTTCTTCGCCAGTTCCACAATTGGAAAGACAACATATACTCGTCCATACTCGTCGGTCCATTCATTTTTCATAGACAGCCGGGACCGATCATACAGAACGAGATACACTACCTTAGCCGTCTGACTTATGGGAAGTCTCAGTAAGAATTCCGGGAACTGCAGGTAAGCCGGAAGCTGCGTATCCTGATATAAGAATGTGCTTTTCATCGTCTGCACTGTTCCTCCTGTATTCATTTTTGACTGATCAGCGTTTCGTAACAGCAAGGAAAATGTGCTGACGGTACCTTCAGACTTCCGTTGCCTTACAGTTAGAATTCTACCTGTTTGCATTCATATTTCCATGGACAGATAGACCCCCCTGGGACATACTCTTTGTCCATAAAGACAGAAACACCGCAGCATGATTTCTCATGCTGCGGTGTCGTTTCGCCTAAATTCTTATTCGTATTCTTTTCGCATCTGCAGTAATTCTTCCCGTTTTTCTAAAAGCTTAGTCACCATGACATCAATGTTTTCAATGCCCTGGTCAATCTCTTCCCTCATTTCTTTCCTAAAATCTTCATCTGTTTTGCCCAATAGAAGAAAATCAATTGAAACATCAAAAAGCATTGACATCTGAATCAGCAAATCCATAGAAGCATTCCGAAGGCCGCATTCAATTTTGGCGATCGTGTTCGGACTTAGATTCACTTTCTCCGCAAACTCTTCTTGTGTCAGGCCCTTCAGCATCCGGAGCTGTCCTATACGCTTTCCCGTTTCCTTTGAGTCATAGTGCATTATGTTTTCTCCTTTTGCTAATCGGTTATACCGAATTCATGATTATACCGAAACCTTCGGAGAGGCCTTGATTTCTCTGGGGGTTCGGCTTTTTATTCGGTATAAAATAAACTGTCAGATCAGAAATGTATCTCCTCAAAACAGACGAAGCACCGTAGGATTCGGTATAATCATATGACGCTTCTTTCGGCCTTTTACGTCAAAAATCATGCAGTGGTGATAGTTCTGTAATAATTATCAAGATGGTTTGAAATAGATCAACGTCCCAAATGGTCATACATCCTGCAAAAAATGCTTTTCATAATTATACCGAAAGTCGCCGTGATCTGTGGTGTTTTGCAGAAGAACGGAGACTTTCATGTTGAATTATTATACCGAATTGTTTTTCAGAAATGCTGATAGTACGTGGCTTCTTTTGAGAATTCGGTATAATCATACTTTCGGTATAACCAATATTGTCCCGAATTCGGTGTAAAATTGGCAAGCAGGGGCCGAGGGCGACCTTTTCTGCGAAAACTTGTTGGGATATTCCCAAGCCCTTATCGATCACCCCAGAGGTGTGGCTACGCATTTTTAAATGCTATTTTATTCCTTAAGAACCGGTGATGACGTCATACTTCTTTGAAAATATTCACCATTCATTTCGGGATTCACATAGGAAACTGCAAAACATTTTTGTTCATATTTGTTGCCGAACAAGTCTTGAAATGTGATTCGCACATCCATTTTTTTGCCAAACATATCGCCTCGAATGATAAAAAAGAACTCAAACTTCTCATCTTTTCCAAGATTAAACTTCCATTGGCATACTTCATTTAGAAACACGTTTACTATTAGCGCACTGTTCAAGCCAAGATTTTTGATTCCCATTTTTTTAATCTGAACGCCTACACTTTTATTATTCAGAAACTCAGAATTAATCCTGGGGTATATTGCAGTATTATGAATTGTCTCAGAACTACTCGTCTCCAAAAATGGAAATACTTTATCCCCGCAATAATCAACAAGATTCTCTGTGTATTCCATTACCCGCCAATGGTCAGTTGATGATTTAACAACATATGGAGATACATTGTAATCAATCTCGGCATCTTCGATTTGGACATCAAGAAACGGCAATACACTTTGTCGCTGTTGGAGTATATTGTGCCTCTCGGATTGTTTGAAAGTGAAATAAAATGCAACGAAGGTTGCAATTCCAGTTATTATTGCCCCTAAATATCCACCAAAAAAAGATACCCATGATTCATTTGTAATATTCGAAGGAATATTATTACCAATAATCAGATGATCCATTGCTATGGGAATCATAATCACAGCGATTATGATTCCCATAGCGATAACCCAAAACCAATCTATTCATAATCATTATCCTTCGGCTTGACACACTCATTTTCCTGTAATTCCGGTATGTTCAGTTTTGGTATGGGACGGACATACTCATACAAATCCTTGAGTTCTTCCTTTATTGTATGTCTCTTATCCTCAGCCATTATCTTTCCCTGCTGTTTTCTTTGATCAGTTTCATTTTCTCATCATAATCATCGATGTACATAGAAAGCGCACGCTCGATTGCTACTGTTTTTGACTGTCCGGAAGACTCACAGAAATCTGTGAATCTTCTGAACAGATCCATTTTCATTCTTAATGATACGGACTGTGTTGTTCTATTGATATTTTCCATTATGATTTCCTGCTAATATTTCCATCTCGAAGCTGCCTAAGCAACGAGTATATTATCCGTTTCACTCACCCATTTTCTTAAGCATCGGAACCGGATCTCTATCCATCGTTACCGGGGCATCTGTTGTCGCCAACATTCCAAAGAACATATCATACACCAGTTCAAAGAGCTTTTGACTATGCTGACCGCTGAAGATTCCGCCCAATGTGAGCGTGTAATCTATGTAACGGAAGTCATCCGGCATTGCATTGATCTGAGCCTCAGTAAGACCATAGCCTGCAGCAATGGATGCGGTATCGATCTTAATCGTCATAATCTCTGTATCCAGGAAGCCCTGAATTGCAGATTTATTATCTACCAGACCGTCTACTTCGTTTCCGACCATCGTCTCAATAATCTTACTTGTGATTTCCTTATAACCAACTTTATTGAAGAAGGTTTCACTCAGGTCCTCAACATTGCCGACGTACTCCGGAGTAACCGCCCATTTCGCGTGGCTTCCGTCCATTCTTGCGACTCCCTTGAAGCCTTTCTCTGCAATTGATTTATAGCTCTTTTCAAATCCTTCCTGAATTGTCTTGGTAAACTTCGGTCCAAGTACTTTTCGCATTTGCTTTGCAATGTTCTTCTGAAGCGCTGTATTGCCCTTGAGGACATTCGGAAGCTGAATTGAAACGATCTTCTTTAATGCCTCTTTTGTCAGATCGGAGAATGCAGATTCAAATGCATCCAGCCAATCTCTCTTTTCCGGTTCTGTCTCATAGAAATGAACACATGCCTTATAGATCAGGAATCCTGCCATAATGCCTGCTGCCTGACGAAGTTGCTGCGGATTGATGGTATTCTTCGCATCAATGAAATTCATGATGTAATTGCTGAGTCCGCTTTCCAGATTCTGTGCAATGGACAGGTTCTTCCAGTTAAAATCTTCTCCCGTATAGGAAACATAAACCAGCTCGCCGACCAGCGGTGCCATGATATCCTTGGCAGGGGTCAGCCAGATCTCAGCGGCAGAGCCTGCATAATAGGTGACAACAATAGAGAATGCTACATCGCCCCAGGCTTTTGCAAGTTCCATCTGATCCTGCCAGAACTCATCCATGGTATCCTGAATGAGAATCTCATCTCTCACCTGCTCCCAATATGTCTGAGACAATTTGATGATTCGGTGGCTCATGAAACGAAGCTGCGCTGCGGAAACCCTGGTCGGATCACTGTAGTTAAGCTTCACATTCTCCAGATGTTCCAATGCCATTTCCGGTGGGAAGTAACGATTAATACGATCCAGCAGATTATGATACTCTTCCTTCCACTCAGCCATAGATCCTTCAGGATCGCCAAGCAGCAGCAATGGAATTCGAACTGAGTCTTCTGCCCCCATCTTGTTGGATAAGGACACAGGAATCCAGACTTCCACCGGTTTGCTCAGTTCCGGAATGGAATCGTTAGGCGCAAATGTCACTTCGCCGTCACTCTCCCATCTTGTCTCGATCTTGTAATCGTATTTTTCTACAAGATTCTTGTTCTTTTCTGTCTCTGCCTCCATATCCCCGAAGATGAGAGCGCCCTTTTCGTTGACGCGAATGCTGCCATCCGGATTCTTTACAGCAGAAGAAATGTGCAGAACTGTCGGCTGTACCACAGGGTCGAGAGAGTCTGCATTGCGATAACGATTCGCATAAGAAATTACTTCAATGAAGCCGTCCTTATTCGGTTTCTCCTGAATGCAGATGCCTTCCGGATAAATCTTCATATCCAGACGCTTTGTAACAATTAAGCTGTCTGAATAGTAAGCCCGGATCTCCAGAGAAGACTCCTTCCGCTCACCAAATCCCTTTTCATCCTTTAATGCCGGACCAGAGTAGGAAGAGAACTTCAGCTGATAAATGCGCTCATACGACGTTTTCTCCACAACCACATTGAAATCCGAATCATTTTCCAGAAGGATCTTCTCCGGCTCATCCTCTGTGTTATACATAAGGATGAGCAGTTTTTCTTCATATGATGGGTCAGCAAGAAGGGAAATGCTGCGCTCTTCTACCCATTCATTGCCATTTTCAAAGACGATCTCAGGCTCCAATGCCTCGATCTTAAAGCTTACACGGCTTGTGTAGGTACCGCCTTCACCGCTGTAAGAGAAAATGATCACGCCCTTTGGATCTGACTTAGGCAGGAGCTGATCACCTGCTTCCCTGCTCTGCGGTATTGCAGACGGACTAACGGTGATTCCGGCCGACATATATGGAGCGATCACGCCCTTTGATACAATCTGCAGATTATCACTTCCGGAGATCGTGATGCGCTCGGTAAGCTCCGGACGATCCCAGACCTTGCCTTCCGGTGTTTCTTCCTCAATTCGAGCACCGATGATTTTTTCCTTTTCACCCGCGCGAAGGATTTCTCCAAAGTTCTTGTAGAGAACAATACGATAAGTGCTTTGCTTATCCTCGTCATCGTCCTTCTTCTCGTCTTCTTCTTTCTTTTTCTTTGGTTTTTCCTCTGTTTTGGACTTCTTGCCCTTACCTCCGGCCTTTCCGCCGCCGTCAGGGCTTCCGCCTAATGGTCCCGGATCACCTCCACCAAGAAACATCGAGCCGCCAAGACCTACAAGACCACCTACGACACCAACCGGTGCTAAAGGATTCTTTTTCGCCTTATTTCCGCCCGGCTTTGTTACGGTTACATTATCTTTACCTCCGGAGCTTCCGGAACCGCTATTGCCGCTGCTTCCATGATTTCCTCCGCCATTATCATTTCCAATGATATCTCCGCTGATTTCATCACCGGAAAACTCACCTTTTTCACTGCCGGCAGTTTCCTCTACTTCAACAAACTTTTCCTCAGTATACACCATTACTATGAGATAAACGCCATGCGTATAATTTCTCCAACTATCCTTCTTATCTTCTCTTCGTATGAGCGTAGTCCAGTAATCTGATAAATGCACACCGACATGGTCAATATCAGCCGGTATACGATATTGAAGAGATACTGCACCCTTATTTGTTATTCCCTGAGCTTCAGTATGTCTTCCTTCATTGTACATTTGCACAATGTTTTTATCGGTTGGCAGTCTGATTTCTGCTGAATATCCGCTTCCTATCCAATCATATTCGTGGTCGGTAAAAATTGTGTTATAACACGCAGATACAGTAAGTTCGCTGCCTGGTGCCACAGTAATTTCTGCCTTAATGGCAACCGTTCCGTTAATATAATCATCTTCCGTCTCATAAGATAATTTCATAATCGGTATTCTCTCGACACTTGTGACCTTCGGCTTTACAGGTTTTCCGTTCACAAGAAAAGTATATGCCAAATCAGCATATCCGGATTCATCCGGTGCACCGACACCTAATAAATTGCTATCCAGTACATCTCCTACATGTATCTCTTTTCTTCCCTGTCCGTCTTTCTGCTGCCATGCTCTGTCCGGATCAGGAAATGCCAGGGACGTAAATGCCTGCAGAAGCACTGCGGTCAACAGGCTTACTATGAACAATATTTTTTTCATTTTCATGGAATTCACCTTTTCACCTTCCTGCTGATGGAATCTAAGCTTTTATTTGTGAATGAACCTGCCTTCCAGTCGGAAAGTATCATTTCTCCTGGCTGGGCGGATGCGGTAAATTCCTTTGTGATCACCTGCTTGATTGCTGTCTTTACGCCCTTTTTCAGACTCGCTGCCGCAGAAGATGCAGCGGAGGATGCAGCGGAAGAGACACGCTCTGACTCTTTCAGAGGCGTACCGCAGTATCTGCAGAATTTGGCCGTTTCATTCACCGGCTTTCCGCACTCTTTGCACACAAATTGCGCCTTTGGTTTTTCAATTTTATTTCCACAGTTGTCGCAGAACTTTGCACCTTCCGACAGTTTGCTGCCGCATTTTCTGCAGTATTTTATATTTGACGCCATAATGTTCCTCCTATTTCAGAACGATCACAGGAATTCATGTTTTCATCTATGCATCCTGCAGCTGACTTATCTCGCACTTCTCATTAATCCGATACGATCCGTCTCTCCTGAGATCCAATAGAATGTACCAATTGCATACTCGGTCTTGCCATCGTTCGAAAGATAAAACTCATCCAGATCCACCTTGGCGTAAGTAGACTGGGCTGTTGCAGAACCATTGCTGTAGCTTCCTTCAAACGTATCTGTATGTGTCTCATCAACAGAACTTCCTGATACAGGATCAAAGAAATACTTCCAGTTTACCGTCATGTCAAATTTGTTTCCATTTGTGTCGATATCGACATTGAAGTAACGCTCTACATCAGAGCCATATACACCGACATCTGTAAACATAAATGCCTTCCAGCCGCCATTTAATGCGGAAGCATCCGTTACTTTTCTTGAATAACTGCTGTCTGTAATAACACGTCCTGCATCAGAGCCTTCATTCAGCACATAGTCTACAAACCACTCGAAATCTGTTGCCTTTGCGTTATTTGCGGTAGAAAGCGCTGCTGCGATCTCAGCTCCATTTCCACTTGCAGATGCGCTGTCGGAATTATTTTCAATCTCCACGATTCCCATATCAGCATCAGGAATATAGGCTCCGTCTGAACCTACATAGTAGCCGTCCGGTGTATAACAGTCTGTGAGCATGATGCCCCTGTCATCCACAAAATATGCTTTACCGTCATCCTCGATCCAGCTGTTTGTAACGATCTCATCATCAATAATATAAAACCATTTGCCATCTGCCTGATCCCATTCTCCACCATATACGGTTGGAAAATACTCTATATCCTCATCTGCGCCGTTCAGACCCTGACTGGTGTTATCTATCTGAGCGGAATCAGCATTTTCTGCAGACGGAATAGAGCTTTCACTGTTCTCGGCGGCCTTTTCCTTATCGGTATCCTTGCTCTCCCCCTTTGCTTCGTTCTTTTCTTTGAAATTCTGCTGACTTGCGACAATTTCCTGCTTCGGCGGCTTTCCGGCCGGTGGCTCGGATTTTCCTGTAAACATTGAGATACCGGAAACGAGAAGCAGTGCTGCTGATGCAACTCGGATAATCAAGCGCACTCCACCTCCCGAACGTTTCTTTGTATTCATGCCGGACTTGCTTCGCGTACCGGATGCGTTTTTCTTTGGTGTATATTCTGGTTCTTCCGACTCTTCATTATCAACGACAAATGTCATTTTCATATCTGATGACTGTATCACTTTCATTCCGCATTCTTCGCAGAAAATGGAATCATCTTCCAGTTTCGCTCCACAGTTCGTACAAAACTTACTCATCCTTTTTCTCCCTGTTTTCGGTCAAATCATAGTCAATTCGTTCACGCATGGTGCCGCCATCCTTTCCGGTTGCCTTATCGATCACCACACCATCACTGTGTACCTGATATATATAATCATCGTTATAGTTAAAATACAGATCTACTATGAGGGCACGCTCCTTTGCTTCCAGTATGATTGCGCGGATCTCGTCGTCAGAATACCCTTTCTCTGAGGCAGAGATGAAGCCAACAAGCAGTACCGGATAGGTATCTGTCAAAAGCTCTGACAGGCTTTTTGACTCTTTTAAAATATCTGCATCAACATTTCTTAAACTGATTCGTACTTCCTCCGGTCGACTCCCTGCCGCAATCTCTGCGAGATCAGCAAAGTAGCTATCTGCTTCCTCCTGAACCGGCGCAAGATATTCGGCAATCATATCTTCTTTTTTTGCGTCTGCTGCCGCAGTCTCAGCCGGCTTGGAACAAGCGGTGCATAACGCACTGAAAAGCAATGCAAATACAACCAGTCTCCTTAATAGCTTATTTCTATACTTATCCATATGCGTACCCGCTTATCCGTAGATCTTAGCATTCGGACATCTGGAAGTGATGTAATCCCAGACAAAATCATAGTCCTCGTCCATCACGTAAACCTGGTTCTTGGAAAAGAGTGAGTTTACCTTGATCACATTGGAATGCGGATAACCCTTGATCTTCTTAACATTCTTAAATGTAGAGGAAAGGCTTCCATGGGATGCAACCAACATACCCTGTCCAACTCTTCCGACATTTCCGCTTGCTCCGCCTGCCAGTGCAGTTACGATACCGATCACCTGTGCTTTCTTGAATTGTTTCTTCTGCTGAATATGATCTATGCCGTCTTCATCCATAACAAAAACAACAACATACTTCCAACCATAGCTTGCAGCAACGACCAGATAAGCGATCAAAGCCAGTACTGCACAAATGCACAATACAAGTGCATAAACTTCAGCCGCATCGATAAATGCTTCTATGATTCCATTTCGTCCGATATCGGAAAAGAACACGATCAAGGCAGGGACTGCAAAGCATAAGCTGAGCACCTTTAAGCAGGTGAAAAACAGAGTTGGATTTTTCATCATCGGGTACTCGTATACCCAGCGGTATTTTCCGTCCGGACACAGGGTAACACGTTCTACGTTGACCTCTGAGACATCCATCGGATTCTTTTTACGGCGGCTGGTTTTCTCCGTTTTCTCAGCCTCATTAATTGTATTTACATTACCTGTTTTCGTTCCGCATTCGCCGCAGAACCTTGAACCATCTAATATTTCAGCGCCACAATTCGTACATTTCATATCGTATTTCTTCTCCTGAAAGATAGTAATTCACACTTCCTACTTGTTCCATTATCCATAGTATATGCGAAAATGTATTACATTGCAATACATCCTCTGGTCGAATGAGAATTTGCTTGGTTCAGAAAACCCCCAACATATTTTACAGAATCTCTCCATTAAAAAAGGAGGCTAAGATCGCTCAACCCCCAATAAATTTAATATATCCGAACAACAGAATCAAATTCTGTTATAGAGAAAAGGATATTTGCTGACCTATCTTACGCAAAGATACGTTTCAGCGCCGCTACGACTTCTTCATTCTTTAAGCCATATGCCTTCAGTGAATTCCGATCCAACGGTTCCTGTTCCAAGGTATCAATGAACTGTTCCATATCCCTATGCACTGAATCCAGCAGATCGCTCACCGTATCCAACATGAGTTCTGCCGTGATCCGCAAAACATCTTGCCTATGTTTCTTAATATCTTTGCTGTCTACACTTTCTCCAGCCTCTTTGCGAGCTTTTAAATCCAGATACGCCTTCGCCTTGAAAAGAATAATATACTCCGGACGAAGAACGGACAGGCCACTCCGTACAACCTTTCCATCCAGAAGCGTTTTGTAATAGTCATCATCCAGAAGAATTGCTGACAGGCTGGATATTTCATCATCGATATGAATCGGCGTAATTCCTTCCGCATTCTTCAATTCAAAATCGCTCCTGCAAAACAGTTCTACCATCTTAGGAAAACTGTCATCTTCCGGCTTATCAAAGCGATAGAACTGGGGCTTTCCGCCATTAGTTGCTTTATTCCTATATCTTCCCGCTACAATAAAATCCCAGAACCTTTCTCCAAATTCAGGAGTCAGTGCTTCAATGATCAAAACCATATCAAGATCTCTTGTTGCTCTGAAGCTCGCATCATTGCTTTCGAATACAATGTCGCATGCCGCGCCGCCGATCAGAACATACTGGTTCTCATATTCTGCGAAGTATTTCTGAAAAGTATCTAATCCCTTGACCATACATACTCCTCCAGCATCTCATCGATTGAGATACCTGTTCTTTCATCATCTTTTTCTGCTGATGTCAGTGACAGTTCCGCACTGAGTGGATCCTGCGTACCCTTACCATCGAAATCGATAAAATATCCCAGTTCCAAAATTACGCACCCAACATCATCTGACAGCTTTACCTGCTTTGCAGCTCTAATGCCGAGATCTGCCATTTCTGTCTTGGCCACTGCATAGGTTGGATACGGATTATCAGATAACAGCGAATACTCACACAAAGCGGAAATCCCTGCTTTCTTCGTGCAGGCCACATCCTCTTTGAGTATAAATCTGCGTATCACCGGATCTCTTAAAATCCCCTTTATCTGCTGCCAGAAAGCCTTCCGATCCTCCGGAACAGTTAACACTCTGGACTTCCCCTTCATGCCAAGTGCAGGAATATTCAAATACTCTATCTCATCAAAACAACGGCTGGCAGACATACGAGAAATCTCCAGTTGCTGTGCTGCTTCCGTCGCTTTCACTTCTGTCCATTTTTCATATATTGCCATAAGAAGCATCTTCTGCGTCAGGAAAGAGATCTGATGTACCGGCGCTAACTCTCTGTCATGCTCATTGGTCAGGAGATATCCTATGAACGGAAGATATACCTGTTTTCCCTTTATTACAAACGGAATGCCTTCCTCCATCAGTTTTTCTTTGACATAGAATGTCGCCTGATCAAGAAACAAAGCGCAGTTTAAGCCTGTTTGCTTTTCAATCCTGGCATGGTCTTTTCGGAGCATAACAAGACCTGCCTCATCTTTTGGATGAATAGCAGTCCACACTACTCCGTTTGTTTTGACCTTATAAATATTGTATCTGCCTTTGAATGCTAACGGCAATTTAGCAAACACTTCGATATCTTCATCAATCGTTACTTCTTGCCGTAATGCTTTTTCCAGATATTCTTTCATTGTTGTCACCTTTTATATTTGTAACTCATTTTATGTTACATTTATAAAATATAGCATTCCTTCAAAAAAGTCAATACCGGAGTCGTCTACGACGAAACAACACCACCCCAAACGACATGTCGAGCTGCTGTTCGGGGTGGTGTCTTTACGTCAAAAGACCTGTGTAAAATTATATTTCCGACTGCTGATCCAGCCACATGGAAAACAATTCCTTTTTGATCATCGTCCGTTTTCCATTCATCAAGATCCATTTCGCTTTTGGATTATCCTTAATAAGCTGCGTCAGCTTCTTTGAGCCTATGTGATAATAGACTGTGGCTTCTTCTACTGTAAGAAGATATTTCTCGTAAAACGGCAAGGATCTCTCCCTGGTCATTTTAACGCTTGATTTCAGTGATAAGTCACCCGAGCTTTTCGACTCAACTGTTTTTCTTTTCATAGCAAGATCGTCCTTTCTGTACCGCTTTCATAAAGCGTACTCAACGTATGTGCCGGACTCTCTCCTGCTCGTTCTCGGTCGCAAAAAGGCGATTATCGTTGAACTCTCTGTCATTTCAGTCCCTGTTTCATCTGTCAGATTCAAAACTTCACTTGTTCCTTTGGGGACTGGAAGGTGACTTGCAGAGATATTCAAAATAATGCAGATTTGCGGCCGCCTATGTAATTACTGTTACTATTCTGAAGCGTAATTTTGGTGTAGAATTCCGTCGCAGTTCGTGGTATTTCGCCGCTTTTTGCCGTTATTCGCCGCTCACGAATAGCCTGCCGTGGCAGATAAATAGTATCTTTATCATATCGTTTTTCCTTGTTTTATCAGGGCTCAGACACCTTTTTCATTTTCATTTGCAGGCATAATATATGCATATTTTGGCATATTTACACCGGCAAAAGGTGTAAAGTAAG
>JAKSPD010000016.1 GCA_024405115.1 Lachnospiraceae bacterium
TAATTTCATCTCCCGGCAGGGAAATCTCAGGCCGGAGTTCCCTGCAATTCATCCCTTACAGAAGAAGGGGACTTCTTGCTGATTATGTTAAAGTATTGAATTTCCCAATGGAAAAGGGCACGGCCATGGCCGTGCCCTTTTCGTTCAATTTTTAGGGGGGGAAACAAAAAAGGAAAAGTATTTAAACCCAGGGGGGAGGTTTACTTCCTGTAGCCGCACTTGTGGCAGACTCCGTTTTCATCAAGTCTTACTCCACAGAATGGGCATCTGTCCATGGTACCGGCCGTCATGAAATCGGCCGTGGCCGCATTGACACCGCTTGTGAACGTTATCTTGGCAATGTTGAGACTGTTTTTCAGAAGGTCATAAACGATCTTTATCATCCCTTCGACTGTCATGGTCTCCTTTGTTACAACCAGCCTGCATTCAGGATATGTTCTTATGAGCGTTGTCTCCATTGCAGGGCCTTTCATGGTGTTGGTGGGAGTACCGTTTCTTATTCCTTCCTTCTCATATACTTTCAGTATGGCGGGAAGCAGGGGGTCGTCTTCCCTTAATATAAGTGCATGGTCAAAATTCTTTAACACGTCCCACGCAATCTTCTGGATCTCATTACATGGGAATACCATGTTCACTCCTTTGTTGATGGTGTCCTCTACCTCTATGGTAAGAGTTCCGGTGTGTCCGTGAAGATACTGGGCCTCACCCTTAAATCCGTAAAAACGGTGTGCGTACTGAATCTGCAATGTAGTTATGCTTCTCATAATTCAAATCTCCTCAGACTCCTTCGTCTTCCTTAAGATAATTCTGGTTCATCCACAAACCGTGTATGTTACAGAATGCATATACGGATAAAAGATTCTCTCCGTTTAACATGAATCCGGCTCCCGGCCTGTCACCTGGCTTAAGCTCCCTTATATGAAGGCCGCTGTCCGTAAGGGCAGCTATCCATTCTATATAATGATTTTCCTTCATCGGATGAAGCACGTTCCCTATATCGGCCTGTACCCATCCTGCTCCCAAGGTAACTACCGGCATGTGCTTTTCAAAAACGCTGTCCTCCGTATTCACCTTAAGGTATTCCATCTCTGTTCCGCAGCAATGGGGCGTCACTCCCGAGTCGTTCAGGACCATTACCAGGTTTCCGCATATGTTACAGCGGTATAATTTGATTTCTTCCATAAAACTTCCTACTCCTTTTTCTGCAGTGTGTTATAATCAACTTGCAGCACAATAATACGTTCCCGAAAAATGTATTGCAATTGTGCCGGAAACAATTTCATATGTATTTTTTCTTTTGCTTCTTCGGAGTGATTTTATGGAAACTGTATTACTTGGAAAGACCGTAAAAGCCATGTATAAACTGAGTGGAAAGACTGTGGAACAGCTGTCGGAGGAAACCGAACTCTCAGTTGATACCATCAATAATTTCTTTTATGCAAGGCTCCAGAAGCCGAGTTTCATCGGTGTGTCAAAGCTTGTCAGGGCGACAGGTTATACCATGAAGGATCTTGTCAGCTTCATGGACATTGCGAGGGAGCTCCCCCAGGATGCAAACATAACTGATGAATTTGCCAAATATCTGATTTCTGAAAATGATACAGACCCGATTGTAACTGATACAGCAGAAATACAAAAAAAGGATGCACATCGTGAGGATTCTGCAGAAATAAAGGAATTCTATCAGCGCGAGCTGGACAGGCTTCAGAAGATCATTATGCTTCTGATAGTGGTGATTGCCGTTATCACGGTGGTCTCTCTTTTCCGTCTGTAATAATGGTTGGAGGTTTTTTATGAAAAAGCTTCTCGGTGATCCCCTTTTTATCCGGGACGCCAGACAGTCAAAAAAGCCCGGACACGGTATTTTTACTGAACTCCTTATATTTATACCCGTATTTTTTCTGATACTGGCCGTTGAAAACATCCCGATAGCTGTTGCTTACATCATATGGCTGTTCACCATGGACATGAATGCAATGTCATCGGGCAACAGTTTTTATTTTGAAAGTTCTTCTTTCGGAATCCCTGACCCAATAACCATCTTTTCCCTTTTCATAACCGTTCTGGGTGCGGGTATTGCGGTTTTATACTGCAGGTTTATCGAGGAACGCAGGCTGAAATCCATGGGATTTCGTAAAAGCAGCTGCTTTACCGAATACCTTCTTGGTGGGGCATTGGGCATCATCATGATTTCCATCCCTACAGTAATTGGAATCGTAACGGGTGCCTATTCCATCAGTTCCGGTATCCCTGTGTTTTCCATCGTCATCCTCTGCCTTTTCGGTTATGTATTTCAGGGAATGAGTGAAGAGATAATATTCCGAGGATACCTCATGACCTCAATGGCCAGAAAGAACAGCCTGTTTGTCTCGATAATTTTAAGTTCAGCTGTCTTTTCAATAATTCATTTCGTAAATCCCGGCATCACCCCTGTTGCCTTTCTGAACCTGTTCCTTTATGGAGTTGTGGCAGCGGTTTTATTCATTAAAAGAGGCAGTATCTGGCCTGCCTGCGGAATGCATACCTTCTGGAATTTCTATCAGGGCAATATCTTTGGTATTAATGTAAGTGGTACCGTAAAAACAGGAGGTACTGTTTTTAATGCGACGATAAACCGTAACCTTCCTGATTATCTGACCGGCGGTATCTTCGGAATTGAAGGTAGCCTTTATGTTACCGCCGTCCTGATAGTATTCCTTCTGATCTTCCTCTTCATCCTTCCTGAAAAGAAGAATGAACAGTATGTTGAACCTGTACCGGAGGAGGATTTTGTTGAAATTAATGATGAAACCGAGTACAATACTACCCAGCAGTAAAAAGAAAGGATAATTAAATGCATTACACATTCAATTCATTACCAAAGACACTTTCAGAACTTAAGTCACTTCCCCAGGCTGACCTCAAGACTCCCGAGGATACAGCTGCACTCACGATCCTGGCTCTTTCCGAATATCCCGAGAATAAGGAAAACGCCATCGAGATGCTTTCATTCCTTAAGGGGCCGGGCGGACCGGTTTCCGAATATGAGAAGCAGTTTTTACGCGACAGGTTCATGGACAGCAGCTACATCATGAATTCATATTTCATCGGATCTTCACCCGAAAATAACTACACCCCTGCAAAGCCCTACTCATTTGACATCAATGAGATGGCTCACGGCCGTGACCAGATTGCAGAGGGTTATGTACGTGTTTCCGTAAAATCTTCCGGAGCTGATTCTGAAAGAGAGATCAAGTTAAGGACAAAGGCCTCAACAGGTGAGTGGTTCCTTATTGAACAGTTCCTGCTTCCCGGAATCAGGGCACCGAAGGCACAGGATCCCTGGGCATAAATTCGCATTAAAAAGCAGAGGTTTCAGGCCATGGCCTGAAACCTCTTTTTTCGTAAAGCTATGTGTCTTATTCCCTGTTCATTTTATGATGCCTGAATAGTCCGATATTCCTGTTATTTCTGAAACCATGTTCTCAATAAGAACACCTGCATTTTCCTTTGCCTTTTTAAGGAGATCGCCCGAAAGGGCCTTTTCCTCCGCATTAGCCTTCAGTTCCCTGTTAGCCTCATTCATGTCCTCTATCTTAATCGGATTAAAAAGGTTATTCTTTTCGTCATACATCCGGAAACTGTCTTCCTTTATTTCTACACTTAAGACTTTTGCATCAGGTATGGTCAGGGTGATGGTCTTTTTTTCTTCATTTACCTTGACCTTTATCTGGGAAAAATCAACTCCTGCCTTCACAACGCCGTCATAGCTGTAAAGGAAGCTCTTTTTTGTAAGACCTATGTTCTTTCCGAAAAGCGTCTTTGTGTTCTCATACTGCTCAAGCATTGTGAAATCATACTCATGGGTCGCAAGCTCACCAATGTCACGAAAAGATGCCTCCAGCACGTCAGAATTCAGAGTGGTTTTCTCCTTTACCGGATTAAGGCTGCCGTTTTTCATCTTAAAGGCAATCACACAGACAGCTATAAACGCCATACATGCAATTATTGACATTATTGTGAACTTTATGCTCTTCCACTTCTTCATTTGATTTCCCCGGAATAATGTTCTTTTACGTAAACGCCGTACTCATTTACTGCTTATTTTCAGGCTCTTTAAGTATTCCTTCTGCTCATCGGTTATGCGGTAGCTTTCCCTTGCCTTCTGAATGGCCTTGTTGTGTGTCCATTCCGGCAGTCTTTTTTCTTCAATATACCTGACTGCGGTGTCCCACTGTTTTGCAAGTGCCTCCGCAAAAAGCCAGGCCGTCATCATGTTGACATAGTATTCATCCGAACGGACAGCCGCCGCATAATCAAGGTATTCTTTATTAAAGTCTTTATCAAGGAAGAACTTCATGACAAACAGCATTCCAACCCTCTTTGTGTAAGGCGCGGGATTTTCAATCCATTCCTTAATCTTTGGAGCAAGTCTTTCATGGTTCTTTTCAAAGGCTTTCGGTTTGAGTCCGTCACTGACTGCCCAGTTATTTATATATGGAAGAAATGCCTCAAGCTTTATAAGGCATTTATCAAAATCCTTCATTTCACAGATTAATGCACTCTGTACGGCGTTTTCCTCGAAATACTGATGAGGAAGTGCCTTCATGAAGCCTTCTATCTCATCTTCCGCCTCATTATGGATTTCTTTTACGATTCTCTTATACTCAGGAGACCTCACGCCGATAAACTGTTCCCTTGGGACATTGGGCACTAACTTTGCAATGAAGTCACCATATTTTTCATCCTGATGGCGGTAAATGATGTCAAGTATCTTTGACATTTATCTCTCCTTTCTAAAGAGCTTAAAGCACATCGGATATAGTCCGATAAGTATGAACACGATTATGGCATAGCGCACCGTCCTTACCAGGAAAGCCGGTGTGGTTCCGCTGTTTAAAAACGCCTTGGTAAACGGCATCCTCAATACTTACTAAACTGCCCATAAAACCTACTCCTGATAAAACTTAACGCCCTGCCTTTTCCAAAAGGACAGGGCGTTTTTTAATGAATTAATTATACCAAATGGCCTTTATTTTCCAACAGACCGTAAACCTTTTTCCCGTTAAGCCATGTTTCAAGAACCTTAATCTGTGAAAGCTTCATCGGATCACACTTAAACGGATCCTCCGAAAGGATGATAAAGTCCGCAAGGAATCCCACTGCTATCTTTCCCTTTTTATTTTCATCAAAGCTTCCCATTGCAGCATCGGTAGTATATCCCGCTATTGCCTCCTCCAGTGTAAATGCCTCCTTAAGGTTAAGCGGTTCGCCCGTGCCGTCAAGAGGTCTTCTGGTAACGGCAAGCTGGATACCGCGCATGGGAGACGGAATCTCCACCGGGGCATCGCTGCTGTTGGAAACTCCAATTCCAAGGTCCTTCATGCTCTTCCACGCATAAGCATTATGAGCACGCTCCTTTCCAAGACGTGCCACAGCAATCCGGCAGTGGTAGTCAAGAAACTCGCTCTGGAAATGAACCCTAAGCCCCAGTTTCTTCATACGCGGAAGCTGGTCCGGTCTTGTGACAAGGCAGTGTATGAGGGTGTCACGATGCTCAGTGCGCGGATGCTCAGCAAATGCCTTTTCAAATGCATTCATGGCCATGTCCACGCAGCCGTCCCCTATCGCATGAATGGCTATCTGCATGTCCTTCCTGTTTGCAAGGCCTATCATCTCATCGAGAACTTCCTGGCTGTAATTAAATGCCCCGCACGTTTCCGGCATGTCAGCGTAGGGTTTTGTAAGATATGCGGTATGGGCACCCACGGCACCGTCCGCAATCATCTTTAACGGACCTATCCGGTACATATCCGTCCCAACCCCGGTCGTATAGCCTGCGGCATTAAATTCCTCAAGCTTTTCAGGCTTATCAAAATATGACTGCTGATAGATCCTGACTGTAAGCCTTCCTTCAGCTTCAAGTTCCTTATATGCCTGCATTACTTTTTCCCAGCGGTAAAGTGCCGTGAAATCATCTGTCATGCTGCCGGTGACACCAAATGAGTTAAGCTGCCTGCAGGCCGCCACGATGAGTTCCTTTATGAACGGAACGCTCGGGGACGGCATGGCACTGCGGATAAAGTCTATGGCATTATCATAAATCATTCCCGTAAGTTCACCGTTTTCAACCCCTATGCGGCCGCCCGGTATATCGGGCGTGTCAACCGTCACGCCCATAAGTTCCAGTGCCTTTGTATTCACGCACACGCAGTGACCGCATGTACGCCCACAGTATATGGGGATCTCAGAGCTCACCCCGTCAAGGTCATGACGGTTTATGGGTCTTTTTTCATCCGTGAACTTATCCTCGTTCCATCCGCGTGCAAAGAACCACATACCATTTTGGGGTGGATTTTCACGAAGAAAGTCCTTCATATATGTTATGACTTCCTTTAAACTCCCTGAATGGTCATCCAGCACACATGAGGTGATGGACCTGCCGTGTCCCACGAGGTGCATGTGCGTATCAATGAAACCGGGGCATACGAACTGTCCCTTAAGGTCAATGGTATTATCGGGGTTTAAGGCCTCCTCCGGGGGAATGAACTTATCGCCCTTTACTGCGAAGGAATCCGAAAAACCCAGCCCTGGCGTAAAAACACGCCCGTTTTTAAATAGTGTTACTGTTTCCATGTTAAGTGCCTGTTATAGGCGCAAGCCTTTATAATGTGTATTCTGCCCTGATTCCCGGGAATTTCTTTCCGGTTACCCTCTTATATATCACTTCAAGTTCCTTTAAAAGCTCTGCCTTCTGCTCATCGTTAAGTTTTTCATGGAGCTTTTCTATAGGGTAAACCGTTATTCTTCCGACAGGCGTGTCTCCGTCCATTGTCTTACATCTTTCCCGGTACATGCTGCCCGTCACGGTAAGTCCGCCCTTTAATTCCTCAACGATCTTGCATATTGAGAAGGTGATTTTCTTTATCTTTCCTTTTTCGACATAGATGTGCGGAACCACTGAAAACTCCGGAAGAGTCTCCCTTGCGGCATATGTTGAGAACGGGCTCATTGACACATTTCCTATCGAGAAGAAACAGGGCATCTTTTTGATGTATTCCGCCTTCTGAAGCGTATGTGAGTGTGCGGCAAGCACCGCGTCAAATCCCATCTTCATGAACTCCCATGACATGTACTCAGAAAAAGCTCCAGGTTTCTCGTTAAACTGCCCGCCCATATGCGGCATTATGAATACAAGGTCAGCATTCTTCCTTGCTTCCTTATAGTCCGCCTCTACCTGCTTTAAGCAATCCTCGTATTCCTTTGGAACGAGGACGTCATCAGCGTAAGCCTGTGGAATGTGAAGAGCATTTCTCATCTTTACCTCGTCCTCCCACATGGGCTTTTTGCCTGCGACTTCAGCGCAGAGCTTAAGGGCGTCCGTATACTCCTGTGAGTACTTTCTTTCTCCCACAGGAAGCTTTGTGGTGCAGGGCCTAAGGTAATTTACATGATTTCCTTTTTTCTCATCGGGTTCGTTTTTATTGATGCCGTAGTTTGTTCCGTATGTATATGCGATTATGGCCATCTTCGTGTCCCCGACCTCTTTATAAAAAATGCGCTCCGGCATGTCATTTCTGTAATTAACGAAGGTGCCGGTGTGGTCAAGCCCTATCCTGTCAAGCGCCTTTATCGTGTTCTGAAGGCCCTCATCCCCACGGTCCATGGCATGGTTATTTGCCGTTGAAACAAAGTCAACGCCGATTTCCTTCATGGTTTCCGCTATCTCATCGGGGGCATTGAAAGATACAAGCCTGTATGTATACTCAAGCTTTTCCCCTGCCAAAGGTGTCTCAAGGTTTGCCATTACGTAGTCCGCATCCTTTAAAAGCGGCTTTAAGTGCTTATATGCCGGCATGAAATCAAAGCTTCCATCTGCCTTTTTGGCCTGGTTGAATACAGGCGGCTCACACATCACATCACCAAGTACAGTTATCTTTTTCATAGATTTGCCTTTCCGTTTAAAAAAGCAGGAGCCGCAGTGGCTCCTGCCACCATGAGTAAATCATACTTTTTTTAGGATGATTTGTCCATACGTGATAATCTAATGATAGACAGGGTTACATCTCCACTGACACTCCCGTCTTCTTTGTCAATCTTTGACATATCAAAATTGAATTTCATATGGTCATCCAGTTTTGTGAAGCATTTGTGAACTACACACTTTGGTCATAAAGTGTCTGTAAAATGGCGACTGTCTGAAAGGAGAATATGAAAATGAAAAAATCTATATCTGTATTTCTTTCTTTGGTAATGGTTTTAAGCCTTGCTGCATGCAGCAGTGGTACAGCCACACAGACAACTGCCGCTAATGAGACAGCTGCAGCCACTGAAGCTCAGACAACAGCTGAAGCTTCCACAAAGGCTGCAGAAACAGAAGCCTCTGCAAAGACAGAGGCAGCAACCGAGGCCCCGGCCGTGGAAATCGTGGGTGAGGCAGCAGGCAACCTGCCCGTGGACCACGTGATCACGCTCGATTCCACACAAAACAGCGACGGAACCTGGACACATACAGCTACAATTGACGGGGAGGCCGTAACTGAATATGACTACACCTGGAACTGTGACTACACAACAGACCATGACGAAGTCAAGAACTGCCCGGCAGAGTATTATACAGGTGAAAAGCCCGGCGATGATGCAGGTGCGGTTTACATCGCTCATGACATCTACTACTATCCCGAGATTCCGGACGAGAACTTCAAGCTCGTGTTCTATGATGAGGACACTGAATGGGCTGCATATTATCCTGAGACAAGTAAATATAAGGACTTCATCTTTGGAACACTGCCCATCGGAACCAATTTTGCCGGAAACACGGAGGCAACCATCCCGCATGACATGATGCATTCTTCGGAGGAGGCTGCAGGTAACGCAAAGCTTCACATCACGGAACCCGGAAGCTATTCCATCACAGGAAACTGGCACGGCCAGATATGGATTGACCTTGGAGACCAGGATGACACATTCACGGATGAGAACGCTAAGGTGACGGTTTACCTTAACCAGGTTGACGTGACCTGTACCGTTGCTCCCGCAATCATCTTCTACTCCGTTTACGAATGTGACAACGGCTGGGAAGACAGGGAAGAAAAAATAATGGACATGGATACATCCGCGGCTGGCGCCAATGTCGTCATAGCTGACGGTACGATAAATAACTTTAAGGGCACCAACGTATACCGTATGCTCAAGGCAAAGTTAAAGAAGGACGACGACACCAGCGAGGTACCGGTACAGAAGAAGGCAAGAAAGACAGATGCCGCATTCTATTCATACCAGACAATGAACATCGGTGGCGGGAATGACGGCACAGGAATCCTCAACATTACCGGTGGCTTTGAAGGACTCGATACAGAGCTTCACATGACCATTAACGGCGGCAACATCAACATTTACTCACAGGATGACGGAATCAACGTAAATGAGGACTTTGTTTCAGTCTTGACCATCAACGGCGGTAACGTGCATATCCTTGCAGGACTCGGTTCTGAGGGTGACGGCGTTGACTCAAACGGCTACCTCGTCATAAATGGCGGCACCGTGATTGCGGCAGCCAGCCCCGCTTCTGATTCAGAACTTGATGCGGACTTAGGTTCATTCATCAACGGCGGAACCGTGCTTGCCCTCGGATCCACAATGGACTGGGCAGAATCAGAATCGAAGGCAGTCACCATGAACTTAAGGTTCTCAGGGCGCCAGAGCGCCGATGAAGCCATCATCGTTACTGAAACAGACGGAAAAGTCGTATTTGCATACGATCCCGATAAGGACGAGATTGCATCAGGCAACACAAGATACTACCAGGGTGCCGTCATCTCCTGCGAAAACTTTGAGGTTGGTAAAAAGTACCTCGTATATGTTGGAGGCGACGTTATTGGAACAGAAACGGCCGGCGTTTATGACGCAGAAACCGTGACAGGATTTACCGATGAGGCAATCCAGCAGGGCTACAGCGGTAAGGACGGCTTTGGATTCGGCGGATTTGATATGGGGAATCCTCCCGAAGGATTTGAAAGCGGACAGCCGGGAAGACCTGGTGAAGGTGACGGTGGAAGGCCTGAAATGCCTGATAACTTTAATCCCTCACAGAGGCCGGAAGGCTTTGGTGGCGGAAGACCAGGCCAGGGTGGTGAAAGACCCGAAATGCCCGGAAACTTTGATCCCTCACGGTTTGAAGGCAGGGCTCCCGCAGATTTCGACCCATCGCAGTTTAACGGTCAGATGCCCGGAGGCTTCGGGGAAGCAGAGACCGTGGATGCCTCAGAACTTACCACGACATTCTTAATGGAAGATGCAGTAAACAGCTTCTCCGGCGTACAGGATTACATAGTCAGGTAAAAAAGTCCTTAGATAGACTTCTCCTGTAGACACTCTTCATGATAGTAAGGAAACTTTGAATCATTCCAAATATAATGTTTCAGGCCGCCATTTCTGGCGGCCTGTTTTGTATTCTATATTTTACTGATTGACTCCTGAATCTGCAAGACTCATATCCACATCGACCAATGTGCACTGGTACCTGTAGCAGTATGCAGACTCTCCACAGAGAAATTTTCTATTTATGTTTTTCATTCTATTATTGCAGAATTAAAGAATCAACCCTGGATTTATCATCGGGTATTCACTCGGTAATTCAGAAGTTCAACCTTTGTCTTTCCGCCTTCGGCCTTAAGCTTTGCAAGAGGTGAAAAACAGTATTGACTTTTTCCTTCTTTACTTTTCTGTCTTACCGTCCCTTGATCTGGGTCCTTTCATAACTTCCATATGTGCAGACTGCAAATACCATAATAAGCATGGTATATAGCACGGGCAGCACCTAAAGGATGTTGAGCCTCAAACCGAAAATGTTTAAAAGCCTGTAGTCCGTGAAGGTCCAGGAGCCCGGGAATGTCGCAGGCAGGTATGATGCAATCTGGGCTATCAAACGGTAGCTGTTCGGCGGGTTAAGCATGCTGCAGATAAGGAGAACCGCCAGTATTGCAATCGGCACTGTTGCATTCTGGAAAAGCTGTGATAAGAACATTGTCAGGATGCTGTAGAACAGCCCTATAATAAGCAGGATTCCCATGCATATGAGGCAGGCTTTTTTTGCCGGCATGTCAAGCACTGTGGGACCGTAAGTAAGCTGTATTGATGCTTCCGGGTCAAGTGGTCCGTACAGGATAAACTCGAGTATCGTATACCCAAATATCATAAAGGCTGACACAATAAGGCCCACGGTGCATCCCGCCAGCATCTTCACACAGGAAAGTCGCTTTTTTCCGTTTGCCGATGCAAAAACTATCGCATCCGTCCGGAGTGAGTATTCATCGGCGAAGACGCCTGAAAGGATTGCACCTATTGTGATCAGGATGAAGAAATTTGACATGTATAAGTTTACTATTCCATTGCTCCACCCGGCACTTTTGTCGTAGACTGGCGGCGTGATTATGTCTGCCCTTTTTGCCTCCCAGTAGCTTATTTCCTCATCACTAAGCTTAAAATCATCATATGCATGGTCTATTATCTCGTTAAAGGTTTTATTTAGCTGTGCCTCGCTTATGTTATATGCCCTCGTGGTATTACCGCTCACGTTAAGCAGGTAGTGGAACAGGTTGCGGTAAGCGTTATCTATATATTCAACATTTTCAATCTCCTCATTTCCGAGTGAGTCTGTCATGATGTTGGGCTTTATTCCTAACCTCATTTCATCAAAAAGCGAATCGTCGAGCTGTCGTCCGACAAGCTCTTCGTCGTTGCATTCCGAAGCCTTTTTTACCGCAACGTATTCTGCAATGTTGACCGCGGCCATGGCCGCGGTCATTATGAGAAGCACTACCAAAGTGATTTTCCTGCCAAATATCTTCTTTAACTCAAACCGGTATAAGGTACCGAAATTATTCATCCATATCACCCCCAAACTGCTCCAGGTAGAACTTTTCAAGGTCCTCCTTTATGTCAGACTGCGTTCCGTCCCATGTAATCTGTCCGTCCTTCATCATAAGTATCCTGTCCGCGATATGTTCAACGTCAGATACTATGTGTGTGGAAAGAAGCACTATGTTATTTTCCCCGTATTCCGCTATGAGGTTTCTGAAACGCACACGTTCCTTCGGGTCAAGGCCCGCAGTCGGCTCATCCAGTATGAGGATCTTCGGGTCATTTAATAATGCCTGGGCAATGCCCAGCCTTCTTAGCATGCCACCCGAATATGTCTTTATCTTCTTATTCGCCACGCCGGAAAGTGACACCAGTTCCATTAATTCCCCTGCGCGGCTTCCCGCGGCACTTTTACTCATGCCCTTTAATGCTGCCATGTACAGCAGAAAATCCCGTCCCGTAAAGCTTGGATAGTATCCGAAATCCTGCGGCAGGTATCCCAGAGCATCCCTGTAGCTTTCTTCTGAAACATCAGTCCCGTCAAAAGCAATGCTCCCTTCCGTGGACTTTAAGATTCCGCATATCATCCTCATGAGCGTGGTCTTTCCGGCACCGTTGGCACCCAGAAGACCGGTGACTCCTGGCTGTAGCCTTAGTGTTACCTTGTCAACCGCGGCCTTATCCTGATATTTTTTTGAAACATTGTTTAACCAAAGTTCCATATAACTTTATCTCCCTCTTTTACATATAAAACTGATTCTATTACTGTCATGGATAAAAGCAGAATAAGAAGGATGGCCGCTTCCGTATCGGCGAGAGCCACTCCCAGATGAAGGGCGTTTACCATGGAAGGAATGAGGCACGTTATAAAAGTCGCGCCGGCACAGGCAAACAGGTCCTCCTTACTGTGCCATTTCCTCGTGATCAGAAGACAGGCAAACACGTTCAGAAGATACGGGCACGCCACGTGGTACATCGCCACAATGAAACTGCCCCCCTGTCCCCTGCTGACTGCATATGTGCCCAGGAAGACAATCAGAAGACTTGCAATTCCTACTATAAACATCCTTACAGTCCTTACAAAACGGAGCGAAAACCTGCAGGAAGCCTCCAGCTCGCTCATTTTGTATCGCTCGGACCTGCCTAAAACCACTGTAAGAAGAAGGGCAAGAAGCGGCAGAAAACTCGACATGCTCCAGACGGATGCCGGTTCATTATTCCTTGAAACAAATATCAGGATAATACATAAAAAAGTTCCGGACAGAATGCTCTTCCATCCCATGAACTTAAGTTCATCCATAATTATGTCCCAAAGCTGCAGGCTTCTTTTCTCATGTTGCCTGATGAAGTCCTTTTCGCCGCGGGAAGCATCAAATGCATATGCTGACCTTATCTGCTTTTTCAGCTGCCGCCTGCTTACTTTCTGATGTTTTCTTTTCAAATATGGTTGTCCCTTATTCATCTGCTGCCTCCTTCCATTATGTCTCTTAATTCTGACAGGGCCTCCTTAAGCCTTCTTCGTACTGCAAACCTTGAGATTCCAAGAATTTTACCAATGTCTGAAACCTTTACCCCGTTTGCATACCGAAGTATCACTATCTCCCTCTGTTCTTCTGGGAGCTTACTTAAGGCACTATCTAATTCCAGCTGTGCCAGGTGCTCTTCGATGTCGTTACACTGAAGGGCTTCATCATCCTCACAGCTTTCAAGCTCCAGTGTCTGCGGCCTTCGGAACTCATCCATGCACAGGTTCCTTGCAATTTTGTAAAGATATGCCTGTTCTTTTCCTGTGTCCTTATAGGACCTGCTTTCCCAGAAGCGCAGGAATGTTTCCTGTGTAATGTCCTCAGAGAGGTATCTGTCTTTTGTTATCGCATAACAGTATCGGAGGAGTTTGTCGTACTGTACTTTTAAATCCATGGCTTTTTCTCCTCTACATATATAACGGAGTAAAATAAGAAATGTGCGCGGAAGGATAAAAATCATTCCGCCATCCAGTTATTAATCATTATATAGCTATTATGTAGTGGGACAATTGAAAATAACGCTAATGTCCCACTATTGATAGTGGGACAATTGAAAAAAACACCTTCCGTCCCATTACAAAAGGCTTCCATAACAATCCAAATGAACAGAAAAATAGTGGGACAAATCGTAGAAATACCAATTGTCCCACTATTCTGATACTGTTTTTTGTCATTTCGGGTGCTTCTGATAGTGGGACATTAAGGAAAAACGGCTTATGTCCCACTATGTGTAATGGGACATTTGGAAAAAATATAAATGTCCCACTACTCTCCCTGTCTGTTTACCAGTATTTAAGCATGGTGCCTTTTTTATCGGCGAGAGCCTTGCGGTAGACACGGGTTGCGATGGCAATATCCTCGATGCCCATTCCCACACAGTTAAAGTAGATGGTCTCTTCATCCGAGGCGCGCCCCGGCCTGCTGCCTGCAATTACGGCGCCCAGTTCTCCGTCTAACTGTAAATCTGAAAGTAACCCCTCGTTTGCCATCCTGGCAATGGCGCTTGTATTTCTGTGCTTTACGGCCTGCCAGTTGTCAACAAAGCGCCTGTCTGACTTTGAAACCATGTCATACGTGCACTCAAACCCGCCAAAATTGATATATAATGCACCCTTTCCAAGGTCACAGAAATCAACTACAGGACTTGCCGCCCCGGTTGCCGTGACAATGATGTCGCATTCTTTTGACATTTCCTTTTCAGAGGGAATAACTTCCATCCCAAGTCTTTTGGTCATTCTTTCCGCAAAGTCCTCCGTCCTTTCCTTCACAAGATCGTATACATAAATCTTATTAAGCGTCGGGCATCCGACCTTAGCCGCCTCAAGCATATATTCCGCAATAAGCCCTGCACCAAAGATAAACAGGGTCTTTGAATCCTTTTTTGCAAGGTACTTTACAGCCACGCCGCCGATTGCTCCCGTACGTGTATTGCTTATTACGGTACCATCCATTATTGCAATGGGGAACTTCGTTTCAGGGTCATTTAAAATGGTTATCGCCGATGCCCTGGGAAGGCCTTTCGCAAGATTTGCGGGATTGCTTCCAACCCACTTCATTCCGGCCATGTCGTAATCACCACCCACATATCCGGGCATTGAGTTGATGCGGCCCTTTACCTTTTCCTCTGCTATGGTCTTTCCAAAGTTCATTGATACCTTGTCAGGGACCCTTACGTCACCGTTTTCACGAAGGACCAGAAGTTCCTCCATGTCCTTTACTGCCAGCGTCATGTCCTCTCCGCCAAGTTCAATGACCTCGTCCCTGTTTAAATATAAAATGTTAAGACTTACCTGTTCCATAAATATCCCTTTCTTCTTATATGTCAGCTTATCCGGCTTTCGCCGATCATGATTCCACAGCTGTCAATGACAATCCTCATTCCATCGGTGCCAACCGTTAAATTTTCCGGAAGTTCACGCTCATTAAGTGCCGTTCTTACTTCATCATTCATATGTGTGGTCACAAAGGCGCATTTCGGATAGTTGTGTGCGAAATCCACGATGGCCTGAACGCCAAGATGCATTTCAGTCGCCTGAAGCTTTGCGGCTTCACAGATAAATATATCAGAACTTTTCGCCATCTCATGGAGGCTTTCACACATACATGAATCACCCGAAAACGAAACCGTATATGTGCCGTCGCTTACCATGTATCCGTATGCCTCAATTTTCCCATGAGAAACCGGTATCCTCCTGAAGGAAAGACCGTCTATTTCAAACTCATCATCCGTAATGAATCCAAAATGTCTGCTTAAAACATCCTCATTAAGGGATTCAGGGAAAGCTCCTGTTATAAGAGCCTTCAGAAAACTGACTGAATTCCTGGAGGTGTATATCTTCGGATTCTCCTTTGGAATACCGAACTTAACCTTTCCAAGTGCCCATACCGGAACATCCAGGATGTGATCCCCGTGGGTGTGTGTTATCAGCACGTGACCGATGTCGCCCGGATCTGATTCCTGCCTCTTTAATGCCCTGTATGTGCCGTTTGGAAAATCGACTGATATGTTTTTGTTTATTACTGCCGATGCTGAGTTACTGACTGACCACATCGAGCCCGTTCCCGTCATTAAGATTTCCATTTTATCTGCCCATAGAATAGTAATGTAAAAACGTAAATACCGGACCCTCATACATAAAGGCTCAAAATCGTGTGTTTCTTCAGAACTCAAACGATTTTATCTCACAGTTCTGGGTCTTGCTGTCCTTGTTTATGGCTCCGTCCTCCGGAACCGGCTCAAAGTAGTACTTTACGCACCTTGACACGCCGCCGTGGGTTACAAGGAGCACGTTTTTATCCGGGTATTTTTCCTTTATCTCATCAAGTACATCGTGAACCCTTTTCATGAAATCGCAAAGAGGTTCCATGCCTTCAGGAATGTCCTTTGTGTTCAGGTTATAGTAAAGGTTATGGTCATAGCTCTCATAAGGCTGGCCCGTTATCACGCCGCCGTTCCGCTCCATGAGCCTTTCGTCATATATCACCGGGACATTGTTTTTATTCACTATCTTACAGGTGTGTCTCGTACGGATGAGCGGGGAGCATATGATGAGGTCAAGGGGCAGCTTCGATACTGCATCGGCGGCAGCCTCCGCCTGTCTGATTCCCTCCTCGTTTATGTCCTCGTCCGACTGACAGTTCCATCTACGTGCCTTATTTAAATTCGTTTGTCCGTGCCTTATTAAATAGATCATTTCTTCTTACCAAGTATAGTCCGTTATATGCCCTGGCCTTAAGCCGCATCAGCGATAATGTCAAATCCCCGGAAGCAGAAGCCCTGATGTAAGTAAAAGGTTCAGAAGCTGAAATTTTCCTGAATACTTAAACCAGTCCGCATAACTTGTGTTTGAAAGCCCCAGCGAAATCAAAAGTGCGGGGTTTGTGGGATAGAAGGTGTTTGAAAAGCCGTCTCCGAATGCAAACGCCACGATAACTGTCTGGGGAGAAATCCCGTACGCCTCTGCAAGCGGGATGATAATGGGAGTGAGCATCACGGCTTTCGCCGATCCCGAAGCAATGAAGAAGTTCATTATGAGCACAAGCAGATAAATGAACAGGATAATTGACCACTTGGGAAGCTTTCCGGCCAATACCACCGCACCGGCTATGATTACGTCAAGTACGCCTGCCGTCTGAAGCGTGTACTTGTAAATATGAGCAAAAGAGCATAAATGCATGCAAAGTTGATGGCACGTATCCATGCCCCACTGAACATGGGAAGACCTGCAAGCTCCTGGCAGATGCCGATGGTGAACGGGTTGAAAACGCCTGCGGAGAAACCGCAGCCAACCGAAAGAAGGCTCATGGCCATGAAAAAAAGCATTATCACAGCCATGAGGGTGTATTTCTTTTCAGAGTATTTATCGGCTATGAGGTCAAGCATGTGTAAGTGAAAGCTTATTCACTTCGCCCATTTTCTTTCCTCCCGGGTAATCCTGTTATTTGCCTTTTAAAAGGGACTCCGATTCCTGATGTGAATTACGTTAGTAAGTTATTATACCAAAATTCATTCCTTGAATCAAAGGAAAGAATGATGCTATACTGTATTTACCGGAGGTAAAGTATGGAACAGTTGAGAATGAGATGCGCTCATCTGAAAGAAGTACCGGAAAACCTTAAAGAAGGCTTTCATATAATCAGTGCCGATACAGATAAGTACACAAAAGAGGAAATTAAGCTCGCCTGGACGGCGATATGTGAGGAGCTTAACGAAAAGTTCGATGAGTCAATCTATGGCTCTTTAATGCTTTCTGATCCTTACGTGGAAGAAAATAACATCTTTTTTGTTGAAGACCCGGACGGCCGCCTCATATCGACAGCAACCATCCTTAAGACTGAAGACCCGAATGAGGCCATTCTTCACATGGTGGGGACCCTTAAGTCAGGAAAAGGACAGGGAGCCGGCGGTGCCGTATGCGCACACTGTGTTAATGAGGCGCTTAAGCAGGGAATTACATCAATGCGCCTTAAAACGGACGAATTCAGGGTTCCTGCCATAAAAATCTACTATAAACTCGGATTCCTTCCAAACCTTTTCCAGGATGACATGAGAGCGCGCTGGAGCGACACCCTACGCGGCATGGGGTGGGAAAGCTTTCACGCAATAAACGAAAACGGGGAAATCGAGACCATCTGGCTCTGAAGACATAAAAATTCCCGTGATGTCGGCTTTGAATGACAGGATAAAACGAAATAAATGACCGCAGGTCCCTATGCTCGGGTTCCTGCGGTTTTCTTTATTTTCTTTCAGTTTTTTTATCTTTATGTCAGTCCGTCCCCAAAAGCGTCACTATCATCATGTCATGATTTACGGCTTTCAGAAATGTGCCAAGCGCATCGGCTTCAGTAAGTTTCAAGGTGCTGGTATTCACACATGGATGACAGCACAGGTACTCATTCGAAAGAAGGTCCTCGTCGACCAGAAGCTGAACTTTTCCTTCCTTATCGTTTATAAGACTCATAAGGCTTGCCGCCCCGGGCGCAGTGTCCAGTATGGAAATCATATGCTCAGGCGTTGCAAACGAAAGACGTGCGGAGTTGATCTGGGAACTCAGCTCCTTTGTCTTAAAGGGCTTTTCTCCCGGCATGATAAGGAGGTAAAACTTCGTCTGCTGCCGGTTGCATAGGAAAAGATTTTTCGGGATGGAGGCCCCTATCCTCTTTTCAATCCTTCGGCATATCTCCATGTTCTCACCTGGTTCATCATGATGGTCGAATCTTTCATAGGGAATATCATATTCCAAAAGGAAATCATATACCCTCTGTTCTCTTTCTTCCATCAGTCCCACCAGTAGCAGCCACAGATGTAGTCGATGTGTGTTCCCGTCGTTCTGACGTCAAATACACCAACCACTGCCGTGCCTGTCTCATTGGTCTCAATCATCCTCTGATACCATTCAAGCGGAGTCTCTCCATCCTTGTAATCCTCAAAGAACTCAAGCTCACAGTCATCAGCGAACTTTGTGTCCTTATCAACGATGAAGTCATATCCGCAGTCGGTACCGGAGATGTCAGCCGTAATTACGACCGTGTCGTCCTTTTCCACAACATAGTCAGGTGCATAAACAAAGAGGTCATAACGGTTTTTCTCGCATGCAAGATACTTGCCGTAATAGCAGCCGATCTTATAAACCGAATTCATGAAATCGTTTGTTTCAGGGTTGTTCGTGGTTCCGTCAGCCGTTTCACGCATTACAAGCTTGCCGTCGGCAATGTAGTAATCATAGAAATTATCGTCAATAAGAAGTTCGATGAATACGGGAGCCGGTTCCTCATCGTCATACTTCCAGATACCGTGCTTATAGTAGTAATTTACCTCATACTCATCGTACCCTGCTGATTTCATGACCTTATCAAGAAGTTCGTTTCCATTCATGACATCTGCAGAACAGATGGTTGTGTCGCCGTCCTCGGCGGTAACGAGCATCTGTATAACTGAAGGACCGTAGTAATACTCAATAAGCTGTCCTGATTCATAGAAATCAAACGCCAGTATGTCAGAAACGCCTTCAAGCACTTCTCCGCACTGCTTGTCGCTGAAATCGCCGCGCTTTGCAAGATCAGGGTAGTCTTTAGGATTATATTCCTTTTCCTCCGCATAAGGGTTATTGATGCGCTCGTCAGGAAGGGCCAGCGTGGGTTCTGTTTCCTCTTCAGTTGTTTCAGGTTCTGCAGTTGTAGCTTCTGTTGTGGCTTCTGTTGCCGCTTCAGTTTTGGCTTCCGTCGTGGGGACGGCGGTTGTTGCTGCAGTCGTGGGAGCGGCGGTTGTGGGGGCTGCCGTTGTGGGAGCTTCTGTTGCCTCAGATGCGGGAGCTGCCGTTTCAGGCTCAGGTCTCCCGCCACATGCGGTCAATGTGCAAAATAAAGCTGCTGCCAATAAAAATGCTACTGTTTTCTTCATTCTTTAGTCACCTCGTCAAATGGATAAATGGGATGCGGTATTTTCTTAAAATTTACCTTTAATTCGTCAATCGACGTTATGTTGGGCATGTCGACCGTAAACATGCGGTCTGCAATCTTTTTCCAGGCCGCCCTGTAATGAACTGCCGACTTAAGTGCGATAATCTTATGATCAAGCGGTTCAATTCCGTTACTTCTTAAGGCTTCCTCATCAAACGGCTGCTCCCTGTTCGTAACGACCACCACGGTTATTCCGCTAAAACAGAGCACTGCCGTAAGTCCCATATGCATGGTTATGTTCTTAAACATGGGGCCTTTTATTGTATATACCCCGTCCGTGACGGCTTTTACATAAGCTTCTGCCATAACGGGCTTTCCGACCATGTTTCCTGACTTTCCTCCAAGCGAAATGCCTATGGTGGAACCTGGTCCGGCCTCAAATGCCTGTTTTGCCACTTCAGGATCCCAGACACTTATCACAACGGCGTCTTTAACTTTCATGCGGATGAGTTCATGGATTATGTCGGTCGCATCACCCATGGCGCCTGAACCGGGGTTGTCGGAGGCATCGGCGATAACCGTAAGACCTTCACTTTCCATGGCCGTCCTTATGGCCTCCTCCGGATCAGTAAGCTGCATGCGGTATTCGGTGATGTGGTCCATCACGTCATCGTAATACTTTCTGCAGAGTGCCCCTGCCTTTTCCCTGTCATTATCCGTAAGGGCATAAATGCAGGAACCCATTATCGTGATATCCGCCCTTGCAAAGCCAGCGATAAAGCTTACGTTAATGGCATCCTCATCAATGAGCATGGGAATGAGCCTTGCAAGCGGTCCCTCGTCAGTGGGCATGTGCGGGTAGATGAGCGGTATCCTCTTAAATGCCGCAGTGGGCCTGACTTTTCCGGAAAGCACCGAAAGCAAAAGCTCCGCGCCCTCCACGCCTCTTTCGTAAAAGTCCGTGTGGGGATAGTAGCGGCTTGTGATGAGTGCCGTGGAAAGCTCCACCATGTCTTCCGTAATGTTCGCATGGAAGTCAAGCGTTACGACTATCGGAAGGTCCGGTCCCGTAACCCTGCGAAGTTCCCTTAAAAGAAGGCCTTCCCCGTCTTCCGTTTCCTCCGTGAGCATGGCTCCGTGAAGTGCGAGCATAATGCCGTCTATATGACCGGCATTTTTATAATCGGTAATTATGATATCCTTAAAGTAGTCAAAGCTCTCCTTTGTCAACGGCCCCGCGGGACACGCCTTCGCAAAGACTGAAGGCACGATCTCGTCACCACTATTACGGAAAACATCAATGTAACCGCCCAGTTCGTTTCTGGTTCCCTCATAATGGTCGATTATTTCCCGGCCCCTGGCCACCTCATAAGCCTCATACGACTTAATGGTCGTGGGATAAGGGCTGAAGGTATTTGATTCATGCTGGAAACCTGCTATAAAAATTCGTTTCATTGTTATCAGCCTTTTATGACGTCATTTGGTTTTATTATATCATAAAGCTGGCCTTACGGCAATTATCCGTTTCGTGTATACGTGTACCCGTTTTTGAAACATACGGCATCTTTTCCCTGTAATATTGAAAAAACCGGCCACTGAAGGTATAGTATATCAGCAGCGGAACAAAACCGCAGTTTTTCAGGAGGCCTCATATGAGAAGTGAGTATATCGGAATCAAAAACGTGATAGTTTCAGGACATCGCGGTGAACGCGTGCATAAGACTGAAAATACGATGACGGCTTTTAAGTCAGCCATCGCCGCAGGCTGTGAAATGCTTGAAACCGACGTCCATATGACAAAGGACGGCAGGCTCGTCCTCATGCACGATGAAAACGTAGAACGCACCACTGACGGAAAAGGCATCATCAGGAATCTCACTTTCGAGGAAATAAAGTCCCTTAACGCCCTCATTTATTCCGAGCCTCGCCTTTCTCCTGAGGCACCCCCGGCCCTTTCTGAGCTTCTTACCCTGGCGCAGGATACACCCGGCCTTTTGCTTAACATCGAACTTAAGGATTACCCGGAGCCCGGCCAGGAGGCTTTCGCCTATGAGTGTGCGGATAAGACCTGTGACATGATAATCGAATACGGCCTTTCAGACCGCGTTTGGATAAACTCATTTTCCGGAAAGCTCCTTGAGTACGTATGGAAAAAGTACGGCAGGACCTTTAAGTACCACGGCTTCTACCCCTGGTTCATCTTAGGCCCCATGGACACGGACCCTGAGGAGTTCATTGACATTGCCTGCATGCAGCACCGGTACGTAAATGAAAATGGAGAGGTCATCAAATACGATGAACCCATGTGCCCGAAGGAGTGGTTTGACTATCTCATATCAAAAGGCATCATGCCGCTCATGGCTCCCAGCCTTTCAGACATAGAAAAACTGGACCTTTCAGTCCAATATGGAAGCCGCATGATTAATACCGATGACCCCGTTACAGTGGTTAACCATTACCGTAAGCTTGGACTCCTCAAATAATGTGCTTCTATCAATATAACGTGTAGTGGGACAAACAGAAAAAACGGCTTCTGTCCCATTATCTATAGTGGGACATTTAAGAAAAAGCCTACTGTCCCACTATCTAACGCTTAAAAAACTCAAAAAAATAGTGGGACAAAAGGCATAATTGCCAGATGTCCCACTATTTTTACACTTTATATATTCTTTTTTCTGCTTTAATGTAGTGGGACAAACAGAAAAAGCGGCTTCTGTCCCACTATCTATAGTGGGACATTTAAGAAAAAAGCCTACTGTCCCACTATCTAACGCTTAAAAAACTCAAAAAAATAGTGGGACAAACAGAAAAACGGCTATGCCATGGCTCTCGCCGAATGAAATAATAGACTCAGATCCTTACATCCCGCCCTGGTCTTTCTTGCTTCCTCATCTATAACATTTACATCCCGCCGGGATGCTCCGTGGAATGCCCTGCGACGCTGGTTGCAAAGGACGTAATCTCAAAAAGCTCTTCCTCCGTAAGGAGTTCAGGGGGGTTTTCCTTTTCAAGGACCTTAAATATGGCGCTTCCCCCGAAGATGTCCCCGGCACCCGTGGTGTCGATGACCTTTAATCCCGTGAGCGCGGGCACGAATCCCTTTGCGTTTTTGTTCACGTAGAAGGCGCCCTTAGCCCCGCATGTAACGAAGGCAAGCTTTATCCCGTAGTCACGGATGAGCTTATCGGCTGCCGCCGATGGCTCAAGTCCCCACAGAAAATCCACCTCCTCGTCACTTATCTTGACGATGTCCGCCTGCGAGATGGCCCACTCCATCTGCTCCCTGGCTTCTGAAAGGTCCCTCCAGAGGGGCTTTCTCAGGTTCGGGTCGCAGGTAATGAGCTTTCCCTTTTCCTTTGCATATGCCACGGCCTTTTTCGTGCATTCGCGGGCAGGCTCGTCCGTAAGGGAAAGCGTTCCGAAATGGAACACCCTTGCCTCATCGATAACGGAAAGGTCCAGCTCATCGAAAGTGATCTGCGTGTCAGCGCCGGGCTTACGGGCAAACGCAAACTGGCGGTCTCCCGACTCGTCAAAAGTCACAAATGCAAGCGTCGTAAAAAAATCATCGGACAGGATGAGTCCGCGCGTGTCGATCCCGTGTTCATTAAGGGTGTTTTTGAGAAGCTTTCCGAAGGAGTCGTTTCCGACCTTTCCCAAAAGGGCGGTCTTCCCTCCCTGCTTACTGATGGCCGCAAGGAAATTTGCGGGGGCTCCGCCCGGGTGTGCCGCCATCACGGGATACCCGTCCGCTTCCGTTTTCACTGTTGCAAAATCTATTAAAAGCTCTCCTAAAGCCACTACGTCAGTCATGTCATTTCCTTTCATCCCTCACATTGAGGGGGGTATGGTCATTATCAGTCCACTGCCGCCGGGTACTCGTTGCATAAAAGGCGGTACGCAGGCTCATCCTCCTCGATGGTGGGGAAACGTCCCACCGGAGGATTGAAACGATTGTCCGTGTTGTCATCGTTGCACTGGCTCACCTCACCTAAAAGCACCGCGCCAGTCCCCTCCTCCACGGAGAAGTCATGGTACATGTACTGCTGGATGTGGATGCTCTCTCCGGGCGTAAGGCGCACCTGCGTGCCCGCGGGAACCTTATAGGTCCTTCCGTCAGTGTGAACTGTCACGTCGCTCTCCATGTCGATGGACTCATCCGGAAGGGAGTTGCAGACACGGATAAGAACGTTCCCGCCGCCGCGGTTTATGATGTCCTCCGTTTTGTACCAGTGGAAGTGGTTGGGGGCATACTGACCCTCCTTAAGGTACAGAAGCTTCTCCGCATACACCTTCGGGTACTTTTCAGGCATGGAACGGTTTCCGTTACGGATGGTTATTAAAGAGAACCCGAACCTGTCGAAGTCGCCCATCCCGTAGTCCGTGATGTCCCATCCAAGCATGCAGTCGCGGACCTCGTCCCATTCATGTCCCTTTTCCTTCCATTCCTCCGGGGTGAAATGGCAGAAAGGCGGAAGGTAGCAGTGCTCCTTCTCGCACATTGCCTCAAGTTCCTTTAATGCCTTATTTATCTCTGATCTTTTCATTGTAAACTTCTTTTTGCAGCTTCTATAACGTGTGATATCAGAACCGTGGAGGTGACTCCGCCCACGCCGCCCGGCACAGGTGAAATTGCCTTAACCTCCGGCTCAACCTTTTCGAAATCACAGTCTCCCGAAATTCCGCCCTTTGCCTCATCCCAGTTGATTCCCACGTCGATTATCACCTGGTCCGGATTCGTGTAATCAACACCCACCGAATGAAGTTTTCCGAGCGCACATACTAAAATATCAGCCTTTCGGCAGATGTCTGCCGTGTCCGGTGTTTTTGTGTGGCAGTTAACGACTGTCGCGTTTTCATGCATGAGCATCATCCCCACAGGACGGCCTATTACCAGCGAGCGCCCAATGACCGCGGCCTTTTTCCCTGAAATCTGAATGCCGTAGAACTTAAGCATTTCCATTGCGGCTTCCGCGGTACATGGCGGAAAACCGGTTTTTGTGTTTGTGAAGACTCCGGCCAGTGATCCGTCAGTACAGCCGTCCACATCCTTTTTTATGGAAAGCATCCGGCGTGCCCTTTCGCTGTCCAACTGCTTTGGAAGCGGCCTGAACATAAGGATCCCGTGAATGGAATCATCCTCGTTGAGCCTTGTGAGCACGGCATCAAAAACCTCCTGCGTCGTATCGGCCGGAAGAATCTCATTTACGACCCTGACGCCCACCTGTGCCGCCTTTTTCATTGCGTTTTTTTCATATGACAGGTCCTCGGGTCTTTCTCCCACACGGAGGATGCAGAGCGTGGGAATCACGCCTTCTGCATTTAACGCTGCCACGTCACCTGTCATTTTTTCCTTTATGGCCTCGATGACCGGGGCACCTTTTAAAATCTCTGCCATATATCCTCAAAAACCTTGTCAGCAAGTTTTCCGTACCTGTCCATCATCTCTTCCACATGAGCGTCAATCTTTCCGGCATATTCGCGGTCCTTCATGAGGCGGGTATTCACTTTCACGTTGACCGCCGCACCGTACATGGCGGCCTTAAGGTGCGCCGCCCCGGTCGCCGCATCCGATATCATGAGCCTTGAGCCCTTCTCCCCGAATTCCTTAATTATTTCAATCGCCTCGCAGGAGAGGTCAAATATCTCCAGGGGGGCCGAAGCCGCCTCACGAAGACATTTCTCAAGTATCTCATCACGTCCCGGTTCGTCCTTTGGAATCCCGTATGCCCTTGAAAGCGGCTCAAACACGACGGCGTCCTTTTCAGAGGCCATAAGAAATTTTTCCCGAAGCTCCTGCGCACGTACCATGAGGGCCTTTATGTCCTCCTCGACATCCGCATATTTCTTCTTTCCTACGGTGAGCTCGCCCACCATGTCCCCAAGTGCGATTCCGATTGCACCCACTACCGCGGATGCCCCGCCCCCGCCCGGTACCGGGGCGTTTGACGCTATCATTTCTGTATATTCGTCTAGAGTCCTGTCTTCAAACATAGTTACTCCTTACTGATCATCTTCCACGGAATATAGTCATAAGGCAGCGTGTCAGAACGGCGCTCCTTAAGACGGTCAAAGTTCAGGATGCAGTCATGCACCTTTCTTGCAGGATCCTTTTTCTTAAGTCCCTTTTCGTTGGCATATCCGGTCATTATCGTATAAATGTTCCAGCGCCTGTGTTCTATCTTTATCTTATCCTCGTCAGTAAGCGAAAGCTTCGCCAGCTTTTCCTTCACGGGCTGATGCATCGACTGTGCAATACTTCCCTCACGGTTATAGAAACCGGCCTTGTCCCATTCGGAATTTCCGCCTGCAAGTATGCTGTATTTTATATGGAAGTCCTTTGCCCTGTCAACTATTTCAGTATTCATGAGCGCTTCATATGAATAAATGTTGACCCCCTCACGCACGCTCTTCACATTGTCAAGAAGGATGTCATGTTCCTTCGCCCTTATTACAATGGCAGGCTTTCCGTTTATTCCCGTGATCCTTCCTATCTCGGTTATCACCGATGCTGCCTTTGCGTCCGTATCAAGCGCGATTACAAAATAGTTATAAGGCATCTCCTCCGCATTTTTTTCAAGAAGGGCCGAAAAATGAAGTGTTTCAGCGTTAGCCGTGAAGAAACGCATGACAAAGAGTCCGTCCGTGTCAAAGGGATCACCGTCCTCCGCCTTTATTTCCACCTCATAGTACCCGTTTTTCTTCTCAACCTTGTCAAGAATCTTTGAATTGAAGTTTGAAAGGAATACAGGAAGGATTTTTTCCATACCGCTGTCATATAGGTCAAACACGATCTTTGAATCCGCTGACATTACCGCCATGTTTGCGGCTGACAGGAAGAAGTTCCGGCCGAACTCCCCGAATCCGAGAATGCCGACATGCACGTCGTACGGTGCCTCGACATAATCAGCAATCGGAGTTTCCATGAGCACTTCCTCCGCTGCCTTTTTCTTCGGGTCATAGATTGTGAGCACAGGACGCTCCGCCATTTCCTGAGCATCATACCATTTCCTGACTATGTCTGATATTCCGTCTTCGCGGCATACAAAGAATATCTTCTGTGATGCCTTGAGTCCCTCTGCCTTTGTTATCTCATTTAGAAGCTTAAGGTTGTTGAAGGGGTCCTCATCACAGAGCAGTATGCTGTTGATGTCCCGGACCCTGGCTGACTTAACCGTATTGCCGTCCTCATAGTCAAGAATGATTCTGATTCCGGATGAAATAAGCCTGACCTTTTCCTCTCCCTGGAGAGGCGCCTTTTCAACAGTGTAAACCTTATACCTGTCGCCCGACTTTGAAAACGCCTTAATGAAGTTCTTTTTGTACGTTCCCTCGCCCATGACGATTATGGACTCAGCTCCCTTCCTGCCGCTGCGGCCCTTACGGAATCCCACGTACGTCCTTACAAGAAGAGTCAGTCCTGCAACGGTACAGAAAGGTGCAACAATTATGCACAGACAGTACAGCGACCCTATAAACTTTTCAAAATAGCTGTCACTTTCGTGCAGGAAGGCCACGGCTTCCCTAAGCTTTATGTCCGGGTCAATCTTATAGGCCTTTATCGCATTCTGGATGTTTAAAAGGATCCTCAGAACCCTGTCTTCCGTATCGTGATAATAAATGAAGCCCTCTATGATACACACCACGAAAATTCCAAGCGCCACGTACCACAGATAGTCCTAATAGGTTTTTCTTTTGCTTTTAATACTTTCCATCCGTACTCCTTTAAACGGCCTGCAACGGTTATTGCGCTTTTACCTTCTGATTTGTCATGCGGTAAAGATTTACCGTATATACGATGATGCCTGCCCAGATGAAGGCAAAGCATATCAGTTTTTCCTTTGTAAGCGGCTCCCCCAGGATGACGCCGCACAGGATTGAAAGGGTGGGACTCACGTAATGGCAGAGCGCCGTGGTGAACATTGAAAGCTTTTTCACGCCCAGCGAGTAAAAAAGCATGGGCGTGGCAGTAACAACTCCCGCACCCACCACGTAAAGCTTATCCATGAGGCTCATTCCTGCAAGGCCGTTTTCCCCGCGGTAAAAGACCAGAAGCCCTATGAGTGCGAACGGGAACATCATGAAAATCTCCATGGATGTCGTGATTATGCCGTCCTCCGTCATTCCCTTTTTAATTGCGGAATAAACGGCGAACGCCGATGCGAGCACGGCTGCAGCCCACGGAAACTCCCCGAAGCCCCTGACTGATGTCGATATGCCTATGGCAACCAGAATAAGGACGATTACATGGTATTTCGTTATCTTTTCCCTGTAGATGAAGGCACCGAAAGAAAAAATCACGATGGGCATCAGATAATATCCGAACCCAACCTCCTGCACCTTGCCGGCCTTGATGGCAAAAAGGTACACAAACCAGTCAACCGCAAGGAACAGCGCTGCCGGGACTTCGCGTTTTAAAGTTTCCTTATTCTTAAAGGCTGCCTCAAGCACAGGGAGCTTTCCCTGCGCCTTCAAAATGATGAAACAGCACACGGAAGCCATGCATATCCTCCAAAGCATGAGGAACATGGTGTCCATGCCGCCCGATAAACTCCAGTATAAAGGCTGCAGTCCCCATATAAGGAACGTGACAGCCATGCAAGAAAGACCGCTCTTAAACATACAAACTTCCTAAAACGATATACTTACACCTTCAGTTTATGAAAGGTTCTCCGGACCGAAGCTCTGGGGCAGCAGTTCTTCCAGCGTATAAACATCATAATCCTCAGTGGAGGCGGAAATGATCACCCTGAATTCCTTCGGGTCACAGAACTCCCTCATGACCTGCCTGCACACTCCGCAGGGCGGGGCCTTTTCACACTTTTCCCCCTGCATTCCCCCGGTAACGGCGATGGCCGTGAACTTTCTTTTTCCCTCGCTCACCGCCTTGAAAAACGCGGTTCTCTCAGCACACATTGTGGGCCCGTAAGATGCGTTTTCAATGTTGCAGCCTTTTACTATCTCTCCGTCCTCGCACAATAGCGCCGCACCCACGGCATAGTGGGAATACGGGACATAGGAAAGGTTTCTCATTTCCTCTGCTGTTTTAATGAGTTTTTCAATATCCATCAAAGTACCTCTGTCAATGCCTTTACATCCGCTTCACCGGTAGCCCAGCTTGTAACGAACCTTATGACCACGCGGCTGTCGCCGATGTCTTCCCATAAAGTGTAGTTCACCTTTTCCGAAAGGGCCTCCGCCCTTGACTTATCCATCACCACAAAAATCTGGTTCGTGGGTGAATCAACATAGAATTCATAGCCTTTTTCCTTAAGTGCCTTTTTAATGACGGCAGCCTTTTCAACAGCGTTTCTTCCGCCCCTGATATAAAGGTCATCAGTAAACATCACGTCATACTGCACTGCCACTATCCAGCCCTTTGCAAGAAGAGCCCCGTGCTGCTTTACGCGGGATAAAAACCTCTCCGGCATGTTTCCTTTCGTGAATACAAGAGCTTCCCCGAAAAGCGCGCCGCACTTTGTTCCACCGATATAGAACGCATCGGTAAGGAGGGCATAATCAGAAAGCGTGAGCGTTTCATCGGCCGCAAGGGCCTCTGCCAGTCTTGCCCCGTCCATGTAAAGCGGCATCCTGTATTCATCACATACCTTACGGATGGCTGCAAGTTCCTCCCTCGTGTAAAGGGTTCCAAGCTCAGTGGGCTGGGAAATGTATACCATTCCCGGGGTCACGATGTGGTCCCATGACTCATCACCGTAGTACTTCTTCACGTATTCATGAAGCTCTCCCGCATCCATCTTTCCGTTATGTGAAGGAATGGTAAGAACCTTGTGCCCTGTAAACTCAATGGCTCCCGACTCATGTGCCTCCACGTGACCTGTCCTGGTGGCAACCACACCTTCATAAGGCTTTAAAAGCGTGTCGATTGCGAGCTGGTTAGTCTGTGTTCCGCCGGTAAGGAAAAATACCTCCGCATTCGGGCAGGAAATGGCGGCACGGATCTTTTCAGCCGCACTTTCACAGTAACGGCTTCCCATGTAGCCGGCCTGTTTTTCAAAATTAATTTCAGTAAGCTTCTCAAGGATCTCCTGATGGGCACCCTCACAGTAATCGTTTACAAATGATAACATCTCATTCACCTCGCTTAATTACATAAATATACCATCTGGCTTCCCTGAAAACAAGCTTCACAGACACTATCCTAAAAAAACACACTTGTACTGAAAAAGTGGTATAATCGTTTCGTTATGGAAAAAAAGAGGACTTTTGGAAAAAACGTGGACATGACCAATGGGGTTGTCTGGCAGAAACTCCTTCTGTTTGCGCTGCCCCTTATTCTGGGCGATTTCCTGCAGCAGCTTTATTCCACAGTCGACTCGATAATCGTGGGAAACTGCGTGGGTAAGACAGCGCTTGCGGCAGTAACCAGCACAGAGACACTCATCAACTCGATAATAGGCCTGTTTTCAGGCATTTCATTAGGCGGAACAATAGTAATCGCAAGATATTTCGGGGCTAAAGAAGATGAAAAGGTCTCCAGGTCGGTTCACACCACCATGTCAATCGCCCTCCTGATGGGACTTATGATGATGGCAATAGGTATTTCTCTTTCCCCCACGCTTTTAAGGATACTGAAGACCCCTGATGATGTCTTCGATGAGGCCGGACAGTACCTGACCATCTACTTCAGCGGAATGATCGGCCTTGTCGTCTACAACATGTCAGGCGGAATCCTTCGCGCCGCAGGTGATTCTGTACGCCCGCTTATCGCGCTCGCCATAACGTCCGTAGTTAACATAATTCTTGACCTTGTGTTCGTTGTGGGTTTTCGCATGGGCGTTGCCGGAGCGGCATATGCCACCATCATCGCCATTTATGTTTCCGCGGTTTACCTTCTTGTAATTCTCGTAAAGACCAAAGGCTCCTGCCATTTCAGCTTCAGAAAGCTCTGTTACGACAGAAAGATAGCCCGTATGGTCTACAGCATCGGCGTTCCTAACGGAATACAGAAATCCGTTGTCGCGTTTGCAAACCTTTTTGTAATATCACACATCAACCTGTTCGGTTCAGGCGCTTCCGCAGGATGGGGCGTCTTCAGGAAGGTCGATACCGTCGTGATGAACATCATCGGCAACATCGGCCAGGCCGCGTCAACATTCGTGAGCCAGAACATCGGCGCAAGGCGGCCTGAAAGAATAAAAAAGGGGACCGGATTCAGCCTTATCTTCTGTTTTGTCACGTGCATCATAATGAATGCGCTGCTTCTTGTTTTCCGTGAACCCATCATCATGCTCTTTACGGATGACCCCGATGTGCTTTATTACGGCTCGCTCGCATTCACCACGGCACTCTTCTTCCAGCCGGCCAACGCAATTGCCCATACCATAGCGGGAGTCATCCGCGGCTACGGGGACGGCAGGGGCCCCTCATACATCACGATACTCTGCATGGTGGTGCTGCGTCAGATTTACCTGAACGCACTGTGGGGGCACTTTGAGAGCTTCACCTTTGCGGTGAGCTGCTATCCGTTTGCATGGCTGCTTAACTGCCTGTTTGTGGTGCTCTATTATTTTTACAGGAAGAAAAAGGGATACCTTGAAATTCCATCCTGATACATGTGCCTGTGCCTTTACGGCAGGAGTTCCCGGCTGCTCCAAAAGGTCTCAAGGCCCGGTTTCAGTTCCCTGATTCCCTGGTTTCGCGCAAACTTATGCTTTATTTCCAATTTTGCGTAAAACAGGTATTTAATCACATTGAAATGAAGAAATGCCCCGTTACCGTGCGGAGCTTCATGCTGCCGGGCATACATAAAAAACACGAAGCCATAAAATCAGGCACGCACATCTGCAACAGCAATATACATATGACAGTCACTACAGAGAAAACTGAAATATTCGAAAGGCTTCCGGTACCGAAAGCGGTCAGAAAGCTTATCATTCCCACAATAATGTCGAGCCTTGTAATGGTCCTTTACAGCCTTGCCGACACCCTGTTTGTGGGAATGCTGAACGACCCCCTTGAGACCGGCGCAGTCACGCTGGCCGCCCCCGTACTCCTGGCGTTCAATGCGGTTAACAATCTTTTCGGAGTGGGTTGCGCTTCCCTGATAAGCCGTTCCATGGGGCGAAAGGATTATAAGCTTGCAAAGGAAACAGGCGCGTTCGGATTCTACTGTGCGATAATAAGCGGCCTTCTTTTCTCACTTTTATGTACAGTGTTTAAAGAACCGCTGCTTGCAATACTGGGTGCAAAGGCCACAAGCCATGATGCAACGGACAGGTACATGCTCTGGACCGTTACCATGGGTGCCGTACCGTCCATCCTCAACGTCGTGATGAGCCAGCTCATAAAGGCTGAAGGGCTTGCCCTGCACGCAAGCCTCGGCGCCATGAGCGGATGCATTCTGAACATCATCCTTGACCCTGTTTTCGTGCTTCCGGGGTTTCTGGGCATGGGTGCCGCAGGCGCGGGATGCGCCACATTCATTTCAAACTGCGTGGCCTGCCTTTACTTCATCGTCATGATGATGATTAAGCGCGGAAAGATCATCCTTGACGTAAAACCCTCAAACTTCCATGCAAATAAAAAGATGATCCGTGAGATCTGTACGGTCGGCGTTCCTGCCTCCATTCAGAACCTTTTAAATGTCACCGGAATGACGGTGCTGAATTCCTTCATGTCAGTTTATGGGGCAGAAGCTGTTTCCGCCATAGGCATTGCGCACAAGCTTGCGCTCCTCCCGATGTACATTGCCATGGGAATAAGCCAGGGCGTCATGCCTCTTGTGGGCTACAACTTTGCCTCCGGAAACCGAAGGCGTATGCGCGACTCTGTCATCTGTTCAGCAAAGATCTCGCTTTGCATAATGCTCCTCGGGACGGCCGCCTTCTGCATCTTCTCAAAAGACATCATTTCCGTATTCATGAAAAACACCCTGGTTGTAAGCTACGGAAGCGCATTCCTGATAGCACAGAGCCTTGCACAGCCTTTCCTTTCCGTGGATTTTCTCGGCGTGGGCGTGTTCCAGGCATGCGGTATGGGCCGTAAATCATTTATCTTTGCAATACTCCGTAAAATAGTACTTGAGATTCCGGCTCTTTTTGTACTGGGAAAACTTTTCCCCATGTACGGTCTGGCCTGGGCCGGAACTTTTGCGGAGGTAATCCTTTCGGTTGCTGCCGTGCTTGAACTTAAGAAAATCCTTCATGTCGTGGAATAAGTGTTCCTGCCTGCCGCATTCAGATGTTATAATGTAAACCGTATACAGGCTAATCATTCATTTAGGAGGCTTATTATGAAAGCTATAGTAAATGCGAAAATAGTATTTCCTGAAGAAATCAGGGAGGGCACGATTATAACTGATGGCCGTAAAATCATTGCGGCTGGTGACTGCACGGCTCCCGCCAATGCAGAAATAATTGACGCCAGAGGGCTTTTCGTGGGTCCCGGCTTCATCGACCAGCACACCCACGGCTACAGCCGTTTCGGGGAGGCACACAGTGTATACGGTGACATGAAGGCCATGGCATACTGCCATCTTCTTCACGGCACCACCTCCATAACCCCCAGCCCGTCATACTCGCATACAATGGAAGAATTCCTCACAGCCGCCAGGGAATGCCATGAGGAAATGAAAAATGAAAAGACCAGCATTGTGGGACTTTTCTACGAGGGCCCGTTTACAAGCCCAAATGAGGGAGCATGCTCAACAACCGCATGGCCTTACTCGGATGAGGCATGTGACACCATCTTCAAGGCCGGCGGGAAGGCCGTCCTTCACTGTACATATGCGCCTGAAATGCCCTGGGGCGAAAGCTTCGAAAAGATTCTGCAGAAATATGACATCGTGGCGGACATAGGTCACACTGACCTTTCACCTGAGGACGCGGAACGTGCCGTTAAAAACGGTGCAAAAATAGTCACACACCTTTATGACGCAATGGGCTGCTGCCGTGGACGTGATTCGGCAAACGTAACCGGCACGCTGCAGGAACAGGTTGCGGACATCCTCCTTTCGATTCCCGGACTTTACTATGAGCTTATCTGCGACAGCTGCTTCATGCACGTTAAGCCCACCTCGATAAGGCTTGCTTACCGTACCGCCGGCGAGGACTGCATAATAGTCGTAAGTGACTCGACGGGCGACAACATCTTTAAATATAATGACCGATTCCCGGCTGACAGCCCCGTAAACGCGGAAGACCTTTACTATAACGACGCCGGGGAGCTTTCGGGAAGCCGTCTCTGCGAGATTGACTGCGTCCGCAACTTCATGCATGCGACTGGCGCCGATGTGCGCGTGGGATTCAAGGTCGGTTCCACAAACCCCGCAAAGGCACTCCGCATCTTTGACCGCGTGGGTTCCGTAGCTCCGGGAAAGGACGCTGACCTCGCATTCGTTGACGAAGACATGTACCTTCATAAGCTCATCTTTAAGGGCGACGTCCTCGAAGGCATCAGGGTCAACAGGTAAATACCATACGTCCACATTCAAGACGAAAAAACAGGGTTCCCGGCTTTGGGAACCCTGTTTCTGTTTTCCTGTAAATGATTCTGTTTTTGTGATCGCCTTATATGAGCTGGCTGCGGCAGTACGGGCATTTTCCCTTCTCATCAGGGAGGACCGTTGCCCCGCATCCGGGACATGTCACAGGCTCTGCTGCCGGTGCGGGCGCAGGAGCAGGTGCTGTCTCTTCCGCGGTTTCAGTAATCACTTCCTCTTTTGCCAGAAGTGCCGCCTTTATCTCCTCCGCCTTCATCCACTGCTCCTTGAAGTTCATGTTGTACATGGGCTGTGAAGTCTGAACGCCCTGAAGCATCGGCGGAACGCCGGTATCAATTGAGAAGGTGTTGACCTGATATGTCATCTCATCAAAATACGGATTGTTTACATGGATGAGGAGCTTTATGTCATAGCTGAAGGCATACCTCTTGGGATTGTAGGAAACATCCTTTCCCTCGGCATCCTTCTGGTAAACCTCTTTCTTATGCTCTACCTGTTCGATTTCAACTCCGGTAATGGCGTCAAGTGAAACCACATCAGGGTTATCCTTATCAAGACGGCCTGTGTAACCGATCATGAAATTGCGTGCAAATTCGTCAATGAATACGCAGTGACCGTTTCCGAATGTCTTTGTTACATTGAAGTTTGCCACAGCGTCCTTATTCTGCTCACGGTAATTAAGCTGCTCCTTGATTTCCTCAATGGTGCTCTGCCTTCTGTCAGAGAACCATGGAGAAAGCTTTCCGGCACAGTCCTTACAGAGGTTTCCGTCCGCAAGCTTCCTGTTGCCGAGAAGACCTATCTTCTCCCCGCATACGTCACAGTATTTCTTATCAAAAAGTCCCATGTCTATTCCTCCTGTATATCATAAATGAAAACGCGGATTACTGCACAAATCCATCCGGCACGGACCTTCATGGCCCTCTGGTTTAATTATATTCCATTTTTCACGGTCCTGCAAATGAAAGTTTGACCGCTACCTTTTCAATGCCTCATAGAGGGACGGGAACGCATGGCCGCTTCCAAAGAAACGGTCAATGAACTTCCCTGAGTACCTGATCAGGATAGAGTTGATTATGGTGGTCACGATGGTACCGGGGCCCAGGCTGTGGAAACTATTTGTAAGGCTTATATTCCTTACGTCCCCGAAAAGAACGAGCGCGAGTGCCACGGAAACCAGAAGAAGCGTTATGTCAAACCACCTCTTGGTACGGATGATGTCAAGCTTTTTACATGAGGAAAGCTCCGCCACAAACAGCTCATATACCTGAAGCGGAAGATATGTCCTGAAAAAGCATGCCACGCCAAAAGCCGTAACCGCATCCCCGATAAGGAGCAGAATCCACTGTGACAGAAGCGAGCCTGCCGAAACACGGTTCAGGATAAGAAGGAAAAGGTCCAGCGTATACCCGTAGATGACCGCGACGGCAAACGACATCAGGTACTTCCATGTAAATTTCCTTACAAGGATGCACAGAAGCACCAGCATGAGCCCCTGTATCAGGTACTCCATCATGCCCACGGTGCTTTGAGGAAAAAATTCCGAGACATATTCATTTACAATAAACGCGGGTGCGGCAATCATGGAAACACCCAGGTCCGCCTTCGAGCATATGGCTACTCCGAGTGCAACAAATATCACTCCCAGAAGCCATAAAAGCTCCCCGCCCTTTTCAATCTTCTTCACCATGCCTCCCCTGAATTTTTATACAGGTCCGGAACCTCCACAATCTTCCCCAAATAAAGGTCGCGCATGCGGTAGCCGGCCTCTTCATCATCAACATTTGAGTAATATGCGTTGACGCCATATTCCTCAAGAATCTCATACGCCCTTGAACCAAACGAATATACGTAATGGAGGACCTTATGTCCGCACAGTTCGGTAGTGACCGGCTTTCTGCCCGATGCCGCTATCTCATCCTGTTTGAAATAAAGCCTTTCAAGGTTATCCACCGATGTGACCTCCTTTCAGGTCTTTAATATCACAGATTTCCTTTTTCTTTTTTCCAAGGTTGCATAAGAATGTTACCAAAAGCATGTACGGTGCCAGTATCAGAAGACACGGTACCTCATACAGGTACGGAATGGGAATTATCGAGTAGAAAATGTCAAGGATGGCATTCCCGTCAGACCCGTATGTATAGAAATAGTTTGCAAGATCATTGAATCCCGCTTTCCTTATAACCGTGTCAATCAGGAAAATGACGAATGCAATTCCCAAAAGCATGAGCGCGGTCTTCGGAAGCTCCTTATACTGCGGCGTGTGAATCCCGTACGCCACTATCGCAAGCGCGCCTGTAAATACCATGAAATGTGTAAAATAATATCCTGACATTCTGGGAAGAAGTATGCTGCAGTCCGAAAATCCTATCGAGGGCATTATAAGCGCCATGAGTGCCCCGAGCGTTCCGGTAAACAGATTGAAGTTGAGTATCGAGCGGTTCATCGTGGCCATCGCGACCGGAATCAGGATGAGGTTGATGTTGCACAGCTGAAGCGGCAGTTCCTTCCACCATGAAAACTCTCCTATTCCGTTTTCGGCGCATATGATGGAATACTCCTCGTCTATCGAAAGGAAATACTTATATATAAAAAATGTTATGAATGTGAAAATCATGATCCCCGCAAGAAATCTCCTGCGTGTGTCAAGCGGCTTCTTCCTGATTATCTTTGCGGAAACAAAAAGAAATGAAAGGAAAATCGCAAAACAGAGGAAAAATGTCAGGTTAAAAGGCTTATATATCAGTATAACGAAAGCTCCTTTCTGCCTTCGGGAGTATATACGGTATAAGTTTCAAAACCGCATTCCATGGCAAGGGTGGCGGCCTCATTGAAACCGTACCCCAGGAAATACATGTCATGCGCATCGGAGTTAATACATATCCTTCCGCCCCTTGCCTTAAGCTCCTTAAGAAGGCGTGCTGAAGGATACGGCTCCTTGCGGTAACCGCGTGAAATGGCGCCTGTATTTATCTCAAACGGAATCTCTGCCTTTAAAAGCTCATCCATTGCGGCAAGTGCCGGTTCAAGATAAGCGTCGCTGTTCTCATCAAAGTGCTTCATGCCCTGGTTGAACTTTGTTATCAGGTCAAAATGACCGATAATGTCACAGTCAGTATTCTCAACGACCTTTGACTCAAGCGCGTAATAGTCCCTCACAAGTGCATACCAGTCACCGCCGTAAAGGGAGTCCACTTTTTCCTGAAGGAATTCTTCCGTATAGTCAACCGCAAAATCCACACCATCTTTAATGAGAGCGTGTGTGGATCCGATCAGGTAATCAAGCTGGCTCAGCTGAAACTCGTCAATGTACCGGAAACCGGAAAGATTCTCCATCTCAAGTCCGCAGAGCACCAGCATCTCGCTCGGATACATGTCACGCAGGGTGTAAACATCGTTAATGTAATTATCGAGTTCCTCCCCCTTTATGCCAAAAGGCTCGCTTCCGCCGATGTAAGCATGCTCAGAAAACCCAAGAAGCCTGATCCCCTTTTCGCGTGCTGCCTTTCCGATTTCGAAAACGGTGTTTTCCCCGTCAACGTAATTCGTATGCACATGCATGTCAGCAATTATGTTCATGTTCGGTTCCTCCTGTAGGTTTCCGTGTATTTATAGAGCCTTGCGGCGATATCCTTAGTTGCTGCGCCTTCCTTCATCCTCCAGCACCAGTTACCCGCGGCCACGCCCGGAACGTTCATGCGGGCACTTTCCGGAAGTTCAAGCACGTCCTGCATCTGCGCGATGAAAAGCCTTGAAGCCGTGCTCATTCCGGTACGGATCATGCCCCATGCCCATCCCTCATCTTCAGTGATGTGCATATAATCAGAGGCAAAAGCCTTATCTTCCGCTGAAAGCTCCTTAAGCCAGCCCAGCACTGTGTTATTATCGTGAGTTCCCACATAGCAGATGCTGTTTTCCCCGCATGAGTGGGGAAGGTATGCGGAGCTTCCCGACGCGTCAAAGGCAAACTCAAGCACCTTCATGCCCGGAAGACCGGAATCACATAAGAGTTTATGGACCTCCGGGGTTATCTGTCCCAGGTCTTCCGCAATGAATTCCATCTCATTAAACCAGCCTGTCAGGACACCCACGAGTTTCATTCCGGGACCCTTTACCCATCGGCCGTTTATGGCTGTTTTTTCTGTTTTGGGAACAGCCCAGTAGCTTTCAAATCCCCTGAAATGGTCAATCCTCAACACATCGTAAAGGCGGCCTGCCGCATCGACTCTTCTTATCCACCAGCCAAAGCCGTCCCTTTCCATGGCTTCATAATCGTATATCGGGTTTCCCCACAGCTGGCCTTCCTCTGAAAAAGCATCCGGTGGAACTCCGGCCACGTCATCCTCCAGTTTGAAGAACTCCGGCTCGCTCCACACATCGGCTGAATTTGAAGCCGCATAGACCGGCATGTCGCCAATTAGGCGTATCCCCTTTTCCCTCGCATAGGTGCGAAGCTTATTCCACTGCGTAAAGAAAAGATACTGAGTAAAACATATCAGGCTGATTATCTCTGAAAGTTCCGCTTCATACCGGGCCACCGCCTCCGGTTCCCTGGCCCGTATTTCTTCCGGCCAGTCCTGCCACGGTGTTTTAAACTTTTCAGAAAGAGCCATAAAGAGGGCGTAATTATTAAGCCAGGCAGAATTTTCTTCCTGAAATTTCCTGAGACCTTCCCGGTTGTACTCCCTGGCTGCCCCGGATGCTGGCGCGTATTCGGCGGTTTGTGAAGAATTATCTTCTTCGTTTCCCGCGTTTTGCCGGCCCTCACCACATTCTGCTTCCCTTTGTTTAAAACTACGGTATGCCTCCTTAAAGACAGCCGCGCGGTTTTTCTTTATGAGTTCATAATTTATCTTCTCCAGGTCTTCGCCCCATGAAAAGGAATCGAGAAACTCTTTTGTAATAAGCCCATCGGCCGCAAGGCCCGAAAGGTCAATAAGGTTCGTGTTTCCGGCAAACGAAGACGGGGAGGAATACGGGCTGTCCCCAAGATCCGTGGGACCCAAAGGAAGCAGCTGCCAGTATTTCTGACCTGCTGCCACAAGAAAATCAATATACTCATAAGCTGCCCTGCCCATTGAACCGATCCCATACGGTGACGGCAGTGAGAACAGGGGCATTAAAATTCCCGAAGCTCTTTCCATAGGTACATAATATAGTGAACAACTCACCGCCTACGCTACGCTTAGAGGCGGGAGCTTCGAAGAGCCTT
>JAKSPD010000017.1 GCA_024405115.1 Lachnospiraceae bacterium
GAACTCGTGTTACCACCGTGAAAGGGTGGTGTCTTAACCGCTTGACCATCGCGCCTTAGAGGAGGGCTAAACAGGGCATCCATTCGCATTCCGGCCTGCGGCCTTCATGCTCATGTCTTGCGGTCTGCTAGACGCAGACCAACCTCATTCGGTTTTCTGTTTAGTTAACGCCCCAACACGGACTTGAACCGCGGACCCCCTGATTAACAGTCAGATGCTCTAACCGACTGAGCTATTGAGGCACTGAGACTTGTTTTAGCAAGCTTTTCAATTATAAGGTAATAGTTTCCACATGTCAAGCGGAAAATTAAGCTTATTTTACCTAATTTTTCACACTTTTTTCCGTGGGTCGTCACAGTATTAAGACGGCCGTAAATGCCGCTTTTTTCAAATGATGAAGCTGTTTACCGATACAATCACTTCTATTTTTCCTATATTTGAGTTACAATTACATCAAATATTCAGTCATGCGTTACATGACAGTTACGAAAGTTTTTGCGAGGTTTAACTAATGGACAGAATTATAATCACCGTAGTGGGTAAGGACCAGGTGGGCATCATTGCCAAGGTCACAACGCTTCTTTATGAGGCACACATCAACATACTCGATATTTCGCAGACCATCGTGGCCGGCTTTTTCAACATGATGGTCGTGGCAGACCTTTCGACTTCCGACGTTCCGTTTGACGTGGTTGAGCGCAGACTCGCGGAGCTTGGGGACGGCATGGGACTCCGTATTCAGACACAGCGTGAGGCAATCTTTACCGCAATGCACAGGATCTGAGGTGATGCCATGATAAATATGAATGAGGTCCTCGAGACCAACAAAATGATAGAGCAGGATCTTCTTGACGTGCGTACCATAACGATGGGCATAAGCCTTCTGGACTGTGTGGATACGGACGTCAGAAGGATGAATGATAAGATCTATGAAAAGATAACCCGCTGTGCCGGAAACCTTGTAAAGACCGGAGAGGACATCTCGAGGGAATTCGGAATAGACATTGTTAATAAGAGGGTTTCGGTAACGCCCATATCTCTTGTCGGCGCAGCCGCATGCAGGACGGTTGAGGACTATGTTTCTGTTGCGAAGACCCTTGACAGGGCGGCAAAGGCCGTGGGAGTCAACTTCATAGGTGGTTTCTCCGCACTTGTAAATAAGGGTATTACGCCTTCCGAAAGACTGATGATTGAGTCCATACCCGAGGCACTTACGAACACGGACTTTGTATGTTCCTCAGTGAATGTAGGTTCTACCAAGACGGGAATCGACATGGACGCGGTGCGCCTCATGGGCAGTGTCATTAAAAAGACCGCGGCCCTGACCGCTGACAGGGATTCACTCGGGTGTGCAAAGCTTGTCGTATTCTGCAACGCACCTGATGACAACCCGTTCATGGCGGGCGCCTTCCACGGAGTGACGGAGGGAGATACCGTCATTAACGTGGGCGTCAGCGGGCCGGGCGTTGTAAAATCGGCCGTAAAGCAGGTTAAGGGCGAAAGCTTTGAGGTACTCTGCGAGACGATTAAAAAGACGGCGTTCAAGGTAACAAGAGTGGGGCAGCTCGTGGCACAGGAAGCTGCAAGACGACTTAACGTTCCTTTCGGAATAGTGGACCTTTCACTTGCACCCACTCCGGCAGTGGGCGACTCCGTTGCTGAAATTCTTGAGATGATGGGACTTGAGAGGGTTGGTGCCCCTGGAACAACTGCGGCCCTTGCCATACTTAACGACCAGGTCAAGAAGGGTGGCGTTATGGCATCCTCATATGTGGGCGGACTTTCAGGAGCGTTCATCCCGGTAAGTGAGGACCAGGGCATGATTGATGCTGTTGAGCGCGGTGCGCTCACCATCGAAAAGCTTGAGGCCATGACATGTGTATGCTCGGTGGGTCTTGACATGATTGCAATTCCGGGAGACACGCCTGATACCACGATTGCGGGAATCATCGCCGATGAGGCGGCCATCGGAATGATCAACCAGAAGACCACGGCGGTCCGCGTCATTCCCGTTGCAGGTAAGGGCGTGGGCGAGAGTGCGGAGTTTGGAGGACTTCTGGGATATGCGCCCATTATTCCCGTAAACACGTATTCCTGTGCTGATTTCGTGAATCGTAAGGGACGCATCCCGGCACCGGTACACAGTTTTAAGAACTGATCAGGACATCCCGCTGATGAAGCTGAAACGCCCGGTTACATAGGGCGGTTACAGGACAACACCATTTATATTTTTATATTTAAAACCGCGATTTTCACATGGTGATTTGCAGTGACCCCAGAAAGTTGGAAAAATCTAACAGTCTGGGGTCACTTCCATTTTCACGGTTTTTTAATTTGGTAAATATAATGTAAAGTTTTTGCCCGACATAAAGTAAAGCATGCAAAATGGTTTTTATGTTAAAGTATAAAATAAGCAGGCACGATAGCTGGTTAATCCGTAATCTGGCACTTTACGGCCCGTTTATCAAAATATTAAAACAGCAGGCTGGGATCTTCGGTAATTCAATTTCCGGGATGTTCACCTCATGAGGTTTTATAAGGGAAGAATGAAAAAGAAAATTTCGATTATTGCAGGAACCATTCTGGTTCTTTTTATGGTTTATTTTTTCGGGCCGGGATTCAGGAAGGAAACGTCCTGTTTTGTGGAAGACTATTCCGTTTCTGAGGACGGCCGTGAGATCACGCTGCAGATGGGCGTGGCATCTTCAGTCGGCTTCATACGGAAAGTATCAGTGCACCGGCAGGGCGGAAACAGACTGGAACTTGACTGCTATTCGGCTTTTGGTGGGGTAAATGGGAGCATCGGCGCAAGACGCACTTTTACCGTGCCGCTTACTGCGGACACGGACGTGATAGCTTTATATAAAGGGAATTATCACTACGAGGATGTTCTGGTAAAGGACCTGGACGGAATCTGGCGTAGGGCCGGAGAGGATATTCCGGCGGGTGAAGCTTCTGAAAGAACTTTCCGCGGTACGGTAATAGAAATCGAAAATGGTTCCATGCTCGTAAGACCTGTGGACGGTTCATGGGAAATGACTTCGTCAGACGTTTTTAGGATTCCGCTTGAATTACCCATAGAAAACATGTCTTCCTCACCGGAGCCTGAAGTGGGGGACGGGATAGAGGTCACATACAGCGGGCGTGTTGAGGAACTCTACCCGGCGCTTCTTGCAGGTATCACCTCAGTCACAATAATCAAAAATGCACAGGAAGATGACGGCACTATAAAAACTGATGACGCTGGTACTTTGGGATCTGATGATGGAAAGGAGGCGGAGGGCGCATCTGAAGCAGTCCTTAATGAAACCAGTGCAGCAATTCCTTCCAAAGCACTTGATGAAAATGCTTCCGGGATCCTTACTGAAAGCACTGCCGAAAATGGTTCTGGTGCTTCTGCCGTAACATCTTCCGAAGCCTCTGGTAAAACATCTGCCGGCACTGCTGTCGGAGCCTCTACCGAGACTTATACCGGAACATCTACTGAAGCTTTTACCGGAACATCTACAGGCTCCGCTGCTGATACTGACATGAACCTTGCTGAATTCAGCCCCAGTGAGATTCATGACCTTGTTTCGGCTGAAATCAGCGAGGATTTTGGAACCTTTACCGTAACTGACGAGGCTTCACTTAAGTGGCTTACGGAACTCCTTGGGTCCGCGGAAGGATTAAAGGGATGGCCCAACTGCCCGTATGAAACCGTGATTTCGTTTAAGAGGGCGGACGGCACGGTGATTGAGATACAGCCTTCTACGGACAGCTGTACCAATTACAAAGTCGGTGATACATGGTACAGCTACGAGGCAGTTGACAACCGTGAACTCTTTGCCCTCTTCGGGCTTAAAACCGAAGTTGGAAGGGTGACTGAAATCGAAAAACTCCCTCCGTATTCTTATAACGGAACTGACGGAATCGAAAAGGCCATTACGGACTACTTTATATCTGACAACATGTATTATCAGCCAGAAGGCTCCGTTTACATTCCGGCGTTCTGTATTTTTAAAAGTGAAAGCATCGGCGAAAGCCGTAAGAAGGATAAAAACGGGGCTGTAAAAGGCGATGTAAAGGTATACGGCAATTTCTGGACATTTAATTATTCAAAACAGGGCAGAACTCTCTTTTGTGAAAGCGGAGGCGAGGCACCCGGTGTGTTCTATCTCAAACAGACGGGAGAAAACGATTACGAGGTTACCGTGTTTGACCAGGCCGGGGACGGAAGTCAGTACAGTGAGGTCATTAAAAGGATATGTGCAGGCAACAAGGCGCTTGAGGAACAGTACTTTAGTGCCTGCGATGCCGGAAAGGAGCCCTTAAAATCAAGACGTATGTGGTACATATATAACTATGTTCAGGATAATGACCTTGACATAGATTCCTATCAGGACTACGGGTGGGATCCGGTCATGCTTGTGAATCCCGATGACACGGCTGCATTTGAGGAATAGCCCGTTCCTGCTAGCGAGCCTTGATGACACGGCCGCATTTGAGGAATAGCCCGTTCCCGCTAGCGAGCCTTGATGACATGGTCCTACTCGAGAAATCTTTTCCTGAGTACATTTTCAAAACCGGCAGTGTCAAATTTCGAATCTTCATATTCAGTGAACAGAAGCAGGTTGTCCCCAGGGACATAACCTGCTTTTACATATTCATGTATGTCCCTCAGTTTCTTTTTCACATATTCGTTATCGGACATGAGTCCCATAAATTCGATGTATGTAAACTTCCCGTCTCTTGGACTCTTGATGATAATGTCGGGCGCGAGCTTTTTTCCGCCGGAAAGCGTTATAAGTTCATCCACATGATAACGCAGTCCAAGCCGGTTTACGATATTGCAGCCCAGTGCCTCCATCTTTGAACGCACGGTTTCACCCCTGTCAGTCTTAAACTGGTTGACCGGATCAATGGGGTAGGGATTTCTTTCATAAGGCTGGTCCCTCCATTCATCAAGAAGAGTATCCCTGGATTTAAATTTATCAGGGATATCCTTTTTGAACTTTGCCTCCAGTTTCTTATACAATGTATCTATCTGGTTGAAATCATAATGGACAGGGTCTCTTTCAAGCTGATTCAGACCATTTTCGGCAGCCTTCTTCAAATTCTTCGCGCAGTATTTATTAATATATCGGTCTATCAGTTTAGTGTCTCTGTCTGGGATATGCCATACATTCCCTCTTTCCATTCTTATGTAGTAATAGTTCTTCCGTGCTGTTGGATGTACTTCAATGTCGCCTTCCAGGTCAGTCAGCCGGGAAAGCATGGAGTTTGCCCTTCTTTGCAGTATCTGAAGATAACCTTTTTCCTGTTCGATTGGTGTTAGAAATAATGGATTAATTGACTTTTTTTTACGACTCATATTCATATGCATAGTATCTCCTTTAAAAAATAATTAAAATGATACCTCCGCACAGAACATTACTCTACTAATAGAGTACCATGTTTTGCTTTTATCTTCAAGCAAAAATGAAATTTATCAAATGTTGTATGTAATAAAAGCGATGAGCACCTTTCATACATAATTTATAGAAGATTTGTTGTTTTTTCTATTCTGTTTTGTAGACATGCCGGGTTCTATATGGATTTCATACATTTTATTAGACTGAAATTGTATGAGGGTTATTAATATGATTGTTTTCATACAAAAAAAATGTATGAAACTTGTCTTTTCACCGAGAAACATACAGGATTTGGTGAAATGGTTTTTATAAGAACGGGTAAAACCTGTTTACATGAATAGTGAAATTTGCGGAAAGGAAAAATGGCCGTGGCTTGCGCCGATACTTGAAAATCGGGCAAAAAACGAATATAATAAATTATCTGTACCCGAAAGGAGACAAACATGAAGGATAACGATTGTATTTTCTGCCTTATAGCAAACGGAGACATCCCTTCGAACACGGTTTATGAGGATGAATACTTCCGTGCGATACTTGATCTGTCACCGGCTGCAAAGGGTCATACGCTCCTCCTTCCGAAGGACCACGCAGAGGACCTTTTCTCGCTTCCGGACGATGTTGCGGCACGTGTAATGCCCACCGCCAGGAAGATTGCGGCTGCGGTAAAGGAAGCAATGGGAGCTGACGGAATCAACATCGTACAGAATAACGGAGAGGCTGCAGGGCAGACCGTCAGGCACTTCCACGTGCATATAATACCCAGAAAGAATGGCGACAATGCCATGCCGCTCTGGAACCCCGGAAAGAGCGACCCGGAGGAACAGAAGAAGATTGCGGAGGCAGTGTCAGCCCTTATTGATTAATTAAAAAAAGGAGGCAGACATGGTAGATATCAGTACCCCAAAAGAGTTTCTCGAGGAGGCACTCCTGGCAGTTGACACACTGAAGGCGGATAAGACTGCGCAGACTGAGAATCAGGTCAGGCTCAAGGAAGCTGAGAGGGCATTAAACACCCTGAAAAAGACCATCGAGAAGGAAAAAGCCGATACGATCAAGGCCAGGAGAGGCGACATCGAATCGGAATATGCAAAGCAGCTTAAGGCCTCCGAATCAAATATCCAGAAGGCTGAAAGCGAGAGGACAAAAGCCAGGACAAAGGGTGTCAACGAAAGAATCACGGAAGCCCTCACACCGGCAAAGTCGGAAATCAAGGATCTGAAGGAGCAGATTGCAACAGTGGTAAATGCGGCCGGACTTCCTGCTTTCTGCAGGACAAAGGCTTTCTATTCGCTGTTTATGGCAAAAGGCATCAAGGAAATAGTAGGCCTCGTGGTTTTGTTCGTGGCAGTACTTGTTGCGTTACCGCTGCTGATAACCTACTTCATCAAACTTCCATGGCTTAAGATCGTTATCTTCATTCTGATCGACGTACTGGCGGTTGTCATTTACATCCTGATTTATTCCGGAACGGTAGCGAAGAAGCAGGATGCGGTGAACCAGTGCCGTCTCATAGTTGACAGGATCAAGGCTGACGAGAAGGCCATTAAGCAGATCACCAAAAACATTAAGGGTGACAAGGATGACAGCACATATAACCTCGGAACGTTTGACGAGGAGATAGCAAAGCGTACGACCATCCGTGATGACATAACACAGAAGAGGCAGCAGGCCCTCAGCGAGTTTGACTACAGGACGGCTGACACGATAAAGGCTGAAATTGATTCACGCTATGCCGGAAAGCTTGCGGAGACCCAGGAAGCCTTCAACCAGTTAAGTGACAGTGGAAAGGCTCTCGCCGATAAGGTAACCGCGGAGGAAATGGACATAAGCCGTTTCACGCAGTATGTGGGGGTAAAGAACCTCAACCATGAGAACCTGCAGAAGATGCTGGACCTTGTGACAGCAGGAGAGGCAGAGAGCGTGTCTGACGCGGCACTAAAAATAAACAGTAAACAGTAAAGGAAATCAAAAGAAATGGAAAAGTTAGTTACAGTCAGGGAACTTTTCGCTGACACGGAAAAATACATTGGGAAAGAAGTAAAAGTGGGCGGATGGATCCGTTCCGTACGTGATTCAAAGTCATTTGGATTCATTGTCATGAATGACGGAAGCTGTTTTGAGACACTTCAGATCGTATATCATGACAGGATGGAAAATTTTGCTGAAATCTCAAAGCTCAATGTAGCCACAAGCATTATCGTCCGCGGTATTCTTACAGCCACACCCGAGGCAAAGCAGCCTTTCGAGATCCAGGCTGATGAAATCACGGTTGAAGGTACTTCAACTCCCGATTATCCGCTTCAGAAAAAGCGTCATACCCTTGAGTACTTAAGGACGATGCCGCATCTCCGCCCCAGGACGAACACATTCATGGCCACATTCCGTGTAAGGAGCGTCCTTGCATATGCCATTCACAAGTTCTATCAGGAGAGAGGATTTGTCTATGTACATACACCGCTCATCACGGCTTCTGACTGTGAAGGCGCCGGCGAGATGTTCCAGGTAACGACACTTGACCTTGACCGTATTGCAAAGGCAGCGGAGCAGGAAGTTGATTATACAAAGGACTTCTTCGGAAAGCCCACCTTCCTTACCGTATCAGGACAGCTTAACGGTGAGACATATGCAATGGCATTCAGGAACATTTACACATTCGGTCCCACGTTCCGTGCTGAGAATTCAAACACGACACGTCATGCGGCGGAGTTCTGGATGATCGAGCCCGAGATGGCATTTGCAGACCTTGACGACCTCATGAACATTGAGGAAGAAATGCTTAAGTACATCATAAAGTACGTCCTTGAGAATGCGCCGGAAGAGATGAAGTTCTTTGATTCATTCGTGGAGAAAGGACTTATCGCAAGACTTGAGAGCATCATTGACAGCGACTTTGTCCGTCTTCCCTATACTGAGGCAATCGAGCTTCTTAAGGAGCACATCGGTGAGTTTGAGAATAACGACATCAAGTGGGGCATGGACCTCCAGTCAGAGCACGAGCGTTACCTTACGGAAAAGATCTTCGGAAAGCCGGTATTCCTTACAGATTATCCGAAGGAAATCAAGGCCTTCTACATGAAGCAGAATCCTGACGGAAAGACGGTTGCGGCTGTTGACTGCCTGGTTCCCGGAGTAGGTGAGATCATGGGAGGAAGCCAGCGTGAGGATGATTATGATAAGCTTCTTGCACGTATGAATGAGCTGGGACTTGATCCGGAAGGATACGGTTTCTATCTTGACCTCCGCAAGTACGGTTCAGTACGCCATTCAGGTTTCGGACTTGGATTTGAACGTGCGCTCATGTACATAACAGGCATGCAGAACATCCGTGACGTTCTTCCCTTCCCGAGAACAACAGGAACATGTGAACTTTAATTAACGATTCGAAAGCAGCCTGAGAACATCAGACTGCTTTCATTTTTAAACGGAGAAACAGATGAAATTCATGCATTTGAGTGACGTCCGTCTTGGACTGCATAATGAGAGCGGGCGCAGATGGGGTGAAGAACGTGTGGTTGAGGTTGCAGCTGACTTAAGGGCAGCTGTTTCGGATGCCGCAAAGGAAGGCACGGACCTCGTGCTTATTTCCGGAGGCCTTTTTGCGCATCGCCCTGTGAGCACGGAACTTGACGGGGCAAACCGTATATTTGCATCATTTCCTGAAACGGCCTTTGTGATAACCGCAGGGGAAAATGACCTTATAAAGCCAAGCAGTCCGGTCATCAGTTATAAGTGGGCGGACAATGTACATTACGTGCTCAACGGTAAGGCTGAAAAGATAAGCTTTCCTGCCTTCAATACCGCAGTGTATGCACAGTCCGTCACATCTGACGCACATGATCCGGAGGCACTGATTGCCATAAGCGAAGGCGATGAGAAAAACGGGCACGACACGGTAAGGATAGCACTTTTGGAGGAACCTGACCCGGAAAAGGCAGCTGCCTTTGAGGGTTCGGGATTTTCCTACGTTGCCCTTGGCGGACAGGCTTCACATATGGAGCTTTCGGGTGGAAAGGCTGTTTATCCGGGTGGCTTTGAGCCGACCGGAATGACCGATACCGGCGCGCACGGTTATTACATGGGGGAAATAAACGAGACAACCGGAATGCTTGAAAGCGTGCGTTTTGTGCCGGCCGCCTCCGCCTCTTATGTGCCGTTAAAGGTAAAGGTGGGAGTGAACAATACCCCGGAGCAGGTTGCTGCCATGATTGAAAGCGAGATCAGGCGCCGCGGAATCACTAACATTTACAGGATCCGCATAACCGGCGAGAGAAAGCCTGAATACACGTTTGAGATGACTGACATTAAGTCAAGGTACAGGATAGCGGAGGTAAAATGCGAGGCTGAGCCCCAGTACGATTTTGAAGCCCTGTTTGAGGAACATCAGCAGGACATGATAGGGTATTTCATCTCATCCCTCAGGAAGAATCATACTGAACTTTCAGACATCGATAAAACGGCCATGTTCTATGGAATAGACGCCCTCATCAAGACATCGTCCGGAAAGGAGCAGCCATGAAGATACTGAGTGTACATATTGACGGCTTCGGGAAATTTACGAATCGCGACTTTGCCTTCAATGAAGGGACCACCGTAATCTACGGCCATAACGAGGCCGGAAAATCGACCCTTCACGGCTTCATTGAGGCCATGCTCCTCGGACCCAACAAGAAAGCGCGCGGCTTTGCACGCTCCATATATGAAAGCATGGAGCCATGGGACCCGGCGGTTCCATACGGCGGTTCAATGCGTGTCTTAAGCGACGGGGAAATATTCCGGATTGAAAGGAACTTTAAAAAAGGAAAAGAATCCCTTCAGGTGTTCAATGAGTCAAAAGGCTGTTACACGGCTTCCGCCGATGGAACCCTCAGCGCGATCTTAAAGGGACTTACCCCGAACGCCTGCAGGAACACTATAAGCATCGGACAGCTTTCCGCAAAGACGGGTACGGCACTTCAGAGTGAATTAAAGGGTTATGTGGATAACGTCGGGAGCACGGCGAACCCTGACCTGAGTGCGGATAGTGCCATTGATTTCCTGAAAAAGGAAAAGGAAAGCCTTGCCTCAGATATCCGCGAGGATGCGGCAAAGGAATATGCGGCCACATTAAGTAACATAAGGAAGATTGAAAATGAAATCGATGTTCCGGAGAATGACAACCATATCCTTTATTATGAGGAGGAGCGTAAGAAGGTAAGCGACAGCGCGAGTGTTCTTGAAAACGAGGTGAATGAGACGGAAGCCCGTATCGAGCATGCGGACAAGATCCTGCTCGACAATCACATCTACTCATCTGAGGACATAGAAAAGCTTGACCAGAAGGCTGACGGACTGTACCGTGAGTATAAGGAGAGAAAGAAAAAGGCGGCCAACACCCTCCGCACCGTCGGAATCATTGTATCGTCCATACTGCTGGCAGCGGGCATCGCGGGGGCAGTATACTACTACAAAACTTCCGGATGGCTTATGATTGTGGCAGCGGCAGTGGTGGCGCTTGCACTTCTGATACTGTGCATAGTACTCGGTGCATCGGCGAGAGCCGCACTCAAGGAGAAGGAAAAAGAAATCCTCAGTTTCATGGAGGGGCGTAACGGCGACACGGCGGTCAATGATGAGACCGTGGCTAACCTTAAACGCTGCATACACAGCTATGACGGGCTCCTTAATGAAAGGGAGCGTGACCGCGGCGTGGTTTCGGTTTTCCGTGAGAGATATTCAGCTGTTTTGAAGGAACTTACGGAGGTTACAGGAAAGCTTGAGGAGCAGCAGAAAATCCGTTTCAACGTGGAAGCACGCCTGATGGAGGAAAACAGCCTTAGGAACCATGCTTCTGAGCTTCGTGACGTGATAGCGGAAAATAACCGCCTTAAGGAACAGATGGATGCCATTGACATCGCAATCGACACAATCGGGGACCTGAGCTTCACAATCAAGGACAGGCTCGGAACTTACCTGAATTTTGAGGCATCGCGTGCCCTTAAGAGCCTGACAGACGGAAGATACCACAGCATGGACATCGGCACAGGAAATGACATATCGCTCAACTCAAAACTGGGAATGATAAGCGTGAATGATATTTCCGCAGGTACCATGGACCAGGTATATCTGGCAGTAAGGATGGCGGCCGCCCGCTTCATGATGGGCGGTGAGGATGAGCTTCCGCTTATCTTCGATGACAGCTTTGCCCTTTATGATGACGGAAGGATGCAGAGCGCCGTCAATTTCATAGCGGATGACTATAAGGGACAGATCCTGATTTTTACATGCCATACACGTGAGGCAGCAGCCTTAAGCGGGAAGGAAATCAATCTTATAGAACTGTAACCGTCCGGAACGGATTAGTGAAATGTAACAGTGCACATCATGATTAATTGGAAGTAATCACAAAATCAATCATGATGTGCACGTTTTATTTGTACAAAAAAGACAGTTTGTGTTATAATGAAACAAATATTTTTACCATTTAAGGAAGTGATATTTTGCATAAAAAAGAAATGATCGCAATGCTCCTCGCAGGAGGGCAGGGAAGCAGACTGGGCGTGCTCACTGAGAAGGTGGCCAAGCCTGCAGTTGCTTTTGGCGGCAAATACAGAATAATCGATTTCCCGCTTTCAAACTGCATTAATTCAGGAATAGACACCGTTGGCGTGCTCACGCAGTATCAGCCCTTAAGACTGAATGCTCACATCGGCATAGGAATCCCGTGGGACCTTGACCGTAACTACGGCGGTGTTACGGTGCTCCCGCCTCATGAGACGATAGAGGGCTCTGACTGGTACTCAGGTACAGCAAATGCAATCTGCCAGAACATGGAGTATATGGATGAGTTTGATCCGGAGTATGTCCTGATCCTTTCAGGTGATCATATCTACAAGATGGATTACGAGGTGATGCTCGAATACCATAAGGCGTCAAATGCTGATTTCACGATTGCGTGCATGCCCGTACCCATGGAGGAGGCTTCACGTTTCGGACTGGCTGTCACAGATGGCTCAGGCCGTATAACCGAGTTCCAGGAGAAGCCCGCGGAGCCGAAGTCCAACCTCGCGTCCATGGGGATATATATCTTCACATACAGTGAACTGAAAAAGGCCCTTATGGAGCTTAAGGACCAGCCGGGATGCGATTTCGGAAAGCATGTCATTCCTTACATGAAGGATTCCGGAAAGAGGATCTTTGCGTATGAGTTCAATGATTACTGGAAGGACGTGGGAACATTAAGCTCATACTGGCAGACAAACATGGAGCTTGTCGACATCGTCCCGAACTTCAACCTTTATGAGGAGTTCTGGAAGATCTACACTAAGAACGGCCGCGTTGAAGGCCAGTATCTTGGGGAAAACTGTGAAGTGTCCCGTTCGATAATAGGGGCGGGATGTGAAATATACGGAAAGGTCTGCGGCTCTGTCCTTTCAGACAGTGTCACGGTCGAAGATGGTGCGGAAGTCATTGACTCGATAGTCATGAGCAGCGTGCATATAGGAAGGGGAGCAAGGCTCTATAAGTGCATCATCTCTGACAACTGCCAGATAGGTGAGGGCGCCGTGCTTGGAACCGGAGAATACGCGGAGTCCATGTATGATAAGAAGGTTTACTGTTCTGATCTTGTAACAATAGCTGAAAACTCAGTCATACCGGCAGGGGTTACCGTGGGTGTGAATACGGCCATCATCGGCGTCACAACACCGGAGGACTATCCTGATGGAAGACTTCCTTCCGGAGGATTCATTGTGAAGGAGGGCGGTAAATCATGAGAGCCATAGGTATCATCCTCGCAGGAGGAAACTCAAAGAGAATGCGTGAGCTTTCAAGAAAGCGTGCCATTGCCGCCATGCCCATGGCAGGCGGATACCGCAGCATTGACTTTGCGCTTTCAAACATGACGAATTCCGGCATCAAGACGGTGGCGGTGCTCACACAGTATAATTCCCGCTCGCTCAACAGGCATCTTGCATCATCAAAATGGTGGGACTTCGGAAGAAAACAGGGCGGACTGTATGTCTTCAACCCGACCATCACTGCAGAAAGAAGTGACTGGTACCGCGGCACGGCCGATGCACTCTACCAGAACCTGGATTTCCTTAAGTCAAGCCATGAGCCTTATGTGGTGATTGCCTCCGGAGACGGAATCTACAAGATGGATTACAACAAGGTCCTTGAGTACCACATTGAGAAGAAGGCTGACATCACGGTTGTCTGCACGGAGTTCCCCGAAGGCGACGATCCCACAAGGTTCGGATATGTGAAGGCAAATTCGGAGGGAAGGATCACTGATTTTGAGGAAAAACCCGTCACGACGGATAAGACCACGATAAGCTGCGGAATATATGTGGTAAGAAGACGTCATCTCATCGAATTCCTTGAGAAGTGCGGGGAAGAGGAAAACTATGATTTCGTTCAGGACGTTCTCGTGAGGTACAAGAATGTCAAACGGATCTTTGCGTACAGGATGGAAGGATACTGGAGGAACATCGCTTCAGTCGATTCATATTTCAGGGCAAATATGGACTTCCTTAAATATGATGTCAGAAAGTATTTCGGGGACGAACCGGCCATTTACACCAAGGTCGATGACCTGCCTCCGGCAAAATACAATACGGGCTGCCAGGTTAGGAATTCACTTATAGCCGATGGCTGCATAGTGAACGGAAAGGTAGAAAACTCGTTACTTTTTAAAGACGTTTATGTAGGAAATAACTGCACGATTAGAAATTCCATAGTCCTTAATAACGTTTATATAGGCGACAACACAGTTCTGGAAAACTGCATTGTGGAGTCAAGGGATGTTATAAGGACGAACTCGACATATGCAGGAACCCCGGACGACCTCAAGATCGTTGTCGTTAAGAATGACATTTACGCGGGGTAACATCTTCCCCGCGCAGGAGGGGAAACATGCAAATTACAGACGTCAGAGTAAGAAGGGTGGCAGGTGAAGGAAAAATGCTTGCCACGGCAACCATCACCATTGACAACGAGTTCGCAGTGCATGATATTAAGGTGATCGAGGGAGAAAACGGGTTATTCGTAGCAATGCCCAGTCGTCGTACAAAGGAGGGTGAGTTCAAGGACATAGCCCATCCCATCAATGCGGAGACAAGGAAAAAACTGGAGGAACTGGTACTTGCAGCATATGCAAAGCTTCCGGCAGAACAGCAGTAAACCTTCCGCAGTAAAAAGAGACTGAATATAAGCCTCAACATTAACCTCCTCCGCAAAGGCCTGTCTCAGGCCTTTGCGGAGGTTTTTTACGGCCATCTGCATACCGGCACTCCCACAGCATATTTCCTTACTTCACACAAAAGAATTTCTGTGGTATATTTCATAGGAAATACATAATGAACATCTAACCGGAGACCCCCATACTTCATGGAGCCTCCGGCAAAACTGCTTTACAAAGATATATAAAAGGGAAAATCATGGAGACATTTCTTATCGTCGGGCTTGGAAACCCTGACAGAAAATACGAGAATACAAGGCACAACACAGGCTTCATCTGTGTGGACTGCCTGGCGGAAAAAATGGGCGTGACCATTGCCGAAAGGAAGTTCAACGGACTGATGGCCCTTACATATAAGGACGGTAAGAAGTTCATTCTCCTAAAGCCGCAGACTTACATGAACCTTTCAGGACAGAGCGTAATGCCGGCTGCAGCCTATTATGACATACCGGCCGACCACATCGTGATAATATATGACGACATAAACCTTGACCCGGGCAGGATCCGCGTGCGTCCTTACGGTTCTGCAGGGGGACACAACGGAATGAAGAGCATCATTTCAGAGCTTCAGACTGACCGTTTCCCCAGGGTGCGTGTGGGAGTGGGCCTTAATGAGCGTGAGACGCCTGAAGGCGAAAAGGTCAGGACTGACCTTGCGGCCCATGTGCTGGCAAAGTTCACACCTGAAGAGAGAAAGGTAATGGACGGTATTTTTGCCAGGGCCGCCGATGCCGCGCTTGCGGTCTGCACCGATGGCCCCGAACAGGCAATGAATCTCTATAACTGCTGAACCTGACAGATAAACCTTGACATAAATGTACAATTCAATAATTAACGAAAAACCATATAAGGAAATATGCGAACGGTTTCCGTATGCCGGAAAGCCCATCACCGTGACCGGGCTTAACGGGTCAAGAAAGATCCAGTTTGCATATGAGCTTTCAAAGGCCATGGGTGCAGGCTGGATACTGTGGGTCACGAATGACGAGAGGCTGGCAACCGGAATACAGTCTGATTTCAGGACATTTTCCGACAACTGCTGGCTGTATCCCGCAAAGGACCTTCTTTTCTATTCCTCAGACGTGCACGGCAACTTCATAAGGAACCAGAGGGCGGATGCCAGAAAGCATCTTCTCGAGGATGACTGCGGCGTGCTTGTCACGACTGTAGACGGCCTTATGGACAAGATTCCGTCACGTGAGACAGTGGCAAGGGACAAGCTGAGACTTTTTGAAGGGATGGTCATTCCCATCAGGAACATGATAAAGCTTCTGAACCGTCTGGGCTATGAGAGGGTTTCCGAAACCGGAGCGATGGGACAGTTTGCCGTCCGTGGCGGTATCGTGGACATTTTCCCGATGACTGCTGAATTTCCTGTGCGTGTGGATTTCTTTGATGACGAGATTGACACGATAAGGACATTTGACCCTGATTCACAGCGTTCACTCGACCGCGTGAATCCCGTTGAAATTTACCCTGCGGCTGATGCATCGGCCTGTGAGGTGTCACTTCTTGACTACTTCAGGAAAAATGCCATAATCATCGCGGATGACCCGGTCCGTCTTAAAGGTAAGGCTGAACTGACTGAAACGGAGTTCCGTGAGGCTACCGAAAGACGGCTTAACACAAATGCTGAGCCTGATTCTGAAACTGAAGTCATAGACATTTTTTCGGCTGCAGAGACAATGGACCGCCTTGCGGCTCCGGGGACCGTGTATTTTTCCGCGCTTGACGATGAACTAAGGGAGTTTGGCTCCGGGGAGGCCTTCAATTTCAGTACCGGATCAACGGGAAGCTATAAGGACAGCTTTGAACTTCTCATCTCTGACATAAAGCATTATGAGAAGGAGATGTACCGCATAACCGTAATGACCTCGTCAAGGACAAGGACCTCAAGGCTTGCGGAAAATCTCCGTGAGATGGGGCTTCATGCCTTCTGCCCGGATGAACATTCGGAAGAACTTAAGCCGGGTTCCGTGGAAGTTGTTTACGGAACGCTCAGCAGCGGGTTTTCATGTCCTGATATTCGCTATGTACTGTTTACCGAGGATGACATGTTCGGTACTGCCACCGGTGGACATACAGCAAAGAAAAAGCATCACAGGGAAAAAGGCGAGAAGATTTCATCACTCGATGAGCTTTCAGTCGGTGACTATGTTGTTCACGAAAGCCACGGAATCGGCGTATATAAGGGAATTGAGAGAATCGAAAAGGATGAGGTCGCCAAGGACTACATCCACATAGAATATGGTGACGGCGGAAGCCTTTACCTTCCCGCCACACGCCTTGACCTCGTACAGAAATATTCGGGTGCCGACGGCCACAAGCCGAAACTTAACAAGCTTAATGGCACTGAGTGGCAGAAGACAAAGGCACGCGTGACAAAGGCAGTCACTGACCTTGCAAAGGAACTTGTCGAGCTTTATGCAAAAAGAAGCATCCTCGGAGGCTTCAGGTACGGACCGGACACGGTATGGCAGAAGGAGTTTGAGGAACTTTTCCCGTATGTTGAGACCGAGGACCAGCTGACCGCCATCGAGGCCGTCAAGAACGACATGGAGTCCACGAAGATAATGGACCGTCTTGTGTGCGGAGACGTGGGATACGGAAAGACGGAGATAGCCTTAAGGGCCGCCTTCAAGGCTGTCCAGGAGGGAAAACAGGTGGCATATCTTGTTCCCACCACCATACTTGCAAAACAGCATTACGGCACCTTCACTGAAAGAATGAAGGGTTTCCCGGTCAATGTGGAAATGATGTCACGTTTCAAGACCTCCGCAGAAAACAAGAAGACAGCGGAGCGCCTGAAGACGGGACTTACCGACATAGTCATAGGAACACACAGGATACTTTCAAACGATGTCAGGTTCAAGGACCTGGGGCTTCTTATAATAGATGAGGAGCAGAGGTTCGGGGTAGCACATAAGGAAAAGATAAAGCAGATGAAGTCCAACGTGGATGTCCTTGTGCTTACCGCAACACCCATACCGAGGACTCTTCATATGTCCCTTACGGGAATACGTGATCTTTCCGTACTTGAGGAACCGCCCTTTGACCGTGTCCCCATCCAGACTTATGTCATGGAATATAATGATGAACTTGTGCGTGAGGCCATCAGCCGCGAGGCTGCAAGAAACGGGCAGGTCTACTACGTATTCAACAGGGTAAAGGGAATAGAGGAAAAAACCGCGAGGCTGCAGGCGCTGATGCCGGACGTGAGGATAGAGTTCGCACACGGACAGATGCCTGAAAGGGAACTTGAATCCATAATGATGGATTTCGTGGAAGGAAACATCGACGTGCTGGTATCGACCACCATAATCGAGACCGGGCTTGACATACCGAATGCAAATACCCTTATTGTTGACGGTGCGGAGCGTCTGGGGCTTTCCCAGCTTTACCAGATAAGGGGACGTGTGGGACGTTCCAACCGTACTTCATACGCATTCCTCATGTACCGCAAGGACAAGGTGCTTTCAGATGAGGCGGAAAAACGTCTCAAGGCCATAAAAGAGTTCACCGAATTCGGTTCCGGTATAAAGATTGCAATGCGCGACCTTGAGATCCGCGGTGCCGGCAATGTGCTCGGAAGCGAACAGTCCGGGCAGATGGAGGCCGTGGGTTACGAGCTTTACTGCAAGCTCCTCAAAAAGGCCGTAAGGCTCCTTTCGGGGAAGGAGGAAAAGGTTGAGGAATTCAACACGCAGATCGAGTGTGACATCGACGCGTTCATACCTGAGGATTACATCAGGAGTGAATATCATAAGCTTGACATTTATAAACGTATATCGGCGATAGCCAATGAGGAGATGTCACTTGACATGCAGGACGAGCTTGTGGACCGTTTCGGGGAAATCCCCGATGAGGTAATGAATCTTCTGCGCATAGCGCTCTTAAAGGCACTGGCTCATTCATGCGGCGTGACGGAGCTTACAGTCAAGAAGGACGGGTTTACGATGCTGCTGCTTCCGAGCGCTGACATCAACGTTGATGCGATACCTGATGCCATCGCAAAAGAGCGCGGAAAGCTTAAACTGATGCGCGGTCCGGTGCCCAGATTCGTCTATTATGACGAGCACAGCGTGCATGTTGACGCAGGTTTCTCGCTGACCCGGGCCGAAGCCCTGCTAAATGCCATAAAAAAGGCTTAAAATAACATTTTTATTGACATATTCAGCATTTTACTGTATAACAAAGTTGTGCATGGATTATGCACATAAGACAATACCTATTTTGGAGGAACAAACATGAATAAGGCTGAACTTATCGCTGCAATCGCTGCAGAGGCAGAAGTTACCAAGAAGGACGCCGACAAGGTTTTAAAGGCTCTTACAGCTACAATCAAGGCTGAGCTTCAGAAGAAAGATGGAAAGGTACAGATCCCTGAGATCGGTACATTCAAGGTTGCTGAGCGCAAGGCTCGTGAAGTACGTAACCCCAGAACTGGTGAGACCATGAAGGCTAAGGCTTGCAAGGTTCCGAAGTTCACAGCTGCTAAGGCTCTTAAGGAGACCGTTAACACAAAGGCTAAGAAGAAATAATTGAGATTAGATAAGTATCTGAAAATCTCGCGTCTCATAAAGAGACGCACCGTTGCTGCTGATGCGTGCGACGCCGGACGTGTATTCGTTAACGGTGCTGCACGCAAGGCGGCATACGATGTAAAACCGGGAGATATCCTGGAAATAAGCTTCGGGGAGCGCAGCGTTAAGGCTGAAATTCTTGACGTTTCGGAAAATGTCAGGAAGGATGATGCCGGCGTAATGTATAAGATCCTCTGATCAAGTTGGAAGCCCTGGCTTCCTTATTTTTTATGGCTAAGAAGAAAAAGGCAAACAGATTTTCATTCATAGTATGGTTCGGCTGCTTCGTGCTTATCGCGGGGCTTATTGTATTTATGGTAAAGACGAATGCCGACAGGCTTCGTATGCAGGAGCAGGAATACATACAGAAGGAGGAAGAGCTTGCCAGGAAAATTAAGGAACAGGAAGAGCGGACTGACAACCTTAACGAAGAAAAAAAGTACGTAAAGACGGATAAATATATTGAGGAGATCGCAAGGGAAAAGCTGGGGCTGATAAACCCGGATGAGATTCTCTTTAAGGAAAACGAACAGTAAAATAAATTTACATATTATAAGAAAAGCGAGTTCTCTCCCCAAAAAGTTCTTTCAGAACTTTTTATGGGGCACACCCTCAGAACTCGCTTTTCTTATTTGTAAATCAACGCACAACGCATCCGCAGAAGAGTGTTTTTTCTTTGCGAAAACTTAAAGCGGGGGCACACCCTCAGAACTCGCTTTTCTTATTGTAAGGCCTCAAAAGATTGAAATAATTATAATATAACCGAAACAAAACACAGAACGGAACATGTTCAGCGCATAAACGAAATAATATCGTATTTTTTAACGGGCAGGAGTTTTGTATTGAAATCCGATGGGGATAATTGGTATAATAAGTTAATTATTTGTTTTATTTAAAGAAGGTGGCAGGATGTACGATTACATAGTTAAAAACGGTATCATCGTTGACGGTTCGGCAAAGAAGCCGTATGCGGGAACGGTATGTATTAAAGATGGAAAAATAGATAAGATCATTCCGGAGACGGAAGGCCGGCAGGGAGAATGCGTGGCTGATGCAGCTAAGGTTATTGATGCCGGGGGGCATATCGTAGCGCCGGGTTTCATCAACCTGCACTGCCATTCTGACCGTACTTATTTAAGGTCACCGTCATATGAGTCAATGCTTACGTCCGGCGTGACACTTGAGATATGCGGACAGTGCGGACTTTCAAGCATCCCCCTTGGAAACCACAGCGGCGAGCATTCCAGTGCCGGTGGAGGACTCCTTAAGATCGATGAGCAGACATCACTTGCACATAATCCCAAAAACATGGAGGAGTATGTTAAGGATGTTGAGGGCGTGGGAGTTTCCATCAACGTGGGAATGATGATCGGCCACGGTGCTTTAAGGGCCGCCGTAATGGGCTGGGACCAGAGACCGCTTACAAAGAGCGAGCTTGATGAGATGTGCGAGCTTTTGGACAGGGAACTGAAGGCGGGTGCCCTTGGCGTTACCTTCGGACTCATCTATCCTCCGGGAAGCTGCTGCGATACCGGGGAGATAAAGGCCCTTGCAAGGGTATGTGCGGCAAACAACAAGGTCCTTTCAGTACATATGAGAAATGAGAACAGGAAAGTGTTCCAGGCGCTTGACGAAATGCTCGACGTGGCACGTGAGACAGGAGTGCGTCTTGAGATATCACACCTTAAGCTCATGGGAAAGACCATGTGGGGCAAGTCCGGTGAGCTTCTTGCAAAGATTGACATGGCCAGGGCTGAGGGAATTGCCATCCATGCGGACCAGTATCCTTATGATGCCTCACATTCGGGGCTTCAGTCATCACTTCCGAGGGAAGCCGTTGACGGCGGATACCCGAAGTTCTTTGAAAAACTTCATGATGATGAGTGGTGGGATAAGATCTCAGACCATGGAACGTTACCTGAAATGGAATTCAGGGGTGGTGCGGAGAACATCGTCATCAACGAACTCAGGGCAGACGCAACGCATCCGGAGTTTGTGGGAATGAGTATTACGGAAATTGCCAAAATGCTTGATACGGATATCTCCGATGCAGTAAGGCAGATTCTTTTAAGCTCCGGCGCGAGGGTCCAGTGCGTATATCATAACATGTCAATGGATGACGTCCTCAACATAATGAGCCGCCGTGATATATCAGTCATTTCAGACGGAACGGCATACGACTTTAATTATTACGGTGGATGCCCGCATCCGAGAAACGCAGGAACATTTGCGAGGTTCTTCCGCCTGGTACGTGAAAACAACCTTATGCCCATTGAGGATGCGGTCTACAAGGTGACCGGCCTTCCGGCAAGCGTGCTGGGAATGGGAAAGAGGTTCGGCTTCATTAAGGAAGGCCTTGACGCAACACTTACTATTTTTGATAAGGACGAGATAACTGACCATGCCACTTATGAGGAGCCCGCACAGGCTTCAACCGGAATCGATTATGTCATCGTTAACGGTGAAGTGGTACTTGATCACGGAAAAATAACGGACGCACGTCCCGGAAAGGTTATACTTGGATAAGTTTACCCAGAAAGTCCTTGAGACCATAAGAAGAAACGAACTCATCCCCGAGGGAACCCCCGTAACGGTGGGCTTTTCCGGCGGGGCTGATTCCATGTGCCTTCTTTATGTGCTTAATTCACTCACGGGGCTTTTAAAGTGCAGCGTGAATGCCGTTCATGTGAACCACAATCTGCGTGGCCCTGAAGCCCTTCGGGACCAGGAATTCTGCAGGGATTTCTGTGCCTCGCATGATATCCCGTTTGAGGCGGTTTCAGTGGACGTTAACGGTTATGTTTCAGAACACGGCCTTTCCACCGAGGAGGCGGCAAGGATACTGAGGTATGAGGCCCTTACAAAAAAGGCTGAGGAAACCGGAGCCGTAATTGCCGTTGCACATCATTCCGAGGACCAGGCGGAGACAATCCTTTTAAACATGCTCCGCGGTACCGGGGTAAAAGGGCTTTCCGGGATGTCTTACAGAAGGGACAACATAATCCGGCCGCTTCTGGACGTTTCAAAGGAGGACATCCTTTCTTTCATAAATGAACAGGGACTTTCTTTCGTGACTGATTCCACTAACCTTGAAAACGATTACGCAAGGAACAGGATAAGAAACGAGATAATGCCGGCACTTAAGGGCATCAACGTCCGGGCGGCTGAACACATATGCCTTATGGGTGAGAAATCGGCGGAAGCCGATGCATACATACGTAATGAGGCGGAGGAATACGTAAAGGAGAACGCGGCCGTCTCCGACGGTGAGGTAAGGCTCCCGAGGAAAAAACTTGCTCTCAGACCGCAAATATTCAGAAGATATGTTATAATAACATGCATCAGCTTACTGGGTGTGCCGCTGAAGGACTGGGGAGAGACCCATTTTTCGGACATCGAGAAAGCCCTCACGGCAAAGAAGGGTTACCACACGGATCTTCCGATGGGGGTAAAGGCTGATAACACATACACGGAGATTATCCTAAAAGCATCAGGGGGGAAGGCATAAATATGGAAAGATTCCACATTGAGACACTTATTAGTGAAGAGGAACTTAAGGCCGGCATCAGAAGGGTGGCTGATCTCATCAACGAAGAATACGGAAACACGCCCGTACGTCTTATCTGTGTTCTGAAGGGTGGGGTATATTTCCTCACAGAGCTGTCAAAGTACCTGAAGATGGATGTTTCAATTGACTTCATGTCCGTATCGAGCTACGGTGCCGGAACTAAGTCAAGCGGCGTCGTAAAGATCATCAAGGACCTTGACGAACCCATCGAGGGAAAGCATGTGATCGTTGTTGAGGACATCATTGACTCCGGCAACACCCTTTCATATCTTCTTGAGCTTTTAAAGGCAAGAAATCCTGCCAGCATAAAGCTTACAACCATGCTTGACAAGCCTGACCGCCGCGTTAAGCCCCTTGATTCCGATTATTCTGCTTTCGTGATCGAGGACCGATACGTCGTGGGATTCGGCCTTGACTTAGACCAGCACTACAGAAATCTTCCGTATATCGGGGAGGCCGTTTTCGACGACTGAATAAGGAGTTAATAATTAATGGAAAAAAGACAGATCAGAATACCGTGGTTTTTCCTGATCATGCTTGTCGCACTCATTCTCTCGATGGTCATACCGTCGCAGGGCATGAAGCGGCTTTCTTCGGCTGAGATAAACACGCTCATTGAGAATCCCGGGAAGGTCTCCAAAATCATCATGACTCCCAATGCCAGCAATGACACTGCGGAGGTGGTAATAAGCTACGTGAACGGTGATACCGCGAAGGCCACCGTGGCGGATGCCGCGGCTTTCGCCGATGCTCTGACAAAAGCCGGAATCGTATACACCATGAATTCCGTTTCAAACGGCGGCATATGGAAATGGATGCCTTCGATCATCCTTCTGATTGCCATGTTTTTATTCATGCCCATGCTCATGGGAAGAATGGGCGGCGGAATGAACGCAAAAATGGCTGATTTCGGAAAGAGCCGTGCGAGACTTGCAAAGGACAACAAGGTCACATTTAAGGATGTTGCCGGAATGGAAGAGGAGAAGGAGGAACTTGAGGAGATAGTTGAGTTCCTGAAGAATCCCGTAAAGTTCCGTGACATGGGTGCACGAATACCCAAAGGCGTGATTCTGGTGGGACCTCCCGGAACAGGTAAGACGCTTCTTGGAAAAGCCATCGCCGGTGAGGCGAATGTTCCTTTCTATTCCATTTCAGGTTCTGATTTTGTCGAGATGTACGTGGGCGTCGGAGCGGCCAGGGTCCGCGACATGTTTGACGAGGCAAAGAAAAATGCCCCCTGCATAGTCTTCATCGATGAAATCGATGCAGTGGCACGCCGCCGTGGAACAGGACTCGGCGGAAGCCACGATGAAAGGGAGCAGACATTAAACCAGATGCTCGTGGAGATGGACGGCTTTGCTGAAAACCAGGGCATCATCGTCCTGGCTGCCACAAACCGTGTGGACATCCTTGATCCCGCAATCATGCGCCCGGGACGTTTTGACCGCAAGGTAGTGGTTGGAAAGCCTGACGTGAAGGCACGTGAGGAGATACTGAAGGTACACGCAAGAAACAAGCGCCTTGCAGAGGATGTTTCCCTTTCACAGCTTGCACGTACGACGGCGGGATTTACGGGTGCGGATCTTGAAAACCTCTTAAATGAGGCTGCCATCAATGCCACAATGGGCGGAAGGAATGCAATCAGCGCAAAGGATGTTGAGGAAGCATTCATAAAGGCCGGCATAGGCAAGGAAAAGAAGACGAAGGTGGTTTCAGAACGTGACCGCCGCATTACTGCATATCATGAGACGGGACATGCAATCCTGTTCCATCTTTTAAAGGATGTAGGACCGGTACATCTCATCAGCATCATACCCACTGGAGAGGGAGCTGCCGGCTATACCATGCCGCTTCCGGAAAAGGATGACTCCTTTATTACAAAGGGACAGCTAAAGCACATGATGATGGCTGCCATGGGAGGACGTATCGCCGAGGAGCTTGTATGTGACGACATAACGACCGGTGCATCACAGGACATAAAACAGGTGACAGGAATCGCAAGGGCCATGGTTACACAGTATGGAATGAGCGACCGTGTGGGAATGCTTAATTACGATGAAAACGGTGATGACGTGTTCCTCGGTTATGACATTGCGCACAACAAGACCTACAGTGACGAGCTCCTGGCATCAATCGACGGAGAGGTTAAAAAGCTTGTGGATGAATGCTATACATCCGCAAAGGCCATCATCATGGAACACCGCGACGTGCTTGAGAAGGCTTCGGATCTTCTTTTAGAAAAGGAAAAGCTTTCCGGCGAGGAATTTGCAGCCCTTTTCAATGAATAAGATAAGACTTTTAAATGAAATAGATCCAAACTGCGGCACCGCACCCTCATGGGCTTACGGTGCCCTTCTTTATCAGATTTTTCCTGACAGGTTCTGTAACGGAAATCCGGAAAATGACGCAAAGACAGCTGAATACATTTACGGTTCGGAATATGACGAGGGTCCCATTCCCATAAGAAGGACTGACTGGGATGAGCTCCCGCAGATACCCGACGTGGGAAACTTTCACGGAGGCGACCTCCAGGGAATACTTGCAAAGCTTCCGCATTTAAAGGTCCTGGGAGTTGAGGCCATATATCTCAATCCGATATTTGTGAGCCCGTCAAACCATAAGTATGACGTTGCGGATTACGAGCACGTAGATCCGCACCTTACAACAGGGGACATCAGTACGACGAATGAATTCTTTGCGGATTTCGTTTCAAAGTGCCATGAGGCCGGAATCCGCGTCATCCTTGACGGCGTGTTCAATCACTGCAGCTCATCACATTACTTTTACCGTGAGGCCATCGAACATCCTGAAAGCCCTTACAGGAACTATTTTCTGTTTGATGAAAACGGGGAAGCTGAATGCTGGTGGGACGTGAAGACCCTTCCGAAGTTTAATTATGAGGGAAGCGAGGAGCTCTGTAATTATATTTATGGCATTGCGGCAAAATGGGTAAGTCCGCCTTACTGCTGTGACGGCTGGAGGCTTGACGTTGCGGCGGACATCTCGCATTCGGAGGAATTTAACCATAAGTTCTGGAAAGATTTCAGGAAGGCGGTGAAAGAGGCAAATCCTGAAGCCGTGATAATAGCGGAACACTATGAGGACCCGTCAGCATGGCTTTGCGGTGATGAATGGGATACTGTCATGAACTACCGCGGTTTCATGGATCCGGTTTCATATTTCATGACGGGGGTCGAAAAACATTCAGACCATGTATGCCCTGAAAAATATGCTGACGTCAGTGAATTCTGCAGGGCTATGGAAACATCTGCAGCGGAATTGTGCCCCACTGAAACATCAGGACAGACAGCAGCCTTTACGGCCATGAACCAGCTTGACAACCATGACCATTCCAGGTTTATAACACGTACAACACGTAAGGCGGGGGTACTTGGAAGAAACGGTGCCATTCATGAATGGGCTAAGGACGGAATAAACATGGGACTTTACAGTTCTGCCGTCATGCTTATGATGACCTGGCCGGGTTCACCGTGCATTTATTACGGGGATGAGACAGGCCTTCCGGGCTTTACTGACCCTGATTCCCGCCGTGCGTACCCGTGGGGACATGAAAATCCTGCCATAATCGACTTTTTCTCATGTGCAGCAACCATCCACAGGATGCCGCTATTCAGGTACGGGTCACTTACCATACTTTCAGGGGAGGGACACGTACTCATGTATCTTCGTGAGTATAAGGGTGAGACGGGTCTTGTGCTCATAAACCCGACAGGAGAGGAAATGACTGTGTCCATTCCCGCAGCGGACCTTTCAGACAGGCCTTCCTGTGAACTGAAAATGACAAGGCTTCTCCGCACGAATGATACCTCAATAAATGCCGGACATAAGAAACACAGGCCTTTTGAGGAAAACGTGATCATTCATCTTCATCCTTATACATCGAAGGTGTATCTGATAGTCTGATGATGTAAAAGAAAGAAATACGATAAAAATCCTTGACTTTAACCGGCAGTTAGTATAAACTAACTGCCGGTTAGTTGTGACTAACCATCAAAGATGCGAAAAGAACCGCGGAAACGGTTCCGGAAAGGACATCATGAAGTTAAGCGAATTAAAGGCCGGTGAGTCGGCAGTAATAAATGAAGTGGGCGGGGAAGGTGCCTTAAGGCAGCATTTCCTTGACATGGGAGTCATTCCGGGGGCTGAACTGACACTTATGAAGTTTGCACCCATGGGAGACCCGATGGAATTAAGGATACAAGGTTACGAGCTGACATTAAGGCTCTCTGATGCTGAGGAAATCGGCGTGAGCCTTATTGAAAAGGAAAGTGAGAATGAAACCGCGCCTTTGAAAAAGGATGTAAAGGGACGCAGATCCGGCAAAAGGGAACACCCCGGACTTGGTGAGGAGGGACGTTACCATGTGAAGGCAACGGAACATCCGCTTCCTGAAGGGGAAACACTTACTTTTGCACTGGCCGGAAACCAGAACTGCGGAAAGACCACACTTTTCAACCAGCTGACCGGATCAAACCAGCACGTCGGCAACTTCCCGGGAGTAACTGTTGACAGGAAGGACGGGGCGATAAGAAATCATCCGAACACGCTTGTTACTGACCTTCCGGGTATCTATTCGCTTTCACCGTATACGGCGGAGGAGGTTGTTTCAAGGTCCTTCATCCTGGATGAAAAGCCAAAGGGCATAATCAATATCGCCGACGCGACAAATATTGAAAGGAACCTTTATCTCACCCTGCAGCTGATTACGCTGAACGTACCCATGGTACTGGCGCTCAACATGATGGATGAGATGCGCGGAAACGGAGGCTCCGTTGACATCAATGCCATGGAGGAACTGCTGGGAATACCCGTTGTGCCCATTTCGGCGGCTAAAAATGAAGGCGTCGACGAGCTTATTAGGCATGCCGTCCACGTGGCTAAATATCAGGAGCGGCCGGGCCGGAACGATTTCTGTTCAAATGACCACCGCGGAGGTGCCGTTCACAGATGCATCCATTCGGTCATGCATTTCATCGAGGACCATGCGGTGGATGCAGAAATTCCCGCGAGGTTTGCGGCCACAAAGCTTATCGAGGGAGATTCCGCGATGGCAGGGCTTCTTAAGCTTACACAGAATGAAAAGGAGACGATAGAGCACATCGTCATCACCATGGAAGAGGAATCCGGTCTTGACCGTGCCGCGGCCATCGCCGACATGCGTTTTGCTTTCATAAAAAAACTCTGTGACGCGACCGTTACAAAGCCAAAGGAATCAAAGGAACACATCCGTTCAGCGGCCATTGACAGGGTACTTACCGGAAAGCATACGGCCATTCCTTCATTCATACTGATAATGGCCCTGGTATTCTGGCTCACATTTAACGTGATTGGAAAGTTCTTTCAGGACCTGCTTGAAACGGGAATTGAATCCGTTACAAAAAGCACTGACCTTTCGCTTACGGCAGCCGGTGTCAATGAGGGCGTGCATTCACTGATAATAGACGGGGTATTTGCCGGTGTCGGAAGTGTCTTAAGCTTTGTCCCGGTCATAGTGACACTGTTTTTCTTCCTCTCACTCATGGAGGATTCCGGATACCTTGCAAGGGTGGCCTTCGTTACGGATAAGCTTTTGCGTAAGATTGGACTTTCAGGACGTTCCATAGTTCCGATGCTGATCGGGTTCGGATGCACGGTTCCTGCAGTTATGTCAACCAGGACGCTGCCATCTGCACGTGACCGTAAGATGACCATCATACTGACGCCTTTCATGAGCTGTACAGCAAAGCTTCCTGTCTACGGATTTCTGACTTCTGTCTTTTTTCCGGAGCATGCGGGGCTCATAATGGTGGGACTTTATTTCCTGGGAATCATCACCGGAATAGTCGTGGCACTCATTTCAAAAAACACGATGTTTAAGGGTGAAGCCGTGCCGTTTGTCATGGAACTTCCGAATTACCGTCTTCCCGGAGCAAAGAACGTCCTGCGTCTCCTCTGGGAGAAGGCCAGGGACTTCGTGGAAAGAGCATTCACGCTCATCCTGGTTGCCTCAGTGGTGATCTGGGTATTGCAGAACTTTAATTTCAGATTCGAGATGGTTCCGGATGCTTCAAAAAGCATGCTGGCGGCACTGGCGGGAAAAGTTGCACCCATATTTAAACTTCAGGGCTTTGATGACTGGAGGATAGTTACGGCCCTTACGGCCGGATTCATGGCAAAGGAGAGCGTTGTTTCCTCTCTTAATGTCACTTTCGGTTCAGAGGAAGCGCTTTTATCAGTGCTTTCCGGCCCATCGGCGGCAGCCCTCCTCACTTTCTGCCTCCTTTACACCCCATGCATGGCGGCCATTGCGGCGGTAAGAAGGGAACTGGGTGTGAAATGGGCACTTAACCTTGTAATCTTCCAGTGCGTCCTGGCATGGGTGCTGTCACTAGTCGTCAGGCTTGTCGTATAAGCATTATGTAAACTATATTTCAAAAAGCATCATAGAATTATGTCAACCGTTGAAATGATGCTTAAGGTAAAAGGAGATTTTCATGAATGCAGCAAGTTTAGTTCTTTTATTCCTTGTGGCTGTGGCTTTTGGATTTGGATTGTATAAGATGATAAAGAAAAAAGGGCGCTGCGCCGGATGTGACGGATCCTGCCCCGGATGCGGCTGCGGAAAAAGCAGGGCCTGAAAAAGATCTGCGTGTTTTAAACATTGGAGGCATGTAAAGTAATGGAACAGTATAAGAGTTCGGAAGATTACCTGGAGGCAATACTCATGATCATTGAGCGGCAGGGAAGCTGCAGATCCATTGACGTGGCAAAACAGCTGGGCTTCTCAAAGCCGTCCGTATCAAATGCCATGGCAAAACTTGAGACCGGCGGCTTTGTGGAAAAGGCGGAGGACGGCACTTTAAGGCTCACGGAGTCCGGAATGGAGACTGCTTCAAAGACCCTCGAAAAGCACCGGTTCTTTTCAACGCTTTTCACCAGGCTGGGAGTTGCCCCTGACATTGCTGAAGCCGATGCCTGTGCCATAGAACACAATATCAGTGACGTGAGCTACCGCGCCATGAAAAAACATTTTGAACAGTAAAAAAGATGCTGCCATTTGCGGCAGCATCTTTTAAATTCATTGCTCACGGTATTTTTTGTACTGTTCGGTTCCGTATACTTCGTTCATGGTGCAGATGACGTCTTTTACATATGCACTGAATTCATGTGATATGGAGTCTGCTATTACTCGTACTTCGTCATCTGAAAGGGGCTCCTTTGACATTCCGGCAGCGTAGTTGGTGATTACCGAGAATGCTATTACCGGAAGACCGATATGGCCTGCGGTAAGTGCCTCAGGCACAGTGGACATTCCGACGGCATCGGCACCTAACATACGTGCGGCACGGATCTCTGCCGGTGTCTCAAAGTTGGGCCCGGGGAAGAACATGTATGTTCCCTCGTGAACCGTGAGATCGGAACGCTTTGCGCACTTACGGGCGATTTTTCTGAGGGACTCATTATAGAGGTTCTGGACGTCATAGAAACGCTCGCCGAACTCACTGTAGTACTGGCCCCTTACGGGGTTTACGCCCATCAGGTTCAGGTGGTCCGCTATAATCATGATGTCTCCGGGCTTATATGCAAGGTTTACACCGCCGGCTGCGTTTGTAAGGAACATTACCTTGACACCCAGAAGTGAAAGGACTCTTACGGGCATTGCGAGCTGTTCATATGAATAACCCTCATAGAAATGGAACCGGCCCTGCATGCATACGACCTTGACGCCCTCAAGTGTACCGAGGATGAGGCGTCCCTTATGTGAGCTGACGGTTGTCTGCGGGAAATAGGGGATGTCAGTGTAATCGATAGTTGACTCAACTTCAATCATGTCAGCAAGTGGGCCAATGCCTGAGCCAAGTATAATTCCCATGTCCGGCTTAATGCCGATCCTTGACTTTATGTATTCAGCTGCCATCATGCAATGGCTGTAATCAGACTGGATGTCGAATCCCATAAAAACCTCCGCTTGTTAAAAAATAATATTCGTGATAAAATCTAAACGTCTGTGCGGGTAACACAGAAACATCAAAAGTATAACATAAACAGTTAAAAAAGTAACTATATTTTAAAATCAAATGTTGGTTCAAAAGCGGGAAGGGGATTTTGGTCCGCAAATGAATCTGGAGGAAAAGAATGTTAGTTAACCAAAATGTAACTGCAAAAGCACCCTGGGCGGGTCACACTGAGGACATACCGCTTCATCTTGACTACTTTGAGGGAACCATGGCTGAAGCCGTGGAAAATATTGCAAAAGAGTATCCTAACTATATTGCGTTTGATTTCATGGGAAAGAAGACGACATATAAGGAATTCTTTGCATCTGTTGAAAAGTGTGCAAAGGCTCTTAAGACAATCGGCGTAAGGCAGGGTGACAAGGTGACGATTGCAATGCCCAACTGTCCGCAGGCCCTTTACATGTTTTATGCAGTGAACCTTGTGGGTGGTATCGCAAACATGATTCATCCCCTTTCAGCTGAAAAGGAAATCGAGTTCTACCTTAACGAGTCAAATTCTTCGACAGCCGTTACACTTGACCAGTTCTATCATAAGTTTGAAAACATCAGGGCCAACACAAAGGTTGTAAATATAATCATTGCCAGCATCAAGGATGAACTTTCAAAGCCCATCAGGGCAGGCTACATGCTTACCGAGGGAAGAAAGATTGCAAAGATCCCGGACGATGCTCCCGTTATCCGCTGGGAAGATTTCATAAAGATTTCCGGATTCTGCTACGGAAATTACCGCGCTGCAGGTAAGGCTGATGATACTGCGGTCATCCTTTATTCAGGCGGAACCACCGGCGTTTCAAAGGGAATCGAGCTTACAAACTTTAACTTTAACGCGCTTGCGACTCAGGTACTTGCTGCCAATCCCATGTTCCGCGTGGGCGACAAAATGCTTGCCGCAATGCCGCTTTTCCACGGTTTCGGACTGGGTGTCTGCGTTCACACGATGCTTTCAAAGGGCGGACGCTGCATCCTTATACCGCGTTTCACACCCAAGTCATACGCAAAGCAGATGGTTAAGCAGCGCTGCAACTTCGTGGCAGGCGTTCCAACACTTTATGAGGCACTTCTCCGTCTTCCCGGAATGGAAAAGGCTGACCTTTCATGCCTTAAGGGCGTGTTCGCCGGCGGGGACTCACTTTCAGTTGAACTTAAGAAGAAGCTTGACAAGTGGCTTTATGACCATAACGCAGTGATCCAGGTACGTGAAGGCTACGGCACTACTGAGACCGTTACCGCATGCTGCCTCACACCCCCGCATATGTATAAGGCAGGTTCAATCGGTGTTCCGTTCCCTGATACATACATTAAGATCGTAAAGCCAGGCACGGATGAGGAGCTTCCTTACGGTGAGGAGGGAGAGATCCTTCTTGCAGGTCCTTCAGTGATGAAGTGCTACATGAACCATCCGGATGAGACGGCTAATACTTTAAGGGCTCACGCCGACGGACTTACATGGGTATATACCGGTGACCTCGGAACCATGGATGAGGAAGGTTTCGTATACTTCAAGGGCAGGGCAAAGCGTATGATCATCACTTCCGGGTACAATGTATACCCGGCACAGCTTGAGAATATCCTTGACGGCTGTGATATGGTACAGATGAGCTGCGTAATCGGCGTACCGGATCCCTACAAGATTCAGAAGGTAAAGGCTTTTGTAAAGCTTGCGGCTGGATATGCTCCCACTGATGAGACCAAGGAGGAGATATTCAAGTACGCAAGGAAGCAGATTGCCAAATATGCAATGCCTTATGACATTGAATTCCGTGAGGATCTTCCGAAGACACTGGTCGGAAAGGTAAACTTCCGTGTCCTTGAGGAAGAGGAGATGGCTAGGATTAAGGCGGCAGCAGAGGCTGAAAAAGCAGAGTAAATGATTTGTCGGCGCGGCGTTATTTCGCCGCGCTTTTTTTAAGGAGGAAACTAAATGGCAGGCGGAATGGGCGGAGGCTCAAGACCCGTGGGGCCGAGGGGCTTTTTAACAGAAGAGGAAAAGCAGAACATGCCAAAGGTTGACGGGAAGCTTTTAAAGAGGATCCTTTCATACCTTAAGCCGTATACTCTGCAGTTCGTTCTTGTTTTTATAACGATACTTGTTTCCGCGGCAGTCGGACTTCTGCCGTCAATCATCACGGGACGTATCGTGGACCAGGCACTTGTCGGGAAGAACATGTCACTTCTCATTAAGCTTCTGGCAGCCGCATTCCTGGCACTTACCGCAAGCCAGGTCATCGGAGTCCTTGAAAGCTACATTAATTCATGGATCTCACAGCGTATCATCTTCGACATGAAGAACCAGATGTACGATCATCTCCAGCACATGCCGCACAGCTTCTTCACGACTGAAAAGCAGGGCGACATCATCACGAGGATGAACACGGACATATCGGGCGTAAGCTCCGTAATCTCAGGGACGCTGTCATCGGTTGTTTCCAACATAGCGACGGTTGTCACGACACTTGTAGCGCTTTTCTCAATGAGCGTACCGCTTGCCCTGGTGGGAATCGTGGTGATACCGCTTCTTATACTTCCCACGAAAAACGTGGGCAAGACGCGTTACAAGCTCCTTACTGAATCACAGGCAAAAAATGATGAAATGAACCAGCTCGTTAACGAGACCCTGTCAGTTTCAGGCTCCATGCTTGTAAAGCTGTTCACCCGAGAAAAAAAGGAATATGACCGTTTCGTAAAGGTAAATGAGGAAGTTACAGCACTGTCACTCAAGGAAAACCGCAGCGGAAAGTGGTTCAGGGTTGTCATGGGTATGTTTACCCAGATAGGCCCCTTACTCATTTACTTTGCCGGCGGCTGGTTCATAATAAAGGAAATCGATACCTCCCTTACCGTTGGTACCATCACCGCCACAGTCGCACTTGTAAACCGACTGTACCGTCCCGTTGAGTCACTCCTTAACGTGGGCGTTGACTTCACAAGGTCGCTCGCCCTCTTTACGAGAATCTTTGATTACTTCGACATGGAGAACACCATCAAGAATCCTGAAAATGGTGAAAAGCCTGACGTTACGAATAAGGACATCACTTACGAGCACGTTGCCTTTTCTTACACGGAGGACAAGCCGCTTCTCACCGATGTCGACTTCACTGTTCCCGGCGGAAAGATGTATGCAATCGTGGGGCCTTCCGGATCCGGAAAGTCAACCGTCGTGAACCTCATCCCGCGTCTCTATGACGTGCAGGGCGGCGCCGTGAAGATTGCAGGTGTCGATGTAAGGGATTTTGACCTTACGTATCTCCGCGAACAGATCGGAGTGGTTACGCAGGAGACATATCTCTTTAACGGGACCATCCGTGAGAACCTCCTTTATGCTAAAGAGGACGCAACGGAGGAGGAACTTGAAAACGCATGTAAGGTTGCAAGCATTGACGAGTTCATCAAAAAACAGCCTGACGGCCTTGACACTATGGTTGGAAACCGCGGACTCAAGCTTTCCGGAGGAGAAAAGCAGAGGATTTCGATTGCGAGAGTTGTCTTAAAGAACCCGAAGATCCTTATCCTTGACGAGGCAACATCGGCGCTGGATTCCATATCTGAAAAGGCCATCCAGAGCGCACTGGAGATCCTTATGCAGGGACGTACCTCAATTGTCATCGCGCACCGTCTTTCAACCATCCTTAAGGCTGATGAAATCGTGGTCATCGCAAACGGCGGGGTTGAGGAGATTGGAACCCACGAGGAGCTTCTGAAGCATGAAGGCATCTACCGTGACCTTTACGAGACACAGTTCAGGCAGATTCTTGACATAGAGGAAGAGGATGACGGAAACCGCGTGGGTATTCCTCCCACAGCAGTTGCGGACCCTGACTGGGCACCGTACCCGATGGTCCAGAGCGACGTGTACTGATTCATCAGATGACGTACTGGCTATAGAAAATAAGAGTTGTTGAAAACATGTTCCTGATTTCTACATATCCGCATGTAACGTATATGTAACGCAAATGCGGACAAAAGAAAAACAGCCTGACTAAGAGGAAGGGGAAAGCGTCAGACTGTAAAAGTTTTTCTTTTCGTTAATAATATAACTGTGCGCCTGTTATAAGTCAATCGATAAATTACAAATGAGTTACGCATGCGTTACTTGCACAGCTTTGCTATCGACAGGGCATAGATAACGGCAGTTTTTTTGAGATATTCGACAGGCATATACTCGTTGGGGCCGTGTTCGTGAACGTCCTCATCAGCCGGAAGGTGTCCGAAGGCAACACCGCCCTCAATCTCGTGGACGTATGTGCTGCCACCCATCGATATGCATTCTCCTTTTTCGCCGGTCGCCTCCTCATAGCACTCAAGAAGGGTACGCACAAATTCGCTGTCTTTCGGGACTATGTGTGAAGAAACCTTGTCCGTGATGGTAAGCAGTGCACCCAGATCATCTGCAACCGCGGAAAGCGCTTCTTCAATGTCCATCTCATCTGCGCAGCATGCGGTACGGTAGTCGACCTCCGCGTGGAACGATGTTTCAGTTATGCGAAGTATGTCAGGCGCACAGGTGGTCTTTCCTGAGACCTCATCCTCGGCGTACATGTTTGAAAGGAAGCCGTAGTATTCACCGCTTGAATAAAAGCAGATGTAGTCGTCAAGTATCTTAAGCCCGCCTGAAGGGTCAAGTTCAAGCCGGTGTATAAGTTCAGCCAGCGCGATTACCGCGTTATGCCCTTTTTCGGGAGTTGACGCGTGTGCCGCAAGTCCGTTTGCGTAAATCCTGAGTCCTCCCTCAATTTCCTCGAAGACGAACGATACCCCGGTATCCATTGTCATCATCGCGACATCTTCATATTCGTATGTGACAGTAAAGGTGTGTGCCTCCGTGTCACGCGTGATGTGTTCCTCCTCTGCTATGTCCGCAGCCATGACGCCCATTACAACGGCTGTCGCTGATGCCGGAACCTGGTTAATCGCAATTCCTCCCTCTAGCGACACAAGACGCCTCTTTGAATTCGAAGCCGGGAAAATGGCATCATATGAGACCGCGACACGCCCCTTTTCAACGTTTATCACGGGATAGAATGCGTCAGGTGAAACTGTCATGGGCGCGGGCTTTTCGGTTTCGAAATAATGTGTCACGTCCTCCATTCCGGTTTCCTCGGCGCAGCCGATTATAAGACGGCAGCGCCTGCTTATGGGTATCCCCAGTTCTTTTACTGCACGCATTGCGTAAAGTGACGCTATGAAACCGCCTTTGTCATCGGCGCAGCCGCGTCCGTAAACACGTCCGTCCTTTAATACGGGTTCAAATGGCTTTGTCTCGGTCCATCCGTCTCCGGCAGGGACCACGTCCACGTGCGCAAGGATGTCAAGTGCGGCCTCCCCTTCGGGGCAGAGGTCCGCAGTGCGGGCAAAGTTATCATAATCAGTTATCTTTAAACCGTATTTTTCCGAAAGGTCAGAAGCCGCATTCAGTGCCATGAGCGGTCCGGGCCCGAAAGGCGCGCCTTCCACGGGGTCTGTCCTTACTGAATCAATACGGCACATGGCCTTGAGGTCCTCAATCATCTCCGGAAGATGCTCTTCCACATATTTTTCTATAAGTTCTTTCATTGGTATGCCTTTTCTTTAAGTCTTTCTTTTTTTCAGAACCTGTAATTCCCGGGTTCTGGTGATGTCCATAAAAGTTTTGCGCCGGATTGTTACTTTTTGTCAGAACCTGTAATTCCCGGGTCCTGGTGATGTCCATAAAAGTTTTGCGCCGGATTTTTAAATTTTATATACACCGGT
>JAKSPD010000018.1 GCA_024405115.1 Lachnospiraceae bacterium
CTTAAGAATCTTCAGGGTCTGTGCATTAACTGTTATTCTCTTTTCAAGGTGCTTTTGCCGCTGTCCCTTGCGGACAGCTTACACATAATACCATAAGGTATATGCCTTGTCAACAACTTTTTAAAAAGTTTTTGACTACGCAGAAGGAGGGATTTGAACCCTCGCGCCGGTTTCCCAGCCTACACCCTTAGCAGGGGCGCCTCTTCGGCCTCTTGAGTACTTCTGCACTTTTATTGCCCTCGCCAAGTGAGTGCAAATGGCATTTTATAATGCTTTTAGGGCTTTGTCAATAAGGTTTTGGAAACTTTTTTTTATGCTACAAGATATATATTTATATAGGAAGAAAACCACTAAATATAGACTGGCAGGTTTTAGATATCTTCACCTGATCCAAATCGGCCGCGACCTTAAGATCAACACTTTCAATTTATTATGATGTGAGTGAATCATCTTATTGTATATGCTATAATTTCCACAAAGCCATACAGGTTCACAGCGGTGACACCCTGACCTTTTCCATGGCTAAAGGCGGCCTTCGTGCCTATGTTGCCTTTTCCGGTGGCGGCATCGACGCTCCGGTCATCATGGGCAGCCGCTCCGTGTGCGTACGCCTTAAGTTTGGTAAAAAGCTCGAAGCCGGAGATGAGCTTAAGCTCATAAAGAGCGTTCCGGAGCTTCCATCCATGCTGTCAAGAACAGTCTCTTATGATTTTTCCCATATGGGAACGGCTTCCGCCGATGGTGTCTCCGTACACCGTGTAATCATGGGTCCGCAGGACCATATGTTTACAGAAGAAGGCTAAACACCTTCCTTTCTTCCATATATAAAGTGACCGGGCAGTGTGACCGCATGGCCTTAAGGCTTGACGGAAGCCCGATAGGGCACGTTGACGGTGCGGACATAATTTCAGACGGTATCGCAAACGGCGCCATACAGGTTCCCGGAAACGGCCTTCCCATGATAATGGCCTGTGAGCGCCAGACTACCGGAGGATATACCAAAATAGCAAACGTCATCACCGCTGACATGGGCATACTTGGGCAGCTGAAGCCCGGGGACAGGGTAAGATTTGAAAAGACTTCGGTTGATGCGGCCAGGAATCTGCTTTTGACCGGTCATGAAAAGCTTGAAGAACTTAAGAAAAGAATAAAGGCTGATCCCCCATATCCTGAGAAAGCCTTCACGGTTTCTGTAAACGGAAGGAGCTACGGCGTCAGGATAAGAAGGGAAAGCTGACACCCATAAACTGACCTGAAGTATTCCCAAACAAATGGCCTTATCAGCTCACTATGGTTTATGATATAAAAGAGGATCCGCGAAACGGATCCTCAGTTTTTTATGTACATTCAGGATGTGGCCATTACCGATCTTATGATTCCTTCTTCCCGCCGGTACTGAGAAGGATGACTGAAAGAAGTATGCATACTATTCCGATGACGTTCCTTACCGTAAGTTCCTCCGAATATACGAGATATCCCACAACCACGCTGGTTAAAGGCTCAAACGTGGAAAGCATGGCCGTATCCTGTGCTCCCGCAAGCTTTGTGGCCTGCTGGTAAAGAAGGCTTGCGGCCGCGGTCAGCATTCCGAGCATGAGCATGAAAATCCAGCCGTTTGCTGTTCCGGGCAGGTCAAACTTTTTAAGACAGAGCGCACATACGCCCACGATAACCATGCTCAGTAAATGTTTCCAGAAGGACAGCTTGTAAAGGTCCATTGAAAGAAGGTCTGAAGCTGCAAGGTAAACCCCGTAAACCGCATAAACCGCGCCTGAAGCAAGCGCGATCAGGATGCCCTTTAAGCTTATCTCCCCGCCGGGGGTATAGAATGACACTATGCCTGCCATGCAGAGCACGCAGCAGAGGGCTTTCTTTTTAGTCAGCTTCTCTATTTTGAAAAGAATGCTTCCGATTACTACAAATACCGGATACACGAAATGAAGCGTGGTTGCAAGTCCGCTTGCGAGATGGTTGTATGCCGTATACAGAAGTACTGGCGTAAAGGCATAAGCGGCGGAACATATCAGAAGCTGCCTGAATTCTTTTCCTGAAACTCCCGGCTTTTCTTTTGAGGTAAGTTTAAAAAGAACAAAGAATATGGCTGCGCCTATCAGCATGCGCAGGAAGACAACCGTAAACGGGTTGGTTCCGCTTGCATAAACAGTTTTTGTAAGTAACGGCATGATACCGTAAAGCGTTCCTGAGATAATGGCGATCATCACGCCAAGTTTCTTTGCCTTCATCTTGTTACTTCCTTATAAGATTCTAACAAGGCAACAGTATAACACACCTTACTCATAAATGGGAATATCTGTAATGTCATATTCAAGATATCTTCCCTGGGTGCCTGTCTTAAAGAGAAGCCTCCCGTAAGGATCAACCGCCACATGGAAACCGTCCTGGACTGCCTTATCCTGCCCTTTAAACATTAATCCCTCTTTTCAGGCATTTCCATGCCAATGGAACGGAGCACTTCCTCGGTGTCCTGGCCGATTGCATGTGCCATCTCCGTTTTTTTCTTTTCCATGCAGCCCATGTCAAACACACTTGCAGGAACCACGTCGCTGTGGCCGTTCGGATAGTCGATTTTTTCAAGATATCCGTTTGCCCAGGCCTGTTCATCGCCTGAAAGGTCGCTGTAATGGGGCATTATGGTCACCGGGATGTCATACTCGAGTGCCAGTTCGTTCCACTCAGCCGCATCTTTTTTCAAAAACGCCTCGCGGACGATGCGGTAAACCTCCTCACGACGTTCCGCACGGCCTTTATAACAGTTATATCTTTCGTCATCGCAAAGCTCTGAAAGTCCCAGCATCCTGAACACCTGAAGGTTCGTGGCGTTTCCGCCGACAAGTGACACCATTACATACCTTCCGTCCTTGCATTTGAAGTGATAGTCCATCAGATGGTCGAGCTTTGACTGCGGGAACTTCTTTCCAAACGGCGGCTGGGTTATTGATATCATGTGGCCGAAAAGGTATACGGATTCCTGGAAGAGTCCGGCCTTTACCACATCTCCTTTTCCGGTCTTCAGCTTATTGATGTATGCCGCCACCATCTCCAGCGCCATCTGTGTACCAACCGCGGTATCTCCCACGCACCACGGCGGATAGAAGGGTTCATCAATCTCAATCGGGTTCGAGTCACGCAGATATCCGCTTCTTGCCCAGAACGCGGTTACATCCATGGCCTTCTTGGAGGCTTCCGGTCCCTTTTCGCCAAATCCGAGGCTCATGCCGTAAATAAGGCCGGGGTACATCGGCGCAAGCTGCTCATAATGAAGCCCTAGACGCCTTAATGCATCCGGACGGAAGTTTGAAACGAACATGTCTGCCGTGGCTAAAAGCTTGTGGACAGCTTCCTTTCCAAAGTCAGACTTTAGATCGAGCACTATGCATTTTTTGCCTGTGTTACATATGTCAAAGGAGGGGTTCTCCTCCATGTCAAAGCGGTTGGGGCAGTAGCTCATGCCGGTCTGCCGCCAGGCGTCACCGCTGGGGCCTTCGATCTTTATGACCTCGGCACCAAGGTCGGAGAGAAGCCTTCCGCACGCCGGACCGGCAATATGAGCCGCCAGTTCAATGACACGTACTCCCTCAAGTGGTCTTGCCATTTTTTAATACCTCTGCATTTCTCATTTTTTCGGAGGATAGTCGTAAAATCCCTTTCCGGTCTTTACTCCGTAATAACCCTGATCATAGAGCTTCTTGATGTCATCATATCCAAGCGGTTTTTCACCGGTCCTTTCATATGCTGCCTGCATTATGTCATATGTAAGGTCAAGTCCCGTAAGGTCATTTAAACGATAGGGCCCCATCGGGTGGTTGAGTCCGTTTTCACATGCCGTGTCAAGATCCTGGTATGTGCAGTAACCGTTGTCAACAAGCCATCTTGACTCCCTGTAGATGGCACCCAGGATGCGGTTAACGATGAATCCGTCGATCTCCTTTAAAACCTCAACGGGCTTCTTGCCTGTTGACAGGCAGAAATCCTTCATGGCCTCAACCACCTCATCAGTGGTTTCCGGATTACGGACTATCTCAACAAGCTTCATTACAAGGGCCGGGTTGAAATAGTGGAGGTTGCAGAGACGTCCCGGATTTGTTACATCGGGGATAAACGTGGAAGAAACCATACGGCTTGAGTTTGTTGCAATCACGCAGTCCTCACGCACAAGGGCGTTTACCTTCTTAAACACTTCATGCTTAACAGCTTCCTGCTCAACGACAGCCTCGATCACAAGGTCCGCATCCTCACATGCTTCCTCCATTGTTCCGGAAATGTGGAAACGCTCGCGGATACCTGCCACCTGCTCCTCTGTCATGCGGCCTTTTGCAATACGGCCGGCAAGATAGCTGTCCTCCCAGCTTTTAACTGCCTCCAAAACCTCGGGTTTTGCATCGAAAACATAAACCTCATACGGATATATTGCGGTATTTAATGCAATCTGACGGCCCATTGCGCCACCGCCGATTACTGCTGCTTTTTTAATATTCATAGTTTTCTCTTTTCTGAATTGTATTATTACACCGGCAGCTGTATCTGCTGCTGCTATGTATATGACTGCTGCCATGTCTGCGTATGCTCTGATTGCTGCACTGCGGCTTCTGAGGGTGTGCCCCATACGCAGTGCCTGAATCTTCATTGCCATTTTTCAATAAATTCAGGCACGGAGCGGGGAGAGAAGCCGCAGTTGCAGCTAAAGCATTTATTAGTGAATTATCCAGGATCCGCTTGTGATGATGCACTCTCCGGAAACGTAGGATGATTCGTCACTCGATAAGAACATTACAAGGTTTGCGATCTCATCTACGGATCCAAGCCTTCCCATAGGATGTGCCGCAAGGTTTGCCTGATACTTTTCCTCGGGGATGGCCCTCATCATTTCAGTATCAACACCGCCCGGAAGTACCGCATTGACCGTGATGTTCTTTCTTCCGCTCTCCTTTGCAAGAGAACGTGTGAAGCCGTTGATGGCGCCCTTTGATGCGGCATAGTTTACCTGACCGATGTTTCCGTATGCTGATGTCGAGGAAATGTTCACGATCTTGCCGTAGCAGCGGTCACGCATGCCGTTTATGACAGCGGCACAGCAGTTGTAAACTCCGAAAAAGTTCACGTTCATTACGTCGTGCATCTGATCATAGCTCATCTTATGGAACATCTTGTCCTTTGTGATGCCGGCGTTGTTTACAAGAATGTCAATCCTGCCCCACTTTTCGTTAAGTTCGGCGAACACTCTCTGAACCTCATCATAATCAGCCACGTTACACTTTAATGCCACGACCACGCTGCCACTTTCATCCAGTTCCGCGGACGTTTTCTTTGCAAGCTCCTCATCATAGTCAAGGATGGCCAGACCTTTGACGCCTTCTTTTACAAATCTTTCCGCAATGGCCCTGCCAATACCCTTGGCTGCACCCGTTACCACTGCATACTTATCCTGAAAATCATACATAATTACATCGATCTCCCTTTATGATTATCGTCTTAAGTTTTCAATGATGGCTGTAACGCCCTGACCGCCGCCGCAGCATGACGTGAAGAGTCCGTATCTTCCGCCGCGCCTCTCGAGCTCCTTCATTGTGAAGATGCCCACTCTTGCTCCTGATGCTCCGTTCGGATGTCCGAATGCGATGGCGCCGCCGTTAGGATTCCACTTGCTCATGTCAAGTTTCTTTCCTGTCTGCTCCTCGATCTGTCTGATGACGCCCAGGTTCTGTGCCGCGAAAGCCTCGTTACACTCCCATACGTCGATGTCATCGACCGTAAGGCCGGCCCTCTTTAATGCCTTCAGTGAAGCCTCAACGGGTCCGAGGCCCATGAGTGCGGGATTAAGTGCCGCATCGCCTGCCATTATGTATCTTGCCATCGGCTCATAGCCGAGCTCCTTTGCTTTTTCTTCTGTCATAAGAAGCACCATGGCCGCACCGTCATTTAATGTTGATGCGTTTCCGGCCGTCGTGACACCATCGGGATAAACGGGCTTTAATGCCGCAAGGCCCTCCATTGTGGTTGAGGGTCTTAACTGCTCGTCGGCTGTAAACACGATTTCGGGTGTCTTTCTGGTTGCGGGGATGACTATCGGAACGATCTCATCCTTAAAATATCCCTTTTCGGTGGCTGCTGCAGCCCTCTGCTGTGATCTGCAGGCAAACTCATCGCATTCCTCCCTCGTGATGCTGCAGAGTCTTGCGATATCGTCAGATACCTGGATCATTGATATATTTTCTTCCTTTACAGGTGAAAGCTTCTGGGGAATAAATGCCGGAGGATCGAGCTTGTTGGGGTTAAGACTCATCTGTGAGAACTTAACGATCCTTCTTGAATGTGAATCTGCTCCGCCTGCTATCATGATGTCTGCATTTCCCACCATTATCGCAGCTGCCGCATGATTAATTGCATCGATTGCAGATCCGCACTGTCTTTCTACGTAGCTTGACCATGTGCTGTAATCAAGGTGCTTTGAAAGAAGGGTTGCATATCTTGCCATCGTATGTGTCTCTGAATCACAGAACGCTGATCCCATGTAAAGTCCGTCAACATGGCCGCCTCTTTCGATGACCCCCGTCTTTTCAATAAGTCCGTCAATGACTATTGCGGCAAGGGACGATGAAGGAATGTGCTTTATAGTACTTCCAATTTTTGCAAAACCGGTACGCATACCGTCAACAAGAACAACATTTCTCATAGTCGTTCTCCTTTCAATTAAGATATCGGTATATAAGATATCACCAATGCCCTGGCGAGTCAACTTAAAGTGTCTTTTTTATTGTCTAAAATTTGCTTTTTTATCAAATGAACGATTATTGTCTGACGTTTTGTTGAAAAATATTTTCTTTTTGCTGAACTCTGTCAAAATTAAAAAAGCATAATAAAAACGGTGATCCTCCTGATTCACAGGAAAAATCACCGCCTTACATAACAGTTATATCAGAAACAACAGGTTCGGTCTCAGAATGTTTTTCCGGCCAGAACGGATCTCATGAAGCGGTCTGGCTTTGAAGGAACGGGATCACCGCTTTTTTTCCATGGTCCGAACAGCACATCGGCCGGGTAGGCCCTGCGGCACTGTCCGGGAGTGATTCCCACATATTTATGAAACACCCTGTTAAAATGACTGACCGTGGCAAAGCCGCACTCTGCCGCCACCTGGGAAAGACTCATGTCAGAGTATGTAATAAGCTCCGCCGCATGACGGATACGGATCATGTTCAGGGTATCGAGAATGGTCGTTTCCGTATCATTCTTATACGCCTTGCACAGATATGTCTTATTATAGTCAAGCTCCGCTGCAAGATCATCAAGGCTGACATTTTCTGAAAAATGTTCCTCAAGCCATTCCACTATCCTTTTTGAAAGGGCAGAGTAACCTGATGTATTGACATGCTTTGAAACGGTTTCATCATTTCTTCGCATGCTTTCGGTCATCAGGTTCAAAAGCGCCGTCAGATATGAGCAAACTATGTCATCTGACACATCGGCAGTGCCGTTATATTCAAATACGATTTTTTTAAAAAGTTCTCCGGCAAGACTGTCCTCGCAGAGAATCACGTCATTATTTGAAAACAGGTCCTCAAAGTGTTTTGAGGGAACAAATTTAATCTCAAGAAAATTAAACGGCTCTGTCCCATGATTCACATATGTATGTTTAACGTCCTTTGGCACAAGTGCGATCATTCCGGGCTTAAGTATGAGGCTTTCTTTTCCGGCACAGAAAGAGTCCTCGCCGTCAACAGCATAAATCATGTGACAGAAAGGATGAGAGTGGCTTTTTACTCCGCTTTCAGGCAGGTTATAAGATTTTGCTACCCAGAGAATGTTTAAATTATCCATCTTTACTTGACCGGATTCTGTTCCTTTTTCACTCACATAATAGTATCACGTCTATTTTCAGTCAATATCAAATGTCCATATCATTGATAAACGTCCTGCGTTCAATACTTTTTCTGTTTCAATAATTAAGTGAAAACTGCTGGCGGTTTATGTATATCTGTCGTGATTTACAACTGATAAAGCTCAGTCCATATCAGCCAGACTGAGCTTTGTTTCTTTCTTCTGCTTATTCCTTTTATATGTTCTGACGTCTGAGAAAGTGCATGTATATGGTTTTACGCCATTCCAGCCTCTTCTCTGTTTATCATTAAATGCCTTCTGTTCCTTTTTGCTTCGCTTATTCAGCGGAATGAACCGGTCCATGTCATTCTCCTTCAAATCATCTGTTTTCTGAAGAATCATAACACCGGTCTTTATAAAAATCATTTAACCTGTGGTTTAATAATGGAACTGAAAACCAGCACCTCGTAAGGCCTTAATGTATATGTCCCGTCTTTTACGTCGTGTGATTCAAAATTGGAGAGTATCTCCTCCTTTGCGAACGGCATAAGTTCAGGACTGATCGTAAACTTTGCAGGTTTATTTGAGAAGTTACCGAAAACCAGAAGTCCTCCGCCTCCCTCCAATGTCCTGGTAAAGCATACAATCTGACGGTCTTTGGCATAATAAAGGGCAGGCTTTCCATATATTGCTGCCTCATTGGTTTTCTTTAAAGAAATCACCTTCTGGTAATATCTGAAAATCGACTTTTCGCCTGTCATGTCTTTTTGGACGTTGATTTCGGCTACATTATTGTTCATGCACTGCCAGGTCTTTGCGCCTTTATTGAATCCGCCGTTGGTGCTGTCATCCCATTGCATGGGAACCCTTGAATGATCCCTCGCTCCATATCGCACAAAGTTCATGGCCAGCTTTTTCGGTACCCCATAGCCGGAGAGCAGATTATAAATGAAGTGGCTGACAGGGTCCTTGCAGTCATCTATTGTCTCAAACCAGGCATTCGTCATCCCAATTTCCTCACCCATGTAGATAAACGGTGTTCCGAATCCAAGGAATGTGATTGTCGGAAGGAACGTGGCCGCTTCATAGCGGTATTTCCCTGTGTCTATCCCGAAACGCGAGACGCTTCTTGGGTTATCATGATTTTCCAGCACCAATGTGTTCCAGCCTTTGCCAAAATTATCTATCTGGGGCTTAAAGAGCCCTTCTTTAAATTTAATCAGACTGAATGGCTTTTTAAAAAATTTTGCATTGGCAATATTGTCACTGGCCAGATGGTTAAAATCAAATATCGTATCAAGTTCATGATTCTCTTTTGCAACATACGCTTTTGCTTCATCGGAACTTGGACTGAAGGATTCGCCAACCGTGTAGCAGTCATTACGCGAAAAGGCCCTCTCATTTAACTCCTTAATGAACTCATGCATTCTGGGCCCATCAACATAAAACTCGGAACCCGTTCCGGCAAGCCGCTTTTTCGCATCCTTTAGCGGATACTTCTTTGAAAACATATTGAAAACGTCTAGCCTGAAGCCGTCCACGCCCATGTCCAGCCAGTAGTTGAATATGTCTGCTGCCTCCTTACGAACTTTTTCATTCTCCCAGTTGAGATCCGCCTGCTCCACGCAGAAAAGATGCATATAGTATTCCTCTGTACCGTCAATCCTTTCCCATGCGGAACCGGTGAAGGTGGAATCCCAATTTGTAGGAGGATAAAGCTTCCCGTTCTTTTTCTTTCCCTCTCGGATAATATAATAATCCCTGTAAGGACTGTTTTTATCCTTAAGGGCTTCCCTGAACCACTCATGTTCAATGGAAGTATGATTTATTGCTATGTCCATGATCACACGGAGTTCTCTTTTATGGCATTCGTATAGCAGCTCCTTAAAATCCGAAAGCGTCCCGAATCTTGGGTCAATATCCCTGTAGTCAGCAATGTCATAACCATAATCATAATTAGGCGACTTATATAACGGCGAGAACCATATGGCTGTTATTCCGAGCTCCTTAAGATAGTCAAGCCTGGATATGATACCCGCAATATCGCCTGTTCCGTCATTGTTGGCATCCATAAAGCTTAATGGATATATCTGGTAAATGACCGCATTTTTATACCATTCTGTATTTTCCATCTTATCGCCCCTTTTCTTCTGAATTCCCTGAAAAGCTTCATTCCTTCCATAAGAACCATTGATATTATTATACCAGAAAAGCTCGCTTAACTGCGCGTTATTATTCTGTAATTTATCAGACACCTTCCCATTCAGGTAAAAATGTAATTTAACCGCGGGATGCCTTACTGTTGGCTTCTGCGGTTATCTGGAAAATGTGATTTAACCGCCATTACCGCTTTTGTTGGCTCTGGCGGTTATTTGGTAAATGTGATTTAACCGCCATTATTGCTTTTGGTGGCTCTGGCGGTTATTTGGTAAATGTGATTTAACCGCCATTATTGCTTTTGGTGGCTCTGGCGGTTATTTGGTAAATGTGATTAACCGCAGGCGCTAACAAAAACCTTTTTGGCGGTCAATTAAGAAAAACCCTGAACCGGCATTACGCTGTTCAGGGCTTTTCACGTTCCCGATGCGATTCGAACGCACGACCTTCCGCTTAGGAGAAAGAGATGTGGCTGTTCCGACGTGATCCTTCGAGTTCCTTCATGACCTTCTAAGGCTTGATTTTACTGGATTTCTAAAAAATCTCTGCACCTCGTTAACCTTTCAAAATCTGTCAAAAGCCAGCTAATACCGATGCATTCTTAGCTGCGTATTAGCTGCAGCTAAGAATGGCGGAGGATTGTATTCTCAATGTGGACCATTCTTAGCTGAAAATTGTGACTGTAGACGTAACTGCTGTACAGCGCAAGATACGATTAAGATAAGCAAAAGAAACGGACCGTCTCTCTGATCAACTCAAATCGGAGAAGACGGCCCGTCTTTGATTATAAAGACAAGGGAAAGCGGTGTTTGCAATCAGACCGTTTCCCCGGCAGCTTTGATTGTTAGTTTTTTATCCATACTGGTAAGCGTGAAAATATTCATAATCTCGGAATGGACGTTGATCAGCGTTAATATTGCGCCCTGACTCTTTGCCTTTTTATTGGCGGCGATGATCTGCCTGAGTCCGGAAGAAGACATATACTCGACTTTATCAAAATCAATGACGATTTCTTCAATGCCATCAATCTTTTCAATCTCATTTCCGAGCATAGGGGCGGCTTCGGTGTCGAGCCAACCTTCAAGCAGAAGGGTCGCCTTGTTCGCGTCGTTGATTATTGTAATGTTCATATGCTTTCCTCCGTTATCCTATATATATTTAATAAGTGTTAATATATTGCTGCCGTTTTTCCTTTCGTAGCGTACATCATCGACACTTCTGAACGCGATAAGTCTCCCGAGACCTCCAATCTGTTCATCGATATCGTAATCCTCCGCGCTGATCATATTCTTTGTCGGATCAAACGGTATTCCTTTATCGGAAAACTCGATCGTTATCTTTTGGGAGACCCGGACCGATACGCGTATATCGCCTTTTTCGATTTCCTCGTTATACGCGTAGGAACAGATGTTAACGAAGATTTCCTCAGCCGCGAGGCAAAGATCTAACAGCTCTTTTCGCGAGAGCGGCAGATAAAGTATCTTCTGTTTTAACTTCGCGAACTCATGGATCTGCGGCTGTAAGACGAGCACCTCTGTTTCGCAGGGAAGCAAACAGAGCATGGTCGTATCGTCATGTCGCTCAGCGTTCCCGGTAAACTCCGCCATTTTCCGCTCCACATAGTCGACAGGGTCTTCTGTCTTCGAGGTCATCCATTCTTCTAAAGCCGTTTCGAGTCTTTCTGTACCGAAAAACTCGTTCGATTCGTTTACCGCTTCATTGACACCGTCGGTATAAAGGAAGATCGCGTCTCCAGGTCTCAGTGTGACAAGATCTTCGACAAATTCCTCACCCGGGAAGATACCGAGCAGGGGATTCCGGGTGCCCGAAAGGGGGATGACCCGGTCTCTCAGGATATACGGCAGGTTATGACCCGCGTTGCAATAAATATACGTCCGTTCTTTGAGATCATAAATGCCGATGACCGCCGTCAGGAAAAGCAGAGAGGGATTATTCACCGATAAAGAATCATTGACCCTCTTCAATATTTCTGCGGGAGACTTGTTCATTTTTGCGACCTCACGGATCAGCATCAGCGTAACAGCCATAAAGATCGAAGCTGCCACGCCTTTCCCGGAAACATCCGCGATGACGGTCAGGATATGGTTGTCGTCGATCATCATGTAATCATACAGATCTCCGGCAACATATCTCGCGGGTATCATATCCGCGTGTATGATACAGTGACCGGATTCAAAATGGCCGTTCTTCAGGAAGCCTCTCTGAATCTGAGATGATATGTCCAGCTGCGCGTTCTGTTTCTCCTGCTCCTTTGTAAGGCTGCTGATGTTGGACAGATAATTCTGAATATTATCCGTCATGCTGTTGAATGCTGCGGATATCTTGGCTAATTCATCATTGCCGTCCACCTGAAGCTTCGACTCCGAACAGCTGCCGCTTGCGAGGTAACCGCTCATGACTTCGCATACTTTTCCCGCGGGGACGGAAATACGTTTTTCCATAACGATAGAAATGAAAAAGAAGATCAAGCAATTCGCGAGGACCGTCGTGACGGCCAGGATAGAAAATCCACGGATAACCCTTCTGTTCATCTCCTCGTATGACTGATCGACACCGGCCATCATCGGATGGCCGTACGGGTCTGTAATCCTCACCATCGTACTGATCTCATGTCCAATCTTGCTCACGGTAACACTGTGCGAGATCTCCTTTTCCCCGTTCCATACCGCTCTTTCATCCGCTGTAAGCGTATAGCTCGTGACCTTGCCGATATATCTGTCATGCGGATTGATCTCATCGACCTTGCTGTTTTGTGAAACGCAGATATACTTTATTTTGCCGGCCTCCTGCTCCGGGACGAACAGATAGGCAAACTCGATATTGTTCAGTCTGCATATATAATTTCCCAGCGAAAGAATATTCGCGGCAAAGTTCTCATCAATCGGCACGTTCTTTTCAAACGCTTCGGAAAGGACCATATCGGCGAAAATCGTGACCATCGCTTCGTTATTGTTTTTCGCGTTATCCGAAACAATGTGCTGAAGAAGCAGATAGGAAATGGCAAACAGAAGGAACTGTGAGACGAGGAGCACGATCAGAACCCGTACGGTAACCTTTTTTGCGATCGTATTCGCTACTTTTCTGTTTTTCATGTTTCCTCCTCGCAAACTCAAGCAGGCTCACTCATCTTCCATCTCAAAATAATCCAGCGATAAAAGTTTTTCCAGTGCACGTTCAAGATAGGCACTGTCCGGAAGCGGCCAGGAAAACCCAAGGCGGTACAGAATATTGGCGGTGAACTTATTCTCTGATTCAACTCCATGGATATCGGGACGGTCGTTGGTCATCAATCCGCGCAGTCGTTCGTTGATCTTTGGGTCTCCCAGCATACGGTGATAATCGGCATAATATTCTTCGTCCGGAACGGGCGTGATTTTTACGCCGCATTTATTCGCCGCCTCTATCAGCTGCCATTCGTCTATAAGGAATCTGCTGTCGGCGTTGAAAGCGGTGAACTGATCATTGGTGCCTGCCAGCAGCACCACCGCCTTCGCCGTCATATCAATAGGCGAAAAGCTCATCGGGTCCGTCGCGTGGCTGATCGGGCTTTTGCCGATAACAGCAAATCCCCTGACAGCGTTCAGGAATGCGTTGGTCTCGAAATTGATTTGGAATTCTCCGTCCTTTTGCCGCCCCATCAGATTTCCGACGCGAATGATCTTACCGCGCATCCCATTCTTGATGGCTTCCAGCATCTTCAGCTCGGCATGATACTTTGAGAGCCCGTATTTGTTGCCAAGCGCATCGATTACAAAGAGTTTGTTTTCTGCTGCTTTGATTCCTTTTCTCCAGGTCTCCTCCGTGTGTACGCCCGGGATCGATACTGTTGATATCTGCACGAGGCGCGCATTCTTTTCTTTTGCTACTTTGATCATGTTTTCCACACCGCCCACATTGATGCGCTCAAGAATATCATCCGCCGCATAATGCTTTACACAAGCCGCACAGTTAATGATAGTATCGATGTGGGTATCCGACAATAATCTGGTACATTCATCCGTGATATCCGCCTCGAGCACGGTAACGCGCTCCCTGATCAGCTCCTCAAACGGCTGATCAAAGTAATACATAAGCATGCTCTTCAGCCTTTTCTCGGGCGATGAAAAGATTCCGGATCTTAAAAGACATATGATTTTTCCTTCGTTCCGTTCAAGCAGTTCTTTGAGTATATGTATACCCAAAAAGCCCACGGCTCCCGTAAGAAGAACGTCACCGAGAGGCTCGCGTATCACGTCTTTCGCATACTCGAGCGTATTGTATTTCAACAGCTCCGGATAATCCGATACAATATCAGGATCATGCGCTATTTCTTCTGATCCCGAAGCTGGCCGTCTCATCCCTTCAATATGTTCCGCAAGCATTTCCGGACTCGGATTATCGAAAATATCCTGGTACTGAACGTTCATTCCCTTTGCCATCAACTGCATAGTGACCTTTGAGGCTGAAAGCGATGTGCCGCCCATTTCAAAGAAGTTATCATCCGCGTAGTACTCATCCAATGACAGGACTGACGCGAACAGATCGCAAAGCTCCTGCTCCAGTGATTTTTTCGGGATCTTTTTTGCTTTTTTCTTTCTCTCCTTCTTTACTTCCGGAAGCGCCTTTCTATCGATTTTCCCGTTTTTCGTAAGTGGCATTGCCTCCAGCTGCAAAAGGATATCTGGCACCATATAATAGGTGAGCCTGCTCTTCAGATACGCGGTCAGACTATCGATATCAATCTCCTCAGAAGACGTAAAGAAGCCCACGAGATAATCCTCCGAGCCGTTATTTCGCACGACGACTTTACTCTGCCTGATTCCTTCAAAATCCTCTATTGATTTTTCAATCTCGTCCAACTCTATCCTGAAACCGCGCAGCTTCACCTGATTGTCCATACGTCCGCCAAATTCAATCTCACCCTCCTGATTGAACCTTGCGACATCTCCGCTGTGGTATGCCCGCGTCCCATTGATTTCAAAGAACAAGGCTCTGTTTTTCTCGGGAAGCCTGACATATCCTCTGCCGACTCCTTCTCCGGCGATGATCAGTTCTCCGACAGCGTACGGCGGAAGAATGCGGGAGAACCGGTCCATGATATACAATTGATAATTCGCCGCAGGCCCTCCGATTGTGATATTCTCCGAGCCCGTCAAATGTTTTGCGCTGGCGGAAACGGTGCACTCTGTCGGACCGTAAGCATTAACGATATATATATCCGGAGATAACGATACAAGTTTTTCGTACAGCCCTGCTGGGAATGCTTCCGCACCGACCATGACGGACCGGATCCCTTTCAGCGCTTTTTCAAAGCATTCCATCCCCAGCATATTCATGAGGAACGACGGCGTGCACGACATGACATCCACATGATTATCCATGAGCAGATTCGTAAATGCGGCAGGATCGTGTACCTCGTTTTCTGTTGCGATCACAACGGTCTTTCCGTTGCAAAGCGGCAGCAGTATTTCAATGATATGGATATCGAAGGAAATGGAGCCGAACGCCACGCCGACCTCTCCGCCACTCTCCCTTCCGTACATATCCCTAGCAACTGTGAATGTCTGAACAAAGTTGGAAAGGCTGTGATGCTCTATCATCACGCCCTTCGGTGTGCCAGTAGAACCAGAGGTATAGATGCAATAGGCCAGCGCGTCCGGATCCGGCGTTTCTTCCGGGTCGTCCGTGGCTTCCGAAGCAAGAAGCTCTTCCACTGTGACCGCTTGATAGTGTTTTTCTTTCGTGAAAAGTGTGCCCTTGCCGTTTTTGATCTCTTCGGTAGTAAGAACGATACGGCTATCCGAATCCGAGAGGCAGAAATCAATCCTGTCATCCGGATATTCGGGCAGGATCGGCAGGAACGCACCGCCGGCTTTCAATACTGCCAGCTCGCATACCGGAATATCCGCCGTTCTGTTAAGAAGCACGCCGACGATCGAATCCTTCATTACACCGAGCTTTCTGAGTCCGGCGCATACCTTGTTTGCCTTCCTGTTCAGTTCTTGGTAAGTAAGCTTTTCACCGTCTGCGACAACGGCTGTCTTTTCCGGTGTTTCTTTTGCTCTCTTCTCAAAAAGCCTTCCCGCAGAAACATTGTCGAACGCGAGCTCTGTTTGATTAATAGCTTCCAGTCTCTTTGCCGACTGCTCTGAAAGCACGGTAATCTCTTCAGCTTTTTCCTTCTGTGTAAAACCTGTCAGCACGAGATCGAAAACATCGATGAAGCTGTTGATAAACGCTTCGCTATACCGTTCGCACTGGTATTCCGCATGGATCTCGTATTTTCCGTTCTTTAAGAATACGGTTATGGTAATAGGTGATTTTGCCGCAATCGGCGCCGCTTCGATCAACTCTGCCTTTTCGCCGCAGAAGGTATCAAACAGGAATTCGCTTCCCTGGTAAGCGAAAATGATATCCGAACGGATCCCGTAAGCCGAGGATACTTCGGCAAACGAATAAATATCATTTGCCATGCTGCCCATCAGCTGCTCCTGCACTTCCCGGATCATAGCAGCCACATTCCGGCTGCCCTCTGTATGAATAAGGACAGGGAGCGTTTTAACAAGCATCGTGACCGCGGAGGCCAGTCGTGAATCACTTCTGCCGTTATAGATCGTTGTATAGACCGCATCTTCAGAATTGTGGAAAAAGCTGAGTGTATAACCAAATGCCGCATTGAAATATGCGTTTGGTGTGAATTTGTTCTTTTTCAGATATTCCGTAACTGCTTTGGAAGACGTCCGCGCGATCCGCTTTAGAGAAGCCGCGCCCTTTTTGCCCTTCTCCGGCGCTTTCGAGGGCAGACAGTCCGCTTCACAGTTCTTGAAAATACTGTCATAGTATTCCTTTGCCGCGGTGTAGCGTTCGGAAGAACGTGCTGTCTCTTCATCCAAGGCGCTTTCAAATCCGCTATAATGCTCTTTTGCGATCTCGTTTCCGGCGTACGCTTTCCCGATGTCAGCAATCAGGATGTTTTGCGACATACCGTCCGAAGCAATATGATGGAAATCCATAAACAGATAGTTACCGTCTTTCGCTTCATAGATCGCTGCTCTGTACAGGGGTTCCCCGATAAGGTTGAACGGTCTTACAAGTTCTTCCGCGGACGGAATCTTTTCACAGCGTATCCGCGTGACGATCGGTTCCCGTGAATCGTCTCTCCGTGCCCGGATATTTCCATGCTTATCCGAGAACAAAATCGCCTTCGTATACGGATGGGCATCCAGCGTTTTTTTGATGGCGGCCGTGAGCACTTCTGTATCCAGCGCCGGACTCAGCTTCATCATCATCGGGATGTTATAAGTCGTCGTACCGGGATTCGCGCTGCATTCGATATAGATACCCATCTGGGTCTGCGTCAGCGGATAATCCTCAAAGCGCTCATATTCTTCCGTTTTATCGGAGGAAAGGACGAACTCTTCTATGCTCTGTATCGTCCTATGCTCTCTGATATCCGCCACCTTGAACGGAACATTGAACGTTTTTTCGAGTTCGATGTTTAGACGGATAACTCCGATTGAGGTTAATCCGGCAAAGTTGAGATCTGTATCGATACCGAACCCGTTCTGTCCCAGTACTTTAACGCAGATATCGTAAATCGTCCGCTGCATGTCGCTTTCGGGAAGCCGGATATTTTCAAGCTTTCTTTCCGGTTTCGGAAGCGCGCGGCGATTCACCTTCTGGTTTTGATTCAGCGGTATAGCATCAATCTGCATGACGACCGCGGGCACCATGTACGGCGGCTTTTGGGCCGCGATAAAGCTGTTCAAAGCTTCAGTATCCACTTTTTCATCCGCTACTACGTATGCAGCTATGAATTTTCCGCCCGCTGCGTCATCGAAAGCGGCAACAGTTGCGTCCCGAATACCGTCAAAACGGCGGATCACCTCTTCGATTTCCGGAAGCTCCACACGGAAACCGCGGATCTTGACCTGCCCATCGTGTCTGCCGATAAAATCGAGCATACCGTTCGGTAAAAACCGAACTACGTCACCGGTGCGGTACGCTTTTTTATAATTTGAGTCCGATGTGAAAGGATTGTCAATGAACACATCTTCCGTCTTTTCCGGAAGATTCAGATATCCCTTGCCTACCTGGCATCCTGCGATAAGGAGTTCGCCGGGCGCGCCTATAGGGAGTCGGTTCATATTCTCATCAACGATGTACCCCTTTGCGTTCCCGTTAAGTTTGCCGATGGGGATCTTACCGACATTTCCGGAGACTTTGGTGCCCGAAACGTAAAGCGTACATTCGGAGGGCCCGTAAAGGTTGAAGAAATCGAAGGAAAGACTGTCTGCTTTAAAGGGGACGAGTGCCTCGCCGCCTACAGCGATACACTTTAAATACGGCGATTTAGTCAGCAACGCGAACTGTCTTCCCACCTGCGTCGTCATTACTACGTAATCGATCCTGTTTTCGATAAAATACCTATCAAGCGCCAGAAGATCAAGACGCATCTCTTCGGAGATCACGTGGACGGTACCTCCGCACGCAGGGATAGATGCGAGATCGCCAAAGCAGGCGTCGAATCCGTAGGATGCGTAGCACGCAGCTACGGTATCACTGCTTAGATGAAGGATGTTTCTGTTGATCTGTACAAGCGCTCCTGCATTCCTGTACGTCAGCTGAACGCCCTTGGGGGTGCCTGTTGTTCCGCTCGTATACAGAAGAACGAACGTGTCATTCGGTTGGCTCTTTCTGAGGGTCTCCGGCGCTGCAGGAAGCCAGGCAATGTCTTCAATGAAGAGCGTAGCTCCTGTATAGTCTTTTATGGAATCGGATAGTTCCTTCGTTGTAATCAGGAGTTTTGCTCCGGCATTATGGACCATGAAAGTCAGTCTTTCCGGAGGATATGAAGCATCCAACGGTTCATACGCGCATCCGGCTTTCAATACCCCGTAGGTTGCCAGTACGATCCATTCGCTTCTCGGAATCAGTACGCTTACCGCATCGTTTGGTGCAAGTCCCAGGTTCAGGATATAGCTTGCAATTCTGTCGGTCAGTTCTCCCGCTTGGCCGTATGTATAATGCCTTCCTTCATAAACCACCAGATCCTTCTCCGGCGTTTTACGGACGTGCTCCATAAAGGATTCTACGACCGTTTTTTCTTCCAGTTCAAACTCTTCGCCGCAAAAACTGTCCAAGAGCTTCTCCTGACTTTCTGATACCAATTCCACTTCACGGAGCAGTTCTTTTTCGATAAACTCTTTTACGGCGCAGGCATACGCGTCCGCGAAGGCACGGATCACTCCTTCGGAATAAAGGTCGGACCTGTAGCGGAAACTTAGCCGGTAAGAGCCCTCCGTATAGAATACCATCAACGTCATCCTGTTTATGGCATCCGGATTAAAGAGTCCCGTTACCGGATATCGCTTTCCGTCCAGACTGATCTCGGTAAAGCTGTCTCCCTGATAAACAAAAGAAAAATCATTAGTCAGACCATATTTTCCCGCAAGCTCGCTGAACGAATAGATGTCGTTCTTCACGCTCTGCCGGAAGGTTTCCTGTAGCTTTCTGATAAAATCGGCTATATTGCTTTCGCCTTTCAGTTCTGCAGGAAGCGCCAGCGTCTTCACCAGCATACCGGCCGTATTGAACGTCATAGAGGTGTGTCTTCCGTTCTCGCCAACATAAACAACGGAACTGCCCGTTCCATTATATCTGGCAAGCACGTAGGAGTATGCGGCAAGAAAAAGGGAATTCTCTGTAAGACCGTTTCCCTTCAGGAATCCGAGAAGTTTCTCTCTGTCAAGAGTCAGACCTGTTTCCAGTACGCCGAGCTTGCCGGCGTTTTTATCCTCGTAATCGCACGGGAAATCGTTGTTCAGCTCGCGGCCGTCGTACAGCTGCGCGAAAAACGTCTCCGCCTCCGCGTATCTGGGCGTCGATTTCAGGCTTTCCTCATACACGGAAAGATCAAACGCCGATGTTTTTTCCTCATAGATGTCGTACCCGTCATAGCATCTTTCGATTTCCCTGAGCAAAATGGAAAGCGTCGTTCCGTCAAAAACGATATGGTGCGCATCTATGGCAAGAACCTTCTCTGTATCGCTTTCGAATAGGCAGCCACGGATCGTTTCGCCGTTTTTCAGATCAAACGGTCTCACAAATTCGCGAAGGGACCTCTCCATATCCTTCGTTTTGATCCGTTCGGCATGGAACGTCCCGTCCTTCGGAACCATGCACGGCTGGCCGTTTCTTTCTTCAATACTGCACTGGTACGCTTTATGGTTGTTTACTGCCTGTTCAACCGCTGCGAGCAGCTTTTCAGTATCGGTATTTTCATCGAAACATATCTTGACAGGATTGTTATACATCAGTGTATCCGGATTTTCAGCCATCGCGAAATAAACGCCCAGCTGCGACGCTGTAAGCGGATATACATCTTTCTCCATTCTTTCGAACGGAGGTTCATTTTTTCCTCCGCTGATGATCATATCCGCAATTTTTTTCGGGGTCCTTCCCTCAAAAAACGTTTCCGTATCCAGCGGGATATCGTCTAAAACGTTGATCGTCTCGATAGCCTTCACAGAGTCTCCGCCAAGCAGAAAGAAATCGTCGTTCCGCCCGATCCGTCCGCACTTTAATACCGACTCCATCGCCTTGCAGATCGCTTCTTCGATTTTACTTTCCGGCGCAGAGTACTCCCTTTTGAATGCGGAAATATCCGGTTCCGGCAGATGAATCCTGTCCAGCTTCCCGTTCGGGTTCAGCGGAAGCTTATCCATCTTTATATAGAACGACGGCACCATATAGGAGGTCAGGTTGGCTTTGCAGAACTCCCTGATCCGGTCTTCGGCCAGTGTGTCTTCGCTTACGTAGTATGCGGCAAGATAAGTAACGCCGTTTTTTGCCGTAAAATCTTTGACCGTTACTTCCTTTATCCCCGGGATACGCCGGATTGTGTTTTCGACCTCAAGCGGTTCCACACGCTGACCATTGATCTTGATCATCCAGTCCTTGCGTTCAATGAACACAAGATTGCCATCCGAGAGCTTCTGCACAATGTCGCCGGTCCGGAACATCCGGTCGAATCCATCGACGTTTTTGAAGGGGTTTTTGATGAACGCCTTTTTTGTTTCTTTTTCGCGATTCAGGTATCCCTTTGCGATATAGCCAGATATACACAGCTCGCCGGTTTCCACTTCGTTGTTATTATCATCCAAAACATAGGCTTTCTCGCTCCCGACCGGTTTTCCGATTGGTGTGTTCTCATATTCCTTATCGATTTTGAACGACAGCAATCCGCCAAAGAGTTCCGTCGCGCCATAGCCGTTAAAGACGACCGGCTTATCATTGAAATAAAGATTGGTGATTCTTTCGGAGCCGACAGAAATCATTTTTAAGGATTTGTTGTGCTCCAGCATGAAATGAACCAGTCTCGGGGGAACATAGGATGATTCAATGTCATTGTCATCATAATACTTCGCGAGCTTAAACGGATCACGCCGTATCTCATCCGGAACGATCACGAGGTGCTTCGCGCAGGCTATTGCCGAAATGAAATGCGATACGCCAACGATAAATGTGAACGGCGCGATGAGCCCCGCGATCCTGTTCTTTTCCATATTGTCTTTTTTCTCATGCAGGATATTCCTGTCCGCTACTGCCGAGATGGAATAAAAATCATGTATGACACCCTTCGGATTTCCTGTAGAGCCTGATGTATAAATGACCACGCCCTCGTCTTCAAAACAGAAAGGCGCGGGCTTCGTCTTCAGTTCCGGATCCATGCTACTGATAAAATCTTCGTCTATGCTGAGCTCATACCGAGAATCTTTTTTGATATAGGCAAGCCTCTTTTCCGGATAGTCATCCGAAAGAGGAATCGCCACCGCGCCGGCCAGCCAGCATCCGAGCAGGCAGGCCGCGTATTCCTTACGCCTTGTGATTTCAACAATCACCCTGCTTCCATGCTTGATTCCTCGGGCTTTGAGGTTCGCGGCTACGCAAATACCGTAGCTATACAGTTCCTCATACGTAAACGTGCCAAACTCATCCGAAACAGCCGGCTCGTTTCTGTTCTCTTCTACCACGTCCAGAAAAAGATCAAGAAAATGTTTCATATGATGCTCCTATAGCCGCACAATTATTGACGTGCAAGAAAATCGCTCGCTGCATAATGTTTAAGCTCCGTCTCGGCGAAACGGCAAACGAGACAGGTCCTGCCTCTCCGGCGCACGTCTATGGTAGGCAGGCATTCATGCTTTGGAGAGTTATTCCATAAACAGTTAGTATTTCATAATATTTTGCCGCATCACAGGACTCGAGGTTGATATTGCAAATTCTTGAAATGGAACGGATGATCCCGCTTGCTTGTGCTTGACCTCCAGGATAAACCATTCCTACCATATCTGGTTTATAACATCTGTAAGCAAGAGCAACTTTCTCATCATGTGTAGGAGCTTTTTTCTTGAAAATATTGAACAGTCCCATACTTGCCCTCCTCAAAGATCATGTGATATATAATTAACAACAGGTGAATCAGATAAAAAACGATTTGGAAGTGTAAATAATCATTACACTTAACCATAATATATACTACCATGTAATGTTACGAAAGTCAATTAAATCAACGGGTTCAGAGCAATTTTTTGCATGGCATTTAGGAAAATACCAACTTTTGAGATGAAGTTATAATTCCAATAAAAGGAACTCAATATTCTTTGCAAGCAATGCCTCCGTAGGCACGATTTGCTTGTTGGTGGCAACGCCCCCAATCCCCTTTGAGCAGAGCAAGCTCTGCGGCTGTAGGAAAACATGAATGACTTTTGCGTGAAGCGCAGGAACTGAATCACCCAAAACGAAAAAATGGTCTCGTACCAAGATGGTATTTCATCGAGATACGAGACCGTTTGCTTATGTGAAATTATCGGGTTTGGGTTGTACGGGTCTTGTCTGTACGCTGATCATCGTCACGCAGGACAGAGTGAATGTTCGCTTTGACAGTCGCCAATTCTCTGGCAGATGCCTTTGCTTCTTTGTATTCGGCGTAGTCTTTTTGTCTTTGCAAGATTAGTTGACGCTCTTCAGTGTTCAGTTCAGCGATTGAGGGAAACTTATCAGGATAAGAATCAAACACTTTCTTTGCTGCTTTATGGATCAGAATGTCCTGTTCATGCTCAGCATAAAAGCGAGATGACCATCCGGATTCGCGGTATTGAGCGTATATTGCCTTGGTTCGCTTGTAGTCGATAGATGCTTTTTTCTGTTCGCCAATAACCTTCAATCGAACCTCAGCCTGTCGAATCCGATCATGAATTTCTTCCTGATGTGATTCAGCATCGGCAGTCAAACGGGAAAGATCATCATAAGTTTCGATGTTGTGCTCGCGGATATAAGCCACAGACTTGGCCAGCATCTTCAAGTTGAAATCTTTTGCCCAGGTTTCAAAGCCGCGGCCTTTACCGGATTTCAGTTTCTCCTCAACATCAATAACGAGCTTGATACCTTTTCTCTTCGCCCATCTGTAGGGAATATGCGTACGCTTGCCGGCTAATACTTCACGCAATGCCTCTTCAGAATATTCCGGTCCGAGCGTGTCAAGCCGCATATACCGTTTGCCATCTGGTGCAAGAAAGCTCAGCTGCTTACCGCGCTTGATTGTCCATCCGGTTTCTTCCAACCATTTCATCAACGCATCAAAGCCATCAGGATTTGTGTTGAGTGCGTCATCTATGGCAACACGCAACATGTCACGACCACTGGGTTTTGCTTTGTCGCCAAGCCACTTGTTGTATGATTGTGAACTGTACCGCTTCGGATCCGCGATAACTGAGAGCCGATGCTCCTCTGAAATTTGATCACTAAGCGTGGCAACCGCTTTATATGAATTGAAGAAGTTGCGGAATTTCCGGGTGCAGCTTAAGTCAGTCGCAGCAAAAATAATATGGTTATGCACAACTCCTGTATTGTTGTGGGTGGCTACAATGAAAGCGTGATTTCCTTTCAGTAATCTCATTGCAAGTTCATAGCCGCAATGATTCGCTTCTTCCGGTGTGACTTCCCCTGGCTTGAATGATTGGCGAATCTGATAAGCAATCACTTCATGATCGTAGTGCCGTCCAGTATTTGCAAGATAAGCGTTTCGAGCAAGAAGGAATTCGTGATCGACTGTTGCCGGATCACAAGCATACGAAGAAATGTATTCTCCACCGTTTGTTTTTTCTCTATTCATCGCGTATTCTGTTCGCTCTTTTAGACATTGCGCGATTGATTTGCCTTTGTTGATATGCATTGGAATGATACGGGTTGTAGCCATTGATTTTTACATCTCCACATAAAAATGTGCTCCCCGAGTTAAGGAAGCACATTGACTCTTTGTTGATTATTCAGGCTTTGACAAGTAATTGCTAAGCGCTTGCAGCCATTTAGGATCACTAGACTCGAACTTGACGAGATACTCGATAAAGTTAGTGCTGGCAGGTACTGTGTCCGGATTGTTCATTGATGATACCCTTGCTTTCATTTCCGGATAAGTGCGTTGGTAGATCTTGGCACATATCGCTGCAATCTGTTCTGCATGAGCATCGTAATTCGCTATTCCTGTCAATTTTTCAATGATGCCGGCATTTGTTTTCTTGCCTTGATTGTTGAGTTGAACATCACCGAAGTGAGACAGGACGATCTGCATAGTGCAAGGATTAGCAAAGATAATAACTTTTCCAGGCACAGCTGCTCTGTTACCATGGAATTGGCTTATCTTCTTTTTGACCAATGAGTATTCCCGAAATGGCGCTTTGTCCGTATCACAGAACACAAGTACTGCTTCATACGAGTTATTCTGAAAAATGTTGGTGTACATTGCGGGAATATTCGATGCGCTTTTTGCGTTTTTCAAATCAAATTTATATGAACTGTCCCACACGCCAAGTTCCGTGAGACGTTTGAAATACGCAAAATCTTCTTCACCTTCACAGACAACACAGATTCTGTGCTTGACCGTTATCTGAGGTAATTTAGACATTGCTGCGTACCTCCAGAAGTGAATTGAACAGATCCGGCTCAGGCAATGCACCGAATACACCACGCCTGTATTGCTCAATCAGATCAGTTGTACTGCGGATTCCATTCTTATCCGACTTGAATTCAGCCAGCGAATAGAGATATGCGTTGTCACGATCTTTATGAGCAAACCATATCTGTTCCTTTCTGAAAAGAGTTTTGCAGTCTAACAGTGATACATCGTGTACGGTCGCAACAAGTTGAGCATCAGCATTCAGTTCGTTATTAAACAGTGCGATAATCGCTCTGGTAAGCTTAAAATGAAGACTGTTGTCCAGTTCATCAACAATCAGAATACGGTTTTGCTCCAAAGCATTAATAACATAGCTTGCGAGTGCAGCCATCTTTTTCGTTCCGGTAGAATCGAACAGCATACTTGGTACGGTAACACCTTTGTACACAGAGGCAAGATGCATCATTTCAACCAGAGAATTCTGAACTGCCAGAACGGCCTCCTGTGGTTTGCTATCTTTGTCCCACTTGAGATCAAGTTTAATCTCATCATCTGAAAGGTAACGGTAGTCATCCAGAGAAAGATCCGCATTCAGAATAAAGCTGGCGATTTTTTTCTGTGCTTCATCGGAAAGCTTCAGCATGTCAATTGTTTTGCTGATGGGGATGTTGTTCATATCAATGATGTCGATTCTTGAAGCAAACCTGAGCATTGCATTTTTGATCGTGTTCAGAACAGGAAAGCGTTCTGTACTGATCAAGTGAATAAGTATGTTATTCCTGGAAGCGACCTGCATTACAGAAATCAGATTTTCATCTGCGGAGACATAGCGATCATTTAACACATCACGTTCAAGAAAATTGTTTTCTTTCACGTTGCCATAGGTATCACGGATGATTTCTGCAAACCGTTCGTAGATATATTCGCGCTTTGCTGTATCGTATCGTACTTCAAACAGGTACTCATGGTCAGATTCAAGAAAAGAAACCGAAAGTTCGCAAACCGGATCTTCCGTAAAGAGGTTCTTTTGAATCACTGGACTTGCATTGAGCATGATATCACGCATTGTCGCGATAGCCCGAACAAAATTTGTTTTGCCGGAGTTATTGGGTCCAATCAGAATAGCTGTCTTGAGTACATTGATATTCGTATGCTCAGAGCAGTTGCTTCTGAAATTCTTATAATGCATATTGGCACGCAAACTAAATTCTACTTCTGAATTGTAGATGCGATAATTATTTGCTTTCAAAGAAATAAGCATTGCATTCACCTCTGCTTGTGATATCTGACAAGATACAGCTTTCACTGCGTCTACAGTATAACACAATATAATTTTTAGTGCAATATTATTGCATCAAAAATATAATCCTGCAATATGCTTATTCATGAAAAACAAGAAAGACTGGGAGTATATAAGTCCCAGTCCTTCTTTGTAATCAATTACAGCCCGTGTTCAGAGAGGCTTTCTCTGCATTCACTCAAGCTGCTGAATAAACCAACATAGATTGGGTATTCACCATAGAAGCCGCACTCTTCAGGATCTTCATCCATCTGCCAGTTGAGTTCTCCGAACCGTACTTCTTCAGACTCTTCAAAGGGACAGCCGTATTCGTCCATGTTCTCAGATTGGCATGCGTCCATTGAACGACTCCTCGATAGCCTTCCTTTACGATAAGGAAGTGAACTACGATTATGCGCTGCACTATTACAGCTATGCTCCGCGTGAAAACAATGGTGACAATACCTATCGGGAATTCTATGCGGAGATAAACGGAAAATACAGCAAGCTGTATGCGATGAACAATACCGATTATGTACGCATCTATGACGAAACGAACCGGCCTCTTGAACTTGGAAAGGGAATCATTCTGTACTCGAAGCTTGCGGAGGAGCTTGGGGTCAAGGCAGGGGACAGTGTGACGGTCGATGGGAAAAAAGTGACCGTGGATGCTGTTTGCAAGGCAGTAACCGACTACAAATGCTATCTGTCCTGCGAAGCTTACGAGGAGCTATACGGCGACAGCGGCTGCAATGCTTTGTTCGTAAAGGGAGAACTTCCGGAGTACGACGACGGTCCGGACAGCGGTTTTTTCTATGTCGGAAGTGTGAGATCCCTGCAGCATGACCTTGAAAGCAAATTTGCGTATATCAGCAGCTATATTCTTATTATTATCGGCATTTCCTGCCTGATATGCGTTATTGTGATCTATAATCTGTCGGTCATATTCTACCGCAGACGAATCCGTGATCATATGATCCTGCGCACACTTGGAAACAGCTACAGCAAAGTACTGGCGGGGTCACTGATTGAAATAATCCTGCAAGCGATTCTTGCCCTTGCGATCGGTATCCCGCTGGGATATGGGTTGGCAGCGTATACGGTGCATGCCATAAGCAACGACGCCATCACCATGTATATCTCCTTTGGCGATATTCCGGTCGTTACCATTTCCGCTTTCATACTGATCACCGCCATAGTCGGCAGAATAGTCGCAGCACCGGGACAGATAAGGCTGCTGCCCAAGGAAAACTGAACGGATTCCATCTGCAGTTCCGGTGTATTGACCGCGGGAATTGCAGCGCAATCCTTGAAGTGATATGCTCCCTCTGTGAGAGACAGTGAAATAAACGAAGCACTGTCAAACATGGAGGGAGCATAGGGAAACAAGGGAACAGATGAAGTCTCAACTTCCTTATCTTATAGAAGCTGTGTGATGCAAACGCAAGATCATAGACCTCCTGCTCCGTCATTCCCGTGAACCAGTAAAGCACCCACGGATATGCAACAGATGCCGATTCCGCATCGTATACGAGATCATACATTGCACGCATCTTTGTTGCAAACCCCTGCCACTGCGGATCCGCCTGGATCTCCTTCTGTGCCTTTGCATCAAGTCCGTTTGCGGTGAAGGGGCCGTAGGTCTTATAAAGATACTTATACGCCTTTGTGATATCATCTACCCAGTCTGCATAGGAGCCCTTGCCGTAGCCAAGGTCTGTTCTGTCCTCTTTGTGATCGCCGATCTCTGTAAACAGAACGTCTGCCAGCGCATCCGGCTCTATGGCAAAGGTCATGGTCTGCATCTGATATACCGCAAGCTGTTCCTCTACGTCAAAAATAGAGCAGGTGTTATCAAAATCAAACACCGCATACTCTGTCCCGTAATACTTTTCCCCGCCTTTTCCGTAAAGCTCAAGGAAGCTGTTTACGTTGTCCTTAACATCCGGCGCCCAGTCTTCGTGTGTCAGAAGCGTTCGCTCCGATGCCTTTGTCTCCTTAGTTTCGGCAGCCATTGCTGAAAAAGCAAACCCAATGACCATTACGAAAGTGAGGAGAATAGATACAGTTTTCTTCATTTGTGCCCTCCTTACAAGTGTTATCATGTTGCCGAAGTCAAAAGTCTGTCATTTTTTTGACTATTGTCACTTTAAACTAAAACGATTTGATCAGTCTATGAATTTTAATTGATTCAGTACAAATTTTCGTAATGTTTTTTACTATATCGGATATGACAGATCTTTCCGGTTTCGCACATCTTTCCGGATCCGCACATCTTTCCGGTTTCGCACATCTTTCCGGATCCGCACATCTCTGCTTGATCAGATAAGAAGCTAAGGCCCGGAAATGCACTGCGCATTTTCGGGCCTTTCATACTTCTGATCTGCGGAAGCGCTGTATTATAAAAGGAGACTTCTTTCCGATGAAGTCCCCTTTCCTTATACTTATGTTAAAACTCCGTACTTTCAGATATGCTCACCTTTTTTAAGTTCTGAGCACATCACCATGAGAATGCCGTCTTTAAGGGTTATCTCCGCCTTTCCGGAGGCCCAGACATTGCTCACCCCGATAGGAAAGGTGTTCTCCACCCGAACATCTTCCGCCTCAAACTTTGTCCCCTTTATGCTCACTCCCTCTGTCACATCAGATATTGAGAAAACCGACAGTGACCAGCCCTCACGGCGCGGAAGAATAAGACTTTCATCATGCCCTCCAAAAAACCGGGCTTCCGTACCGTTTCCGAAGAACGCGGCGCGTCCTCCGTTTCTGACTATGAATGCACCTGTCTGGATGTTTGCAAACGCATGGTCCATTCTGCCGCCGAATGCGCACACAACATCGATATCCCGATACCCTTCGGAAAGGGCATATTTTACGGCGAGCATGGTATCCGTATCATCCTTATTCACGGGATAACGCAGTACCTTTTCCGCAGAAGCATCCGTAACAGGTGAGGAATCAAAATCACCTATTATCACATCAGGCAGCAGGCCGTATCTTCCGGCATACTCATAGCCGCGGTCGCAGGCTATGCATAGATCATAACACCCCTTATTTATATTCAGTTCGCAGAAATCTCCGCCGGATATTATCAGGCATTTCTTCAATGAATCAGTCTCCCGTTGTCTTTTTTATTCTCTCAAGGGCATTTTTTACCGGAGGAAGAAGGAGAAGCAGTACCGTGATAAAGGCCTCCGCAAAAATGTATGCTGCGTTATAAGCCATTGAATACGGAAGCGGTGACCAGCCTTCCCAGGCCGTCATTCCAAGTGAGAACCAGATGAGACCCGCAATCGTAGCCATTATCCATCTGCCGATAACCGCAATCAGGTATCCCTTGATCAGACCGTTTTTTGTATTCCTTACGATTCCGCCCAGTCCCATGATGCCGAATGCAAAAATGTAATCAAACAGGAACTGCGGAACAGTCATGAAATACGGTGAGATGGTAAAATTCAACAGTCCGAATATCACTCCGCATAATACCCCGATGCGTACGCCGTAAAACCATGCCGGAAGCATCATGAACAGCATGCTGCATAAGGTGATGCTTCCGCCGAACGGAAACTTGTACACGGAAATTAAATTTGTTACCACTGACAGCGCCACACACATGGCGCAATTTGCAATTTTCTTTGCTGACATAAAAAAACCTCCTGTATTTAAGGAGGGCTCAAATATGCTTCCCTACGCAGGTGTTGACCTGATCAGGTAGTAAGGGACTGAAGAAGCCTTCCGGCAGCTTCGATCTCAGCATTAAGCGCCCCCAGCAGGAGAAAGTATATCATTCATTATTCACAGTGTCAAACGTATTTATTTACCGGTTTACTGTCGCGCAATGCATGCCTTATGGCTCCTCTTTTTCATTCAGCACCGCTTTTTTATTCAGTTCCGCACGACATCTGTTTCCTCTATCTTTCCGTCTTTCGCACGATACACAACATCGCATCGCTCGATCGTTTTCAATCGATGTGCTATGGTACTAAATAGGCCGGTCACTTTTTACGGTGATCGACCTATGTAATACGTTATTTAATTGTTGATGCAAAAGAAAACTTAAATTTATAGCTTTAACTCATAATACTGACTTACTATTCCATTTTTGTAGTTGTCGTTTTCAGCAACCAAAATGCCACCGCATTTTATTATGGTCGCTGCAGATGCTATATTGCTTTTATAACAACCGAGAATCGCTTTTTCCATCCCATTTTCTTTGCAAACTGTCAAAGCATATCTCAGCATCTGGGTGGCATATCCTTTTTTCCTTTCAGACGGTCTGACACCATACCCGATATCGCCGTATTTTTCAGAAAGAGCCTTGGGTAGTTCATAACGAATACTCAATAATCCGATAAAATTTCCATCATCAAAACATAGGTACAGCAGCGATTTTCCCCACTCATCATCCCCGGTTAGGGCATTCGTTTTAATCTTCTCAACCCATTGGGCATAGTCGGATGATGACAAACCAAGACTGGCGCTTATACTACTCTCGTTGTTGTCGAAATGCTCTTGAACATATTGCTGTAAGATATCTTTATCCTGAAGCTCTGGAAGTCTATAAATCATGCAGCTACCTCGCAAATACTTTTTCTTGCTCTAATTATGGCGAATGCCGATACAGAAGTGACATACTCCCACCACTTAATGCTTCGCATTTGAAGTGGGGGCTTCTCACTCGATGACGCTCATGCGTCAAGCATTAAGAATGGCGGCAGCTGCTTGTGACAACTATCGACAAAATCAGATAAATTCACCTGACTGATCCGGCACAATAAGCTGCCCGTAATCGACCGTCGGAATGATCTGATTCACCTTCTCTTTTTTCAGAAATCCAAGTGCGTACAACGGATATGTATCAAACCCTTCACCACCTCCGACATTTGTGTCGGCAATTTTTACTGCTTTATGAACACCATATTTTTCCGGATGAGCAATCACATATTTCATGCTTGTAGCACGGTTGTTCGTAGATTTGCATTCCGCAATCACTGCTTCTCCGGCCTTTTCAAACAGAAAATCCAGCTCCGGAGATCCGCTGGGCGCATGATAATAATAAAGAGGAAGATCACATACTGCAAATGCCGATGCGACCATATTTTCTGCAATCGCCCCTTTATATGCACTGATGTTTCCCGATAAGATCTGCATCGGTACATCATCTCCAAGCTGAGAAATCAGAAGGCCTGTATCTACATAAAAAACCTTAAACTCATTAGGGATCTTCACGCCTTCCAACGGGTAGGATACTTCTTTTGTGTTATAAGAGCGAACCACCAGCCCGACATCTTCCAGGTACTGAAGCCCGTCTGCCTTTTCCGGGGAATGTCCCTTCACGTCCACAAGACTGTACTGAAACTTCTTGTATTCCTTCGCGAGCTGCGCCGGAAGTGAATTCAGGCAGGCCTCTGCGCGCAGTTTCAATACTTCATTGACCTTGTTATTGCCTTCCGCATCCTTAAAGCGTCCGAAATCATCTCTGATAGAAGCAAGAATTCTTCTTTGGATCCTGCGTACCTCATTCAGATCATGTGTTTCAAAAAAGGCTTTAACTGCTTCTGGCATTCCGCCGACGATCAGATATTGATAATACAATGATCGGAGCGATTCATGAATTGTTTTTTCAATCGCCTGATTATTCTCCAATGAAGAACTGACATAGGAAAGAACACTCTCATTCAATCCGGCATTTCGCAGAAATTCATGAAAAGAAAGCGGATACATTGTCATATGATCCTCATATCCCACAGGAATTCCTCTGGGATAAGGTTCTCTGAAGCCTTTGACTCCCAGAAAGCTTCCGGTGGCGATCACATCATACCTTCCGTCCAGATCCCAGTATTTGAGAGAGCTTCTGGCGTTCGGGCAATCCTGTATCTCATCAAGGATAATCAGTGTATGATAAGGGATAAACCGGGCATCTCTAACGACGGCAGAAATAGCCATTACCATCATATCAACGTCAAAATTGCCGCTGAAAGCACTATGCACCTGTATATTAGCCCTGAGATCCAGATATACTGTGCTCTGATAATTCGCTTCTCCGAATTTCCTGACTATATAGGTTTTTCCCGTCTGCCGCAGGCCTTTTATTACAAGAGGGTGATGTTCTTTTTCTTTCCAGGCAATCAGCCGGTCCCAAATATCCCGTTTCAGCATAAAATACTCCTCCCTGCATCAAAGGATACCATTTGTTTCGACATTTTTCAACGGATTTCTGCAGTCCTCTTTGTCATTTTTAAAAAGATATATCCTGCCTGTTCTACCATTTTTCAATCACTCAAGTTCCATCGTTTTTTGTCAAGAAAAGCAGGTTTGTCAGAATAATACTTTGCACCGGAAGTCAACAATTAAGTGCAAAATATGCACTCCAGACTTGTGAACGAATGCATTATTTGCAATTTGAAAAGAAAATCACGATGACCATCTTCCTAACATTGCACAACAACATTACTCAACATTACAAACACATTGCAAACCCTTATATTTAAAAGGATTTTACACTTTGATTAACCATGAAAAAGACACTGACATTGCATCACATTATCTTAACATTACTATTTTTTAGCAATGTAAAAAGAGCATTGCCTTCCGGACCGTAATCTGAAACACAACACTCTCTATGTAATGTTTGCTTAAGCAGAAAAAGTTCACTCTGCCCTTATACACAATTCTTTTCCGGAAAAAGCAATGCCCAGCTTAAGGACTTCTGCAATACCATTTTCTTTCATTTCAGCGTCATACCGTTTCCCGTTGATCTGGTTTACCGCTTCCAATGCCAGCTTTTCAAGACCTATCCGATCCATATGACTTTCCCATTTCAGTTCCATAATGATTCCGGGATATCTTTTCTCTCTGGGAAACAGACTGATGTCATATCTTCCTGCACCCGATTCACGGTTTGACCGAATGATATACTGGTTGTCCATTAAGGCAATCATTCCCAATACCAGACCATGGTAGAATCCTTCCGACCCTGCGTCATAAAAACTGATGGTCTTCTGCATATACTCTGCGATAGCAGCCTGAAGACCTTTCAGGTCATTTGAATAAAGGCTCTCTGCAATTCTGTTGGCTGTTGTCCTGCTTACAGAACCTGTCCGCAGCAAATGGGACAGGATCTCATTCTTGTATACTGCTGCGATCTCACGGTTCGGAATTGAGACTTCACAGAGATATGTACCATCTGCCTGCAGCTCTTTTTTCTGTATCCGCAGATAACCGGCAACAAGCAACAGACTATATACATTCGCAGGATCTTCCGCGAGGGAACGATATACTACATTCTGATCAATTCTGGCAACTACGGTCTCACCTTCCAGAAGAGAAGACAGGCGGCACATCACTTCATCCGTAGCATTCTGCATGACATCCTCAAGGATCTCATTTTTCCCTGTATTCACCCAGTAAGCCTGCGGGACACAGCCCTTTGCCACATAATTGATCACGGACCAGGGATTGTATATTTCCGTATTTCCGAACAGATAGCCGTCATACCATTCCCGAAGCTCCGGCTCTTTATCGGCACAGCCGTACTCCATAAGAAGCTCCACGACTTCCTCTTTTGTAAAGCCGAAGAACCGGTCGTATTCTTCATCCATCAGAGAATTGACCGTCAGATTGTTAAGACCGCTGAATATGCTTTCCTGAGCGATCCGGAGAATTCCGGTAAGGAATCCGAACGACAGGTTCCGGTTGTCCTTGAAGCCGCCCGAGAAAAAGTTTCTCATGAAGCCAATGATCTCATCATAATAGTTCTGTGAGTATCCCTCCTGAATCGGCGTATCATATTCGTCGATAATAATGACCGGCGCTTTTTTATAATGCTCAGTAAGCATTGCAGACAACTGCTCCAGTGCAGATGCCAGATCCACTTCCGTCGCAGTCTTATTCAGAACCTTTTCAAAGTAATCCTTCTCATAATCGGCAATTCTGTCACTGTTTAAAAGCTCTCTGTGACGCCCGAATTCAGTCTGAAGGAGGCTGCTTATTTTATCAAGAGCAGCCTCCCAGGAATCAAATTTCACATCCTTAAAGGTCAAAAAAATCACCGGGTACTGTCCCTGATGCTCCCGGTATCTTTCCCCGCACTGCCAGATCTTCTTGTCTGTAAAATACTTTGAAGTATCTTCATCCGAGATCTCAAAAAATACCCTGAGCATATCCATATTCAGGGTCTTGCCGAAACGTCTGGGTCTGGTAAAGAGTGATACCAGCGGTCTGCGATCCAAAAACTCCTTGATCAGCAGCGTTTTATCTACATAATAATACTCTGCCTGTGCTCGTACGAAATCTGAAATGCCAATCGGCAGGGACTTGGGCGCTTTTGCCTGTGACCGTTTTCCGCCTTCTTTCCTTGCATCCGGCGGCATTTTCGCATCATCCGGAATCTGCCATGACTTACCGACTTTCACAGCGCCGCTGATTTTTCCGGTATTGCACATATAGTTTACGGTACGCTCCGGAATACCCCAGGAAAGAGCCGCTTCTTTGCATGTTTTCATAACCAGGTCTCCTTGATTTATGGAAGTCTTTCTATCGTCAATCATAGTACCGGTTCAGCAAAAAATCAACCGTATGTTTGCTAAATATGAAATATATTGCCGTATCAGCACCAAATATTGCCGAATCAGCACTAAATATTGCCGAATCAACTTCATATCTTGCCGAATCCGTCTCGAGCTTGCTGAATCAACAAAAAAGAGAATGCTGCCTTCCGGACTGTAATCCGGAAATCGCAACACTCTCTATGTAAAGCTTCTCATCTTATGATGAGCCTATTTCAGATTCTGCGCCAGCGTTTTAAGCAGGGCGGCCATCTTCAGATCTGTCAGGAGCTTTATCAGAAGTTCCGGATCAATGCCTTCAGCGGTGGGAGAGGTCGCTTCCGTCTTCCCGCCCGGTTCATCGGAAGCCTTACGTCCCTTTTTTCCCGCTTTTTCAGTGAAAACAATCGCGTTTACCTCCTTTTCCGCTTCTTCCTGCGCATCAGGAGAGCGTAATAGTTGTTGGTCTTATAGGGCCTTTCGCGGGGCCTAACGAATTTTGCCCGGATGAAATGTCCGGCGATCTTTTCAAGGGGCTGCCCGTCCTTTTCATACATGCCGAGGAAAAACATCGGCAGCATGATCACCATCATGCAGATGGCTGCCAGGCTGGTGTTTCCCTGGCTCTTCAGAAGAAAGAAGGACGGAACCCCGAGAACCGCACCGGCTCCGAAGCAGATGAGCTGACGTTTCGTCAGGTTGAAAAATACCTTTGACTTGACCCGCGAAAAATCCCGCGGGACAGGGATATAAGCTGCCATTTTGAAACCTCCGTATATTTGCCAGACACTGTCTGGCATTTTGTCAGTGTGCCGAGAATACGCTCTTTGCAAGGCCTCCGGTCTTGAACAGGGTAAAACACAGAAGGACCGTATAGCCCATGACGCCCCATATGGATGCGATGACATCATCTGAGAACGAGATGCCCTGCACAAGTACTGCCTAGATGCCGACGCAGATCATGATGAGGAACCCCTGGAACCCGAGCGCGAAGAGCGACCTCAGATAGTTCTGTCCGAGCATGCTCTGTTCTCTGTTTCCGAAGGTCGCAAACGGGATCGGCGCAAGGCTCGTCATCAGGTAGATCTCGATCATTCGTCCATAGACGATCACAAAGATAAGGATGCCAAGCGCCTTCATGGTGATCTGCACGATGAGTGACTGAAGAAGAAGGCCGAAGAGTCCGGAAAGCAGCGGTACCAGAGTGATACCGATGAGTGCAACGCCGCCGCCCGCCATGAGCTGCTTCATACCCTGGGACTTTGCGCCGGGGTTATCGTTGCCGGTCTACGCTCCGGTCGGCGCTGAACGCAAGTCCACCGGACCTGCAGCGCCCTTCCAGAAGGTTGATCGCACCCCAGATGCCAAGACCTGCACCGAGTGCTACTACGAGAGTCTGCAGTACGCTGATCGCGCTGTTAAAAAATGCCATTGATAAATCCTCCTTTAGATTTCCTGCCACAATGGGTCAGGTTGATGAGATGAAAAATGCCCCTCTTTCCGCATGTGCACCTGCCTGCGGAAGGGCATAATAATAGCCGGAGCTGATGGTTGGTCAGTTCCGGCTATGTAATATTCTATATTTGATTATGAGATAAACTTGATTTAAACGACTAACGAGCCATGCGAGGATTTGTGGGAATTGGTCGATGGGAGCTCGCTCA
>JAKSPD010000019.1 GCA_024405115.1 Lachnospiraceae bacterium
TTCCTCCACAACCAATCCGGCAGGTTGGATGTGGTATCCTTGCCCAAATGATGAACACGTAGAAAAACAGAACCCCTAAGGTTCCAAGTACGTAAACGCATAACCGTTTACCCAAGTACCCAGGGGGTGAATGTGTTGCAATTAAAGAACATGCTCTCCTTCATTACGGACTCATAAAACGGGGTTTTGTTATTCACATCACGGATCTCAAATACATCAGCTTCTTTCCCTGTCAATTCACGAAGTTCTTCTGCCAGTGCAAAAATATTCCGCGATAAAATCGGTCCTCTCCAATGTTTTTTAACTATCCAATCTGTTAATCTTCTTTACACGCCCGATATTCCAATACGCGAGTAACTGTTCATTGTTGACTTCTCGCGCAACATTATAACGAGCAGTGTTCATGATTTCCCGTATTTGAGAAATCAAGTCCTGTGGAATCAAAACTTCATTGTCCATACAAGAATCCTTTCTGAAATTTGCCAGGCACTGTCTGGCAAATCTTGTTTCTATACTGATATCTTTATTCTTACCCATTTTTATGATTTCTTCGGTTTAGTAGTTCTTGCCTCTCGTTGAGTTATAGCACGGCTAACTGGCTCTCGTTTCACTGCAGAAGAAGGGTGCGTCACACTAGACGACTTGACAGGCTCTTTTTTCTTAGGTCCAAAGAAATCAAACAATCCCATATCGAACACTCCCTTCTACAGAATACCCATGTTCAATCATAGGTACACAATCAAGCTATAAACTCTGACGCCTTTCCATAACTTGTAACATACACACCTTTCTTTGCTCTAGTCATGGAAACATAAAGCAGACATTTTTCTGAAACAGTCGTTTCGACTTCAGAAACTGCATCTGTCCTATTGATTGCAGAAGGCAACGGAACAATACGATGATTTACTGCTGTTAGCGTCGGACGATCCGAGCCATTCATTGGTCGGGATGATCCCGTACCAGTGCTTTAAGCGCCTTCAAGGTTTCTTCTTTGCATGCTGCGGATTCCGGCAGGCTGCAGATGCGCCCCAGTGCCCGGTATTTGTGGTCGCTCATCATATGGCAGGGAAGAAGTTCGATTTGCTGACAACCTCGCAAACTAAGGAACAGTTCATTCAGTTTCCGTATATGTGCTTCGTTGTCATTGATTCCGCCTACAAGGATGCAGCGCATGACGGATCCGGCTCCCAATCGGTCGGCAAGCTTCAGGTTTTCTGCAGGGATTTCGGAAGAAATCCCGGTATTTTCTTCGTGCCGTGTGGAAACGGTATCTTTGATATCCCAGAGAAACAGGTCCACAACCTGGATGAGCCCTGGAAGGAAAGAAGTATCAAAAACACCGCCTGTCTCGACGACGGTATGAAGACCGGCTTTTTTACAGGCTCCCAGCAGACGGAGTGCCTCAGCCGTATGAAAAAGCGGCTCTCCGCCGGAAAGTGTAACCCCGCCGTTTTCCCCGTAAAAGGCCTGATCTCGTAAAACTTCTGTTACGATCTCATCCACAGTCATTTCAGCTGATGAAAAATGAAGCGCTTTTGTAGGACAGGCCCTGACGCATTCTCCACACAGTACACATTTTTCCCGGTCAAGAAAATGTCCTTCCGGAGAAAATGTATGAAGAGAACGCTGACAGGCTTCTGCGCACAGCCCGCAGCGTATGCAGTTTTTTTCATAAAAAAGCAAAGAGCGCCCTGCAGACTGTGTTTCCGGGTTATGACACCACTTACAACGGAGGGAACAGCCCTGCAGAAAGACCACCGTACGGAGTCCCGGTCCGTCATGCATACAAAATCTCTGAATATCGGTTACCAGCATATTACTCCTGTTTTTCGTCCCGTTCGATGATCATGTCCTGCCACCGTTCCCCAAGGGTGACGAATCTGGCATTCCAGCCGGAGACACGCACGCCAAGGGTGGGGTAGTCTTCCGGATGCTCTTTGGCAGCCCGGAGCGTAGCGACAGAGACTACATCCATCTGCATGAAAAAGCCGCCAAGCGCTGTAAATCCCCTGAGAAGCCCGGTGATGGCTGTAATACCGTCCTCGCCTTTGACAGAACCGGGTGTGAGCGAAAGATCAAGTGCGGAACCGATGGGTACTTTTGTGGCATCCGCCTTGCAGTAGGAGCGGATCATGGCTGTGGCGCCGGTACGGTCAGTGCCGGGGGGTAGGAGAACTGTTACCGGAGAGGATGGTCCCTTTTTTTGTTCCGAAAACCGTGGCCATTCTGTTTTCAGTCCATCCGACTTGCCGTCCGAAGGTGCTGATGCCGGGGGTATAGCGGAAGCTGGAATTGACGTCACAGGTTTTACACATATCGGAAAAACGGTCTATGAGATGAGTATAAATCCTGTCTGCTTCGTCGTTGTCATTTCCAAACCACCTGTATCCGTTCCGTATTTTCTGCCGTAAAATCTCATCATTTTCCCAGTTTTCCCGTGTACAACGCATCAGTTCATCGAAGGAAACGATTTTGTCTTCAAATACTGCCTTCAGGATGGCATAAAGGCTGTTGACTGTATCAGCCAGACCGCCCATGTGAGGGGAGAAAATTGTGTAGTCCGGTCCGCCTACATAGTAGCCAAGACCACGTCTGATACAGCTTTCTTCAAAAATATCAATGACCGTGGAAGGATCGTTGCGGCAAAAGAAATCTATAGCAGTATCATAATACTTAGAGTAAACTCTAAGTCAAGGGGGGAAGCTGAATGAATTATAAAATCGGGCAGCTGTCGGAAATTACAGAGCTTTCGGTTCATACGCTTCGATATTATGAAAAAGAAGGAATTCTTACGGGCATTCAACGCGGGAAAAACGGCCAGCGTTTTTATACTCAGAGAGACGTGGATACGCTGGAAACAGTAGAGTGTATGAAAAAAGCCGGGATGAGCCTTGAATCCATCCGGGAAAATATCAGGTATTTTGATCACAGGCCTGAAAATGCTGAAAAGCGTATAGAAATCTTCCAGAAACAGCGTGATGAACTTTTGAAACGAATTCAGGAATTACAGGACGATCTGGAAATTGCAGAATTCAAAATCTGGTACTACCAGAATATAGAGGTTCTGGACTCTGAATCTGAACCCGGTCACACCCGGAGGATGAAAGAATATTACCGTGAGGTTACAGGGAAAACACTTCCTGTTGCTCAATAAAAGTTCTTTGGAAGTACGCGACTTCAGTTGTGTGAGAATTCACCCAGGAAAGAGCATTGAAAAGCAGGAATGACATGGTCGGAACCCCGGAGAGTATTTCGCGATCTCGATATTCCGGTAAATGATCCGTGCAAACTTACCAATATCGGGAACGGAAAGATCATGGCTTTCGGTTACAGCTTCGAAGGGCCGGATCCGCCTCTTCCTCAGGGGAATCCGGAAACGGGAGGACTGCTTCATGACCAGGTGTTTTATGCAGTTTCTGATGACGGAGGAAAAACAAGTGCAAACTATCGTCAAAATATCGTCAAAAGCAAGAAGCATCCCCGAAAAGTGGCTTAAAATAAGGCTTTTCGGGGATGTGTTATTTATTCGTACTCTATCGTTGCAAGCGGTTTTGTTGAAATATCGTAAAGGACTCTGTTGACGCCCTTAACCTCATTAAAGATTCTCTCCCTGATCTTGAATAAAAGCTCATAAGGTACTTCCGGAACTGTGGCTGCGGTTGCGTCTACTGAGTTAACGGCACGGATGATTACCATCCAGTCATCTGTCCTCTTTCCGTCCTTGATTCCTGTTGATGTAAAATCCGGAACTACTGTGAAATACTGCCATACCTTGCCCTGAAGGCCTGCAATAGCGAACTCCTCACGGAGGATTGCATCAGACTCACGAACTGCCTCAAGACGGTCACGTGTGATTGCTCCCACGCATCTTACTCCAAGTCCGGGTCCCGGGAAGGGCTGACGATAAACCATGTTGTCAGGAAGACCAAGCTGCTTGCCAACCATTCTTACCTCATCCTTATAAAGGAACTTAACGGGCTCGCAGAGCTCAAACTTAAGATCCTCAGGAAGTCCGCCAACGTTATGGTGTGCCTTTACGCCGTGTGACTCAAGAATGTCGGGATAAATGGTTCCCTGTGCAAGGAACTTGACGCCCTCAAGCTTACGTGCCTCCTCGGCGAATACGTCGATGAATTCCTTTCCGATTATCTTTCTCTTTGTCTCAGGATCCTTAACGCCTGCAAGCTTGTCAAGGAATCTGTCAACTGCGTCAACGTAAATGAGGTCAGCACCCATCTCGTCCTTGAATACCTTGATTACCTGCTCAGGCTCGCCTTTTCTTAAAAGGCCATGGTTAACGTGAACACATGTGAGCTGCTTTCCAACAGCTTTGATGAGAAGTGCGGCTACCACTGATGAATCAACGCCGCCTGAAAGAGCAAGGAGAACTCTGTCGGTCCCTACCTGTGCCCTGATGGCTTCGATCTGCTCGTTGATAAATGCCTGTGCCAGTTCCGGAGTATTGATCCTTGCAAGAGTCTCCGGTCTTACGTTTGAGTCCATATTGTTCTCCTCCTTTAATTATTGGGTATTAATTTCGTCCAGTAGAACTGTCCGTAAATATCTTCTATCCTGTACGTTGCGTTAAGCGGCCTGTCCATTCTAATGTTGCTTATATTAAACGTACCGTCATATGTCATCTGTTCGTTGATCTTGTAGCTGTCAAGATAAGATCCGTCATAAGCATAGTAGTCAGCAATAAAGTCAATTACATCTCCCTCTTCAAGGGCTGCCAGCTTGGCTACCTGTCCGTTTCCTTCATCTCTGTATACGTACTTGTAACCCACTACGCTTCCGTCCGGATTCTCATCAGTAAATGTTACAAAAATCTCGCAGCGCCTGTTATTGACGAATGCAGGGATATATCCGCGTATCACATATCCCTCATCACTGTCTGCCTCATCCGCAAAGTAATATGCGACGGGCTGTCCGTTTACAGCTAACCACGTGTTGTCAAACTCACCTGAAAGGTTTCCGTCCTCATCAAAATCATAGATATTGTCAAGTCCCAGGTCGATGAATCCTTCTCCGTCATCATAGAAGGCGTTCAGAAGAAGTGTCTGTGTATTCTCCCAGTCATTGTCATCAAAGGCAAGTACTGTCCTGCCGCCCGCATCTGTCCATGAAAGGTGTGACGTGTTGATTGAATTCTTCGCTATATAACCGGCTGCATTCTTTATTGTTTCGGCATCGATGAATTTCTCGGTTGACGAAATGCCTGATACGTTACTGCGGCCTCCAAGGAACATCTCGAGCATGCTCGAAATGAGTTCCGTGCTCATGGATCCGCTGCTTCCATAACCGCTTCCATAGTAATCAGTGAGTGAACCGTAGCCACCGCTGTATGAGCTTCCGCCATGTGAGCCCTGTCCTCCATAGCTTCCCTGATAACTGTTTCCACCGCCATGTGAGCTTCCGTATCCAAAGTCTGACCAGTCAAATGTATAACCGCCTGAGCCCTGACTGCTGTATCCTCCGTAATCACCAAAGAGTGAGTCAAACAGAGATCCGTATTCGCTGCCGGTACCACCGGTTGAAATCTGGCCTGCAAGTTCAAGGTTGGCAAACTTCTTTATACATCTTGTATATTCAGTCTCCATTCCGATCTGCTCATATGTCTTCACCATGACGTCCACATATGACATCTTCCTGTACGGGAAGAATACTGAAAGGCCGTACGCCTTGTCATAACCGGAAGAAGTCCTGTTATACTTGACAGCTGACTGAATTGCCTTTCCAAGTTCACTTCCCTCAACCGTTCCCAGATTCTGTGCGAAGTTCACAAGATCAATCTGGTCAAGCTTTTCAGATCTTGCGAACTCCTTCGTGTTGCCTCTTGCCGTTGATACCACGGTGAAGTTTTCTGACTCCAGTAATCCGGCTGTCGCCGATGCAAAGACCTTAAACAGGACCGGCACCGTTGCCTTAAGCTCTGCAAGGTCCGTCACGGAAAGTGTCGTGTCAGAGCCTCTTGAATAAGACCTTGAGGCATCTGAGAAATCATCCGCTATCTGTTTTCCAAGCCTTACCGTGCTTATCTTCGGGTCCTTGGAAAGTGCCTTGAGCCAGTTCGTGTAATACCATCCTGTACCGGGCTCTGTTTCCTCGGATGCAATCATGTAATCAGCATATTTGCTTAACATGAGTCCGTTTTCCAAGGTTGCCATGAGGCAGGCGTCAAATCCTATGAAATCGAACTTGACATCTGCATCATTAAGTGCCTCGTCAATTCCTGAAAGGCTCATGTACCCGGAACTCGGATGCTTTTCATCATACGCATAGCCGTTTACGCTTCCTGCACCATGATCCCAGAGGATGAGTATGTATCTTTCTGAAGGGTAATTCTTTGCCGCGTACTTTATAAATGACGTAAGCGTCGCCGGATCGGACATGGACTTGTTTCCATCCTTATCTACAAGTCTTTCAAGACCGTCCTTCGTCACCCTGTATATCTGGTTCGTTGATGATGATATGACATTATTCTGCCATTTTGAACATCCGCCCGTGTAGAGGATGAGGTTTATGTTATTCCCCAGGCCCGACTTGAGCATTTCCTGGATATCGGCTGTTCCCATTCCATTTGAAGACTCAAGGTCCGTGCCGCACATGTATACCATGACGGTAGCATCATCGCCAAATTCCGTATACTTGTTCCTTGCACCGTCAGCCACTTCTTCATTGAGAATACCGTTATTATTGGATGTTGCATAAAGGTTCGGGTTTCCATAGCTTTGGCCCTGGTCCGATACAGCTGCCGTTGTGTGCGGCTGTACCGGTGCCGCGGTTGTCGGAGCCACAGTCGTATGTGCCACAGTAGTGGGCGGAACCGTGTAAACTTCCGTATTCTGGTAGTCGCCACCATCCAAAAGTCCGCCGGTGAACAGTCTTGTACACCTTGAGAAAACGAAAACGGCAAAGATGATGACAAGCACTATGGCAACAATACCGAACAGACAGCCGCCACCGCAGCCGCCTTTGCCGGAACCGCCCCTTAAAGTGTTTCCGTTCAGCATATTGCCGATATTACCAAAACCTCCCCCCTGGGAAGCGGGGCGTCCCATGCCGCTGCCACCGCCGGTACCGGGGCGTCCTGAATATCCGCCGCCATTTCCTACGGGGCCTGTACCTAGACCTTCACCTCTCCTGTGAACAGATCCGGTTCCCCCGGTAACATTCTTTTCCCTTCCTTTCGGAATGTTATTTCTATCCATTTAGTTCCTTCCTGAACCTGTCCGGCTGTCATTATAAGGATCTTACCGCGTCACCTATCTGCTTTACTGCCTTCCTAAGTGATTCCTCGGAAGCCGCGAAACAGAAACGTACGCATGTGGAACCTGTAACACCATTTGCCACACCGGGAACTGAGCTTACTTTTGCTGTCCTTAAAAGGAACTCACTCATAAGATTTGAATACTCTCCCTGACCCGGCTCGTAACCCGGAAGTTTCTTTACGAGTTCATCATCGAAAACAACCCATGCGTAAAAGGCCCCTTCAGGCTTTTCACAGTGAAGTCCGGGAATCTCGTTAAGTCTTTCAGTGAAGATGTTACGGCGGTATTCATAAGACTGACGCATCATCTCCATCTCATCCTTACATGTAAGTGCCACAACTGCAGCCTTCTGGATGAAACCGCAGGTCTGTGATACAACGTGCCCGAAGAAACGGTTGCAGACCTTTGCAAATTCATTGTTTACCGCGATATATCCGATTCTCCAGCCTGTCATTGCGGCACACTTTGAGAAACCGTTTGAAGTAATGACCCTGTAAGCAATCTCAGGATCCGAGGCAGGTGAAATGGTCTTGTTTCCGTCGAAAAGGATGCTCTCATACATTTCATCTGAAAGAAGCATTATTTCAGGATAGTCCATCATCACATTCTTCAGGGCCTCAAATTCAGGCTTTGTAAGAATCTTTCCGGTTGGGTTGTTGGGGTAGTTGATGATGATGAGACGTGTCTTTTCATTTACAGCCGCCCTTAATGCTTCCTCAGTGATCCTGTATCCGTTATCCGGTTTAAGTTCTACCGTTACAGGAACGCCGCCCACTGACTCAATGATTGACGGATACGATACCCAGTAGGGTGCAAAAATGACTGCCTCATCGCCCTCGTTAAGTACAGTTGCACAGGCAATATAGATACCAAACTTTCCACTGGGGCATACAATGATTCCGCTGGGATCATAATCACATCCGTTGTCTTCCTTAAGCTTCTTCGCAATGCCCTCACGAAGTTCAGGAAGTCCGGGGCCTGTCGTATAATGAGTGAAACCTTCATTGAGCCATTTAATTGCCTCATCAACCACCTGTCTGGGGGTGTCAAAATCAGGTTCCCCGATACTGAGGTCCACTATCTCCGGATCCTTTTTCTTGAGTTCCTTTGCCAGGTTTGACATGGCCATTGACTTTGAAGGAGTAAGTCCTTCGATATGCCTGTTGAAATTCATTACTTATCCGCCTTTCTCTGTTTATAAACAACTATCAGTATTACCGCTATCAGAACACCGAATGTACTGTATATAAGGAACGAGGGGCCATACCCCAGGTTATCGACAAGCAGGCTTACCAGGAGATAGCTTAATGATGATGCAATCATTGTTCCGGTAGAGCATATCGAAAGCACATGCACATATTCATCGCCCTTTACAAATGTGTCCAGAAGATTGGGAATAATGAGTGTATTCACACACGCTGAAAATCCAATCATCACCGATGAAAAAAGGACTGCCGGTGTTGCCGTTATTCCAAGTCCCATAAGAAGGAACCCGAATGCCAGCAGTGCCGCACATAAAGAACCAGAAGCCACGATTCCAAACTTTTCCGTAGCAGGTCCCATAAGTGCCTTCGAACTGATGTTTCCCACCATTGCAAGGCTCGTCAGATATGATCCGAACATTATTCCATACCCAAGTGTACCGGCAAAGTGAGGTAGCATTCCCGTCATTCCGCACGACAGGTTACAGAGTACAGCAACGACAACGGCGAAAACAAACTTCTTTCTTTTCTCCTCAAAGCTGTGCCTTTTTGCCGCATCACCCATATATTTCTGGTTATCGGCTGCATTTTCCTCACTTCCGTATGCCGTGGTCCCGATTTCTCCGGGCTTTTTTACCACAAAGAACATGACAGGGATCATAAGAAGCAGGGAAAATATACCCCTGACAATGTATGCGGTCCTCCAGCCAAAGCTGTTTATCACCATTCCCATCATAAGGCTGAGAATGATTCCGGAAAGGCCTGCTGCCACAAAGCAGATGGAAAGTGCTGTTTTTTTCCTTTTTATGAACCAGTTATTCAGAAGCATCGGTACAGGAACATAAAACAGGAATGCGGCTCCGATACCACAGACCACGCCGGCAATGCAGAACTGCCATACATGATTCAGTGCCGCCATGGCCATCTGTGAACCATGAAAAAGCACTGAGCTTATAAGAAGCACGGGTTTCAGCGGGTACTTTTTATATACCCTGTCCACTATCAGAAGCGTAAGTGCCGATGCAATTCCCTGAAATACCGTATGTACCGAAAGTTCTGATATCAGGATTCCAAGGTCACTGCTTACGGCAGAATAATAAAGTCCGTTGGTGTTCGTAACACCAAGTGCTGACATATTTATAAGACAGCATGAAATCAGTATTTTCCATGCATAGTGTATTTTACTTCTTTTACCGTTCATCCGTTCCACACTTACATTTACCTAATCGTAAATTATATAATAGAGCGTTTTTCCATTCAAGAAAAAATTCCAACAAAAAAGAGCCGTAATTGCGGCCCGTCCATTGAACAATTTATCTGTTTTTTACAATGCGGATATGATGAAGTCCCTGATTTCGGAAACGCCCTTACCAAGGGCTATGGCTAATTCTGAATAAAGGACATTCTCAGCGATGTGGAAATACCTGTCGTCGATGGCTGTGGATTTCTTTCCATGCTCCTCACGCTCCTTGTTCCGGATGTAAAGATTCTTGATGATACTTACAAGTGCTTCCGGTCTGTTACTTTTAATGGCATCCTTATAATACTGTTCACGTAAACGGTCGGATGCGATCCAGGCGGTGGCTATCTCGGGTATGCGGTCTATGAAGGCACTTGCCTCCTCGTTCGTCATTATACGACGCATGTTGCTCTTTTCAGAATCCACAGGAACAAAAAGAACAGACCTTCCGTCACTTTCCGGTACAAGATTATAATACAGGGTCTCATCATCGTCATCCGACGAAACCTGATACGTAGTTATGGCAGAAATCCTGCATACACCGGTATTTGCTTTTACCACATACTGCCCTATTTTAAACATTACCGGGCACCTCCTTCGTGTTTATTTTACCACAATTATGGAAATTATGTAAGCCTTTCGCTTTTGTTAATTTTTCATAATACTTTTTGTTTTTTGATGTTTTTTTTGTGAAAAAGGTCGATTAAAGGGAAATGATATGATATAATAAAGCCATCCCAAAGGAAAGGAAGTGGATTTTATGAAATTCAACATCAAAGGTTTAAACTTAAGTCTGTACGAGTCCATGAAGGAGAGGATTGAAAAAAAGCTTGGAAAGCTTTCAAAATTCTTCCCGGAGGAGACCACCGCAGATGTAACACTTTCAACACAGAAGGATAACAAGACAATTGAGGTCACTATCCCTGTAAAGGGTGGCATGATCCGTGCGGAGGAAACAAGCGATGACTTCATCACATCCCTTGACAGCGTACTCGAGGTACTTGAGCGTCAGATCCGCCGTCACCGCACAAAACTCATTGACCGCACCCAGGGTGCAGAATCCTTTGCTTCATTATTTGAGGCTGAAGACCAGGAAGTTGAAGAAGAGACGATAAAGATCGAAAAAGTAAAGAAATTCGACTTTAAGCCGATGGATGCCGAGGAGGCATGCCTGCAGATGGATCTTCTCGGACACAGCTTCTTCGTATTCAAGGATGCTGAAACCAACGAGACCTGCGTTGTCTATAAGCGTAAGAACGGAACTTACGGGCTCATCGAGCCGGAAGATTAAAGCAAAAATTCAGGAGGCGTTCAACGCGCCTCCTTTTTTATGCCTGTTCAAGGAACGAAAGCAACGGATAATTTATGATGCCGCCTTTATTCACCTTCGTCTCACCGTCCATTGAAAGGACCATCTTGAAATAATTGTCACGTATCTTAGTGAGGGTCGTGAATTCCCTCCTAATGTCCTCCTTTGTGGAAAGACCGTCACAGCAGTTGAGATACGACCTGTCGTCACCCTTTGTCGCAACAAAGTCAACTGAATCGGATCCGAACTTGCCCACGTTCACCTTGAATCCCCTCGTTAACAGTTCCAGGTAAAGCACATTCTCAAGGCACGCCTCACGGCTTATCTCTGCTTCACCGCATACCGCATTTCTCATTGCTATATCAGCAAAATAATACTTTTCCTGTGTTTCCAGTTCACGGTCTTCCTTTATGTCGAACCTGGGCACCCTGTAAACGATACGCGCTCCGCACAGTGCATCCAGGAATGAATAGACCGTATCCACGGAAATGGTCGTTCCGTGCTCCTTCACGTAGTCCTTAATGGCCTTCGGCGAGAATGTCTCTCCCATATGGGTAAGGATGAATTCCATTATCCTGTCAATATGCGACACGTCCCTCAGCTTATTGCACTGCACGACGTCTTTTAATAAAATGGCGCTGCATGTATCCCTAAGGTAATTCTCCCTTTCTTCCAAAGCCATGTTGTAAACGGCCGGCATTCCGCCCGTCAGTAAAAATTCCCTGAAAAGTTCATCCCTTGAACTTTCGCTGTTGCCCTTCATCTTAAGGAATTCAGAGAAAACATAAGGATAAACGTCTATCTTTACATATCTGTATGAAAGCTGTTTTGCATATCCTTCATAGAGAATGGATTCATTTGATGAACAGATGTAGAATTCACAGTCATGGAAGTTCATCATTTCACTTATGACTTCAGCCCAGTTGTCAACTCCCTGCATGTCATCGAGGAAAAAATACATCCTTCCGTTAGCGCTCTGCAGGAATTCATAAAGCATGCCCCGCAGATCACCTGCATTTTTGAAATACGAGAACACAAGACCCTCAAAATTGATATATACGATGTTTTCCTCCGGAACGCCCTCTTCTTTAAGCTCATCAATAAACTGGCGCAGGATGGTGGTCTTACCCGTGCGTCTCATGCCGATGATGATCTTTGCCACGTCCCGGCCGGCATACATTTCCAGTTTTTTCAGATATAGGTCTCTTTTAAACATAAAAATCCCGTATTGAATAGTCTGTTCTTCGACTATAACTCAATACGGGAAAAAAGTCCACAATTTTTTCGGTTTAAACCGATATTTTACCTGAAACTGTAGTAAATCTTGTTGTTCTGTGGCACAACGCCCTTATATTGGGCAAGTTCGGACACCGTCACGAGCTGGAAGCCCTGTTCGACGAGCTTCGGAACGATGTATTCGGTGGCTTCCGCCGTGGACGTATAGAGTTCATGCATAAGCACGATGTCTCCGTCCTTTACCTTTCCAAGTACTGCATCTATTGTCTTCTGGGTATTTCTTGTTGACCAGTCAAGCGTGTCCACGTTCCATAAGATGATGGGCATGTTTACATTTGCAAGGACCGTGTCATTTTTATTTCCTCCGGGGAGACGCATGAGAACCGGGGTCACACCCGCATACTTTTTGATGTTCTCATTGCACTTTGCAATCTCATCCCTGATGGTGGCCGCATCACATTTGTTAAGGTATTTATGTGAATAGGAATGGTTGGCGATTTCAAAACCGTTGTCTGCCATACGTTTCACTTCCTCAGCCCTTGAAGGTATCCTGTCTCCCACAAGGAAGAACGTACAGCGCTGGTCATATTTAAGCATCACGTCCATTATCCTGTTTCCAACGCTTGTCTGCGGACCGTCATCATAGGTAAGTGCTATCATCGGCTTTGACGGGTCTATGTTCCTTCCTGTTACGGCAGTGGCAGCCTGTGCTGCAACCTGTGCCGATACAGTCTCACCAGGATTTTCAGCAAAAGGCCCTGCCCCGTAAGGTGCGTCGGAAGAAGGATGTGATTTTGCATCCACCATTGCATACGCCGCAGCAGCGGAAAGCATTACAAACACAGCTGTAAGAACTATAATCGATCTTATTTTACTTTTCATAAAGCCAGTTCCGGTATCCTTTCCAGTTTTCTCTTTACCATGGCGGCAGGAAGTCCCATTACGGTATAATAGTCGCCTTTGATTTCCTTAATCAGAAATGCCCCGTAACCCTGTATACCATAAGCGCCTGCCTTGTCCATAGGTTCTCCGGTTTTTATATAGTCTTCTATCTCTTTTTCCGAAAGTTCGTAAAAAGTAACCTCCGTTTCAGAAGTAAAGCTCTCTTTTCCGCCGTCACTTATTATCGTGACACCCGTACTTACGACATGTGTCTTCCCGGAAAGTTCCCTGAGCATCTGCGCTGCCATTTCCCTTGTTTTGGGTTTTCCGAAAATCACACCGTCCAGGATGACCACAGTGTCAGAACCAACCACGACCTTTCCCTCTCCCTGATGACGTGACCACACCTCACCGGCCTTAACGGAGGAAAGATACTCCGCCGTTTTGTATACACTGAGTGACTCTGGTATGTTCTCTTCCGCCTCGGAAGGCTCACAGGAAAAATCCCACGGCATCTTTTCAAAGAGTTCCCTTCTCCTGGGAGATTTTGAAGCAAGGATAAGGTTACTCATCATATCCCTCCATTAATCTGATGTTGACCGCAACTATTCTCGCGGTTTCACCGTCTTTCACCTCCACGTCCCTCAGTTCGCTGACTTTGGGAGGAACTTCCTGGTCTTCCAGTATCTGGATCTCAAGCCATGTACGTTCAGCCTCTTTAGCTTCCGCGATGGCATCCTCCAGGTCATTTCCTTTTGCCGTGCATCCGTGAAGGTCAGGAAAATGCACATCGAACGATCCGTCTACATTCTTTTTAAATACTGCGGGATAAAAAAACTTCATTGGTAAGCCGTTTCCTTAATTGTGATAATTCTAGGACATACATTATAACCCATCTTTTTTTTCTAATCAATGATTCACCCAAAAATTAACAGGTGGGAAGGGAGACTTCATGCCGATTCATTACAATCATGCGCTCATAGGGAAAAAAGGACTCATAAACGCTTACCGGCTGGAAAAAGAAGGAATAATTTCCGGTTCCACGCTGCATGCAGTTTATCACGACCGCCCGATCAGGACGGATACGCTTCTCAGAATCCTTGAGTATGCTGACTGCAGGCTTGACGATTTTCTGCTTCCGGAGAAGCCTGACTGGAAAAGGAAACGGAAGCACTTTGTACTTGATTTCAAAAGCCTTGAAAGGCGCGGTGTGATAAGCGAAGTCGTAAGCCGTTATTACAGGAAAAATCTTCCAATGTCCCTTTCCACACTTGATTCCATAGCCTCATTTTACGGAATTGAGATCAATGACCTCATAAAAATAGAGACGGTGTCCATCCGTACCGGTGACGGTCACTTGAAAAAATGCAGGAAAATGATATACTTAATAAAATACTGAGAAAACGGGGCAGGTATTTATGGAGCTTAAATACATTCTCTTTGACATGGACGGTGTGATCATTGACTCCCGCCGCTCAATAACCGAAAGCACGCTCTATACCCTCGGACAATATGGCATGGTTCCGACAGAGGAACAGCTTAAAAGGATAATCGGGCCTCCTCTGTACAGGATATACACGGAGATATTCGGATTCGACAGTGATACTGCTTCGGAAGCAGTCAGGATTTATAAAAAGTATTATGATGAGCACGCACTGCCGCTTGTCACGCTCTTTGACGGTGTCGGAGAGATGCTTTCCGAACTCAATGCACACGGCAAGAAGCTCATGCTTGCCACGGCGCGGTTTGCTGAAGTCACGGAGACAATTCTGTCAAGGCTTGACGTACTTAAATATTTCTGTTTCGTGGGATCGGTAAATGCCGCACCGGGAAGTACTGAACCGGGAGCGCGTACCAGTAAGGCGGAGGTTATCGGCTACTGCCTCAGCGAAAACGGTATTTATATCAAGGAAAACGCGGTTATGATAGGTGACCGTGCTGAAGACATAGAAGGTGGAAAGTTAAACGGAATAAAGACTTTCGGTGCAGGTTACGGCTTTGCACCTGAGGGAGAGCTGGAAAACGCGGCACCTGACCGCATTTTTAACAGTCCGGTGGAAATAAGCCGGTACATAATTGAAAGCTATGAGTAGGATTCTGATCAAAATTACAAGTTCGGTAAACGGCGGCATCTGCGTATGCTGGCCGGACGGTAAAAAGGTATGGGTCGACCTGTATCCAGAGGAAAAGGCCCGCTCTTTTTCAGCTCTGACTGACACACAGTGGGACCTCATCAAATGCGATCCCAGGTTCATCCCCCCTGTGATGATACTGACAACACACAACCATCCTGACCATTTTTCACCTGATCGTACGAAGGAGGCCGGAAAGCTGTGGCCGGACGCTGAAATCGTAATGCCCGAAGGGAAAATATATTCCATGAAATATGGGATAATTGACCCGGACGGAGTACCCGGAAAAAGGGTAAGCGGTTCAGAGGCCGTGATAGAAAAATGCGGCATAACCGCCAGGTACATCCGTACCGTCCATTCCGGAAAGAAATATGTTGACACGCCTCATTACAGCATACTTCTTTCCTATATGGATAAGAGCATCTTCATTTCAGGTGATGCTGCTGTCGCAGATGACCAGCTCACTGAACTTCTCGGGACGATTCCGTGTGACATTGCCGTACTGAACTTCCCATGGGCCGCATTGAGGAGCGCGAGGGAAGTGGTGGTCAGCACCATCAGGGCATCACATGTCCTTCTCACACATATCCCTAATAAGGAAGACAATATTGACGGTTACCGCGAAATGGCCAGGACCGGAGCCGCGCTTCTGGACATTCCGGATGTGCGCATGATGCTCTATCCCTTCCGTGAGGAAACATTTAACGTCTGAATTTAATAAATACACAAAAGAAAGCGGGCACACCCTCAGTGTCCGCTTTCTTTTTGTTTCCTCGTAAATAAACTCGGGTTGCAGATAAGGAATTAATAAGCACGATGAAAAAAGGACTGACATCATGTCAGTCCTTTTTCTGAGCAGCGCCATCAGGATTCGAACCTGAAAATGACGGAGTCAGAGTCCGTTGCCTTACCATTTGGCGATGGCGCTAAATCATTCGTCCCTTACGGACGCGTTGATTATTATACCACTTGTTTATTTTAAGTCAAGCGGAAAATTACATTTTTTCGGGTGCCGCAAAGCCAAGCATCCATATGCACTTTGAAAGCACGTCTTTAGTAAGTTTAAGTAACGCAATGTATGAAGCCCTGAGTTCACTGTCCTCTTCCTTAAGTATCATACAGTTATGATAGAAGGTATTGAAGCAGTTTGAAACCTCATATATGAACTGGCAGATCTTATGCGGGGCAAGTTCCTTCCATGCAGAAGCTGCCATCTCATTAAATCTTGAAAGACTTAATCCAAGATTCAGTGCATCCACAGATGCCTCAAGTGCCGGCTTAAATGTTTCCTCGGGCTTTTCACCCTCCGCAGCATAATATGACCTTAAGATGCTTCCGATACGCACGATCGTGTAAAGTATGTATGGACCGGTGTTTCCTTCAAAAGAGGTAAAACGGTCAATGTCGAAGATGTAATCCTTTGCGGCCTGGTTTGAAAGGTCACCGTATTTTAATGCCGCAAGTCCTACCGTTTCCGCTATCTCCCTTGCCTCCACCTCAGAGATCTCACTTTCATCCCTGTTGGCGCGGATTTTCTCATATACCGCATCCTCGATGTCCTTTATTAACATCTCAAGACGCATCACGCCACCGGAGCGGGTCTTGAAGGGCTTACCGTCCTTTCCGTTCATGGTTCCGAATCCGATGTGCGTAAGGCTCTGTTCAGGCCTTACAAGGCCTGCTTTTCTCGCTACACGGAAGAAACTCTGGAAATGAAGCTCCTGACGTTTGTCTGTAAGATAGATATAGTCATCCGGGGCAAAAAGCTTTTCCCTTTCAAGTATTGTTGCAAGATCGGTAGTGGCGTAAAGTGCAGCTCCGTCTGATTTCCTTATGATGCATGGAGGAATGTCCTTTTTGTCCGTATCCTCCCTGATGTCCACGACAAGTGCACCCTGGTCCTCATGTGCTATTCCTCTTTTCTCAAAGTCGGAAAGCATGTCCGGAATATATTTCTGGACGTCAGACTCACCCTTCCAGAGTTCAAAATGCACGTCAAGATGATCATAGTTCTTTTTAAGGTCAGCCTTTGAAAGTTCCATTACCTTCTTCCAGATTTCCGTGCACTCCGGGTCCCCGGCCTGAAGTTTTTTAGTTGCCTCGAGCGCCCGTTCCTTAAATGCCTGGGCAGCGGGTGTAGGATTGCCGTTTTCATCAGTTGCCTTACTCTTTGCGGAAGCTGCCGGATAGATTTCCTCAAGGTCAGACATTGTAAACTCAGTCTGTCCGCGGTCCTTAAGTTCCTCAATGATAAGTCCCATCTGAAGTCCCCAGTCTCCAAGATGAACGTCACCTATCATCTCATTGCCCATGGCTGTACCCATGCGCTTTATGGCCTCACCGATGACAGCCGAACGAAGATGTCCGAGGTGCAGGGGTTTTGCCACATTAGCTCCGCCGTAATCCACGATGATACGTTTCTTCTCATCAGGAATTATTCCAAGATTTTCGTCACGGGACATCTCTGAAAGATAGTCTGCAAGAAATGCGGGATCTATGTCAAGGTTAATAAAGCCGGGCATGCATGTCTCGACTTTACTGAACGCCTTTGCTCCTTTAAGGATTTCTGCAACCTCATTGGCAATGTCAATGGGCTTTTTATGTTCTTTTTTTGCGCACGGAAGAGCTCCGTTTACCTGATATTCGCAGAGGTCGGGCCTGCTTGACACATTAACACGACCAAAGCCGGCTTCATAGCCGGCTTCAGTAAATGCTTTCTGACAAATATCACTTAATTCATCAATTAATTTCTTCATCAGACTCTCTTAAGATATTCTCCTGTACGTGTATCAATCTGAACCTTGTCGCCAATGTTTACGAAAAGCGGAACGTTGATTGAAGCACCGGTTTCAACTGTAGCGGGCTTCGTTGCGCCTGTTGCGGTGTCGCCCTTGAAACCGGGCTCTGTGTCCGTTATCTCAAGCTCTACGAACATCGGAGGCTCAACTGAGAATACGCTGCCGTTATATGAGCAGATCTTGCAGAGGTCGTTTTCCTTAACGAAAGTCATTGCATCGCCGGCAAGCTCTTCTGTAAGTGCAACCTGATCGTAAGTCTCATTGTTCATGAATACATACTGATCTCCATCCTTGTAAAGGTACTGCATGTCGATTCTGTCGATACGTGCTGCGGGGAACTTCTCTGTGGGTCTGAAGGTCTTCTCAACAACGCCGCCGTTGATGACATTTCTAAGCTTTGTTCTTACGAAAGCTGCGCCCTTACCGGGTTTTACGTGCTGGAACTCAACAATCTGAAGAACCTGTCCGTCGATTTCTACTGTTATACCGTTTCTGAAACTGCCTGCATCTATCATATGGTTTTTTCCTCCAAAAATTAATCCTCGAATATATTACAGAAAAATTTCACTTTATGCAAGTGTTTTATGGGGATTTCCATCACCCTTTTTACTTTTATCCACGCCGTATCAGTACTTTTGTCTATGGGTTCGGTAAGAAGTGAACTCATATGGGCATTATTTGCTCCCCAGATGTCCGTCAGGAGCTGGTCCCCTATACAGATGATTTCTTCGTTCTGAAGACCCATAAGCCCTGCCGCTTCGTGATATTTCCCGGCACCCGGTTTTCCCGCGTCACACAGAAACGGTACTCCCGCAGCATCGGCGAAAGGCTTCACACGGGGCTCATGGTTGTTGGAAATTATGAAAAGGCTGTACCCCATGGCCTTAAGGTTCTCTATGAAACCTTTTGACCTTTCATCAATGGGGGCGTCATGCGGTACCAGCGTGTTATCTATGTCCAGTATGATGCCGCGTAATCCTTTTTCATAAGCCTTCCTGAAATCACATCCGTAAATGCTTTCCGTACGGTATGATGGTTTTAATTTCTCAAAAAGCATTATACGTTCTTTCTTCCGAGAAGCCTCCCGATTTCATCCATGAAGGTCTTAACGTCCTTGAACTCCCTGTAAACAGAGGCAAACCTTACGTAAGCAACCTCATCAAGCAATCTCAGCTTTTCCATTACCTTCTCGCCGATGATCTTTGTGGGGACCTCCTTGTCACCAAGGCTGAACACTTCGTTTTCGATTTCGTCGATCAGTCTTGATATCTGTTCAACGGAAACGGGCCTCTTGTGGCAGCTCGTCACGATTCCCGCCTCAATCTTTGAACGGTCGTAGGGCTCACGTGAATTATCCTTCTTTATAACCATGAGGGGAAGTGTTTCAAGTTTTTCATAGGTAGTGAATCTTTTCCCGCATGTCTCGCACTGACGGCGGCGTCTTATTGACGCATTGTCATCAGCCGGCCTGGAATCGATTACCTTTGTGTCTTCTGCTCCGCAATATGGGCATTTCATACTTCATCCTCCGTTATAATTATCTCTTCACCTGTCTGTACGCCTGAACTTGCAGATGTCTGTACCGGCGCGGGTTCCGTATCAGCTGCAGGTCTGTCCTCTTCCGGTCCCGGTGCCTCACCGTCCAAAGGAACCGCGGGTATTACGGCAGGACCTTCTGCCATAGAAATCTCCTCTTCCCCAGGTACATCCGCGGCTTCTGTCATGCATGGAGCCGGACTGATTTCTTCTTCCAAAGCTTCAGGAACCGTTTCAGCTACTGTTTCTGTTTCTGCCAGAGTGGCCTTATCCTCTTCTGAAGCCGCAGGAGTCTCCCCGATGGCAGGCACCGGTTCTGCAGTTGCAGGCTCTGCGGCTGTTTCTGCCACGGGTGCTTCCGGTGCAGTTTCCGGAACTTCTTCTGCCACATATGCCGCCGGTGCAGTTTCCGGAACTTCCTCTGTCGCGGCTGCCACCGGAGCGGTCCCAGTAGGAGCTTCGGGAACAGTTTGGTCTGCAGTGGCCGGTCTGTTCGCCGGAATCACGAACTCCTCTCCCATTGCACACAGATAGAAAACGACCATGGTTGTCTCTATGTAAGGAAGCACCCACAATGATGCAATCCTGCACAGCCACATAAGCAGGTACCAGAAGATGAAGCTGAATGTCACCATCCAGAAAAGCTTCAGCTTTTTGAACCTGGTGATATGCAGTGATTCCTTAAGCGCTTCCAGCACCCCGGTATCGGGCTTATCGAGAATCACCGTATCAGCAAATGTGAAGCCGATGGAAAGCCATATTACCCAGAGCAGGGTGATGATGTTCACTACGAGTATCGCAATGAACCACGGGCTCTGCGGGTCGGGATTCTTCTCATCATATCCCGAAACCTTTGCCGCCCATGAAAGGAATGTGGGAATCAGGAAGTTAACATTGACGAAAATTGTTCCGACTATGTTGACCCCTATCACCCTCCAGGGATGTGTCCCGCCCTTGAAGGCATAGAAGATATCGGAACATCCGTATTTTTCACCACGGCATATATTGAGAAGGAGTTTTTTGCGTCCGAATCTCAGCCAGTATGAAAGGATGACGGTAAATACCAGAAATGCCGTAAAGAAAACCGCACCGACTACCGAAAGCGCCGGCACCGCCTTAAATGAAGGAATGAATTTCTGTGCAACGGGTTCGAAACGCCGTGTATTGGCGAGAGCCGCCACAATGTTAAAAACAGCCAGTAGTGCGCTTATTGAAACGAGGACTCCCGAAAGGAAATAAGCGCCTATTACCGTACCGTACTTATCAAGCAGTGATTCCCTTGCGAGGGCCTTCATGTCTCTTATCTTTTTCATCAGAGAACACCCCCCACTCCGAACTGCTGCAGAATTTCCCTGCCTTCCTCAAGGATACGGTCCATGTCAATAAGCATGTTCCAAAAGTACTGTGCCGCAAGGTTTGCAAGTGAAACTGCCACAACTATGCCGATCACGATGGATATTATGCCCATAACCGTTCCGATCACTGCCATGCTGCATTTTTTCTTATTTCCCCTTGAAAGCAGCGAAAAAGCAAATGTCAGGCATGCGCATGGAATGTTAAGGACCATTGTCCATGAGATCAGTATTCCAATTATGCCGAATACCAGTGAAGCTATCGCCAGTCCGTTGGTTTCGGCCTTGACATTTTTGTCCATATAGATCCCTTCCAACAAAAAAATGCTATCAGGATACAATTATCCTGATAGCATTTTACTACAAATAAAACCCTTATTCAATATCCTTAGCAACTTCAGAAGGAACGACTTCCAGCTTTTCAGGATGATTAAGAAGCTTCTTTATGTACTTGAAGACACTTGCATAATAAAAACCGTCGACTATGCGCTCGTCTGTATTGAAGGTGTAATCAATGTATTTCTTACGCTCTATGTTACCGTCCTTGTCAATCTCATTCTTGGTATACTTGGAACCGAAAGAGCAGAATACCGGCATGTTGCCGAAATTATAAAGATGGTGCACTATCGGATTGATTCCAAGCGAAGCCATTGACGTGAAAAATATCGAGGAATGGAACGGGCTAACCTCCAGAAGGAACTTGGGAAGCATTCCGAAATAGTCCAGTGTTCTTAAGATCACGACGATGAAGCTCATGAGAACGCTGGGAACAAGCGTGAACAGCTTAGCCACCTTGTCAAAGTCACTTTCACCGACAGGGTTCTTTTTTATCCTTTCAATCTCCGCATCCAGCTTCTCATAGATATCATAAATGGTATCATACGGGGAAAGATGCAGCTTCAGGCATGACTCCTCTCCTTCGAGTGACATGCTGTTTTTTACCACCATGCAGAACTGGATGTCATTGCCCCTTGAATAGATTTTCTGGCCTGCAATGAAACGGTTGATGCCGGGATACTTTGCAACGGCCCTTACATATGTCGCAAGGAATACGTGCATGAAGCCCATGTTTTTATAGCCCTCAGCCTTCTTCTCCTGTATGTACTTTTCAATTCCGCTTATCTCCACGCTGTCGTGGATATGGTTTGAGGCGTCCTGCCTTGTGGCCATGATATAGGCAGAAACCTGTGTGATGATACCGGCCGTCCTGATTCTTCTTCCGTCAGGCCTGTCACCCCATGAAGGATGGAACTTCCCGTCAAGATGAATATCCATGGCACAGATGATAAAGAATCCTGCAAGGAACAGGAACAGGTCATGCATCTGGCTTCTGATGGGCATTTCGGCCCCTATGCGGAAGTTCTGCACAACGTTCCAGATCTCAAGGCCGCTCGCACCCAGGAACACAAGCCCTATGAATATCCTGTGCCCGATCTTGCCGGAAACAACCTCCATGTAGAAAATTGCAACCGCGGCATAGACAACTGCATAAAGGAACTTGATTTTCAGGGTATAAGGTCCCCCGCAGGTCCTGATGATAAAATAAAGTGCAATCATGAATACCGGCAGAGCCGTCCTGAACAGGAGCTCCTCCCCGTTTATCAGTATAATCAGGACAAACAGGATGCATGCCAGTATGGGAACCACCACAAGCCAGAACCGTGGTTCCTGCGATGTCATGCCTGCATATATGCCCCTTGTAACACAGGAAGCGATCATGCAAAGCACCGCGAGCCATGTAAAAACATTTTTACGGCTCACAAAATAATGAACTCTTTTTTCCATTTTCTCCTTTCTTTAAGCCTCGTAAGGAGTACGCCGCCCCTTGCGGGCTCTAGGCGATCGGTGCGCCGAATTCCGAAAGCTCCAGGCCTTCGTTCCGCTCAAGCACCATTTTTACGCTCCACTCATGCGCAAAGAGTAAGAGCGGGTTGCCTTTTAAGTCGGCAACCTTCTTCATGTCCGATGTTCCATTGATCCTGTCAATGTTCACCTTCTCAGGGTGATCGATCCAGCGGACGTATTCGTAAGGCAGCTGTTCAAGGGCTACCTCAACGTTGTACTCACTTTTAAGCCTGTATGTGAGTACCTCAAACTGGAGGACGCCGACTACGCCGACAATGATTTCCTCCATTCCTGAATTGAGTTCCTGGAAGACCTGGATTGCGCCTTCCTGGGCTATCTGCATAACTCCCTTCAGGAACTGTTTCCTCTTCATGGTATCTATCTGCTTTACCCTTGCAAAATGCTCCGGTGCGAAAGTCGGGATACCTGCAAAGCGGAACTTTTTATTAGAAAGGCATAAAGTATCGCCGATAGAATAGATACCCGGGTCAAAGACTCCGATGATATCCCCGGCATATGCCTTGTCTATGATCTGACGCTCATCAGCCATCATCTGCGTGGGCATGGTGAGCTTTATCTTTCTGCCGCCCTGGACATGGTTGACCTCCATGCCGGCATCATACTCTCCGGAGCAGATGCGCATAAATGCAACACGGTCACGGTGTGCCTTGTTCATGTTGGCCTGGATTTTGAACACGAAAGCTGAGAATTCCTCCGTAAACGGGTCTATTATGCCTTCAGAGGATTTTCTCGGAAGCGGAGGAAGCGTCATCTCAAGGAAGTGCTTCAAAAACGGCTCTACTCCGAAGTTTGTAAGAGCTGAGCCAAAAAATACCGGTGAGAGCTTTCCGTTTCTTACCTTATCAAGGTCAAGTTCATCGGCAGCGCCGTCTATGAGTTCCATGTCCTCCAAAAGTTTATCCGTGTTTCCTTTACCGATGATTTCCGGAAGGGACGGGTCATCAATTGAATAAGTATGACTTTCAAGTTCCTTTGCGCCACCCATTTCAGCCTTGAAGGTTATTACCTCCCTGGCGTCCCTTTCAAAAACGCCCTTGAAGTTCTTTCCGCATCCGATGGGCCAGTTTATCGGACATGTATGAATACCGAGCACGTCCTCTATCTCCGAAAGCAGCTCGAAGGGATCCCGTGCCTCGCGGTCAAATTTATTAATGAAGGTAAAGATCGGAATGCCGCGCATCGTGCAGACCTTGAAGAGCTTAATGGTCTGTGCCTCGACACCCTTTGACCCGTCGATGACCATGACCGCCGAATCCGCAGCCATGAGCGTACGGTATGTATCCTCAGAGAAGTCCTGATGTCCGGGAGTGTCAAGGATGTTTATGACCTTCCCGTCAAACTCAAACTGCATGGCCGATGAGGTAACGGAGATACCTCTCTCCTTTTCAATCTCCATCCAGTCAGACACCGCGTGCTTTGCGGCCTTTCTTCCCTTCACCGTTCCGGCAAGGTTGATTGCGCCTCCGTAAAGGAGGAATTTCTCCGTCAGCGTTGTCTTACCGGCATCGGGGTGTGATATAATTGCAAATGTTCTTCTTTTTTCAATTTCTTTCGTTCTGTCTGTGTTACTCATGTCTGTTACCAAATCTATTCCGTTAAATCTCCATCTCCATCCGGAGCATGCTTTTTTACTTTTTATCAAATCTTATATGAAAAGGCTTTATGCAACCATGTTTCATATAAAATTTCGGCTCAATCCGCCTTATTCTGAAATTTTATTTGTATGAAGTGCTGCCATTATGTGCAGTTTCATATAAATCTTAGCAAAGAATTTGTATGAAACTTCCCGGACATACCCACTTTCCTATAAATTTTTTATAGGAAACCTAAGTCTTTTGCCCGTTTCATACAGGTTTTCCTGTTTTGTCACAACTCCTTAAGGTATCTTCTGAGTGCGTCCTTCCAGTCCGGAAGCGGCGTGAAGCCCTCATCTTTAAGTTTTGACTTGTCAAGGCGTGAATTAAAGGGGCGTACCGCCTTTGAAAGCCCGTATTCCGCAGTCGTCACGGGTGTCACTTTTACTCCTGCGTAATTGACTTCCGCCCCGCTTCCTGAAATTGCGGGAACCTTAAGCTCCGCGGCTTCCTTAAATATCTCGCAGGCAAAGTCATACCAGGAGATGAAGCCTCCCTCGTTGGTCGCGTGATAGTAACCGTACTTATCGGTAAGGTTCATGTCAACAAGAAGACGTGCAAGGTCATATGTGTAGGTGGGTGTTCCTATCTGGTCATTCACGACCCTTAAGCTGTCGTGGTTTTCTGCAAGCTTCAGCATGGTGCGTATGAAGTTGTTTCCGTTCTTTCCGAACACCCATGCGATGCGTACGATATAGAAATCATCAAGATAATCAGTGACGGCCTGTTCACCTAAAAGCTTCGTCTCACCGTAGTAGTTCTGGGGGGCGTAGTCCGTGCAGTCAGGTTTCCATGGTTCCTCACCCTTTCCGTTGAAAACATAGTCAGTGCTTATGTATGTCATGGGAATTTCATACTCCGCGCAGGCTCTGGCGAGATTCTCAGTTCCCTTTACGTTTACGGCGTATACCTTTTCCTTGTTTTCCTCATCCTCTGCCGCATCGACGGCAGTCCAGGCTGCACAGTGAATCACACGGTCAGGCACGAACTTACCGATAAACTTTTCAACAGCCGCCTCATCAGTAATGTCAAGCTGAAGGTAAGGGTCACGGTATTTGTCCTCATGAAGGGCATCGAGCTTTTCCTCATATTTGTCAGTGGGAAGCACATCCGTTCCCATTCCCATTATTCCTCGCTTTGCAAGCTCATCCATCACGTCATGGCCCAGCTGACCGCACACGCCTGTTACAAGAATCCTCATACTGCTCCTTTTTAGCCACAGGTCAAAAGTCTTTCCTGCTTTTTCCTTTAATTCATGGCTTACTATGTCTTTATCTGTTCTTTTAAATATATTCGCTTATATCCCAGGGCTCGTTTGATGTCACAAGGATGTTTTTCCGGCATCCTGCCGCCTCCCCGGCTTTCATGTCCCTGCCGGAATCTCCTATCATTATTGATTCCGAAAGGTCGATGTTATAGTCCCGTGCGGCATTTAAAAGCATTCCCGGTTTCGGTTTCCTGCACTCGCATTCAATTTTGAACTCAGGCCTTTCTCCGGGAAAACCCTTATCCGGATGATGCGGACAGAAGTATATGGCGTCAAGGTACGCGCCTTCCTTTCCCAGAAGTGTCTCCATCTTGTAGAATATCTCATATAGCTCTTCAAAGGTAAGTTCGCCCCTTGCGATTACGGGCTGGTTTGTCACCACGACTGCAAGATACCCGCTTTCGTTGATCTTTCTTATGTTTTCCGCGGCCCACGGAAGAAGTTCGAACTTATCTATGTGGTTGCAGAAGTCAACTAGCTTATTGATGCATCCGTCCCTGTCAAGGAAGACCGCCTTCTGCTTATTTCTGAGGTTTCGTGCTTTTACCGTTCCCCTCTCAAAGTCCCTGCATACTGCCTCATACCTGTCGGGTGTTCCCATATCCTTCACGTATTCTGGCGAATCGTACGCGAACATCTTCCCGGTGCCGGACAGTGGTTTAAGAAGGTCCCTGTCAAGGTCCCACTTTTTTACCGGCTTTCCGTCCTCCTTGAACGCCGTGGCCTCCTCAATCGTCATGCCGTTTCGCCTTAAGGCATCAGTAATCACCTCCGGTGACAGGATGTGGAGTCCGGCATTGACACGGTTCTTATACCATAGCGGCCTTTCATCCTCCTTCGTGAGCCATTCTTTTACACAGCCGCACTCATCGGTAATAAGCAGCCCCGAATCATAAGGGTGTGAATTCGGATGAGTGAACAGAGTGGCGGCTCCGCCCTTTTTTTGGTGGTAGCTTAGCATTCTGTTAAAATCGATGTCAAAGACTGAATCTGCATTTAGGAGAAGAAAATCCTCGCTTAATTTCGACTGTAATCGAAATAATGCTCCAGCACTGCCTAAAGGTACATCTTCTTCGAAATATTCTATCGAAACACCAAAATCCGAGCCATCTCCAAAGTAATCCATTATCACTTCCCTAAGATAGCTTACGGTAAGAATGATATCCGTGAAGCCCTGATCACGGAGACACTCGATCTCGTGTTCCAGGACAGGCTTTCCGGCTATTTTTATCATCGGTTTCGGTACGTCGGCGGCAACGCTTCTTATACGTGTCCCGAATCCACCGGCCATTATAACGGTCTTCATCATCATGCCTCGTACTGCTCGGGTGCGTAGTAAAGTATCTGTGTTCCGTCTTTTTCAAACTTAAAGGGTATCTGCATCAGTTCCTCCATGGCCTTTCTCACCGAAGCCTGCTTTTCAGGTTCAGCGTAAAATACCATGAATCCGCCGCCGCCCGCGCCGAGAAGCTTTCCACCTAAGGCACCTGCATTTATTCCCTTTTCGTAAAGTTCATCTATTCCTGATGTGGTGACTGCCTTGCCGGTATTCCTCTTTAGCCTCCACGTCTCATTGAGGAGACGTCCGAAATCCGAAAGGTCGCTGCTTTTTTCAGTCAGCACCTTTTCTGCCTCGGGAACAAGGGACAGCATCTTTCTAAGCATGGCCGCACGGTCTTCGGTACCATCTGCATTCGCCTTCTGGACATCTGATGAAAAGCGCGTGAATCCGGTAAAAAACATCAGAAGGTTATCATTCAGCTGTTTTTCCCTTTCAGCACTCATCTGTACCGGGGTCACCTCATACCTGTAACCAAATTTCCCTTTTTCATTATCTGCCGCTTCCGGCCCGAACGTTATCTTATTAAATCCCCCGAAAGAAGCCGCAACCTGATCCTGCCATCCGCCTGCCTCGGCGCACAGCTCACGTTCAAGATGGATGGCCTCATCGGCGAGAGTCCTTTTATCCTCAAGATGTCCCTTCAGCGCATGAAAGGCATTGAGCATTCCGACAGCAAATGATGAAGATGTTCCAAGTCCGCTCCTTGCGGGAAGGTCAGCCTCATAGGTGATTCGGAGATCCTTCATGCGGAGCATCTCCATTGCATTCCTGACAGCGGGATGCTGCAGTTCATAAGGCTCAGAAACGCGCTCTATCTTTGAATAGGAAAGTTCTGTTTTATAATCAAAAAACGGTGGCAGATGTCTCACTGTCACATAGCAGAATTTGTCAAACGTGGTACTGATTACCGCACCGCCGTTTTCCTCAAAGAACTCCTGCATGTCCGTTCCTCCTCCGAAGAAGGACATACGGAAGGGTGTTTTCGTTATGATCATGTTATCTCCAAAAGCTCATAATTAATCAGAGTATATTCTACCACAACGGCCTGAAAAAAACTAAAAATTTTTTATGCCTTCACCGCCGTCCTAAGCTTTGCTGATTTTGCCCTCGGATTACGGACGCACTCCTTTGCTGAAGGTCTTATCACGTCCTTTGAGATTTCTGAATAAAGGCCGCGGCTGAAATGCTCCTTCATCATCTTTTTTACGATGCGGTCCTCGCCTGAATGGAACGTGAGGATGGCCGCACGCCCTCCTTCGTTCAGGATGCCGGGAAGCTTTTCCATAAGCTCCGTAAGGACCTCAAACTCATCATTCACATCAATTCTGATGGCCTGAAACGTACGCTGACATGACTTCTTTAAAGCATCTTTGATTTCTTCCTTTTTCATGCCTGTAAGCACCGGTTCTACCGCACTTTGTATGACATCCTTAAGTTCCCCGGTGGTCCTTATTCCGCCCTTCCATTCTTTTTTCACGATTGCTTCCGCTATTTCTGCCGCGTAAAGTTCATCTGAATTTTCAATGAGCATTCCCTCTATTTCGTCCGCTGTCATCTCCTTAAGGCGTTCAGCCGCGGTTTTTCCCTTTGTCGGGTCAAGCCTTAAGTCCAGGGGGCCGTCCTCACGCATTGAAAAGCCCCGTTTCGGATCATCTATCTGCATGGATGAGACTCCGAGATCAGCCAGCACGAAATCAAATTTACCCTTTTCTTCCGCAACTTTGTCAATATACCTGAAATTAATGAGTTTACAGGTAAAAATGTCCTCACCGTATCCGAGTCCACGAAGCCTTTTTACTGTTTTTTCCGATTCTATCGGATCCACGTCAAGCCCTGTTACATGGCCCTTTCCAGAAAGCCTTTTAAGCATCTCCTCCGTATGGCCGCCGTATCCTAAAGTACAGTCAAGCCCGTTCTGCCCCGGTTTTATCTGAAGGAACTCCATTATCTCGCCCACACAGATGGAAATATGCATGCCGGCAGGCGTCATTCCCTTTTCCTTAACATGTTCAACTGTCTCCGCATATTTTTCCGGATCAAGTTCCTTATATTTCTCACTGAACTTTTTCGGGTACTTTCCCGAATAATGCGGTCTTCTCTTATGCTCTTCCATTTTTTCTCCTTATTATAAAGCGGAATAATTATACATTTTTGAAAGTGACACTGCAACGGTAATTATTGAAAAGGAACGTCACGGCCATATTATTCCAGCTTGTAGCAAACCTGTTCCCGCCACAACTGAAAGGTTGTGATTTTTTTTAAATAAAACTGTTTGTCTATTAATTCACACGGGTGTATCCTTTGTGAGGTGTAATACCGCCTTTTGGGCGGTTTTTCTATGAGACAAAAAGAGTTTTAAGGAGACTTTCCATGAGAGAAATTGAAAGCATAAAGGTCACTGAGACCGTAAGGAATCTGTGCATCGAGGCTAACTCATTCCTTCCCGGTGACATCAAGGGCCGTATCTGCGATGCATGCGAGAATGAACCCTGGCCGCTTGCAAAAAGCATACTTGGAATCATTAAGGAAAACTTTGAGATAGCTGAGGAAAAACACGTTCCCATCTGTCAGGACACCGGCATGGCCTGTGTATTCATTGAGATGGGCCAGGACGTACACGTAAACGGCAACCTCGAGGACGCCATCAATAAGGGCGTAAGAAGGGGCTACACTGAAGGATATTTAAGAAAATCCGTGGTACGCGACCCGCTTGACCGTGTTAACACCAAAGACAACACACCTGCAATGATTTATTACTCAATCGTTCCCGGTGAGACCTTTAAGATCACCGTTGCACCGAAGGGCTTCGGTTCAGAAAACATGAGCCAGTTAAAGATGCTTAAGCCTTCAGACGGCCTTGAGGGCGTTAAGGACTTTGTCCTCAGGGTAATTGAGGATGCAGGCCCGAACCCCTGTCCCCCCATCGTCGTGGGCGTGGGCGTGGGCGGAACCTTCGACAAGGCAGCGTTCCTTGCAAAGAAGGCACTCATGAGAAACACAGATGAGAGGAACTCAAATCCCTTCTATGCGGATCTTGAGACAGAACTTCTCGAAAAGATCAATAAAAAGGGAATCGGTCCCCAGGGCGTGGGCGGAAAGACCACGGCACTTGCAGTTAACATCGAGTACATGCCCACACACATCGCGGGCCTTCCCGTTGCAGTCAACATCAACTGTCATGTGACACGTCATAAATCAGCAGAGCTTTAATTTAAGGAGGAGAACATGTCAGAAATTAAGAGAATCACCGCTCCCCTTACAAAGGAAGCTTTAAAGGAACTTCACTCAGGCGATGACGTACTCATTACCGGAGTCATCTACACGGCCCGTGACGCGGCACATAAGCGTCTCTGCGAACTTTTGGCTGAAGGAAAGGAACTCCCATTCCCCGTAAAGGACTCAGTCATCTACTACGTTGGTCCCACACCCGCAAAGGAAGGCCAGGCAATAGGATCTGCAGGTCCCACCACAAGCTACCGCATGGATGCATACTCTCCTGCCATGATTGAGGCAGGAGAGACAGGAATGATTGGAAAGGGCAAAAGAAGTCCTGAGGTCATTGAAGCCATGAAGAAGAACGGTGCGGTTTACTTCGGAGCCATCGGCGGAGCCGGCGCATACCTTTCAAGATGCATCAAAAAGGCGGAGGTCGTATGCTATGAGGACCTGGGTGCAGAAGCATTAAGAAGGCTTGAGGTCGTGGACTTCCCCGCATTCGTAATCATAGATTCAGAAGGAAACAACCTGTATGAGACAGGAAGGAAAGCTTACCTGGACTCAGCAGAAGATAAATAATCGGAGGGCATTTATGGAAAAGAAGAAAATAATCATCGGTGTCATCGGAGCCGATGTGCACGCTGTAGGAAACACCATCCTCAACCGTGCCTTTATCGATGCAGGCTTTGACGTAACGAACCTTGGAGTTCTGGTTCCCCAGGAGGAGTTCATCGAGGCCGCTGTTGAAACAGGTGCTGACGCAATCCTTGTTTCATCCCTTTACGGTCAGGGCGAGATTGACTGCACCGGAATGAGGGAAAAGTGTGACGAGGCCGGTCTTAAGGGCATTCTCCTTTACGCAGGCGGAAACCTCGTAGTAGGAAAGGTACCCGCAGACGAGATCGAGCGCCGTTACAAGGAACTCGGATTTGACCGTGCATTCCCTCCGGGAACAGACCCGAAGGTAGACGTTGAGTATCTCAGAAAAGACCTTCACATGGAAGAGGCATAAATGAACACCGTACTGCTTACAGACTTTGGAAGTACATATACAAAAGTCACGGCGGTTGACACCGATGAGGAAAAGATACTCGGCACGGCGCAGAGCTTTACAACGATTGAAACCGATATCATCGAGGGCCTAAACAACGCACTTGGGATACTTTATAAGACAACAGGTCCACTTGAGATAAATGAGCAGTATGGCTGCTCCTCCGCTGCAGGCGGACTTCGCATGGTGGCAATCGGACTGGTTCCTGAGCTTACCGCAAAGGCCGCGAAGCAGGCATCCTTAGGAGCAGGGGCAAAGGTCATAAAGACCTTCTCCTACGGTCTTACCGAGGGTGACCTCCGTGAGATTGACGAGATCAACCCGGACATCTGCCTTCTTTCAGGAGGCACGGACGGCGGCAATAAGGAAAACATCATTGCCAACGCCCACATGCTTAAGGAAAGCCGAAGGAACTTCCCGATAATCATCGCGGGAAACAGAAATGCGGCAGATGAGTGTGCGGAAATCTTAAAGGATAAGCAGATCATCGTTACGGAAAACGTCATGCCGCGCCTTGACATCCCGAACGTTGCACCCGTACAGGAAGTGATAAGGGAGCTTTTCCTTAAGCAGATTGTAAAGGCCAAAGGACTTTCCGAGGCTGAAAACCTCATAAAGGGAATCCTGATGCCCACACCCTCAGCAATGCTTACCGCCATGAAGCTTTTAGCTAAAGGCACGAAGAACGAAAAGGGAATCGGTGATCTTCTGGGTGTTGACCTTGGCGGCGCAACCACCGACATCTACTCCATGAGCTTCGGTTTTCCCACAACCGGAATGACGGCATTAAAGGGTCTCCGCGAGGATTACGCAAAGCGTACCGTAGAAGGAGACATCGGCATGCGCTACTCCATCCATGGAATCGTGGATGCAGCGGGAATCGCAAGGATCTGCGAGCTTTCAGGCATTGACGACGAGCGTGCAATGGAGATGATTGACTATCTGGGAAGTCACACATACGTCCTTCCGGACATCGACGGAAGTCTTCCCGGAACGGACTATGAGGCGGAGGAACTTAAAAACCTTGACTTCGCACTTGCATCCGCAGCCATAGAGGTGGCAGTCACAAGGCATGTAGGAAAGCTTGAAGAATACTACACCCCCATGGGAGTGAGCTACATGCAGACCGGAAAGGACCTCACAAAGGTCGGGAACATCGTAGTTACCGGCGGTGCGATAATCCATACTGAAAGAACGGCGGAGATTGCATCACACGCACTGTTCTCCCCGCTCACGCCGATGAGTTTAAAGCCCAAGCAGGCAGACATACTTGTAGACAGAAAATATATCCTGGCATCCATGGGACTTCTTTCGACCGTGTATCCGGATATCGCTCTAAGAATAATGAAAAAGGAGCTTATAAAAGATGAATAACGAGATAAAGAATAAGAAATGGTCCGATGACCTTTTCTACAGCACACAGAAGGAAGTCCTTGCAACATGGGAAACAGGTAAGGAAGTAAACTTCCAGGAAGCTGTTGACTACCACAAGTCTCTCCCCGATGAGAGAGTTTTCTCAAAGAAGCTTAACAAGGCGAAGGCTGAGGGAAAGACCCTCATACAGCCCAGGGCCGGCGTGGGTCTTATCGAGAACCACATCAAGCTCATGCAGCATCTTCAGGACTTTGGTGAGACAGATCTTCTTCCCACTACCATTGACTCATACACACGTCAGAACCAGTACGAGAACTGTGCAGAAGGTATCCGTCGTGAAAAGGAAGGCATGGCTAACGGCACGTTCCATCCGCTTCTTAACGGCTTCCCCGCTGTTAACCACGGTGTAAAGGGCTGCCGTCAGGTAGTTGAATCCGTACACACTCCCCTTCAGATCCGTCACGGCACCCCCGATGCAAGACTTCTTGCAGAAATCGCACTTGCCGGCGGCTTCACATCATACGAGGGCGGCGGAATCTCCTACAACATTCCTTACGCAAAGTCAATCCCGATTGAGCAGACCATGTATGACTGGCAGTACATCGACCGTCTTACAGGAATCTATGAGGACGCAGGCGTAATGATCAACCGTGAGCCTTACGGGCCTCTTACAGGAACACTCGTTCCTCCCTGCATCTCACATGCAGTTGCCATCATCGAGGCAATCGTTGCAGCTGAGCAGGGCGTTAAGAACATCACAGTAGGTTACGGCCAGCTTGGAAACCTCGTTCAGGACGTTGCAGCCATCAGGACACTTGAAATCCTCACAAATGAGTATCTCGACAAGTACGGATATAAGGATGTAAACGTTACTACCGTTCTCCACCAGTGGATGGGCGGTTTCCCCGCAGACGAGGCAAAGGCATTCGGCGTTATCAGCTGGGGTGCAGCAGCCGCAGCACTTTCAAAGGCTACAAAGTGTATCGTGAAGAGCCCGCACGAGGCAGCAGGTGTTCCCACGGCAGAAGCAAATGCAGCAGGACTCCGTGCCACAAAGCAGGTAGTCACAATGCTTCAGGAGCAGTCACTTCAGGGCCCGAGACTTGAAGCTGAAATGGCCGTCATCATGGAAGAGACACGTCAGATCCTTGACAGGACCATCGAGCTTGGTGAGGGTGACTGGTGCAGGGGAGCCATCGCCGCAATCAACTCCGGTGTCATCGACATCCCGTTCGGACCCGCAAAGTGCAACGCAGGTCTCATGCTTCCGGCACGTGACAATGACGGCGCCGTACGTATCCTCAACACAGGTAACCTTCCCTTCTCAAAGGACCTCAAGAGGTTCCATCAGGAAAAGCTCGAGGAAAGGGCAAAGGTTGAGAATCGTGAGGTTTCATTCAACATGGTAGTTGATGATGTTTACGCAGTTGGACTCGGCCATCTCGTAGGAAGACCCGGACTTAGGTGAGATAGATTCAGGCAAGCCCGCCAGGGCGCGGAATGAATCGTAATCGAACCTATGCAGGGAAGCATAGACGGGGCAAGCCCGCCAGGGCGCGGAACCGCCATGCTGAGTCGCAAAGGTGAGATAGATTCAGGCAAGCCCGCCAGGGCGCGGAATGAATCGTAATCGAAC